>NZ_CP027229.1:2207500-2807500 GCF_002999135.1 Capnocytophaga sp. oral taxon 878
AGATAACCTTCTTTCCATAACATCGGTTTCTCTAGAAAGGAGGTGTTCCAGCCGCACCTTCCGGTACGGCTACCTTGTTACGACTTAGCCCCAGTCACTAGTTTTACCCTAAACAGCTCCTCGCGGTAACCGTCTTCAGGTACCCCCAGCTTCCATGGCTTGACGGGCGGTGTGTACAAGGCCCGGGAACGTATTCACCGGATCATGGCTGATATCCGATTACTAGCGATTCCAGCTTCACGGAGTCGAGTTGCAGACTCCGATCCGAACTGTGATCGTCTTTATAGATTCGCGCCTGCTCACGCAGTGGCTGCTCTCTGTAACGACCATTGTAGCACGTGTGTAGCCCAAGATGTAAGGGCCGTGATGATTTGACGTCATCCCCACCTTCCTCACGGTTTGCACCGGCAGTCCCAATAGAGTGCTCGACTTTAATCGTTAGCAACTATCGGCAGGGGTTGCGCTCGTTATAGGACTTAACCTGACACCTCACGGCACGAGCTGACGACAACCATGCAGCACCTTGAAAACTGTCCGAAGAAGGGCGTATCTCTACACCTGTCAGTCTCCATTTAAACCTTGGTAAGGTTCCTCGCGTATCATCGAATTAAACCACATGCTCCACCGCTTGTGCGGGCCCCCGTCAATTCCTTTGAGTTTCATTCTTGCGAACGTACTCCCCAGGTGGGATACTTATCACTTTCGCTTAGCCACTCAGCCTTACAACCAAACAGCTAGTATCCATCGTTTACAGCGTGGACTACCAGGGTATCTAATCCTGTTCGCTCCCCACGCTTTCGTCCATCAGCGTCAATTAATTGTTAGTAATATGCCTTCGCTATCGGTGTTCTGTGTAATATCTAAGCATTTCACCGCTACACTACACATTCCAACTACTTCACAACCATTCAAGACAAACAGTTTCAAAGGCAGTTGCTTAGTTGAGCTAAGCGCTTTCACCTCTGACTTATCTGCCCGCCTACAGACCCTTTAAACCCAATGATTCCGGATAACGCTTGCATCCTCCGTATTACCGCGGCTGCTGGCACGGAGTTAGCCGATGCTTATTCATAAGGTACCGTCATCAAAGTACACGTACTCCTTATTCTTCCCTTACAAAAGCAGTTTACAATCCATAGGACCTTCATCCTGCACGCGGCATGGCTGGATCAGTCTTCCGACCATTGTCCAATATTCCTCACTGCTGCCTCCCGTAGGAGTCTGGTCCGTATCTCAGTACCAGTGTGGGGGACATCCCTCTCAGAACCCCTATCTATCGTAGCCTTGGGGAGCCGTTACCTCTCCAACTAGCTAATAGAACGCATACTCATCTTTCACCACCAAGGCTTTAATAGTTCCACGATGCCGTGAATCTATACTATGGGGTATTAATCCAAATTTCTTCGGGCTATCCCCCAGTGAAAGGCAGATTGTATACGCGTTACGCACCCGTGCGCCGGTTTCAGCCCGAAGGCTTATCCCTCGACTTGCATGTGTTAGGCCTGCCGCTAGCGTTCATCCTGAGCCAGGATCAAACTCTTCATCGTTAAAATCTTTAATGTTTTAAACCGACTTTCAAGTTATTGACTTCAGGTTTCACTCAATTCTTTAAATCTTTGTTTTGTGCTGTACAACATTATGTCAATGTACGTGTTGTTTTCTTACGCTTACAAGACTAATTTTCGTCTCATTTGCGGGTGCAAAGGTACGGCGTTTTTTTAATTCTCCAAATTTTTTCAAGACTTTTTTTGAAGTTTTTTTGAGTTTATTTGTTAAACGGTTGATTGTCAGTGATGTGAGAAGTGAAGTTTTTTTGCGTAAAAAAAGGATGAAAGGGAGAAAAGGGGGGATTGGTGGGGAAATATGCGGGGGAAAATGTAGGGATGTGGGGGAAGGGGGTGTGGAATTATAATAATATATAGGTAAGGGGGTGGTTTGGATAATAAAAGCACCGCTCTCCATTGCATAAGCGGTGCTTTTGGTTTCCTCATTAGAGGCTTGATGTGTGTTGTTTTATTTGGTTGTTATCAAACTTTGATGACTAGGGAAAAGTGCTTTATATGCTGCTACACTATCTGCAGGTACATATAAATATTAGTTCCTATATTATAGTTATTGGTTTGTACCTAAAAAGTATATAGGCTCTAGTGGGAGTTGCTTTCTATCTTCTAATGATAAATTGGCGTAATATGTTTCCCATAGTTCGACAAACTTAGTAAAGTCTATAAGCTGTATATGTTTAGTATTATTATGAGCCTCACGTTTTGCTTCAGAGGTAAAAGAACTTGAAGTTACAAAAATACCTATATCTGTACTCCTTTTGAGTACTCCTGCTAATTGTTGTACTGCTGGAGCTGAAACTTTATTATCATCAGTGTAATGTTTTACTTGTACAATAATACGTGGAGCTTCTACCCCCAGTGGGTCTTTATAGGCTATAATATCGATACCCCCATCTTTACCTTTCTTTGCTACTTCTGCTATATAATAGCCCATAGCTTTTAGTAGTGTAGCAACTAAATCTTGGAATTCATAGGGGTTTTTAGCTCTAATAAAAGCATTTATACCCTCTAAAGCTTTATCTTTAAAGGTTTCTAAAAAGGCTAATTGTGTTTGCGAATTAACCTCTGCATCAGGTTCCTCCACTTCTGTATCGATATTATCTGAGGATTGCCATTCTTTATATTTTTGCTTAATGGTTTGGAGCAACTTTGCAGCTCCTTGCTTCATAGCCTCTTCGCCTTCTTGAGTCAAGCTCCAATTTCCTGATTTTTTAATTAAAAAGCCTGCTTTAGTGCAGTTAATGCTATAGAAGTTGAGTATTGTTTCCCATCGGCGTCCTCCTGATTTCTCAAGGAAACTATTGGCATAGTTATCTGAAGAAAAAATAGGAGCTACTTTAGTGAGTAAATCTTTTTTAGGCAGCCCTTCGGGTTCTTTTTTTAGAGTTTCAAAAACTGCATAAATTACCTTTTGTGCTATTTGCGTTGTTTTTGATGTTTCTCCTTTAATAGTTACATTCTTCATTTTTAGTTGAATTAATTTTTAGACACCTCAATTAGTTTTTATTCCATATCATTCATTATTTTCATAGATATAATATTTTAAATTACTTTCTTTTATACTATCTTTATCTATACATAAATCTTCATAACCTACTGTTAGGTTATTAGATATAGATAAATATTTTCCTTTTCTTTTTATATAATAAATATATCTATTATTCATTACTTCACCCCATTCATATAATTTAGGGTCATCTTCATATTGAGACTCTTCTCCTATGTATATATTGACAGTTCCTGAAATAGTATCAATCTTTTTTATTTTTAATAAATACCAATCCATAGACAACCTATCCATTAAAATATCTCCTTTAATTTCAATAGAGGAAAGAGTGTCTATTAAAATCTCATTATCTATTTCTAATAAACGATAAAATAGTTTGTTTAAATTTTTTTTATTATTTATTGAGGTTTTATCATTAATGGTAATAGATGTTAATTTCTCTTTTTTTCATAGCTTAAGAATTTTTGAACTTCATTGTTCTTACAATTTATAAGCAACAAACTAAAAAATATATAAATAAATGAAATTTTCATAACTCTTTTAGATTTTCTAAGTCAATTTTTATTGTTATTTTTTTATCTAAGGCTATCGGTAACAAAGTCCTGCACAGCGATAAAATGGCTGCTGCTTAGCTTCATTCCGTCTATCCAATTTACAGGATAATGGGTGAGTAGATTGTTGATTTGATTTTAAAGTGGATAAATTTTTCTTCATTTGATTTTACATATCTCATTAATCATCCGAAAATTCTATTTTTGTTTCAATTTTCTTTATTTTGTTAATATACAATGAATCTATTAGTATAAAGGTTGTATCTTTTCTTATATTATACATTAATCCTTTTTTAGCATTATAACTCAAACATAAAGCATCAGAAGCATCCCCATCTTCCATCTTTACAAAATAAGTTAGCAGAGTATCTTTTTCTTCTATTTTCTCTATGGTCCATTTATTACCTTCCATTGTATTCCAATTATCTATAAGCATATCATTGATAAATACAATTGTAGGCATATCATCATCTCCTTCAAGATAAGGGTGTACAGCAAGAAAGAGTTCTCCATCATCTTCACCTTTATATAAATAATAGAATTTTTTACCTATAAGAGGATTGTTTATTTCAGCTTTATCATCAAAATTTAAACTTGATATACTATCAGTAGGAAAATCTATTTTAGTGTTATTATTAACAACATTTTCACAAGAACTCACTGTCCCTATTAAAAATAAACTAATAAGTAATAATTTCATATGTTGACTTATATTTTGTTTTGCAAAGGTAAGGGTTTTTTATTTAAGGTTTATAGTCTTCCCAACCATATTTTCTATATTCAGGAGCAGGAGAAAATTCAGCTGCACCCCAATCTAAGTCTCCTGAGCAAGGGATGCGACAAATGCCCCAATTAGCTACTTTTTTAACTCCTGTCTTATAACTTGTCCAAGTCCCTACAAATTGGTTGTTTCTATAGTCATCTGAATATTCTTCAATATCATCAAATAAAAACACTCCTTTATTGTTAATATACCATCTTAATAAAACCTTTCCTTCAAAGATACCCGTAGCTGATAATTTTTTATCTTCTCTAAAATGATAATCTGCAATGATAATTCCTTGTGATTTTATTTTCCCCACCATATCATCCTCTAAACCTTTAGAATGCTCTGCAAAAAAATATACATGTTTGATTTTTATATCTCCTTCAAACAATCTTACATTTTTACCAACTTTTGTTTTCCCTTTTGCTATATAAAGACTATCATTTGTTGTTGATTTTTCTATTTTTAGAAAATTAATCTCTAATCTTCTTTTAATCTTTATATCAATAAACCCAATATAAGGAATAACCCCAATATAAGGATTGGTAGGAAAAGATGGTTTAGAGAGCATTGAACTTATATCAATGTTCCCTAAATCAAGTCTTCCTTTGCTATTAAAACCGCCATTTAAATAGCCAATCTCTTCCTTAATAAAATCTTCAAAATCACAATGTTCTTGTGCATTAGATATGGTATCAGATTTGGTATCAGATATGGTATCAGATATGGTATCAGATTCGATACTTAATGATTCATTTAGTGGATCTTTTTCAGTGTTATTATTAACAACATTTTCACAAGAACTCACTGTCCCTATTAAAAATAAACTAATAAGTAATAATTTCATATATTGTTTTATATTTTGTTTTGCAAAGGTAAGGGTTTTATTTAAGGTTAATAGTCTTCCCAACCATATTTTCTATATTCAGGAGCAGGAGAAAATTCAGCTGCACCCCAATCTAAGTCTCCTGAGCAAGGGATGCGACAAATGCCCCAATTAGCTACTTTTTTAACTCCTGTCTTATAACTTGTCCAAGTCCCTACAAATTGGTTGTTTCTATAGTCATCTGAATATTCATCAATATCATCATATAAAAACACTCCTTTATTATTAACATACCATCCTAATAAAACCTTTCCTTCAAAAACACCAGTAGCTGATAATTTTTTATCTTCTCTAAAATAATAATCTGCAATAATAATTCCTTGTGATTTTATTTTCCCCACCATCTCATCGTCTGCTCCTCTAGAATGCTCTGCAAAAAAATATACATGTTTGATTTTTATATCTCCTTCAAACAATCTTACATTTTTACCAACTTTTGTTTTCCCTTTTGCTATATAAAGACTATCATTTGTTGTTGATTTTTCTATTTTTAGAAAATTAATCTCTAATCTTCTTTTAATCTTTATATCAATAAACCCAATATAAGGAATAACCCCATAAGGAAAAGATGGTTTAGAGAGCATTGAACTTATATCAATGTTCCCTAAATCAAGCCTTCCTTTGCTATTAAAAACGCCATTTGTATAGCCCATCTCTTCCTTAATAAAACTGTCAAAATCACAATGTTCTTGTACATTAGATATGGTATCAGATATGGTATCAGATTTGGTGTCAGATATGGTATCAGATATGGTATCAGATTCGATACTTAATAATTCATTTTGTGGATCTTTTTCAGTGTTATTATTAACAACATTTTCACAAGAACTCACTGTCCCTATTAAAAATAAACTAATAAGTAATAATTTCATATATTGTTTTTTTTGTTTTTTCATTTGTTTTTTAAGATATTTATGCAATATAAAATAGAATTTACCTTTGTGTTATTATTTTTATTCCATTAACTTGATAATCAAAAAATTTAATTGAGGTGTCAAAGTATTTTCAGAGTGCAAATATATGAAATTATTTTGATACCTCAATCTTTTAATTCCTCTTATCCAGCGTACAAAGATAAGAAATAATTTCTATAAATACTCATAAATGATAAAGCGACCTTGGGAGTTGGTGGGGACTTTTATTTTCTTTTCGCCTTTGATGAAGTGAAAATTGCGATGTGTTTCCCCATTGTCGATGATGGTGCTGTGCTTTTTGTCTATTTTGATATGGAATTCGTACATATCGGCTTCAAAAGGCAGGTCTTTGCCATAGGTATTATAGCGTTTGTGAGGGATATAACCTTCTGAACCTGCGGTGTAAAACTCAAGAGCTCTGCCTCGGTGGTCATATTTGGTTACATATTCGCCATAATATTTTTCACCTTTTAACGTATAGAGTCTGCTTGGGGCTAAAGAAATGTTTTGACTGGCGTGCAATACATACTTTGCTTTGATGTACTTCACTTGCTGTAAGGAGTCTAAGGCTTGTGGTGAGAGTTGAGCAAAGGTATTAACAATACAAGCAAGAGTAAAGATAAATGTTAGTTTCATATATTTTTACATTTCTATCAAATAACCATCAAATAAAAACTAATTGATTGTCAGCAGTTTAATTTTTTAAAAGGGCTTTTCTATCAAATGACCATCAAATAAAAACTAATTGATTATCAGCGATTTAATTTTTAAAAGGGCTTTTCTATCAAATGACCATCAAATAAAAACTAATTGAGACGTCTATTTAGCTACATACTAATTGACTTTGGGAAACGGGAGAACGTTCTACAATATCTCCACAGATATTACAAGTACGTGAAAAATCTTTTCTGACTTGGTATTTTTTATGACCACATTTACGGCAACAATACCCTTTTTCCCATTTTATGGAAGCTAAGTATTCTTCGCAATCTAAGTCTGTTTTAAAGCGTTCAGTAAACTCTAAGAGGCTTTGTCCCTTAAATAATTCCATAATACATTAATTTTCAGAGTGCAAACATATGAAATTATTTTTACACCTCAATTAGTTTATAAACTTCCTCTTATTTTCTCATAATACTCCATCACAAACTTCAAGTCTTCTGGAAGTGAGTTACGATCTATAGACCATAGTATATCTGGATTTGTGTTATTCTTGTTAAAAAATAATGCAATATAAAAAAACTCCTCATCACAAATAGGTATATAATTTAAAAAATTAAAATTATTATTATCTAAATATTTGTAAGGTATCTTTTCAAAAAAAAACTCATTATTTTTAGTGATACTTTTTTTAATATTTGATTTTATAACAAGAGTATCCTTATATATATTTTCAAATAAACAAACACTATCTCTAGTTAGAAAAATACCATTGATTGTATCATTTATACTAAAAGGCCGATCAGAGGGAATGTGATAGAAGGCTATTTTAGAAACCTGATGTTTAGTTGTTTTAAATTTAATAAATTTCTTATTGTAATATATATCCGTTACACCGCAAGAATTAGTACAAAAAAAAATAAGATAAAATAAATACTTCATAAGACTAATAATTAAAAATTAAACTTCTATCTCTTCTCATTATTTCCCATTGCCATTTAAAAAAAGAATACATCTTTCCTTTGAAATCATTATCGCTTGAATCAGGAGCATTTACCTTCTTCCAATCATAGTCCATTATATTATCTGTTTTATTTTTTTTCAAGGAAAAATCTAGAAGATTTTCATTGTTATTAGTATGTCGACGAAAATTGGAGAAGGTGTGATTTAAACCTAAACTATGCATTAATTCGTGGGCTATAGTTGTTCTGTTGGCATCACCATAACACATTGAAATATTTTCATAAGACTCACCTAATAGTTCATCTTCTTCCACAAAACGTGGTTTTCCAAAAGTAATACTCATGGTTTTATTATTATTTTAAAAACTTAAAACCATTGTTGCTCATATATGACTTTATTTTCTTATCCGTGAGTTCGATGTGCGGTCCTCCTATTGCTTTGACTTCTTTAACCTTATTGTCATATAGATGCACAAAAATATAGCTAAAAGTTGTGCAATTCTTTATATAACATGCAACACGCATTTCAATGGCTACATAAGTATCCTTTCTGTTTTTTGAGCAATGTATAGCACGAGGAATACAATAGTCTAATGCAAGTTCCTCTTTGTCAAACCTCACTTGTTGCTTATTGATGGTTAGAAAATATCCGTTGTCTATACTGTGTTTGGGGATAGAACACTCTGGCTCTCTCCTTCTAACATTCTTCGTATCAATAAGCATATAGATGTCATTATCTAATGCTTTGATGTTTATCACATACCTGCCAAAAGAATCGTTTAGAAGCCCCCAACAATAGGGATTATCAAACAAATCTATTTTAGCATACCTCACATTTTGCTGTGAATACGTTATATTAAAAAATAGAAATAAACAAAGAAATCTCATTTTTTTATTTTTTAAATAGAAAATCTAGAAGATTTTCATTGTTATTAGTATGTCGACGAAAATTGGAGAAGGTGTGATTTAAACCTAAACTATGCATTAATTCGTGGGCTATAGTTGTTCTGTTGGCACCACCATAACACATTGAAATATTTTCATAAGACTCACCTAATAGTTCATCTTCTTCCACAAAACGTGGTTTTCCAAAAATAATACTCATAGTTTTATTATTTTTAAAGATTAGTATTTTAATCCATTACGCATATAATGCTTGATTTGTTTATCAGATAGAAACTGGGAATAAACAGTAATAATTTTCTTACGTTTAATTATTCCTTTTTCTAAATATATAAATATATAGTTATTGGTGTAATTTTTGCTATAACTTATACCTTCAAGATGAATTACAATATATGAAAAATCCCCTTTTTTTCTGCAGTATAATGTAGATGGTACACTTGATTCTATATGCTCTATATTATCAAATTCTACATACTGCTTATTGATATATCCAAAAAAAGGTTTATTCTTATCTATTTTTAAAACATTATTACATTTATTCTCTGTTAAGCAACCGATTGTTGTATTAATAAATATCTGAATAGGATAATTTAATATATTACCATCAAAAAAATATTGATTAAAATCATCATTATATTTTATCCGACAGAAGGAGCTTACAATTGTTTTTTCTTCAAATATTTCTTTATTTTGTGCATTAATACATGCAAAAAATATTAACATTGATATAGTTATTAATTTCTTCATAATAAATCGTATCCTTTTTTTGTTGTTTTATAAAAAATAGTATGTGGAAGATTTCCCACTCCTTTATAAACTGATGTTGTTATATATTCAAAGGAAGATTTTTCTTTTATCATTTTTTTATCTTTTTTATCATTGAAATTCCATGCAGAAAAACCACCAACTCTATGTTCTATTTTTATAAATAAGTTTTCTTGCCAATAAGTATTATCTTTATGTATCTTTAAAATATCAATACCATGCCATCCTATAGCTCCTTTTTTACTATTGGATAAATATACTCATCACGTATCCAATCAAACCCAAATTCTCCTCTATAATCATCAGGTCGCCTAAAATGCACCAAAAATTTGGGAAGACTATTTTCATCTCCCTTTGGTTCTTCATCTTCTTCCACAAAACGTGGTTTTCCAAAAGTAATACTCATAGTTTTATTATTTTTAAAGGTGTTAATATTTTAATCCATTACGCATATAATGCTTGATTTTTGTATCGCTATCAATAGGAGTACCCTCACTCCTAATTATTTTTGAATTCATAACAACTCCTTTTTCCATATATACAAAGATATAATAATAATCGTGGCAATATTTACTATAACACATTGTGTATAATTCAATTGCGATATAGGTGTTGTTATTCTGTTTTTTAGACCAAAGCACCATAGGTATACAACTATAAATTTCATCAATTTCCTCTAATTGTATAACTTGATTATTAATCTTTAAAAAAGGATTGTTTTTTAATTCTTCTTTTATAACATTAGTACAATTATGACTACCTAATCGACCATTTGCTGTATTAATGCATAAATAAATATGATCACCCATAATATCTTCATCAACGACATAATAGCTATCACCATCATCTGACTCACTCCAACAACAAGACTCGTATATATTTTTTGAGGAATATGTCTTCTTATTCTGAGCAAAAATAATACATTGAGTTAATAGTAATAAAATAATAAAACTTTTCTTCATAACTTTTTATAACCTAATTCTGTTGTTTTATAGAATAATGTTGGCAAACCTTTTTCAGTTTTATGTATAAGGTTTGTCCTTCTTGTGAGGCACTAATCTGTATGCGCATTCCATTAGGAGTAACGGCGTGGCACTCTTCAAGGGTTAGTTGCAGGCAGTTGTAGTGATCCATCAGCACGTGCATCTTTACCGCATCGCCTGCCACAGGATGTAAGCCGTAGTTAAGGTCTGTGGTTTGCAAGGCTATGGCATCTCTAACGCTATCGGTAATAAAGCCCTGCACAGCAATAAAATGGCTGCTGCTTAGCTTCATTCCGTCTATCCAATTCACAGGATAATGGGTGAGTAGATTGTTCATTGTATGATTTCTATTTTATTTATAATTAGTTTTATACAAATTATTTAGTATATCTTTTAAAAAAAAGATTATTGTAATAAGGAGGAAGTATTTTAGCATATATTATATCTATTAATTTCCATTTCTTATAAGTAGGGTCATACATGTATATACAACATTTTGCTTTTTTTTTAATAGAAATACTTTCTTCTGTACAATTGTCCTTATTTACTAAATATTCTTTTTTTATTTGACAAGAGAAAATGAAGTACTCGTTAAATTTATCTTTCAGTAGTTTATAAATTTTTTTACTATCACTATCTAAATCAATATTTTCAAAATCCCCTTTTGCATAAAACATTTTTCTCCAATATATTTTCAGATCATTCTCTTTAGGGATAAAGTGGATTGTAAAATATCCCTCATTAAAACAATCTATGTAGGACATTATAGGATGATCAGAAATATTAGATTCATCTATAATTAATGAATAAATGGCCTTCTCATATTTTTTATCAAAAAAATCAATTTGTGAGAACTTTAAATTTTCCTCTTTTTCTGATACAATCTGAGACATTAATACAGATGTATAAAAGAAAAAAAGCACAATAATTCTATTTAATTGCATTTCCATTTTCATCGAATTTAGTTTTCGAAGCTGTTTAAACTTTTTCTTATAATAAAATAAAAGTTCCCAAAAATTAGTAATTTTGTGTTTGAGAAAAAAAGAACACCAAAATTCAGGAACTTTGGGCAAAGATACAATAAATAATTGGATTATTCCCTTTTCTCTTAGAGAGTTTTTAGAAAGCAAAGAAATTATAGCAAATATTAAACCTAATCCCCGAAATGGAAAGCAACCAGATGTTTATTTTGATGAAGAATTGTACAAAAATAGGTTTAAAATTGAACAAGCAAATGGTTGGCTTGACGGATATAAAGGTTTGATAATGAGATACGAGTATATTGATGTAACTTGGATTGGAATGCTCTTATTAGGGTTTATCTCCAAGTTCCTCAAAAAAGTTTAAACACGTTTGTTGTGTATTTCTAAAAAATGTTGATTTTATAAGATAAAATTCTAAAATAGAGGCTTGGGACTTGTACAAGCCTAATTCACTCGCTGCAAATAGCTGTCTACCTAAGTTAGCCTCTGTAATGCAGTCATCATCCCAGAGGGTAAGCGAAAAGCCCGCTTGTCCTAATGCTTTGAGGGAATGATTGATACGCGCTAAGGCGGTGAGCACTTGTGAGCCTGTGCCGCCTGCTCCTATCAGATGTATTTGCAGGCTATGAGGACTGTTTACCAATAATACATATTACAGGTATTAATATTTATGACAAAACTGCTCCACTCTTGTGTAGTGATAGGGTTCTTACCTTTTTTCATTTCTACAGTTCTATCAGATTTTAAAAAGTCTTTTAAGTATATTCTTTTTAAAGGATAACCTTTAGCAACAAATTCCATAAAGCTGGTAGGCTGTATTTTAGTAGTGTCTATTAGGATTTCGAAACCCTCTCTATCATCTCCAAAAACACCTACACAATGCGTGCTATCCACCACAACTAATATAGCAGCACGAAAAGGAGCTTCCCTCTCAAAGGACAGTTTTCCTTTAATTTCTGTCTTTCCTTTTCTGTATTCATCCCGAAGCTTTTTGTCTTCTTCTTCATTATAAAAGATGTCTATATCACCTGCCAGTGTATACAACTCTCTGGGGTATTTATAAGCCAATTTTACATATTTTTTCTCATTAATATGCCCTGCATAAAAAAGGCTTTTAGGACTTCCTTTTATAAAACGCAAATAATCCACCTCTCTTCCAAAGCGTGACTTAGGATTATACTTAAAATCATAATCCGCCTTGCAGGATACAAACAGTAGGAAGAGTATATAATATATTATTTTCATCATTACTTGATTTTAATTATAAAATTCTTTTTCCTACCCCACTTGCAATGAATCTTTTCCAAGATTCTTTTTTATAATATGCTTCTACAGGCCACCCTCCAAGATCTCTCTTGTATTTATTTATTATCCTCATCTTAAACCTATGCAGTGCACTGCCTGAAAAAGTAGGTTTTGCAAGAGCTGCATTGGTATTACTAAAAACATCTATAAATACATCGCTATTAATTTTCTTGTTTTTATTAAAGGTGATTTTTAATTCAAATTCAGTCTCTTTTCCGTTTCTTTTTGTTGTATATTCTGATCCAAATGGCCTTTCTTTTTCACCTTCCTTTATCGTTATAGAAGCTATACTGGGGGATAAAATATTATTGAGGTGTCTATTTAGCTACATACTAATTGACTTTGGGAAACGGGAGAACGTTCTACAATTCTTTTCATTAATTTGTTAAAGATAGTATCTTTATTTTGTGAACGATTAATTCTAAAACTGTATTCCGCTAAATAGCGGTCTATATTAAATTCTGATACCCAAGAATATATACCTCGTATCCAAGACTTTACTTGATGTATTACCTTCCTCTTTTCCTCCTATGGTAAATTCATCAACCTGCACTCTATCATTCATTTTGTGCGATTCACTGGATTTCATAGCTTCACGGACTTTTTGCATAAAATAATGTGCAGTCTGACGACTAATTTGATAACGACGAGCAACTTGTGAGGCTGATAACCCTTTAGTTGTAGTTGTCATTTCAAAACATATAAAAAATGCTTTACGTAACCCAAATTTTAGTCTATGAAATAGTGATCCATCAGCACGTGCATCTTTACCGAATCGCCTTCCACAGGTTGTAAGCCATAGTTAAGGTCTGTGGTTTGCAGGGCTATGGCATCTCTAACGCTGTCGGTAACAAAGTCCTGCACAGCAATAAAATGGCTGCTGCTTAGCTTCATTCCGTCTATCCAATTTACAGGATAATGGGTGAGTAGATTGTTCATTGTATGATTTCTATTTTTATATTATTTTTATGAATATATCCTTTTATTCCATCTGTTGTTATAATTAATAACCAATCGTCTTCGTCTTCAACTACTCTTACTTCTTCTCCGTTTCTTATCTTACTTATAGTATAGGAAGATGAATTTGCTTCTTTTTTTATTTCTATATCTCTTTCCTTTCCATTAATATAGTAGTAAGTATTATATTTTTTTAGGAAAGATTTTAACTCTTCCCTATTGTCATGTCTCATAGTAGTATCTGTTATAATCTTTTCTAATATTCCCTTGACTTCTTTGTCTTTTTTTTCTACAAGATAAACGAAATAGGGTCCTGAAATATTATTATATGTTCTATATTCATTTTTCACTTCATTTAGAGCATGTTTATAAAAACTATCTTTGATCTTTTCTAATATTTTTAATTTACGAGCTGTTGTATCATTATCTCCAAATGTTATTTTTATCATTTTTGACAAATATAAATTCCGAAAATCCCATTCTGATAAGATATTGTCAAAATCTCCATTTTCAATGTCTATTTTTTCTGCATTATGATACAAAAAAGTTATTAATTCTTTATCTTCCATTTTTTGACTATAACTATTAAAAGTTATTAAAAAAAGTATTATAATTTTCCAGTCCATTTTGTTTCTTCTATATTTTTGTTATTCCAATTAGATTCTTCTACTTCTCTTTCTTCAAGAATTATTTTCACATTATTGAGGTGTCAAGTTAAGGGCATACCAACTGAGATCCATCTTCCCACTTTAAAGAAGCTAGCTATTCTTCGCAATCTAAGTCTGTTTTAAAGCGTTCAGTAAACTCTAAGAGGCTTTTTCCCTTGAATAATTCTATAATACATTCATTTTCAGAGCGCAAATATGTGAAATTATTTTGATACCTCAATTTATTTATATGCTCTTTAATAAAACTAAAATTGGGGAATTTTGATGATAGTTGCGAGAGATACCAAAGAGTTGTTCTTTTGGGGGTGGTGTTTGGTTTTTTGTTTGGAGTAATTGTTATTAGCAATGTTCATTGGTTTTTATTTCATAAATTGGGTTAGGAGTTAGGATTATTGCTTCTTTTTTGCTGACTATTTACTGGGCAAAGATACAAAATATTTTTTAACTGAGAATTAATAATTGACAATTTATCTGTATTTTTTGGCAAAATATAGTATTATGCAGTTGGGGTGGTGAGAGATAAGAGCGATGAGAATAATGTAATGTTTTGGGGATTTGGTTGTGAATTTGGCAAAAATAGAGCTTAGGGATGATGTGGCTGAAAATCAGGGGAGTGAGGTCTTTCCTTCGTTTATAGTTCGTTTATCCTTCGTTATAGGTTCGTTTAAGGTAGGTAAGAGGTAAGGGATAAGAGGTAAAAGGGGTGGGGAGGAATAGGCTGATTATTAGGGGAGAGGAGTTGGGGGATAGGGGATAGAGTGGGTGGAGGTGATTTTGAAAGATTGGCAAGAAAAATGGGATTTGGGTGAAAAATCAGGGGAGAGGAGTAGGGAGATAGGGGATAGAGGGGGTGGAGGTGATTTTGAAAGATTGGCAAGGAAAATGGGATTTGGGTGAAAAATTAGGGGAGAGGAGTTAGGAGATAGGGGATAGAGGGGATGGAGGTGATGTAAAAACAAGGGGGGTGTTTTGGTTAATTAAAATTTGTTTTGTATCTTTGCGGGAGAAAATAGAAATCATAAAATTGTAACCATTATGAAACAACGTGTACCCGTATCGCAAATTATGAGTAAGAAACTTATTACTCTTACTCCTACCCAATCACTTTATGAAGCTGAACGCCTCTTTAAAAAGCACAATATCCGACATATACCTGTAGTGGAAGGGGATAAACTTATTGGCATAGTGAGCTATTCGGACTTATTACGCATTAGTTTTGCCGATATGACGGATGGTGAAGAGGAAGTAACATCGGTGGTGTATGACTTGTATACTATACCACAAATAATGGCTAAAACCCCACTTACTGTAAGTGCTGATACTTCAATTAAGGAAGTGGCTGAAATATTATCGGCACAAAGTTTTCACTCTATTCCGGTAGTAGAGGGGGATAAACTAGTGGGGCTTGTAACTACTACCGACCTTATTAAATACCTTTTAGATCAATATTAAACTTACATAAGAGGTGAGAGATGGGAAAGTAACCAAATGCTTTGTTATCTCTTACCTCTTACTTTTTTTAACTGAAAAAGATGAATGAATTAACATTAGAACTTACGGATGTAAGCGCACAGGTGTTCTGTGGGGAAGATGAAAGCAATATTAAGTACATCAAAACTTTGTTCCCGAAGCTGAAAATAGTGGCTAGGGGTAGCAAGCTGATTGCTTTTGGCGAAGAACACTTACTAAAAGACTTTGAAGCACAAATAAATAAACTGATTGCTTATTGTACTAAATACAATAGACTAGATGAGAGAGCTATAGATAGTATCCTATCGGCAGTGGAGAGTGAAAATACTGAGAAAGTACGCGCAGAAGATATTATAGTACACGGGGTAAATGGCAAGGTGATTCGCCCTCAAACTCAAAACCAAGTGAAACTGGTGGATATGATGCGCAAGAACGATATGGTTTTTGCGGTGGGACCTGCTGGTACGGGTAAAACTTATGTGGGGGTAGCCCTTGCAGTAAAAGCTCTTAAAGAAAAACAAGTAAGGCGTATTATACTGACTAGACCTGCGGTAGAGGCTGGGGAGAACCTTGGGTTCCTTCCGGGGGATTTGAAAGAGAAGCTTGACCCTTATATGCAACCGCTATATGATGCGCTGAGGGATATGATACCGACAGAAAAGCTGAATGCTTTTATTGAGGCGGGGATTATTGAGATTGCCCCTCTTGCCTTTATGCGTGGGCGTACTTTGGACAACGCTTTTGTAATCCTTGATGAGGCACAGAACACTACTCACGCGCAAATGAAGATGTTCCTTACCCGTATGGGACGCAATGCTAAATTTATGATTACTGGTGACCCAGGACAGATAGACTTGCCTAGAAAAGTATCGTCTGGACTTAAAGAAGCGATGCTTATACTTCAAAATGTAAAAGGGATAGCCTTCCTGCACTTGGATGATAAAGATGTGGTGCGACACCCACTGGTGAGAAGCATTATTGAGGCTTATAAAACTATAGAAAATAACGAATAATATACAACTAAACATTGTATTTGTAACTTGTACTTTGCCAAAGTTTTGAAACTTTGGCAAAGTTTTTTTTGTGCTATTACAACCTTCTAAAAGAGAAAAACGTTTATGGGATAGAAACGAACCATTGGCTAGTATGCTAATTTATAAAAACTGATTATAATGAAAAAGATTTTTCTATCACTGTTGTGGGCTGTGAGTAGTTTGGGAATGGCTCAAAATGTGTTTAAAGGGACTTTGATGAATGCTGAACAACAAGGGGTAAGTGGGGCTAATATTCTTCTTATAAGCTTGCCGGACTCGACGCTTGTAAAAGGTGCGATAAGCAATGAACGGGGGGTATTTGAACTGCCTAATCCTGCTGAAGGTAAAAAGCTACTTATCAGGATTACGCATTTGGAATATGAGGAGAAAATGATAGCTGCCGAAAAGAGCAACTTGGGCACTATAACCCTTGAGCGTATTACTAATGAATTAGGCGAGGTGGTGGTGAGCGCTAAACGACCTATATTAGAACAGAAAGGAACTAGAATAAGTACTAATGTGGCACAATCGACTTTGCAGAATTTGCCTAAAACTGAATTGCTTATTAACTTCCTCCCAGGGGTGAGTACTTCATATACTGGTGGGGGTTTTGAGGTGTTTGGGAAAGGGAATCCTATCTTTTTTATTAATAACCGAAGGGTGCGCAACCTTGACGAAATAAATCAGCTTTCACCTAAGGATATTGAAAGTATTGAACTGGAAACTCAGCCGGGTGCAGAACACGATAATACGGTAGGGGCGGTTATCTATATCAAACTGAAAAAGAAACAAGGTGATGGGCTGAGCGGCTCGGTAGAGAATGAGAACTATGTACTGAAAAAAGGTGCAAGTGTTAATACTTGGGTTAACCTGAACTACCGCAAGGGGAAAACGGACTGGTTCACTACCATAGGTAACTTTAATAACTTCGGGAGAAAAAATGCTGACTATTACCAAGATTGGCAGGTGCATACGCAAAACAATGAGTGGCGGGTGCTAAGCAATGAAACTAATGAGAGTAATGCTAAGGGCTTACAGGCTAAGGTGGGTGTAGCGCACGAGATTTCGGACGGGCACTCGGTAGGGATGAGTGTGAGAGGAAGTATAGAGCCTATGGTAGGGCATAGATTAAGCACCCAAGAGACTTCGACGTATAAAAATAATTTGCTTACGGCTAAGGGGATTAATGAATATGACCGCTTCAACCAAAATAAGAACCTAAGTGTTAATGCTTATTATGAGAGCAAACTGACTGAGGGACTGAAATTGCAAACGGATGTGGATTATATAGGACAACGGTCGGCAAATACTTCGGATATTATAGAACGTAACTTACTTACGGGAGGTGTGAGAAATGTGCATACGCACTCGGACGCTGCATCGGACTGGTGGGGGCTTAAAACTACCTTTGTGCAAAAATGGGGCAAGGGTACTGTGAACTACGGGGCTGAAGTGAGTGACTTACACCGCTGGGAGGACTATGTGGATAATGTGCTTGTGGCTTCGGAGGTTAAGAATACCGAAAGGCGGTCGGCTGGATTTGTGAGTTTTTCGTACCCTATAAAAAAAGTGAATTTAAAGGTGGGTACACGCTATGAGTACGCTGATTTTGGGTACTATGATAGGGGGCAAAAGAGTGAGGTGAAGAGCAGGGAATACCGCAACTGGCTGCCTAATGTATCGGTTGCTTTTCCTTGGGAGAAGACACAACTTACTTTTAGCTATGCGAGGAAGATTAAGCGTCCGGCTTTTTATGAGCTGAGTGATTACAACAGTTATTCGTCGTCTTTTTTGTACAACCGTGGGAATCCTTATATTGTGCCTCAGCTTACTGATGAGTGGGGAGCGCTGGCTACTTATGGTCCTATTTCTGCTTCGGTGAATTATTTGAACATACACAAGGGTATTTATTCGGATTATCAGCTTTCAAGCTCTAACGGTGATGTGATAGAGAGTACGCTGCGCAATTATGATGATTTTAGTGTGCTGAAGTGTGTGGTGAATGCGCAAACGCAGATAGGTAAATGGATGCCTAAACTTACTTTTACTTATGGGAAGCCTTTTGCTGGGAATGTGTTTTACAGGAGTGAAGGTAGGTTTTCGGTGGAGTTGATGAACCAGATTGTTCCTTCGGAAAACTGGTTAATCTTGGCTATGTTTACTTACGCGAGCAAGGGTTCGGAGCGTGAGGCTTACGTTTATAGGGATATGAGTGGTATGTTTGTAGGTGTTGCGCGTATGTTCTTCAACCAATCACTTACGGTATTTGCAGTAGTTTCTGACCCTTATGATGGGTTGAGTCCGTATACGCGTATTGAGAACTCAGTGATTAGCCTTGGCAGTGTGAGTAAGTACAGCAATATGAGTTTTAAAGTGGGGTTAAACTATAACTTTAACTCGACTCAAAGCAAATATAAAGGGCATAGTGGGGGAGAAACAGATAGGCTTTAAGAGTTAGGGGGTAGGTGTTAGGGGATAGATAGATAGAATTCGGAGCTTTATTTGATAAAAAAACAGCTGCTGAGCGGGTGCTTGGTGGCTGTTTTTGTTTAGGGGATAGGAGGGAGGGGATAGGAGATAGGACATAGAGAGGGGAGGGCTGAACTATCCTTCGTTTATAGTTCGTTTATCCTTCGTTATTCGTTCGTTCGGGATAGGGGGTGGTGGGTGGGCGTTTGGGGGTTGGTGGAGGTGGGGTGTTGGTTTGTAGGGGGTTGGCTTGTGGGGTGAAATATTTTTGGGGTTTGGTGTTGTTACTTAACATTTATTTACTACCTTTGTGCCATAATATTAAGAATTAACCTCCTTTTGTTATGTTAAAAAATTTCTATTTTTATGTACTATTGTTTTTTTCGGCAACGGTCTTTTCACAAGTAAAGGTGGAAGGGGTGGTTACCGATGAGCAAACAAAGAAGCCCTTACAAGGGGTTAAGGTACGTGTGAATTCGCCTTGGCGTGAAGCTGTTACGGATAGCAAGGGACGCTATGTATTGCAGTTGCCACAGGGTGATTTTCTTTTGCTATACTCCCTCGGTGGTTATACTACGCGGGAGGAGGTGGTGATGATTACTGGGGAAGACCATCAGACATTGGCTGGGATTAGCCTAGGTGCTGACTATGCGCAGGAGATGGAGCAGCTTGCTGTGATTACTGAGAATGAGCTTGAGGATGATGAAAGCCAAGCTGACGCTATGTCGGGGATATTACAAAGCTCTCAGGATGTATTTATGAGGCGTGCTGCTTTTGATTTCAGTTCTGTATTTTTTAAGCCACGTGGATATGACTCGAAGGATGCGACGGTGCTTATTAACGGTATCCCGATGAATAGGCTAGAGAATGGCAGGGCGCAGTATGCTAATTGGGGAGGGCTTAATGACTTGACCCGGAACCAAGAGATTACCAATGGTATTAGTAAATCGGATTATACATTTGGGGGTCTGTTGGGGTCTAATTACATAAGCATACGACCTTCACTTAATAGGGCAGGGTTGCGTTTGTCGACATCTGTTAGTAACCGGAGTTATGTGGGGCGTGTAATGGCTACCTACAACTCGGGGGTACAGCGCAATGGGCTTGCGTACACGCTATCGGCTTCACGGCGTTGGGCTCCTAATGGCAGCTGGGTAGATGGGACTCTGTATAATGCTTTTGCTTTTGCTGGGGCAGTGGAGTATCAGTTTTTAGATCATCATAACTTGAATTTTGTGGGGCTGTTCACTCCTGTAAAGCGTGGTAAATCTTCGCCATTAACGCAAGAGGCGCTTGATCTTTTTGGTTATAGATATAATCCGTATTGGGGAAATCAGGGGGATTACAAGCGTAACTCACGTAACAGAATTATATCGGAGCCGATATTTGTGCTTTCGTATAATTATGAGAAGGATAATACTAGGCTGAATATTGATTTGGGGTATCAGTTTGGAGAGATAGGTAATACGCGTATTAGCTATGGTAATGCTAGTAACCCAGAGCCTACTTATTACCGCCGTATGCCGAGTTATTATATTAATCAGCCTGCGGGAGCTGATTATGATTTGGCGGCTTTGCAGCGTGAATATATACTTAATAACTCACAACTTAATTGGGCTGATCTCTACCGTGCGAATGCTAACATTAGTGATGGGCGTAGTGCGTTTATTGTAAGTAACGACATTAATAGGGAGCGGACTTTTACTACTAACATTAACTTTTCGACGCCTATTGATGAGCAGATAAAGCTGACTTCGGGGATTGTGTACCGGAATATAACTTCGGATAATTTTGCGGAGGTAGATGACCTTTTGGGAGGCTCATACTTCTTAAACTATGATTATTTTGACGATCAGCCTTATGATGCTAATGAAGCTAATATGCGCAAGGGTAAAGGGGATAAATGGAATTACTTCTACGGGCTGAAAAGTAATGTGATGGAAGGGTTTGGACAGGTAGAATTTACCTTTAAAAAGGCTGAACTATTTGTAGCTACCCGCTATCATTACACTGATATACAGCGTGATGGGAAGTATAATTACGCCTTATACAGAGATTCATACGGCAAAGGTGCTACTAAGTACCAAAACGGGGTGAGCACTAAAGCAGGGCTTACTTATGCTTTTACAGGTAGGCATCTTCTTCAGCTAAATATTGGTTATTTTAACACTCCGCAATCGGTTCGTAATATTTATACCAATGTGAGAAATTCCAATCGGATATTGCCAAATATTAAGAATGAAGTAGCCTACACTACTGATGCGAGCTACATATTACGCTTGCCTAATGTTAAAGGGCGCCTTACAGGATATTTTACCCAGATAGAAAACACTTCGGAAACGAACTTTTTCTATACTGAAACTGCACTTACAGATGAAATAGACCATGATTTTGTGGCTCAGACTGTTGATGGTATCCAAAAGCAACATTTTGGTATAGAATTAGGAGCAGAGGCAAGCCTTCTGCCTACGCTTAAACTAAGTGGTGCTGCTGCAATAGGACAATATACTTATAGTAACAACCCTTCTCTATATATTTCATCGGGAGAGATTAGCAAGGCTATTGACGAGGTTAAACTTAAGAATTATCACGTACCAAGCGGTCCACAACGTGCTTATTCATTAGGATTAGAGTATCGTGATCCTAATTACTGGTGGATATCGGGGACAGCAAACTTACTTACACATAATTATGTATCACTTTCAGCCTTGAACAGGACTTCACAATTCTTTATCAATCCAACTACTAAAGTACCTTTTGATAATATTGATAAAGCAAAAGCCCGAGAACTATTGAAGCAAGAACGCTTATCGGATGTGTTTCTTATCAACTTGGTAGGAGGTAAATCATGGCGTGTTAATAAGACTTATATCAGCGCTATGCTTAGCGTGAACAACCTATTGGGTACTAATTTTGTGTCAGGAGGATTTGAACAATCACGTACAGCTAATTATGGTAAAATGTTGCAAGATAATGCACATAACATTCCTACATTTGGCAACCGTTACTTTGTAGGTTATGGCCGTACTTATATGCTTAATTTAGCTGTAAGTCTTTAATTGGAAATTCCTTCAAGCTAAAGAAGGCAAGGGAAGAAAGTTTTTAGAATAAAGAAAGTCCTAACCCTAATTTAAAATAAGAACTAAAATGAAACTAACAACATTAAAAAACAGTGGAATAGCCTTACTATCGCTATTCACCCTCATATCCTGTGTAAAGGATGATGATTATGAGCTTCCGGAAATAAAGAAAGAGCTCCCAAGTTTTAATGGTAGTATTGTAACATTTGCTACTTTAACCAGCAAGGCAACTGCCTCAGTAACTACTTATACCGCTAACGAAGCTATAGAAGGCTATGTAATATCAAGCGATGAAGGAGGTAACTTCTATCAAAAAATCTATATCCAAAATCCAGAAGGCACACAAGGAATATCAGTAGCTATTGAGGAAGGATCACATTATACCGAGTATCCTTTAGGTGCTAAGGTGCAACTTCGCCTTAAAGATCTCTCTACCCATCTTAATAATGGAGGAGTTGATGTAGGTTATAAAACCTATACTTCAGGCAAGTATACCAATGTGGGTAGAATTACTAAATCTATCTACAAAAATCATCTATTTGATACAGGTGAACGCAAACCACTTACACAACTTGCCAAAGAATTTACCTCTATAGCTCAAGCTGCTACTGATAGCAACGTAAACCAGCTTATTACCCTAAAAAATGTACATTTCCCCGATAATGCTGTTGGGAAAACCTTCTTTGTAACCCCCGAAGCTACTGCTCGTGATAAAAATGGCACCAACTACAACCTTACTGATGCTAGTGGCAAGCACATTATCTTCCGTACCAGTAGCTTTGCCAAATTTAAGAATCAAATAGTACCCGCCGGTACAGTAAATGTTACCGGAGTTCTTACCAAGTTTGGTAGCACCTATCAGTTTATGATTAGTAACCATCAAGACTTGGTAGTTGTGGGAGGCACCGTTACCCAAACTCAATCTGCTACCGTCGAAGCTATTGAAGCCGCTACAGCCACAGCCTCTGTTTTTCAGGAAAATAAACTAGTGAAAATACACGGTATAACCATCTCCAAAGGCGGTCGCCCTTACTTTAAACTCGCAGACGGCACCCTTATCCTAATTTATGCCCCTAAAGAAGCTAAAGTTTCTGATGCCGATATGGAAAAATTGACTACCGAAGGTTATGAACTTACTGTAAAAGGTACCTTGATTGATCATAAAGGAACTAAGCAAATTAAAGTAGAACAAGCCTCCGATATCACCTTCGGCTCTGCCCCTACCGCTCCTACTTATACTCCTCTAGATGCTAGCACCGCCACCCTAGCCGATTACGCCGATGGTAAATACGTCAAACTACATGGTACTATCTCTTTTGAAAACAAACATTCATACATAATTCTCAAAGATAATACCAAAATACAGCTCTTTACAGCCAATACATTTGCCATTAGCAAAGAAAAAACCGATAAGTTAAAAATTACCGGACAAGAAGTAACCATCTCAGGTAAGTTCGAGGACTATAACCCTGCTCCCAACAATGTAATACGTGAGCTTATTTATTTTAAAGACAGCGATGTGGTATTAAGCGGTACCACCCCTGCTCCTTCTATCGTTGCCTTAGATGCTACCCAAGCCACCCTTGCCAATTTTACCAATAACATCGGCAAAACAGTCAAACTCACCGGTACTCTCGTCGAGGAAAGCGGCAAATCACACATCAAATTCTCCGATGGCACCGATATCCAGCTATACGTACCCAACTACGGCAAACTACCTGCATCCTTTAAAAATAAAATGAAAGCTGGTACCAAAGTAGCCATAACCGGTACTTTTAAAATATTTGAAGACAAAAAAGCAAACAAGAACATAAACCAAATTGCCTATACCAAAACCGAAGACGTAGAATTTCTATAAAATCTTTCCATAACGCAAAAAAAAGGAGCTGTAAGGATTCCCCTTCAGCTCCTTTTCATTTGCCCTTACACCAAAAACACCCTTCCATTATTAAATATCCACCTCCCTCCCCTCATTCCATTTTTCTCAACCAAATCCCATTTTCATTGCCAATCTTTCAAAATCACCTCCACCCACTCTATCCCCTACCCCCCAACTCCTCTCCCCTAATAATCAGCCTATTCCACCCCCACCCTCTTACCCCTTATCTCTTATCTTTTGCCTACTTTAAACGAACGAATAACGAACTATAAACGAACTATAAACGAAGTATAAACATTACTCCCCTCATAATCAGCCCCTTCACACCTATCCTATCCCTTTGCATTATTCGCAACCAAATCCCCCAAACATTACATTTTTCTCACTCCTATCCCCTATCTCCTACCCCCTACCCCCTATCTCCTCCCTTGCCTATTCTAAAAAAATCGTATATTTGCACCATAAATCATCATATACTAATGAAAAAACTAATAACCCTCCTATGCTTAGGCTTCTTCACAGTAGCACAAGCCCAAAACACCCCTATCGATATTAAAGACCCCTCCCTAGCGCATGAACCCCAATGCAAAAACATCGAAAAAACCATACAAAAAGAAGGTCGCAGCCCCTTTTGGCAATGCGTCGATAGCTGGGCTTATAACCACTTCACCTACCCCGATGACGCCTTTAATAACCAACGCGAAGCCATCGTATGGATACCCTTTTTAATAAACGAAAAAGGAACATTTCTTGTAAACAAAGATTCTATAAATATAACAGTACCTCCTGAAAAAATGAAAGATTTAGATGAAGGTAAATACAACTCCATAAAAGAAGTGTGTTATAACATTTTTGCCAATTTCCCCAAAGTGATTCCCGCCAAAAATGCACAAGGACAAGCAATCCCCGTCAAAGGCAGCTACCCCATTAGCTTTATAATCCCCTTAGACGAAAACCAACAACCCATAGAAGGAGAAAAAGGCATTGCCGAAGCACTTACCAAAGCCCTAAAACCCGTTGCCGAAAAAGCAGCTTGTAGGGTCGGGAATGAACACCTATCCGAAGAAGAAAAAATCAACGATACCAACAGATACTTCTCTACAATAATTCGCACCCGATATCACTATCCTCCCTCAGCATTTGAGTTAAGAATCTCAGGCAAAGTAACCATAAAAATAGAAGTCGATACCCAAGGCAAAATAACAGCCAAAGCCATAAGTGGCCCTAATGAATTATTCAAGGCTGCCGAAAAAATCTTTATCAATCTCCCCAACTTTACCCCAGCCTATGATCAATACGGCTACCCTATAAAAATGACCTATATCATAGTTGTCAACTATTTATTAACTTCATAGCACAAAAAAAAAGCTGCTCCAATAACCGAAGCAGCTTTTTTATTAAGTATGTTATTTGTTAAATTCCCAATAGTACTGATTAGATAACACCTTGGTCTACCATCGCAGCAGCAACTTTCATAAAGCCAGCAATGTTAGCACCTTTCACGTAGTTAATATAACCATCCTCTTGTCCGTATTTCAGGCAAGCATTGTGAATCGACTCCATAATTTGATGCAATTTAGCATCCACTTCCTCAGCTCTCCACGCAAGGTGAGCCGCATTTTGAGTCATCTCCAATCCCGAAGTAGCTACACCACCAGCATTTACCGCTTTACCAGGAGCAAAAGGCAATTTAGCATCTTGGAAAGCCTTGATAGCCTCAGGAGTACATCCCATATTCGATACCTCAGCTACCAGCTTCACACCATTAGCAATAAGCACCTTAGCATCTTCTCCATCAAGCTCATTCTGGAACGCACAAGGCAAAGCAATATCACAAGGTATTATCCAAGCCTTCTTACCAGCAGTAAATTTACTTTCTTTAGCAAATTTCTCAGCAAAAGGAGCTACAATATTACGGTTAGAAGCACGAAGCTCTAATAGATAGTCTATCATTTCGTGAGTCATACCACCTGGCACCTCTACGCAGCCATCAGGTCCTGAAAGTCCAATAACTTTAGCCCCCAACTGAGTTGCTTTTTGCGAAGCACCCCACGCTACGTTACCAAATCCCGATACTACTACACGTTGTCCTTTAAGGTCTTTACCAAGTTTCTTAAGCATATGGTCTACAAAGTAAAGAGCACCATAACCAGTAGCTTCAGGGCGAATAAGTGAACCACCCCAGTTAATACCTTTTCCAGTAAGTACCCCAGTATTGTACTCTCTAGCCAACTTTTTGTACATACCGTACATATAGCCTACTTCACGACCACCTACACCCACATCACCTGCAGGCACATCAGTATCAGGGCCTATATGTTGCCAAAGTTCAAGCATAAAGGCTTGGCAAAAACGCATAATTTCAGCATCCGATTTACCTGTTGGGTCAAAGTCCGAACCTCCTTTAGCACCTCCCATAGGTAAGGTAGTAAGAGCATTTTTAAAAGTTTGTTCAAAACCTAAGAATTTCAACATCGATAGGTTCACAGCTTTATGAAAACGAATACCCCCTTTATATGGACCTATTGCTGCGTTAAACTGCACACGGTAGCCAAGGTTACTTTGTACCTCACCTTTATCATCTACCCAGTCCACACGGAAAGTAAAGATACGATCAGGCTCTACAATGCGCTCAATAATTTTAGCTTTAGCAAATTCAGGGTGTTGGTTATACACCTCTTCTACCGATTCAAGCACCTCGTGAACGGCTTGCAAATACTCTTTTTCTCCTGGGTGTTTAGCCTCTAAGGAGTTCATAATTTTTTTTACATCCATAGTATTTTTAAATAAAGAACTTTAATTGTTTTGTTATTTTAGTTACAATGTTAAAAACAGGACAAAGGTATTTAAATTTATTTGATTGTGCAAATAAAACGAAAGATTTTTTTATAAAGTCTTTTTATTTCAAAAGAAAATGAAGTTTTATCTCACATATAAAAATCCTTCCTTTTTTTCAATTTTATTATTTTTTCTGTAATGAACAATATAAAAATAAGTACCGTGAAGGGCTTTCTTATTTCCTACAAAACCTTTGGTATTAGCATAACCTCTAAAATAATTGCCATTTACGCCATAATGCTCATTCTCATACACTTTTAAGCCCATCTCATCAAAAATAAGAAGGTGAACAGGACTATTGGCATCTGCTCCTTCTACTATGAAATAGTTATTCGCATTCTCGGCAGAAATGCCATTGTAGATAACAATGTCTTTTTCACTTCCTTGCTGTGGTTTTTTTGCTATGGGTCTCACTGTAATAGTTTGCTTGTGTACTGACTCATTAGCACAATCATCTTTGGCTACCCAAGTATATGTTATTTTATTGCCAAGCTCTTCTTTGGTAGGAACAACCCGAAATGTACCTTTACAATTATCGGTAGCAGTAAGTGTAGAGGCAAGAAGTATTTTAGTTCCTTCATCAATAGTTGCATCTTGAGGTAAGTTTCCTACAAAAGTAGGTTTTTGGGTATCATTCACTACAATGGTTTGTTGGTAAGTAATGGTTTCACAGCCATCGTAAGCCTTAAATACACGCTGAATAGTAAAGCTATTAGTGCAAGCTCCTTCTATCTTTTCATCTGTATAGGTAATAGTTACTACCCCGCAGCCTCCTTCGGTTGTAGGTTGAGCAGGTGCTGGTATTTCATTAGCACATTGTACTGTTATATTTTTAGGTTTGCTATTCTCTACAAAGGTTAAAGCAGAATGTGTTTCCGGCTTCTTCTTAACTTTAAAACCTCCATTAGGTATTGCTTGCCCATTAAGTATTTTATATGGTGTTACATTGGTAATAGCAAAAGCTATATGGTCTATCACTTCCACTTTAATAACCCCCGCAGGAAGTTGGATTTTCTTCTTTTTGCCCCATTCTACTGTGCCAATCTCTATATTAGGAAGAGTAACCTCGCAAGTACCATCATTTTCAGTATTCTCCACTAAGGTATATTTAAAGGTCTTACCAAAATCATCAGAAAGGAGAATGCGCACTTTGCTATTGGAGTCAAAAAAGTTAGCATCTACTTGCCAACGAAGTGTTATTTTATCACCTCCTTGGTACTGGTCATTCATTCCGTTGGTAATAGCAAAAGTTTTACCATCAGCAATATGCACTTTTACAGCTACCATATCGTAATTCACAAAGCGTTGAGGCGCAGGATTAGAGGTTGCTACCCAAAAGAGGTGTTCTCCTTTTGCATTAGGACGCGTATAGTTTATAAAGCCTCCCAAATCGCTGTATTGTGTTTGAAAAGTAATAGGGTTTCCTCCTACTTTCCCCTTACGTGTGAGGAACTTAGGATCGTTTACTCCTGCCTTGCTGGTGAGTTGCGCTGTATAATAAATAGGAAGATGGTTAGTATTTGTCGCCTTGATATCGAATTGAAAATAAGTATCTTTAGGAATGGTATAGGTTTCTTGTAGTTTAGTGCGGTCTATTGTAGGGAAAGAGCTTTCTGTTTTGATACCATAAGCATAATTGAAATTACTCACATCATTCCCATTGCGGTTTACCAACTGAGTGCGCTGAGAATCTTTGAAATAAGACCGATTCACAAGCCCATTGCGTATTTGATAAGCCGTAGGTAGTGAAAAGAAAGCTCCATCGGGAAAATCGTTGTTATACCCCATTAGTGACTGACCGTAGCTGGGTTCTGTATATAGAGAGTTACCCGAATGAACATTCTTAAAAGTATGATCGGCTCCAAATAAATGTCCTATTTCATGAGCGATGGTTGCATTTTCAGCAATAGCCGAAGCCCCTCCTTTTCGTACAAGGCGAAATCCTCCAGAAAAGAAAGCGAGTCCAGAGAGAGTAGCATCGGTGCCAGGAGAGATGACAATTCCTATATCATATTGTTTATCTCCAATAAATTCATTTATTTTTTCAGTAGAATTTTCAATAATACTATATCTTGATTTTTGATGGTACAACTGTTTGGCAGCTTCCTGAATAATAAGTCGGTTATCGTCTACAATACTGAATTTTACTCCTATATCACGCACATACACTTCATTGAGAAAGGTTTCAAGGTTGAGTAGAAAGTCTTTTACTTGTGTGATATCACTGCTAAAAGTATGAGCAAAGTCGTAGTAATCCACCAATACAGCCAAGCGATAGAGATACAGAATCCCCTCGGGGTCATTGGGCATTATAGAAGTAACTGTTGTGATAGGGCGCGCAGTAGGGCTGCTTTCAGAAGATGGGAAAATAGGTTTGTGCGAGTGCGTATCAGTACCACATTTTGCATTGGGATCGTGGTGAAAACGCTCCTTTACCAATAGCCTACCTCCCTGCAAGCCTGTAAGTTGGTACGTGCTTCCTTCCCATTGCAAGCTACCCGAAGCCTCCTTATTAGGGTGTACTACCAAAGTAGCGACAAACTGGTTTTGGTTATAGCCTACAAAAGTGTAAATACCTTTATTTTGCTGAGAGTTCTCTCGCTCTTGCCATTGTAGGTTAAGTGTTTCGCCGTTAGGAAAGGTAATGTTCCATTGCGCTTGAGTGGTGGTGAAACTGAGGTAGAAGAATAAATAAATAATATGTTTCATTTTAGGGTTGTACTAAATTCATATAAAAAAAATAAGACTGTTATAAAAAGTTAAAAATCTCCCACAGATTACACAGATAAAACGAATTATAATGTCTTTTAAGATTTTAGCACTACGCTTGCGGTTTCACAGAGTTTACCGCAAATAATACAATTGTAAATCAGGATACGATTATTAAACTTTATAGTCAAACAAAAATAGATTGTAAATAGGCTTATTTTTAGAGGGTAATTTGCAAATTGTTCTTACAACATACTGAAAAAGTAACTGATTATCATAGAAATAAAATTCACTAAAGGCGCGAGCTACATAGGCAAATAAATTCTGATTAACTATAAATTTAATATTACCAAATTATTTTAGCTAAAGGTAAGGGGGCAATGGTTATCATATAGAAACACTACGAGTAATGTTTTATGACTATAATATATCTATTCCTATATTCTTTAGATAATTGTAAGTTGAGTTATAAAAAGAAGGAGTACGGGTTTTGTCGCTTTTATTTCCTTCAGGAACTACAATTACCATTCCTTGTCTAGCTCTTGTTAATAATACTCTGTAAGCATTTATCAAATACTTTTCGTTATCTTTTTTATGAATAGTTTTCCATTTATTGCCTCCAAAAGAAAAAGTATTCCATCCTTCTTGTGAAAAACGCAAATCAGCATCCCAAAGTACACATACCCAATCAAGTTCTAAGCCTTGTATATGAAATTCAGTAGCAGCATCTTCCAAAAAAAATGAAGAACGAATATCGTCTTTATCTTCTAAAAACCAATTGATATGATTTATATTTGTTTTAACATCAATAGCTAAGGGTTTTAATCTGTATGCTTTTGAAGAAGCAACAATGCCATATCGTTCACTACCTCTCGCTTGTTTTTTCATCCATTCCTTAGCTTTTTGAATATCCCTCGTTAGTACAATTGGATATTTATTTTTTAATTGTTTTAGAGTTTCTTTAACATTCTGATTAATGTCTAATAGTTCTTTTATGAATCTTGACAAATGTTCAGTTCTAAATGAACGCATAGAAACTGCTAAATGAAGATTTTTATCAAATAGTACATTACCTTTCTGTTGTAGTTGAGATATGGCTTCTTGTGCTGCATATTCTTTATCAGAAAGGTTTAGTGATATTCTTGTTTCCCAATGAGGAAAACTATTTCTTATTGCTTCTAACCATTCTGTAATACCACCTTCGCCTGTATTAATTTCCTGCCCTCCACCTACTAGACAGACAATAGCTGCCCAATCTTTATGCCTATCCAAACAAGATATTAAAAATTCAGGTTCAGAGTATTCAAAATTTCTAATACCTTTTTTACGCTCCATAAAATCCACTGTTTGTTTTTTATTCCAGGCTCTTTGAGCTTCGTCAAAAATAGCAACGTGGTCATAAGGAGCTCTTTTATCTCTAAGGTATTCATCTCGATAATGATGAATAATTTGTATAAAAGCTTTTATTTCATCTCTTGCTTGGCTTTTGGTTATTTTATTACCATTATTTTTTTCTTGAATAATTTTATCTCGTGCTAGAGCTTCTTGTAAAATATCAACTAAAGGCTTATTTCCAGAAAGAAATACACTTGTATTCCCTTTTTCTTTATCTAAATGTTCTGTAGCAACTTTTAGACCTACTAATGTTTTTCCTGCGCCAGGTACTCCTGTTACAAAACAAATGACCTTCTTACTATTGTTTTTAGCATATTCAATAGTTTCAGAAATATAATTTGTTGTAATGTTTAGATTTGTAGCGTCAGCATCATTTCTTGTTATCTCATCAACGTTATGATTGTTATACAGATTTATAGCTGCCTCAATAATAGTGGGAGTAGGTGAATAGCTTCCTAAAACATATTCTTGACTATTAATGTTTTTTTCACTTTGAAGAGACGTTAAAACGTGTTCTAATAATTTATTTAAATCATTTGCATTTGCTTTTAAAGGATTGATAAGATTATCGTGTTGATTCGATGAAATAATAGCAAGGGGAGCTGATTTAGCCTCTGTAGCAATCAGTATGGGGATTAATAAAGCTTGATGACTTGGGTAGTGAAAGTTTTTCAGATCTAACGCATAATCCCATACTTGTTCTAAATCTTTGTTTTTAAATTCTTTTTCAAAAATTTTAAATTCAAGTATGAAAACAATATTTCGAATTATTAGCAAGCAATCCACTCGCTTTCCCATTCTTGGTATAGAAAATTCGAAAAATAAATCGCCTTCATATCCTGCCAATGTATTTTTTAAGATTTCTATCTGACGTTCCCAAGCACGTAATTCAGTATCAATATGTCCCAAACGCCCATTTACAGAAATCTCACCTATAATTGTTTCAGATGTTTTTTTTATAAAATCTGATATTTTATCAGAATAATAATAATTAAGCATAATATCTTTCTATTTTTTATCATTTTAGAAAAAAACTCCCCTTACTTTACTGTAAGAGGAGTTTTCTAATTATCTCATTTAAGTGCAACCTTAATTACAAAGCCACACGTTTAAATCCAGTAACTTCTACTTTCTTGCTTGCTACGTATTCAGATACTTTCTTGCTCTCGTCCGAAATATAAGTTTGGTCAAGCAAGGCTTTCTCTTGGTCAAGGGTAGTGTTATCAGCAATAAAGCGTTGTACCTTACCAGGCAAAATCTTATCCCAAATTTGTTCAGGTTTACCTTCAGCTTTTAGTTCAGCTTTCGCATCAGCTTCTGCTTTAGCAAGTACCTCAGGGGTAAGTTGTGCGTATGATACGTATTGAGGCACGTGTTTAAGCGGTTTGCCTAAGCGGTGTAGTTCCTCATTTTCTTTCTCGATGATAGCAATACGAGCTTCAGTTTCTTTAGCAATATATTCAGGAGTAAAATCTTTGTATGAAAGTGTTTCAGCACCCATAGCTGCTACTTGCATCGCAAGGCTCTTACCTACTTCAGCAGCATCAGCAATAGCCGATGACAATCCTACAATAGCAGCAATCTTATTGCCATGGTGAATATATGAACCTACAAACGGAGCCTCTATTCTCTCAAAAGCACCCAATTCAATCTTTTCACCAATAACCCCTGTTTGTTCAAGAAGTTTCTCAGCTACAGTAATACCCTTGTAGTTAAGAGCAAGAAGCTCCTCTTTGCTATTTACACCCAAAGCAAGCTCTGCCAAATCCTTAGCCAAAGCCACAAAATCAGCATTCTTAGCTACGAAGTCAGTCTCACAGTTCAATGAAATAATAGCACCTACAGTATTAGCTCCATTTACTTTAGCTATAGCAGCACCTTCTTTTGAATCACGGTCAGCACGCTTAGCAGCTACCTTCTGACCCTTTTTGCGCAATACCTCTATTGCTTTATCAAAATCACCTTCAGCTTCTATGAGGGCAGCTTTACAGTCCATCATACCCGCACCAGTAGCTTGGCGAAGTTTATTTACGTCTGCGGCGGTAATATTTGCCATTTCTTTAGTTGTTTATCCCCCCTCAGTACTTCTCGTACCGAGGAAGGTTTGTTAAAAAATAAGTTATGCAGCTTCCAAGTAATATACTACTCTTCAGCTTCTTTATTAGCTTCAGCTGTTCTACCCGATAAGCCTTCATTCACTGCCTCAGTGAAATATGAAAGAATCTTCTCGATTGATTTTGAAGCATCATCATTAGCAGGAATTGGAAAATCTACCTCACGTGGGTCTGAGTTAGTATCCACAATTGCAAATATAGGAATGTTTAATTTTTGTGCTTCTTTAACAGCAATATGTTCACGCAAAGTGTCCACTACAAATAACGCACCTGGTAATTTAGACATCTCAGCTATTGAGCCTAAATTCTTCTCCAGTTTCTCACGCATACGTTCTACGTGTAGCTTCTCACGCTTTGAAAGAGTATCAAATGTACCATCTTTCTTCATTCTGTCGATAGCCGACATCTTTTTAACAGCCTTGCGAATAGTAACAAAGTTTGTAAGCATACCACCTGGCCAACGCTCTGTAATATAAGGCATCTTAACCGATGTCGCTTTCTCAGCTACCACATCCTTAGCTTGTTTCTTTGTAGCCACAAAAAGTACTTTCTTGCCAGAGGCTACTATCTTTTTAAGGGCTTCTGAAGCCTCTTCTATTTTAGCAGCGGTTTTGTAAAGATTAATTACGTGAATACCGTTGCGTTCCATATAGATGTATGGCGCCATATTAGGATTCCACTTACGGGTAAGGTGACCGAAGTGTACACCAGCATCTAATAATTCTTTAATTTCTATGTTATTTGCCATTTCTTTTTTAATAGTTTACGTTCCTGAAAGGTTAGCAATAGCTCGGTGAGGCATAATTCTAAATAACCGCCCTAGCCATTTGGATGCTAAACTAAGGAGCAAATTGATATTAACGTTTAGAGAATTGGAATCTCTTACGAGCTTTCTTCTGACCGAATTTCTTACGCTCTACCATACGAGGGTCACGTGTTAAAAGCCCCTCAGGTTTTAATATAGCACGGTTCTCTACATCCAATTCGCAAAGAGCACGAGCAATAGCCAAACGTACTGCCTCTGCTTGTCCTGTAATACCACCTCCATACACATTCACCTTCACATCGTAGTTACCATCCACGCCCACAAGGCTAAGTGGCTGTCTTACTTTGTATTGTAATGTAGGGGTAGTGAAATAATTGTTAAACTCGCGTTTGTTTACGGTAATAGTCCCATTACCAGCTTTAAGGTAGATACGCGCTACAGCGGTTTTTCGTCTACCGATGGTGTGAATTACTTCCATTATTTCAAATCGTTTAAGTTAATAGTACGTGGCTGCTGAGCTTCTTGTCCATGCTCTCCTCCAGCGTACACTTTCAAATTACGTAAAACTGAAGCCCCCAAGCGTGTTTTAGGTAGCATACCTTTCACTGCCTTTTCAATAATACGCTCTGGGTGCTTAGCAAGAAGTTGTTTAACCCCTGTAGTGCGTTGCCCACCTGGGTATCCAGTGTGTCGAAGATAACTCTTATCTTCCCATTTGTTCCCTGTAAGGTTGATCTTCTCTGCATTGATAACTATTACGTTATCACCACAATCAACGTGAGGGGTAAATTCAGGTTTGTACTTACCACGAAGTAGTTTCGCTACTTTTGAGGCAAGCCTACCCAAAGTCTGTCCTTCAGCATCCACCAAAACCCACTGCTTGTTCACAGTAGCTTTGTTAGCCGAAACGGTTTTGTAACTTAATGTGTCCACTCTTTGTGATTTTTAAAAATTAAACATTCCTTTGTGTCTTCTTAACCGACACTTTTACTTTTAGGGCGCAAAAGTACAACTTTTTTTTGAATTGACAAAAATTTTTTAATAACCAATCCACAATTCAACATTTTTTACCCCCAAATACACACCCCTTCTCCACCCCAAAAAGGAAGCCCCTAACCCACACCCATCCCCCACCCACCATATAATTAACATATATGATGAACGAACGAATAACGAACTATAAACGAACTATAAACGAAGGATAGTTGGTGCATAGCCCCTATCTTCTAACTCCTATCTTCTAACAACTAATAACTAATCTTCCCTCTTATCTAAATACCCCTTTTTCAATTTATATTTCAGAGAATTACTGTCTGATAACCAACGAACTAACAATTCTTTTGTAAAAATTAGTGTTAAAAAACTTGCATAGTATAAAAATTCTTCGTAACTATGCACCCAAATTAATCAACTAAGTATATTTTAAACAGTTAAACAACAATTAAAAAAACATAAATATTAGCGTTTCGCTTATAATTTTCCTTTACAGAAATACGACCAATTTTTCTTTACACTACAGGAAGGTTAAGTGGAAATGCCTGCGTTTACGTGGGCATTCCTTTTACTTTGTAGTGTGCCTTTGGTCGGGCTTCTGTAATAAGTAATAAGGAATGTTCCGCGTTTTTTTTATGCCCCTAACTCAAGAATAATAAACTAATCAAATATGGCTTCAAAAGAATATTACAGAAATCAAATCGCCGATAAAAGAGCTAAAATAGTCTCACTGCGTGCCGATATTCAAAAGACAAAAGATGAAAAAAAGAGCAGAATGGATTATCTATCTCGTACAATTAAGTCTTCTTCTTCACAAAGTTCAAAAGAAAACTACCGTAAGATGAAAATTGCTGAGGGAGCAAAATTTGAAGGAAAAATAGATGCCCTTAAAAACAAAATAGAAACAATAAATAAAGAAATTGACTCATTGAAAAAATCTTTAGATAAAGCAAAATAGTATGATACAAATTTTAAACGAAATTAAAGATATTTTTACTTCAGCAGATTTTAATGTAGAAAGCTCAATGAAAGTAAATGATTTGTGCAAGAAATTCAAAGAAAACTTTGGATTAGCTCTGCGTGTCTATAAAGGAAAACAAATAGCTTCCGATGGCAGAATGACCCTTAAGTCTCTGGATGAACGAACTACTAAAACCTCAGTAAATTTTGACTCCGAGACCCTTAAATTACGTGCTAATATGTTAGTAAGTGAAGTAGAAAAAAAATTCTTAGATCACTTTGGTATTGTTGTTAAAGTAGCTGATATTGAAAATAAAAAAATCATATCAAGTAATATAACTTTGGGCAATGCTAAAAGACAATCCATTTAGTAACAAACAAAAAACAATTATATGGCAGATTTTACTATCTCTGGACGAATGAAAGTAAAAACTTTAAAAGCTGATTTTAAAGCTAACTTTGGTTCTACATTGCGAATTTACAACGGACAAAAATTCGCTGATGACGATGCTACCTTAGCTTCTATTCGCAAGAACGATGCTAAAGAAGGTGATGTGAAAATCAATGGAAAAATGTTAGTCGGTAACTTTGAGAAAAAAATCTTAGAAGAGTTCGGTATCAAAGTACAAGTAGCTAATACCGACGATACTAAACTCATTGATGATTCTATAACCTTAACTGCTTCAAGTAAATAGAAAAAAATAAAACAATAATATGGGATTTTTTTCATCATTAAAAGGACAATTAGGACGTGATACAGGACGCTTTATCTCCAATAAAATATTCGGAGTAAGACATGCTATTAGATTTCAAAATATTAGTGCTGCAGGTAGCCTTTTAAATAAGGTTACTGAAGAAGTTGATTCCTTGAAAACAGAACTTATCAACTCTTCTAACAAAAAACACTTTCAGAAAAAAGCTTCTAAAATAGCCGAAATGAAAGTACCTAAACAAAAAGATCCCCTTATAGATATGCTTAACTTTCTGGTCGTAGAAGTTTCTTCTAATAATTGGGATAATATTAGTAATGATGATTCTGAAGTCTCTAAATATTCAAATGTATACTTAGATGCTGTTCTTGAAAAATATGAACAATGTTTATTTTTTTTAGTCACGAAATTCCCCAATGCTACAATCGAAATAGAAATGTACAAAAGGCAACTGCGAAAAGTTAAGCGCAAACGTTTTTTACAAAAATATTGGTTATTTTTAGTCGCTATTCTTTTAGTTAGCGTTTTTTTATTATGTTATATATAGACAAATAAATTATGTTTTTAGAAATAGTAAAATATACAATTATCAAACCTTTTATAAAACCAGCTATAAAAGGTGCTTATAAAGCAAAAACACTTCTTGAAACTAAAAAAGAAGAAAAGCAGGAAGAAAAAAAAGAAAACAATCTCAAAGATTTATTAATAGGAATTTCGTTACTGCTTTTCTGTATATTAGGAGGAATCCTTACTAATGATGAATATCGAACTAAAATTATTGAGTATTTCAAAAATCTTTTTTTCTAATACAATATGGAAGAAGAAAAATCAATATTCAGTCGTCTAACCTCTTGGTTTGACAAAGAAGAAGAAAAAAAAGAAGAAGTTGTAGTTAAAAACACTGAACCTGAAGTGAGCTTTTGGGATAGTGTTGTTAATTACACCTCTTCAACCTATAATAGTATTGCTCAGAGTACCACCGAAACCTATAATGCAACTATTGATTTCATTTCTGAGAAAGGAACAAATATTTATAACAGTACTGCTGATACTTTTGTTGAAATAGGACACAAAACAGGTGAGTTATATGACCAAATAGAAATTAAAGATAGTTTTTATAAAGTTCTCTCAAGTATTGATCTTAATGACTTAACTGAAAAAATAAGCACTTTAGAAATTGAGAATAGAAAAGCTAAAAATGCTTTAAATATAATAGTATCATTCCTACATATTTTCACAAAATGCCAAAAAAGAAATCCCTCACTTCCAACAAGCTCTTCTGTAATTTTACCTCAAGAAAAACAAGAAATCAATAATGAGGCTTCTTCTTTTATGCAAAATATTGATTTTAAAGCAGTCTTACGAGAAGTAAAACCCTACATTTTATATATTCCTCATCCTGCAGCTCCTATTTTATATCAACTTCTATCATTTTTCTGTGATTAAGACAACTATTAGTTTCTAATATTTTATCTAATAATTAGTTTCTCTCACCGATACAATCTTGTAACCCATGTCCTAAAATAAGACCTGTTTACCCCCTATCCCCTAAACAAAAACAGCCACCAAGCACCCCGCTTAGCAGCTGTTTTTTATCAAATGAAGTTCCAAACTCTCTCAAACTAACTCCTATCCCCTATCTCCTATCCCCTTCTCTAAAAAAGTAAGCCAAATATAATCAAAAAGATACTTCTTATCATTATGCCTACCCCTACGCTTCTTCTTCTTAGCCAAATTCAAAATATATCCATCAGCCAAGTCCGAAGCAAAGAAAAAAGACCCCTGCTTATCAGTACCAACAGTAACACTCTTATCTACCGAAAAGTCAAAAGTAACCTCCTCACCCTTCAGCTTGCGCCTACTATAAAAAGCCCTATACTCCCGCCCCTGCTTATCAGTAGGCACTACCCCCAACCGGAAGTACTGCTTATCTCCCATAACCACCTGCTCCTTAAGCGGCTGCGTACTCACATAAGCCACCGATTGGTACCTCAATCGCATCCGCTTATACACCTTCCCTACCAAATGATTAATACTCAACGTATAAACACCCTCCTCTTCCACCTTAAAGTTCGCATAATAATACAACTCAGCCTGCTGCTTCTCCAGCACCACCACCTTCCCCGATGGCGATGTCAATGAAAGCGAAAGCGTATTCAAGTCCGAATACCACCGCTCAGTAGGCGTAGGCTTATTCCTCTCATTAGGCTCCCCAAAAAACACCCGCACCTCATGCCAATCACCCACCTTAGCCTCCCTATCAGTATCTATCCAAATAGCATGAGCGTTAGCAGGCACTGTTAATAACCAAAACAGGCCAATCCACCAATATTGCATTCTAAAAATTCCCATCATTACTTATTTTATATCTAAAACTCGGGTAACCACCCTTCACTTTCTCATTTACATAATCATAAAACTGAATCTTCACAAATCTACCATCAGCCATTTTTAGCAGATAGATCTCATTCCGGTTCTTATACTTCCCCCCACTAATGTAAGTCACATATAACGAAGCCTCTTGTGAAAAACTACCCTCCTTCTCAGTCTCCACATTCTTAACCACATCCCAGCCCTTTAGCGTACCCATCGCGTCCGCCTTGTAGCCAGCAGGCTCAGCCGCCACCACCTTATTCCAATCCGTTTTTCTCGTGTTAATAGCACCACCCTTCCCATTCCCCGAAGTGCCACTATTCGTCTTCACATACCAACGCTGGAAAGCAATATCCCAACCAAGGTCTGTTTCTGGCGAAGTCACCTCCACCACAGCGCCCTTATCCAATGAGTAATACACCCATTTCTCGTACGATGATGCATTTAGCATCTTCACATCTTTAGTAACCGATAAGGTCACATCCTCGTCATTTTCTTTCTTGCAGGCTATCATACTCAATCCGCCCACTACCGATAAAAATAATAATTTATAATTCATACTTTTGTTATTTGGCGGCAAAGGTATAAAATATTTTTAGATTAATCTAAAATAAAATATATTATTTTTAACACACCAACATCCTTTCCATATACACCAACAGTAATATCCTCACCCATCACATTGATTATTAACAATCTAAAGCCATATTTACCTATATTATCAAAATTCTTTACAGCTACAAATCACATCCCTTACAATTAAAAAAAGTAGCCCCTACAACACACAAAAAAACTGTTTTTGAGATGTTTTTTAGACATCTCAAAAACAGTTCGTATAAAAGAAGAGGATACCCCTCACTCTCAAAAACTAAAACCAGTAACCCAATCCAACCTGAAACACCCGCTGACTCACATCTGTCGAAACTTCACCAAGCACATCACTTCCAATCTTACTAAGTCCAAAATTGTAATTCACATCAAGAAAAATACGACTTGTCAACTGGTATTCAAGCCCCACACCCAAAGCAAAAACCAAACGTTTATCAGGTGATATTGTTCTAGTAACATTGTTTTGCTTGCTTTTAGCCGATAGCAAAATCGAAGGAATAATACCCACTTTAGGTCTAACCCATTTAAAACTATACTTTACCCAAAAAGGAATATTCAATTGGTCAAAAACAAATACCTCATCTATCTTCTGGTTAGTAGTTGCCGAAATCAGTCCAAAAGCATTAGCCGTCCTATCCACCGATTCTATCTTAGCACCCTGCCTACTATACGCCAGTCCTCCCTCTACCGATACTCTTTTTGCCAAATAGTACCTAGCAAAAGCCCCCAAAGTAACTGATGCCTGTATCCCAGTATTAACCTTCTGAGTATATGATATACCACCCACATTTACTGTAAAGTCCGAAAAGGAAAGATCTCCTATATTTATACCTCCTTTGGCTCCAAACCGAACGTTTTGTGCATTAGCACCAAAGCACACAGCACAAATAATAGTTACAATAGTAAAAATTCGCTTTTTCATATATCAATCTTTAGTTTATTATATCCTTTTCTTAACAGGTCTAACACTTAATGCCCAACACCTCTTCAATAACACGTGGGAAATGTTCATATTCCAGTAAGTGTATCTTCTCAGCAAGGCTTTCAGCAGTATCAGTAGGTAACACAGTCGTCTTTGCCTGATAGATGATATTCCCCTCATCATAATGCTCATTCACATAATGAATGCTTATGCCGCTTTCCTTCTCACCATTCGCTATCACAGCCTCGTGCACATGTGCTCCATACATACCTTTACCACCGTATTTAGGCAGTAATGAAGGGTGTATATTCACTATTTGGTTAGGATATGCCTCAGTAAGATAAACAGGCACTTTCCACAAAAATCCTGCTAATACAATAAGGTCTGGCTGTTCAGCTTTTATAATATTAAGCACCACATCTCGCTTGTAAAAAGCCTCCCTGTCAAACACCAATGCCGGTATTGATAGCCTCTTAGCGCGTTCCAACACCCCCGCCCGAGGGTTATTACTCAGTATAACACACACCTGTGCAGTACCTTTTTCAGCAAAATAAGTAGCAATACGCTCAGCATTCGACCCCGAACCCGAAGCAAAAATCAAAATCTTTTTCATCTTATCAAAGTATCAATTTGTTAAACTCTCCACTTGCCATTGTGCAAACTGTCCCAATAGCGTCTTCATCGCCTGCTCTATCTTCCAGTAAGACAGCTTTTCCTTGCCCCCATACAAAAAAGCAAGAGCATACCTTTTATCTGTAGTAGGCAGCAAGTTCTTTTGTAGTCTATAAGCCTCACGTAAGCGGCGCTTTAGCAAGTTCCTATCTACAGCCCGCTTAAAATAACGCTTAGGCACACTCACCAGCACCTGATATGGTACTGGTAGCTCATTTATAGGTGTATAAAGCATCCGTAAGGGGTAAGCCCCAACCGACTTCCCTTCGGCAAACAACTGTTCTATAAACTCCCGTTTACACAGTTTTTCAGTTTTTGAGAATGTATACAAAGTATATAATTATTTTCTTGCCGCAAAGGTACAAATAATTAGCGAACTACCAAATCAGCACCCCTGTAAATCAGCACCTCAGCAAATGGCCTCCTACTTTATCCACATACATATCTCTACCCATCACCCCTCATCTCTTTACTCATTATAAAAGAATAGTCAAAAAAAATAAGGGTTTTTAGTTATAACACTAAAAACCCTTATGGTAATGTAAGAAATATGTTATTGTTTTACGTATTTCAAATTATATTATTTATTCTTCCCGAAAGTAAGTAATACCTCTCCTTTAGCATCACTTAGCAGTAGCTGTCCGTTATCAATCTTATAAGTTTTCACCTCATTAATTGCCGCATCAAAAGCATCTGCTAAAACCATATCAGGACACAGCATTAAGGTAGAAGCCATTTTGCCAAAAACAAGCTCTGTATCAGTCAGCTTTTCAATGTTTCCTATAAGTCTATTACATGAATTACTAGCACTCACCCTCATTGAGCCAAGTTCAAAATGCAATGTAGGCACACTCTCACCTAAAGTACTACCCTTAAAATTCACCAATGTCCATTCCCCATTTAGTTCAGCACGTGGGTCTTTTACCCTTTCTATTTCACGCACTAATACATAGATGGTACTTGGCATCTTATTATCGGGGTTGTTCACTTGCTTTTCAGTAACTTCAATCTTCCTAAAAAAGCCTTCTTCAAAGGTAAATCCCCCAATAGATGCATTTTCCCACTGTGCTTGTTTTAGGTCATCACCCTTATACACTTGCAAACACAAAGCCTTGTTCACAGGGGTTTCACACTCCACCTGAAAGCTATTCACCCAAAGGGTCTTTTTTGTTTCAGTAGTACAACTTTCCAAGCCTGCTGCCACTACCATTAAGAGTAAAATCTTTTTCATATTATTTCAGTCATTAGTATTGTTAATTATTAATACTCCCAAATTATTAGAAGTATCCACCTTTTTTACGGTCTTCCATTGCTGCTTCTGTCACTTTATCATCTATTCGGGTTTCACCACGTTCCGATATACGCGAAGCAGTAATTTCATTTACCACATCTTCCAAAGTAGCAGCTGTACTCTCCACAGCAGCCGTACAAGTCATATCACCTACCGTACGATAGCGCACACACTTGTTTACAATAGTATCATTTTCATCTATCTGTATAAAAGGTGATACCGCTATGAGTCTACCTTCGTGTTCAATAACATCACGGTTATGAGCAAAGTAAATAGACGGTAACTCTATCTTCTCTTGCTGAATATAACTCCATACATCCAATTCCGTCCAATTCGAAATAGGGAACACCCTCACATTTTCCCCCTTCTGTATCCGTCCATTGTAAATATTCCAAAGTTCAGGACGCTGCAGTTTAGGGTCCCATTGTCCAAATTCATCTCTTACCGAAAAGAAACGCTCTTTAGCACGAGCCTTCTCCTCATCACGTCTCGCCCCCCCTATACAAGCATCAAAATGAAATTCCTCAATGGTATCCAGCAAAGTATGTGTTTGTAGCCAATTGCGCGAAGCAAACTTACCTTTAGGTTCAGTAAGCCCCTTAGCCTTGATAGTATCTCCCACTTGGCGCACTATCAGCTCTGCCCCCAATCGTTCAGCAAGAGCATCTCTATAAGCAAGCGCCTCTGGGAAGTTATGCCCCGTGTCAATATGTACCAAAGGGAAAGGTATTTTCATAGGCGCAAAAGCCTTCATAGCAAGGTGTACTAAAGTAATAGAATCCTTACCGCCACTAAACAGCAACGCCGGACGCTCAAACTGCGCAGCCACCTCACGCATAATATAAATACTTTCAGCTTCTAATTGTCTTAAGTGTTCTTTATTCACGATAATTGTTTTAAATATTTAGGAATCAGCAATCCTCTCTTATCTATTTCGCTATATACATTTTAAACTCTATCGGGTACACCCCTTGCACAGCAATAGCATTCCCCTTAGCATCCTTAGCAGGCACCAACTGAGGGAAATTCGCAAATATCTTCTTACCTTCAGCTGCCAAAATAGGCTCCCCTTCTACATTCTGAACGCTAAAATTCCCTTTCCTGTCCACCAAGTAATGTACCTTTACCGTTCCCTGTATTTCTTTATCCAAAGCCTCTTTAGGATAGTTAAATTTCTGTGTAACCCAAAAATCCAAATATCTTGCAAAAAGCTCCTCCTTTTTAAAGTGAGGATTTTCATATTTAGCATAGTAAGGTTTCTCTTTCACTACCGAAGCGTTTAAATCAACAGCTTTATCATTCTCTTGGGCTTGCACCATCGCAACACCACCAATGAGCATAATGCTCACTACTAAAGTTTTTATTAAATTCATAGTTACTAAAAATATAGATGTTATTACTTTTCTCTTTTATTTCTTCAACAAATACCTTCCTTATTAGCTTCCGTAGCCCACCAAAGCACTTAGTTATCCGCTCAGTTGTAGCAACCAATCCTCACCAAAACCCCTACTGCTAATGTTCCTCTCCTATTCCCCCTAATAAAGTACAAAGGTAGTACATTTTTTTTGAAACACAAAAAATGTACCACCTTTTTTATTTACCACCACCTTCCACTCCCCTTCTAAGCCACAAAAAGCATCACTTTATCTCTCCCACAAGCATCCCCTATCTTGAACGAACGAATAACGAAGGATAAACGAACTATAAACGAAGGATAGTTGATAAGTGCAGCAGCTCCTACCTCTCTCTCTATTTTGTCAATTATTACTTATCAACTATCCGTTGCACTCTTATCTCTTACCCAACAGCAAGTCCACTCCCCACCCCGAAAACAGAAATTTCACTTCTTCCTCCCTATTCTATATCTCACATAACCCCGAAAAAAAACTTAGCTAAATAAAATCATTTAGCTAAGTTTCTTTTAAAACAGAGTCTCAGTAATTATTGTAGATAATAATCATACATCAGTTTAACACCTTCTTGAAGTTCAATAGTATGCTTCCACCCCAAACTATGAAGTTTAGACGGGTCAGTAAGCTTGCGCATAGTCCCATCGGGTTTAGAACTATCAAAAACAATAGCCCCCTTATAACCAATAGCCTCCTTAATAAGTTCAGACAGTGCTTTGATAGAAAGTTCTTTACCAGTACCAATATTAATATGAGTGTTTCTCACTTCTTTAGCCCCTACAGGGTAAGTATCAGCAAAGTTAATACGTTCCATTACAAACACACAAGCATCAGCCATATCTTCACTCCAAAGGAATTCACGCAAAGGCGTACCCGTACCCCAAAGCGTCACTTGGGTATCTGTAATACCATACTTAGCCAAGATTGTCTTAATTTCTTCTTCGCTATTGCCCCCCGATACTCCTTCTACAGCACGCCTATTAAGGTCATCTTTTATAGCATTCCAATCGTTGTTCATTAACGCTTTAGCCAAGTGTATTTTGCGAACCATAGCAGGAAGCACATGCGAGTTTTCCAAATGGAAATTATCATTAGGCCCATATAGGTTTGTAGGCATAACCGCAATAAAGTTAGTGCCATACTGTAAGTTATAGCTTTCGCAAAGCTTAATACCTGCAATCTTAGCAATAGCATAAGGCTCATTAGTATATTCCAATGGCGAAGTAAGCAAGCAGTTTTCAGGCATTGGCTGAGGAGCTTCTTTTGGGTAGATACAAGTACTTCCCAAGAAAAGGAGCTTCTTTACCTTATGCTGATAAGCAGCGTGAATTACATTATTCTGAATCATTAAATTTTCATAGATAAAGTCTGCTCTATACGTATTATTTGCCATAATACCACCTACTTTAGCAGCAGCAAGAAATACATATTCAGGCTGTTCAGCAGCAAAAAAAGCCTCCACAGCAGCAGTATTACGAAGGTCTAATTCAGAAGCAGTTCTACCTATAAGGTTGGTATATCCCTTTTGTTGCAGGTTTTTCCATATTGCCGAGCCTACCAAACCCTTATGCCCTGCAATATATATTTTAGCTGACTTTTCCATTATTATTCAAAGTAATTCATTACAGTAAAGCCACCTTCTTTAAGGTAAGCATCACGTTTGAAAAGTTTAATGTCAGAGCGCATCATATCCTCAATAAGCCCTTTAAGGTCATAGGCAGGTTTCCAACCAAGAACAGTTTGTGATTTAGTAGGGTCACCTATTAGCAAATCAACTTCTGTAGGACGGAAATACTGAGGGTCTACACACACTACTTCAGCATTTTGTGCTATTTTTTCTTCTATTTTAGAAAGATACTTTTCACCTACTTTTTCAGTAAAGACAGCTTTATCAACTGCTGTAATATACCCCTTTTCATTCACTCCCTCACCTTTAAACTCAATGGTCAAACCTATCTCTTTAGCAGCCATTACAATAAAGTCTCTAATAGCAGTAGTAATACCAGTAGCTATCACATAATCCGATGGAGCCGGTTGTTGCAATATCAGATACATCGCCTTGATATAGTCTTTAGCATGCCCCCAGTCGCGTTGCGAACTAAGGTTCCCCATATAGAATTTGTCTTGCATACCAAGAGCCACACGACTCAAAGCGCGAGTTACTTTACGGGTTACAAAAGTCTCGCCACGTATAGGCGATTCGTGGTTGAAGAGGATCCCATTAGAAGCATGCATATTATAAGCTTCTCTGTAATTTACTGTAATCCAATAGGCATAAAGTTTAGCCACAGCATAAGGAGAACGTGGATAGAAAGGAGTTTTTTCACTTTGAGGTACTTCTTGTACTAACCCATAGAGCTCTGAAGTAGAAGCTTGGTAAATACGCGTTTTCTCAGTAAGCCCTAATAGACGCACAGCTTCAAGAATACGAAGCGTGCCTAATCCGTCAGCATTACCCACGTATTCAGGAGTTTGAAAACTCACGTGTACATGGCTCATTGCCGCAAGATTATATATTTCATCAGGCTGCACCTCTTGGATAAGGCGAGTGATGTTCATGCTGTCAGTCAAGTCACCATAGTGAAGGATAAGGTTTCTATTCTCCAAATGAGGATCTTGGTAAAGATGATCAATGCGATCAGTATTAAATAAGGATGAACGGCGCTTCATACCGTGTACTTCATAACCTTTTTTTAGCAGGTATTCAGCGAGATACGCGCCATCCTGACCTGTAATACCTGTAATAAGTGCTTTTTTTGTCATTATCTAATCAATTGTGTTTTTTATTATTAGTAATAAATATGCTTTATTAATTAATTTCATTGCAAAGGTAATGAAAATATTTGAAATAGAGGGAGTTACTAAAAAGAAGTTTTTAGGGAGTCTCGTGTAACATATTGATAATAGGTAAGTTACGACAAAAAGAGGCTGTCTAAAAAGTTTGTTTTAAACTTTTTAGACAGCCTCTTTATTTACAATCTATTCCTATTTCAAATCTTCTTCATTAATAAATGTTTTCCCATCTTTTATAAATTTCTTCGCAATCTCTTCTGCTCCATAGGCATTCAAATGATCAATGTTAAACATTATATTACGTCCATTTATATATCCATCTTTGGGAATATATGGTAACAGATCAATTATGTGAACTTGAGGATACTTCTGTTGTAATAATTCCTTAATTTGAATCCAAGTCTTAATATGAGACCTATATGTGTCACCCTCTAAATTAACCTCTCTTTTGACACCTATTTTTTCAAGATTTTCGATTCTCTGCATATCAACATCAAAGGATGGGCAACTCTTCACTATATAGACTTTCTTATTTTGAGAAAGAAGAATTTGGATTGTTTGCTCAAATCTTTCTATAATATAAGGTTCCACTTCCCTTCTCCATGAATAGTAGTTAGATAGAATAAAAATATCATAGTTCTTATAATTTTCTTGAAAATATTTTCGTGATACAATACATTTATAATAGTCACTAAGTTTAGATTCATCATATTCTTCTGTCTCTAAAATAGAAGGACAATCTGATTTTGCTAAAACACTTGCTTTCCACCCTTCTTTTTTAGCTATAACATCAATAAAAGGAACTATTTGTTCTGCATGACTATCTCCTACTAATAAAATCTTCTTTCCCTTTAAAGAGTTTATGTTTCCTATTTGAGTCAAGACCTCTCCTGAATCACATTGGTTACATTTTATAGGAAGAAAAGTAGGCCATCCTGATTCCTTACGCAAAAATCTACTCACCCCAAATACAAGTATAGCCGGAATAATGTAGAATAAAATAAAACTTTTTTTGAATGAATATTTAATATGTCTAAAAGGTTGTTCTACTCCGTAATAAGTAAGTACTGATAAACCAAACATTAAAGGAATTGCTATTAAAAGATTTGTATTAGACAGAACTCCTGTGCCAAAAAAATATCTAAATATAGCTAAAACTATCCAGTGCCACAAGTAAAGAGAATAGGAGATTTTTCCTATCCAAACAATAGGAGATAAAGAAAAAAGTTTTGTTATATATTTTCCTTTTTCATTAGCTAATATGAGCAGTGCTGCTGCTACACAAGGCAACAAAGCTAAAAAACCAGGAAAAAGGGGGGGCAAAAAAAAGTCTTTTACAACAAGACAGCACAAAAGCACTACTAGAGAAACTACTCCTAAAATATCTGATTGTTTTTGAGATAATTTATTACCTTTTTCAAAAAGAAATATTGATAAAACAGAACCTACAAGAAGCTCTATCATTCTTAAATGGGGTAAATAATAAACATCTAAAGCAACACCTATCTTTTTTAAATCAATAAATGACAATATCAATGAAATAGTTCCAATAACTATTAGAGTAAAAAGTTTATGCTTATTAAGAAACCTTTGTTTGAAAATAAACAATAAAACTATAGGGAAAATAAAGTAAAATTGCTCTTCAACAGATAAAGACCATATATGATTAAAAGGATTTTCTTCTGTACCTACATCAAAGTAACCAACTCCTCTTGCAAAATAGATGTTTGAAATAAATAATACTGAAAAAATAGCACTATTTGCCATTTTCCAATAATCCCCTACTGAAAACATTAGCCATACGACTGAAAGTCCTATTAGAAGTACTACAAAAAATACAGGTAGAATTCTTTTTATACGTCTATTATAAAAATTTGCAAAAGTAAATGTACCTTCTGTCATTTCCCTATAAATAATAGAAGTTATAAGATATCCTGATATAACAAAAAAAATATCTACTCCTAAAAAGCCACTAGGCATATAGTTTGGATTTATATGAAATAATGCTACGGTAAGTACAGCTAAGGCTCTAAGACCATCTATATCAGGCCGATAAGAAAGTTTTCTTAACATAATTATTGATCTATAATTTTAAATAGTTTCTTATTTACTTTATCGCTATCAAATTTCTGCACTGCAATTTGGTGGCTTTCTTGTCCCATACAAGCTATCTCTGTTGGATTTTCTATAAAATACTTCATAGCTTTTACTAGAGCATTTATATCCCATTTAGGAATAAGAAAGCCGTTTCTACCATTTTCTACTGTTTCACGACAACCTGGCACGTCTGTAGTAATTACAGGACGTCCTATTGCCATTGCTTCTTGAGTACTGCGAGGCACTCCTTCTCGATAAGATGGTAATACAAAGACAGAACTTTGTGTTATCCATTGTTTAATATTATTAACATAACCAGGATAAATAATTATTTCTCTTTGTATATAATTTTCTAACTCTTCTTTTTTTATACTCCCTGGGTTTTGAGTATCTAAATCACCTACTACTTTAAAAATTACATTGGGGTGTTTTTCTTTTATTATTTGAGCAGCTTGCAAGTATTCAAAAATTCCTTTTTCACGAAGTAATCTTGCTACAAAAATAAAAGACACAGGATTTGTTGGAGCATTATTAAAGCTATATTCTTTTAAATCAAGTCCTATACCCCCCAACACTTCTCTTCTTTTTACCCTGATATGATATTTATCTAACAAATCTTTAGGATCATCTGGATTTAAAAATATTACAGTATCTGCTTTAGGTAAAGATAACTTATACAAGAAAACTTGAATCTGTTTAATAATTTTTGCTTTTAATGTTTGTTCATTAGGTTGTTCTGTAAAAGAAAAACCTAGCCCTTCGAGCATTGCTATTATTTTAGGGATTCTTACTTTTTTAGCAGCTAAAGTGCCAAAAATTACAGGCTTAGCAAAGCTTGCAAAAAGAATATCAGGCTGTATTTTGTTAAAAATATACTCTAATTGCTTCATATTTTTTAAGTCAGCAAACGGATTTAATCCTCCTCTTGCAAATGTATAATCAATAGGAATAGCACCTAATGCTTCTACCTTTTTTTTTGTTTCAAGAGTGAAATCTGTAGCCATTGTATATACCTCATAATTGCAGGTCACCAAGAACTGTATAAAATGCTTGCGAAAGCCTAAAATATTTTGGGCGGTGTTATTTAATATAATAATTCTTCTCATCAATAATTGAAATAGTAAAAAGGTTCAAATGAAAATATTGGATAGCGAGACCAAAAAGCATCTATTGGCATAGTTATTATATTCACTTTTTCTAATGTAAAATAAAATGAATAAATTATTAGTGAAATAACTAATAGCTTAAGAAATTTCTTGTAAAGTGTTATAAATAAGAAATATCCGTATAAAAACAAAAAAATAAAGTTAATACGCTCAGCAAGCATTGGAACTCCTAAAAAAATAAAGTGTAGTAAACATAACACTATGATAGGAGTCTTCCATTTAGATGAATTATCTTTTATATATAACAAATTAGCAAGTAATAATAAAAATAATAATACAAGAAAACGATAAGAAATAATATTAAAACCTATTTCTTCTGCATAAAATAAAAACTTATTAATACCCAATGGCACTGCTAATAAAATTAATGTTGTAAAAGCTATTCTTATAGAAACTAGGGCTACAAAACTTTTTAATATAATTTTTATAGTAGTTTTTTTTGATATCAAATATTTCCATATAATAATGATAGGCAAACTTGTTAAATGAAAAATACAAGCTATTAGAAAAAAAAGTAAAAAATATCTTTTTCTTTTCATTTCCAAAGCAAATAGAATAAATACAGTAGCAAGAGCTTGCCGTTGTAAATAACCAAACGTAGTTACTGAAACAAACATCAAAATAAATGCTATACAAGCTCCTTTATATTTTTGTGGTATTTTTCTTTGCCCAAAATATTCGTACCATATAATTAATCCTGCAGAACAGATAATTTTATTATATATAGACAAATCTATAGCTGTAAGGCTAGAAAAAATTATAGAATATAACTTATATAGCAAAACAATCCCAAATTCTAATCCTCCACCAAATATTAAGAACCCAAAAATAACATCCTCTAAAGGTTTCTTTTCTATAATTAAAAAAGCATTATAATATGCTGTTAAATCTGCTTGAAATTCTCCTATATATAATCTTGAGCCAAAAATGTAAATCAAAGAGAAAAAACCTATAACTGTTAGTAAAACTCTATTATATCTTTCCAAAAATGGAGAGTAAAACAACAGTACAAAAACAGAAAGTAAAAAACTTATCATAGGAGAAAAAGGTAAGAACAGTAATGGAGACAATAGTCCCATAAAGAAGATTATTTTTTTTCTTTTATTTAGCAATTCTATTCTCATTAACTTCTCAGTAGATTTGAATATGTTTCTTTTAGTCTTTCTTGATAGTTATTATACTTCTCTACCCATATTTTTTTTGCATTTATAGAGTACCGCTTAATTGTATCAATATCTATATTCTTTATAAAATCTAATATGTCTTTCTCTGTTTCTCCTATAGCAAAACCTGTACTATATTTTTGTACTTTGTACCCAGGGGGAGTGCCTTCTGTAGTGAGAAGTACTTTCCCTAAGAACAAATGTTCAAAATATTTATTAGGAGAAGCATATAGATGATTCTTAATAGTTTTGTAATACATCCCAACTATAATGTCACTTTTAGACAATATTTCTAAAGCTTTTTGTGAAGATACTTGCCCATAAAATATGATATTAGGGTATTTCTCTGCTTTTTCTTTTACAAGAGACTCTATTTTTCCTCCTCCTGCTATATACAACTTTACAGAAGGGATCTGAGCCACTGCATTTAACAAATTCTCAATTCCTCTATTTCTTTCTTCTAAAATACCTACATAAGAGAAAACTAAATTATCTTTTCTAATTTCCTTAGTAGCTAAATTAAATTGTGTATAAGGTACATTTTCTATAATAAATATTCTTTCTTTATTAGGAGAAATATTCAATTGTTTTATACGACATTCATCTGGTAGAATAAGTTTATCACAATGTATACAGCTATATTTTTCAATTTTGTTGATGAAAAAAGCCACCAAGGAAGGAGTGTTTCTTGCATCTGTATATTTATCATATACATCAAAAATAAACTTTTTCCTAAAAATCTTAGCTATAATATAAGCAGGAATACAAGTGTCAAAATCTATACTATGAATAATAATATAGTTTTTCCTGTTTTTCCACAATATGCGAAATAAAAATAGATTCCACAGAATTAATGAAAATATATTTGAAACACCTCCTCCAATAGGAGTTCTCCTAGTGTATAAAATAGAGTTCTCCTCTTCCTCTATTTTCTTATTTTCTCTATTCCATGCTGTTATCAAATAAGGAATCTTCTTTTCTTTTATAATATCTACATAACGTTGCAAACGAGAATCAGCATTAGGAATTTGACTCCTCAAAAAAATAACACCTCCCATAATTTATTATTTCTTAAAAAATTCTACTATTCGTTCACAAGCCTTACCATCGCCATAAGGGTTGTGTAAAGCACTCATTTTTGAGTATTTCTCTTGGTCGTTAAGTAGTTGTTCACATTCATCTACTATTTTTTGCTCATTTGTGCCTACCAAAATAACGGTACCTGCACTTACTGCTTCAGGACGCTCGGTAGTGTCACGCATTACCAACACAGGTTTGCCTAAGCTAGGAGCTTCCTCTTGTACGCCACCACTATCCGTAATGATAAGATAGGACTGATTCATCAGCCAGACAAAAGCAGGATAAGCTAATGGAGCTATGAGTTTTACATTATCAATCCCTGATAATATGCGATAAACAGGCTCTTTTACATTAGGATTTAAATGTACAGGGTACACTATCTGTGCATTAGGGTTCCCCAATGCTATCTTTTTCAAAGCCTCACAGATATGTATAAAGCCTTCGCCTTGATTTTCACGCCTATGCCCTGTTACTAAAATTAGTTTTTTAGTTTTATCTACTATTTCCTTCAAAAAGTCAATCTCCTTATCTTGTAGATTTACAACTCTTTTAGAACTTTCTAAAAGTGCATCTATTACTGTGTTACCTGTTACTAAAATATTTTTTTCATCTACCCCTTCTCTTAGTAAGTTTTGCTTTGCTTGCTGAGTAGGAGCAAAATGAAAATCAGCTATAGTTCCTGTTACTTTTCGGTTGATCTCCTCAGGGAAAGGAGCGTATTTATTAAAGGTTCTAAGTCCTGCTTCTATATGGCATACTTTAGCACCCGCATAAAAGCCTGCAATACTCGCCGCCATAGTGGTAGTGGTATCGCCGTGTACGAATATATAGTTAGGGCTACAATCCTCTAAAACAGCTTTTAGTTCTGTAATAATTGTAGCAGTAAGTGTATACAAGTTCTGATTAGGCTTCATCACATTGAGGTCGTAATCAGCTTTTATCTCAAAAAAATCCAACACTTGATCCAACATCTCACGATGCTGAGCAGTTATACATACCTTTGTTTCAAAAGCAGTTTCTTTTTGAAAAGCTTTTATAAGAGGAACCATTTTAATAGCTTCTGGACGCGTACCAAATATGAAAAGAAATTTTTGTGTCATCTGTTTAGAAATTTTCTAATGTTATATTCTATTAACCCAGCGTGTCTTATGCCAAACAGCTTATAAAACCATAATCGTATTTTCCCTTTAAAAGATAAAATATTTTTTGGGTAATAGTCTAATAAATAGTCTAGTTCAATAAGTTTTTTTAAGTATTTTTCTTTTTGTTTTTCCTCTAAGAGATTTACACTGTTAAGGTAGATATAATAGTTATAAGATAGATAAGATAATCCTCCATTAATTTTAGACAAAAGAGGCTCTTTTTCAGAGATTATATCTATTAAATCAATAATATTTTTAGGTCTAATCTGGACAGTTAAAGATCCTTCTCTCTCTTTTCTATAATAATAAAAAGGGTTAGAATAAAGAGCATAATTGTTTATATAATGAATAATATCAGCACACCAAACAACATCCTCATGTAATTTCCCTTTAGGAAATTCAATATTATTTTCTTTTACAATAGATGTCTTTATAACTTTATTACAAGCTGTTGCATAATAAATGTCATTATTTACTAAACCTTTTAGATCTCTTTTAAAATCATAAGATTTTTTTTGTACTCCTTCATCTTTAAATTTTCTCGGAATAATTTTTTCTAAATCATAAAAACTGCTCAACTCATGGATTATTATGTCAGGATTATTTTCTCTAATAATATCATGAATTTCTGATAAAACATTTTTCCCTTTCCAAAAGTCATCACTATCTAAAAACATTAGATAATTTCCTTGAGCTTTTCTTATGCCAAAATTACGAGCATCAGAAAGTCCTCCATTAGTTTTATGTATTACTTTTATTTGACTATACTTTCCAGCATATTCATCACAAATAATAGGAGAATTATCGGTAGAGCCGTCGTCTACCAAGATAATTTCATAATCTGTAAAGTTCTGTGTCAATACAGAATTTATACACTCATGTAAGTAAGGAGCTACATTATATACAGGTATAACAATAGAAAACTGCATTTTATAAGTTTTTTAATCTGTTTTCAAACTCTTGTAACATAGTCCAAATAGCTTCTGCGGCTGTTCCTTGAAAAGGAGGTATACTCATAAAAGATTCATATTCTTTTTTATCACTATTGAGTTTTTTTACCTGTTCTATCAACTCATCTTCTTTTCCTTCCTCATAATATAAGAAAGCATCAGGATTAATAATATCAGGTTCTACAAATTCTTTTTTATCACCTCCCCCCCAATAAATAGGAATACAACCACTTTCTATAGCATCAAAGAGTTTTTCCGAAATATACCCCCTACTACTTGCATTTTCAGCACAAATATTAAACTTAAATTTTTTTAAATAATCTTTTTTTAGTGTGTAAAAAACATCAAAACTAAACTCCCCTTTTTTATAATTTCTTGGTAGCTGCTTTTCCAAATTTATTAATTCATCAGAATTATTCATAAACTTACCTGCACAAGTTATAATATCTACTTCATTAAATCCATTTACTATTTTTCTACGAATGCCATTCGTGTCATGACGTGATATTAAGCAAGTAAAAGCTGTCTTCTTTATATTTAATCTATAAGCGGGATTATTAATAAGTTCTATTTTTTGTTTAATGTCTTTAAAAGAAGCTTGTGGATGTATAAAAAAAAGCAGCCATATAGGAAAACGCAAATAGTTAGGATGGTCTATATAATCAAACCCCAAAGCTAAATCTACTTCATTTACACAATGATCAGCAAAAGCTCTCCATTGATTATTAATAGTCATCTCCTGTAAATATTCTCCTGAATAGAACACTTTTTTACCTTTTATAAACTTCATTAGTTTTCTATTACCATATACTGAGAACATATTAATAGGAGTTTGTATCCCTCTATTTCTCATAAAGTGATAAAACCAATTCAATTCTTCTGGAAGTGAAAAAAAATTATATAGCTTAGGATTCCCTTTACTCCTATATACCTTATATTGTTCTAAGAAATAGTTTAGTGTTTTCATAACATAATCTATTTTATCAAAGTTCTTGTTCTAAAAAGATGCATACATCTTGCCTTAAACTGAGTCATTATTCTTAATATGAGCATATCTACTAATGTTACATTTTTTGAATATTCAATTATTTTTTGCTCTAACTCCTGATCAGGAAAAGACAGTTTATTTTTTAATGCTAAAAGCAAATACTTAGGGTAAGCTTTAAAAAAAGAAATAAAGAGTTTTTTATACCAAGTGGGATATTTATCTATTATTGACTCTATGATTTCTTTATCTTTTTTTGCTACCTCTATCATTGTAGATAGTTTTAAGCTGTCATTCTCTAAAATTCTATATAATACTAATGGAATACCAAAGAGCTTAATTAGCTTATTTTTTTTTGCTAATCTCACATGCATTTGATAATCTAAAGAAGGATAAAAGAAATCATCAAATCCATTTTCTTCTATAATACTTTTTCTTGAAAAACAAACACCTACAATATTACAAGCATTTCCAAATTGAAAATCATACGAATGTAGTCTCATAGCTCTAATAGCTCCTTTTTTTTGTCTTTCAAAAGAATTCTTATTTTGAGTAAATATCTCTATTGCTGGATAAATAACATCTACGCTTCCCTTATAAAGACAAATAATTCTATCTATTTTTTCTATATAATCATTATATAGCAAATCATCATCATGAAGCATTACTACATAATCAGTAATAGCTAAATGAAATAGTTTATTCCAATTACCTGATGCTCCTATATTTTTAGCATTCTTATAATACAAAAGATTAGATACTTTATAACTTTGGATCAGCTGCTCTGTTTCACAATTGCGTTCAGGATTGTTATCAACTACCATTATAACAAAAGGAATAGATGTTTTCTGTGCTAGGCAACTATCAATAGCCTCCTTTAATAAATTGGCTCTCTTGTAGGTGGGAATAGCAATAGTATATTTTGTTCCTTCAGGAACTTCTCCTTCTTTAATTAGAATTGAAGGTATTTTTATAATTTCGTTATATTTCATATTTTCTTTTATTCTACTAATACTTTTTTCGTAACACTTCTCAAATACAATATCTCTACAAGTGCTGAAAGAGAAAAAGCTATAGGTAATACTAAAATATGATTTGAAACTGATATACCTATAGAAATAAAGAACATCAAACTTATAAAAGAGACTACCAAATCTTTTAGCACATAATTATCTTTATGTTTTGGAATTAGTATAAGTGCTATATAACATCCCGTTTGTAAAAAAGCAAATATTGTAAAACTCAAAATAACTGCTATCCAATAAGCATCCTCCATTTTTTCTCCTCCTAAAATAGAAATAGCAATCTTTGCTAAAGAAGCTATTCCTAACATTGCTAAAACTCCTATAATACGCTCTATTAATATAATTCTTTTTAATAACAAATGATTAAAGTTCAAAACTACTTTAGGGAAAAGAGCACTATTAATACTTGTTAAAAGTATCAAAGGAATTTGGATGATTTTATTTGCTAAATCATAAATTGCCAAATCTCTCATCCCAAAGTGAGCTCCTACGATTAAATTGAGAGCCTGAGTTTTCATTATGTTTAGAAAATTAGTATAAAAAAAATACTGAGAGGTATGTATATATTTTAAAACATAGTTAAAACTAGCCCATTTAATCTCTATTTTTTCAAAAATAAATAGATGAACAAAAGCATATATAGCTCCTAATAATGATGAACCTGTCATTATACTAGCAAATAGCAAAAGGTCTTCTGGAGTTTTCACCCATACAAATATAAATGGCAATGATAATAGTTTAAAAAACAGCTGTATATAACTTACTACTCTCATTTTTTGCACTCCTTGAAAATACCAAGTAGGAAAAAGAATATTTAGCAAAGTAGTAGCAAAACATACTATATAAACCCAAAGATGAAGTTGCAGTATAGGAAATACAAATAGTGTTATTGTAAATAAAAATATTGCAATGAGTTCTAAATAGATTTTTGTTGTAAAAATATTGGATAATACTTGTGACTTATTCTCTATTGAAAAAGGATTCTCTGCAATAAGCCGTGCTCCATACATGTCAAAACCAAAACCTACCAGACAAATAAAATAGTTTGCAATAGAAGAAGCAAATACATATATCCCATAAGATTCAGCCCCTAAAGTACGTATTAAATAAGGATAAATAAGTAGTGCAAAAAAAGAATTTAGAATTAATATTAAAGTCATAAAAAAATAATTCTCAGTTATTTTTTTATTACGTTTAATCATATCAAAAGCTAATGTAATATGTTTTTGCATTTTACGATTCTAAAAAAGGTTCCATCTTAGTTAAAGGATTTCCAAACAACATTTTAGGATATACATTTGTGTGTATATTAATATTTACATTTAATAAAAATGGAGCATTGGCATCTTCCCACATTCTATTTAATCCTATATTAATATCTTCTTCATTTTCTATTGAAAAGCTATCTATGCCATAAGCGCGAGCTATGGCTGTAAAATCGGGCGCACTATATCCCCAAACAGTAGATTGGTAACGACTTTCAAAATAACTATCCTGAAATTGTCTAATCATCCCTAAGCAATGATTGTTCAATATAACTATTTTAATAGGTAAATTATTCCGCTTTACTGTTTCTAATTCTTGAATATTTATTTGAAAACCTCCATCGCCAGAAATACATACCATAGGTTGCTTATTTAGTGCTACAGAGGCTCCTATTGCTGCTGGTAAAGAATATCCCATTGCTCCCATTCCTCCTGAAGAAAGAAACAGTTGGTCTCCATTGAGTTCTAATGATTGTGCACTCCACATTTGGTTATTACCTACATCGGTAGTGAAACCCTTAGCTTTAAAAGAGGCTTTTGAAAGTTGATGCATAAAGATATTAGGGTTTATATCTTTCACATTTTTCAACTCTAAGATATCATTATATGCCTCTCTTTTTTCTTTGATTTCTGCATTCCAATCTATAGGTAAACAATAAGAATAATCTATTTTTTGTACTTCTTCAAAAAAAGTTACCAAATCAGTATTAAGAGTTATAGTATCTGTAAACCTATTATTTAGTTCAGCAGAATCTATATCTACGTGAAATATTTGTTTCCCTTGTCTAAAAGCTTCTATATCCGCTCCTGTTTGCCTTAAATCTATGCGACTACCAAGCACTAATAATACATCCGAACTTCCTAAAGCATAATTAGCCCATCGGTTTCCATAAGTACCTATAAAACCAACTCTAAGAAGGTGAGTATAAGGTAAAACATCTACTCCTAGTAATGATGTTACTACAGGAATTTGAAACTTAGCAATAAAATTTTTAAAAAGCTCTGACGCTTGTGCTGCACGAATCCCTCTTCCTATTAATAAAAGAGGCTTTTTACTGACCTTTAATGCATCTATATATTTATTTATAAAATCATCACAAGTAGTAGGATTTTTCTCAAGAAAAGGTTTCTCCACAAGAGCATCTTCTATTTCTTGATTTTGGATATTCATAGGGATATCAATTAACACAGGGCCTGGTCTGCCTGACATAGCTATCTGATAAGCTTCTTCAAAAACATTAGGTATTTCATCTTTTGTCTTTATAGCGTAAGCCTTCTTTGTAATAGCTTCTGCCATTGCCACTATGTCTGTTTCTTGGAATCCTATTTGTCGAGTAGATTTATCTCCTTTTTGTTCATTTGTATTTACCTGCCCCGTTATAAAAATAGCTGGCACAGAGTCAAAAAAACAATTACCAATCCCTGTAAGAAGATTTGTTGCTCCAGGGCCACTTGTAGCTAATGCTACTCCTGGCTTATTTTTAATTCTTCCATAAGCGTCTGCAGCCATTGCAGCAGCTTGTTCGTGATGCATACTCACTATGTCTATACCCCCTTCCTGATTAAGGGCATCTATAATGCGAGTAATCATTCCTCCTTGTAGTTCAAAGACAGTATGAATACCTTTTTCTTTCAGAAATCTTGCTATATACTGAGTTACTTTCATATATATGAGTTTATAATTTTATCTATTATAATTGACAAAGGTTGTAAATTATGAATTCCAAAAGTTTTCTCAAATTTATGAGGATTCCCTACCATAAACATATTTTGATTTGGTCTATAAGCAATTGCTCCAAATTTCAATAATTGTTTATCTTTCTCTAATTTATCAGCTATTAAACACAATAAATCTCTTATTTTTATTGGAACTCCCGTACATAAATTATAAACTCCTGAATCATCTCTATGTTTATTAAGTATCTTTTCTATTGCTGCAACAAAATCAGCTACATACATATAATCATAAAACTGTTCTCCCTCTGTAAGTTCAATACTGTTGTTTACTAATAAACTCTTTATCACTTGAGAGAGTAACCAAGATTGGGTCTCATTTTCACCTATTATCGAAAAAACCCTTATCCAATACCAGCTTATATGATTCTCCTGAGCTATATTTCTGAGATAATGAGATGTAAATAGTTTTACAGAGGCATAGGCACCTATGGGAGTAGGTAAAAAATCTTCATTTACCTTTTCATTATAATTTCCGTATTCTGCTTGAGAACCAAGACAAATTATTTTCTTTATATTAAATAATACAGATAAGTCTATCAGTTTTTTAGAGAAATAAAAGTTTTCCATTTGTATTTCCCAATTACCTCTGTCAGTTGAAGCTACTCCTGCCCAAGCCGTATGAATAACAATATCTATAGGTTGTTCTTCAAAAGCCGTTTGCAAGGGCATACGATCTATATCATAGCTTTTAAAGGTGTTTTCAAAACCTTTTAAACGCCACATATCGGAGGTAGATCGTTTGAGTACTACTACCTTATAGCCTTTGTTTACCAAAGTTTTTAGCAAATGACTGCCGAGGAATCCTGTTGCGCCCGTTAAAAGTATTGTCATAATTATATTGCTATTTCAAATTCTTGCTTTATGTAGGATTGAAAGCTCCCACGAAAGGCATATTTTCAGCTTGCGCTGATGGGGTTTTGCCTACGAATTGTAAGAATTGGCACGAATGTTTTCAGCTTGCGCTGATAGGGTCGATATTGTAAAGAAACCGATTTATCAGTTCTACTTATTTGTGCTAAAGTTAGAAATTTACTCCGAAATATTCCTCTAATTGTTCCGCTATGTAATCTAATTCTTCCTCACCTAAGGCGGGATAGATACCTACCCAAAAGGTTTGATTCATTGTAATATCAGTATTAGTAAGGTCGCCTACGACGCGGTATTCTACTCCTTGGAAATAAGGTTGCTTGATAAGGTTACCAGCAAAGAGCAGGCGTGTGCCTATTTTCTGTTGGTCTAAAAAACGGAGCAAATCTACACGTGCGGTACCTGCGTCTTCTTTAAGGGTAATAGGGAACCCAAACCACGAAGGGTCACTATTGGGGGTTGGCTCTGGCAGATATAAAAAATCAGTAAGTGTTTGCAATCTATTTTTTAGATAAGCAAAATTCTTACGGCGTTTTTCTATAAACTCCTCTACTCGGTCTAACTGAGCCAAGCCGCAGGCTGCTTGCATATCACTGATTTTTAGGTTGTAACCTAAGTGCGAATACACATATTTATGATCGTAACCAAAAGGCAAATCGCCGTGTTGTTGCGAAAAACGGCAGTTGCAAGTATTATCTTTCCCTGGTGCGCAATAGCAATCACGTCCCCAATCGCGGAAAGACTCAGCTATAGTCTTTAGCTCCGCATTGTTAGTAAATACGGCTCCTCCTTCACCCATTGTGATATGGTGAGCTGGATAGAAACTCAGGGTAGCAATATCGCCAAAAGTACCTACTTTTTGTCCGTTATAGGTAGCACCCAAAGCATCGCAGCAATCTTCTACAAGCCAAAGGTTATATTTCTCACAAAGGGCTTTTATTTTCTCTAAGTTGAAAGGGTTCCCTAAGGTATGGGCGAGCATTATCGCCTTTGTTTTAGGGGTAATAGCTTGTTCTATAAGGTCAGCATTTACATTATGTGTGTGTAAGTCTACATCTACAAATACTGGTATAGCCCCAAACTGAATTATAGGGTTCACCGTAGTAGGGAAGCCTGCCGCTACACCTATTACCTCATCACCTTTTTTAATAGCACGTTCGCCTAATTTAGGTGAAGTAAGTGCACTAAAGGCTACTAAGTTAGCTGAAGAACCAGAATTTACCGTGATACAGTATTTTACCCCTAAAAAGGCAGCCAATTTTTCTTCGAAAGCACGGTTAAAACGTCCTGTGGTAAGCCAAGCATCAAGCGAGGCATCTACCATATTTTTTAGTTCTTGGGCTCCTAATACCTTACCTGAAGGCGGTATAACAGTAGTACCCCCCTCAAAAGGTTTCGGTTTGTAAGCCTCTTGGGCGTATTTTTCAACTAATTCAGCTATTTCTTGCCTAATGGTGTCTAAAGTCATTTATATTATAGTGTTTTTTGTTGTTAGTTCTAATTGTTATATTTCTCTATTTCTTGCAAACATTTTGCTTGCATATCATCTCCTTCTAGCCACGCACGGTGCCAATGCACTATTTGCTCCAAAGTTTGCTCTAATCGCCATTTAGGGTGCCATTTTAGGCGCATTGCAGCTTTCGAACAGTCAAGTTTTAGAAAGTTAGCTTCGTGGGGTTGTTCACTCTTGTCTATTTCATAGTGCGCTCCATCTCCCCAGAAATGTACCATCTTATCAAGTATCCACTGCACAGGTTGGCAGTCATCGTCTTTAGGCCCAAAATTCCAACCTTCAGCAAAGGCCTTCCCGTCTTGCCACAAGCGTTGTGCTAGCACTAAGTAGCCTGAAAGAGGTTCTAATACGTGTTGCCACGGACGAGTAGATAGCGGATTGCGAATAATTACCGATTGCTGTTTCTCAAAAGCGCGCAGAATATCGGGTATCAATCTATCTTCAGCCCAGTCTCCACCACCTATCACATTACCTGCACGTGCCGAGGCTACAGCTGCTGTATCGGGGGTGTGAAAAAACGACCGTTGGTAAGCCGAAACTACCAATTCAGCACAACCTTTACTATTGCTATAAGGATCGTGTCCGCCCATAGGTTCGTTTTCACGATAGCCCCATTCCCATTCGCGGTTTTCATAACATTTGTCAGTAGTAATTACTACTATCGCTCTTAAGTGCGAGGCATAGCGCGAAGCTTCAAGCACATTCACAGTCCCCATCACGTTAGTGCTATAAGTCTCAATAGGCTCTTTATACGAAAGCCTTACCAAAGGCTGTGCTGCTAAGTGTAGCAATATATCGGGGTTAAAAGTATGTATGCTCTCCGAGAGTTTGCTGAAATCACGAATATCACCTATCTCACTCTGCATCTGCTGTGCTACTTTAGCCTCAACAAAAAGAGACGGATTTGTAGGTGGATTTAAAGAAAATCCTTTTACTTCAGCACCCATCTGTTGTAGCCACAGCGATAGCCACGAACCTTTAAAGCCCGTATGCCCTGTGATAAATACACGCTTACCTTTCCAAAAATGAGTATCTACTTTTCCTATTGCCATACCTTCCAAGGTGCTTTGTTGTTTTGCCATAATTCTTCCAAAAGCGTTTTATCACGGAGCGTATCCATTGGTTGCCAAAAACCTTCGTGCTTATAACACATCAACTGTCCGTCTGTGGCTAAGCCTTTTAGCGGTTCTTGTTCCCAAATAGTGCTATCTCCTTTTATGCGCTCTATTACTTTAGGTGATAGTACAAAGAACCCTCCATTAATAAGCGCTCCATCTCCTTTCGGCTTTTCTTGGAACTTCATAATCTGATTATTTACTATATCCAAAGCTCCAAATCTACCTGGGGGATAGACTCCTGTAAGAGTTGCCTCCTTACCGTGAGCTTTATGAAAAGCTACTAATTTAGCAATATCAATATCAGCTACTCCGTCGCCATAAGTAAAGCAAAAAGCTTCTTCGTTTTCAATATATGGCAAAACACGTTTAAGGCGCCCTCCCGTCATAGAGTGCTCTCCTGTATCAATAAGAGTAACTTTCCAAGGTTCAGCGCGTTTTTGGTGTACGTGCATCTCATTATTTGCCATATCAAAAGTAATATCCGATTGATGTAAAAAATAATTAGCAAAATATTCCTTGATGATATAGCCCTTATAACCACAACAAATGATAAACTCATTAATGCCGTAGTGCGAATATATTTTGAGAATATGCCATAAGATAGGCATTCCTCCTATTTCTACCATTGGTTTAGGTCTCAAGGCTGTTTCCTCACTCAATCGTGTGCCGAGACCACCTGCTAAAATTACTGCTTTCATAAAAATTAATCTACTTATTGCTTGAAAATTAATCACTTATTTGCCTGCAACAAATGCATCAGCGAAAAAATTCTCTCCTTTCAATCCTTGTTTAGTGAGAAGTTCCTGAGCGCTTTGTATCATTGCCTCACTACCACAAGCATACACTTGCGCTGTAGGCCAACTGATAGCCTGTGCTGAAGCTATCTCTTGCACATACCCTTTTGCTCCTTGCCAATCGTCCTCACGAGTCAATACTGGTATATATTCAAAATGAGCAAAGGTAAAATCAGGCTTCCAAAATAAGTCTTCTTTTTTTCTTCCTCCCCACAAAAGCCACACTTTTTTATTAACTAATAATTCCGGACTAGCTTGCAGCTGTTCTAAAATGGCTTTTATAGGTGCAATACCAGTACCTGTAGCTAATAATACAATATCGGTGCATACTTCATTATGCCGGTAAAAGAAAGTGCCCAAAGGTCCCTCTACTCTAAGCAAATCATTAGGCTTAGCCTCATTAAACCAATAGTTGCTAAATAGTCCCCCTTCATAATTGCGAATAAAGAGTTTCAGCTGGTTGCTTTCATACTGACTATGGCTAATAGAATAGCTGCGCTTATGTCCATTTCTGATAATATCTACATATTGCCCCGCTAAAAACTGAAAATCTACCTTAGGAGGCAAACGCAACACTACCTCTACAATATTACCATTAATATGAGTAATATTACTTATTTTGCAAGGGCTCACTTGAGAGGCAGGTAGTTTTACACCCAAATCTTCTATATCTAATCTTATGTCTGAACGGGGTACTACATTGCACGAAAGTACATAGCCTGCTACTTTCTCTTCAGCGGTAAGCACCTTTTCTTCTTGGAGGTTTTCTACTTTTCCTTCAAGTACTTTCACTTTACAGCTTCTACAACGTGCTTCAAAACAAGAATACTCTAAACTAATATCATTATCTAAAGCAGCTTTTAGTAAAGAGGTGTTCTCATCACAAGTATAAGTTATATTGTTTTTTAGATGTATAGTGTGTTTTTTCAACTCTTTAAAAACTTTTATTTAATGTTTTATTCTTGAACTAAACCCCTATCTGCAGATATTCCCAGCCCTTATTTGGTAATGCAAAAGCATTGTATTGATTACGCCCATCAAAGATAATTTTTTGTTTAAGCTGTTTAGCCATTTCTTCAAAGTCAGGGGCACGAAACTCTTTCCATTCAGTTAGTAGTAGCAAAGCATCTGCTCCTTTTAGGGCTTCGTACTTACTATCTACATAAGTTATGGGTATATCTTTTAGGTAACATACCTTTGCCTCGTGCACTGCTTTAGGGTCGTAGGCTTGTATGGTAGCTCCTCGTTTTACTAATTCTTTGATGATATAGATAGAAGGTGCTTCACGCATATCGTCAGTTTCAGGTTTGAATGATAAGCCCCAAATAGCAAAAGTCTTGCCTGTAAGGTCTTCACCATATCGTTTTATCACCTTTTGAGCTATAACGTACTTCTGACGATTGTTTACATTATCTACTGACTCTATAAGTTCCGCTTTATAACCAACTTCTTCTGCTAATTTTTTAAGAGCTAATACATCTTTAGGAAAACAAGAGCCTCCATATCCACAACCAGGATAAATAAAGCTATAGCCTATACGACTATCAGAACCTATACCAATGCGAACCTTATTCACATCTGCGCCTACTCGTTCACAGATATTGGCTATCTCATTCATAAATGAAATCTTAGTGGCGAGCATAGCATTGGCTGCATATTTAGTCATTTCAGCAGAACGAATATCCATAGTAATAAAACGTTCATGCTGTAAGAAAAAAGATGAGTACAATTCTTTCATCTTGCTAAAGGCATACTGGTTATCAGCTCCTATTACTACACGATCAGGTTTTAAAAAGTCCTGAATAGCTTTGCCTTCTTTTAAGAACTCTGGATTAGATACTATATGAAATTCGTATTGCACTCCTCGCTTATCCAAAGCTGCTTGCACTGTAGCTCGCACTTTATCAGCTGTGCCTACTGGTACTGTTGATTTATCTACTATTATCAACTCTCCTTGCATAGCTTCACCTATACCTTGTGATACAGATAATACATATTGCAAATCGGCTGAACCATCATCACCCATTGGAGTGCCTACTGCTATGAATACCACCTCAGCATCTTTAATAGCTTCAGTAAGATTGGTAGTGAAAAATAAATTTTTATGAGTTACATTATTCAATACCATTTCTTCCAATCCAGGTTCATAGATAGGTACAATACCCTGCTTAAGTTTCTCTATCTTCTGTGTGTTTACATCTACACAAGTTACCTTGTTGCCAACTTCGGCAAAACAAGTACCTGACACTAAGCCTACATAACCAGTACCAATAATTGTAATTCTCACTCTGTTTTTTTTCTTGTATTTTTGACAAAAGTAGGTAATAAATTCTATACCTCCAAATTTTTCAATTGCTTTTTAGCGTTCGTTTTCAATAAATAATGGTCAAGAGCTACAGTCATTGAAGGACTATCAGGAGAAGGAGCTTTAATATCTATTATTAAGCCTGCTTCTTCGGCGGCCTTAAGGGTAGCATCGCCATAAACTGCTATTTTGGTTTTTTGTTGACTAAAATCAGGGAAACTTTTAAAAAGAGCCTCGATACCAGCTGGTGAAAAGAATGTAAGTATATCATACTTATGCTGTTTTAATGCTGAAATATCACAATAAACAGTGCGGTAAAACACTACTCGTTCCCACTTTATTTTGAGAGCATCAAGAGCTGCTGAGGCCTCGGGCTTAGGAGAATCGGAGCCCGGAAAGAGAAATTTTTCGTCTTTATACTTTTTCAGGATTGGTAAAAGATCATTGAATTCTTTTTTCCCTACATATATCTTGCGCTTGCGGTAGGTGATGTATTTCTGCAAGTAGAAAGCAATAGCTTCGGACTGGCAGAAGTACTTCATAGTATCGGGTACTTTAAAGCGCATTTCATCGGCTATACGAAAATAATGATCGACTGATTTGCGGCTAGTGAGGATGATAGCAGTAAATTTCGTGAGGTCAATTTTTTGCATACGAATATCTTTTGCAGTCATTCCTTCTACCTTGATGAAAGGCACAAAATCGACTTTTACATTGTGGTTTTCAATGATTTGAGTGTAAGGTGAGTTTTCGGCCTTTGGTTCTGGTTGCGAAACTAATATCGTTTTTACTTTCATACTTAATATTATTCTTTACACTTCCTAAAATCTCTTACTCGATTTATGAGAAAAAAATTACCTCTTACTTTGGTCTTTACTATGTACTAAGCAGGTGCTTCCCAATGTAAATGAGATATATATAGGGTGCTATTTCAAGGGCGCAAAGATACAAAATAAAATAGAATAAGTAGGGTTTTATTTGCTTTAGATTGTTTTTAATAATCTTTAACCAGCTTAACGCATTGATTATCAGAAGTGTTAAAAAGAGAAGGGATAGGAAAGGTTTTGTCATCCCGAAGGTATAAATACCTAAGAAAAGGAGCAGCAAAACAAAGATAGCTGCATAGGATGAGTAGGCTATACGAGTGAAAATATAATCCTTACTAAAGTCGGTTAGGCTAAACAAACTGCTTATTGACTGTTGTAATATAAGCTTTAATAAAAGTATAGCCATAACTACAAGCTCTATTTCTAAAAACATATATTTTTCGGTGAACAACTGAGTAACACCAAAATGCTTTAACCCTACATATACAAGTAGTGCCAAACAGAGACTTTGCAGCAAATAGAGTACTATAGTAAACAGGTGTAACTTACGTTCTTTCTTGCCATAAATAATAATATACTTATCATTTACTAATAAGCGAGTATAATCGGAAAAGTGCTTGGGATAAAACACACGCAAAAAAGCAAATAACCCAAAAATGAGCAAGAAGGCTGGGAATATCCAATTAATGTAAGTATGTTGTAGGGGGATGACTTCCAAAGTATTATTAATTATTTTATAGATTCAAGTTGCTGTCCTAAAGATTGTGAAGGCAAGGCTGATGCCTTACTCATACTATCACGCTGAGCATTTAGTCGTTTTTCTACTTTTTGCACTATATCATCATACTCCTTAGGATAGGAGGCATAATATATCATATTTTGTGAGAGCGAAATACTATCGGTATGGTATTTTTGGTAAATAAACTCTTGTGGATTGAATTGCAATGAGTCCAACAGATGTGCGTGTGAGTTTTTCATTGTTTCTAATATTGCCATATCGTACAACAAATTTTCCATCTGCTGTTCATCAAGAAAGTTTTTAGGCTTGGGGACTATATTCTGCCTACAAGCTGTAAAAATTAGTAATAAGATTATAATATAAGTGATTTTTTTCATTGTTTTATCTGTTGAATGTTACGCGTTGCCCTTTATTAGGTTCTAATATTTTGCCTTGATGATATACTAAACTACCATTCACAAAGGTGCTTACTATCTTACTATGGAACTGTTGCCCTTCAAGCGGACTCCAGCCACATTTGTAGAGCAGATTGTTTTTCTGCACTGTCCATTGGGTATCCAGATCCACTAGCACAAGATCGGCGTAATAACCTTCACGCAAGAACCCACGGTCTTTTACCTGAAAAAGGATTGCAGGATTATGACACATTTTCTCTACTATTTTTTCGATAGAAATACTACCTTCGTAGGATTTTTCGAGCATAGCCACAAGCGAATGCTGTACCAAAGGCGCCCCTGAAGGGATATTGACATAGCCCTTGCGCTGTTTTTCTTCGAGGGTGTGAGGCGCGTGATCGGTAGCAATCACATCTAGGCGGTCGTCTAAGAGGGCTTGCCACAGTGCTGTGCGGTCATCGGCTGTTTTTACTGCCGGATTCCATTTGATGAAAGCCCCACGAGTAGCGTAATCTTCTTCGGAAAACCACAAGTGATGCACACACACCTCAGCGGTGATTTTCTTATCTTTTAGTGGCATATCATTGCGGAAAAGGTCGGTTTCCTTAGCTGTTGAAAGGTGGAACACGTGCAAGCGTGCGCCGGTTTTTTCAGCCAGAGCAATGGCGCGTGAAGAGGATAGATAGCAAGCCTCAGCACTGCGGATATGAGGATGCATAGCAATAGGGATATCATCACCATACAATTCTTGATAGTGGGCTAAGTTTTTGCGAATAGTTGCTTCATCTTCACAATGAGCAGCGATGACCAAATCTACATTATTGAAAATAGCTTCTATGGTTTTCTCGTTGTCTACGAGCATATTTCCTGTGGAAGAACCTAAGAAGAGTTTTACCCCTGCACAAGCGTTTTTATCTAAGCGTTTCAGTTCTTCAAGGTTGTCGTTCGTGCCTCCTAAAAAGAAAGAATAGTTGGCAAACGATGATTGTTTGGCAATTGCAAATTTCTCTTCCAAAAGCGGAATTGTTACGGTTTGGGGTACGGTGTTAGGTTGCTCAAAAAAGGTAGTAACCCCGCCGGCTACCGCAGCCCTGCTTTCGGTAGCTATAGTAGCTTTGTGAGTAAGCCCAGGTTCGCGGAAGTGCACTTGATCATCAATCACTCCAGGGATGAGATACTTGCCTTCGGCTTCTATCACCTCGTAATTTCCTTTGGGAGTAATGTGAGAGTCTATTTGTGCAATGCGTTCGCCCTCAATGAGGAGGTCGCCTTGAAAGAGGGTATTTTCGTTTACGATGATTGCGTTTTTGATAAGGGTTTTCATTAGGCTTGATTTTATTCTCGCTGCAAAATTACAAATTATTCATTAACCTACAAAAACAAAAAACTTTGCCAATCCTAATATGATTGGCAAAGTGTTATTGCTATATAGGCGGATTGCCTTGTAATTCTATTTAGACGCCTTGTGCATCGATAACAGCAAGGGTGGCTAAATTCACCATCTCATCAACGGTAGAACCTATGGTTGTGATGTGGATAGGCTTACTTAAACCTAATATTACAGGGCCTATGGTATCCAAATGCTGAGTTTCCTTCAAGAGCTTATAGCTAATGTTGGCTGCCTCGAGGTTAGGGAATACTAACACATTGGCTCCTTTGCCGTTATTAAGCTTAGAGAACGGATAGTTTTTAGCTATCTTATCAGGGTTAAGAGCAAAATCGGCTTGTATTTCACCATCGACTACTAATTCGGGGTGGTGCTTATGCAAGTATGCTACTGCCTGACGTACTTTGAGCGTACTATCGGATACTGCTGAGCCAAAGTTGGAGTATGACAACATAGCTACTGAAGGTTCTAAACCGAAGAACTTCACGGCGCGGGCTGTGAGTAGGGCTATATTAGCCAAATCGGCAGCAGTAGGATCGATATTAATAGTAGCATCGGATAAGAAAATAGGACCTTGCTTGCTAAGCATTATGCTGGTAGCAGCGATGCGATCTACTCCTTTATCTTTTTCAATGATTTCGAGCACTGGGCGTATGGCATTGGGGTATGCGTGTGAATAGCCTGTAATCATAGCATCGGCTTGACCTGTTTCGACCAACATAGTACCGAAGTAATTACGTTCACGCATTAGGCGTTCGGCTACTTCATAGGTAACTCCGCGGCGTTCGCGTAATTTCCAGTAATGCTGTACGAACTGCTCACGGCGGCCACGCTCGGCATCGCTTTTAGGATCGATTACATCTACCCTGCCAGTAAAGCCTATTTCATATTTTAAGGCTTTGATAACATCTTTATTACCTAAGAGGACTGGTATACCTATACCATCTTCATAGATGCGTTGCGCTGCTTTAAGCACTTCGAGCTGATCGGCTTCGGCAAATACTACGCGTTTTGGATTGCGCTTAGCACGATCTTGCAATAGACGTATTTCTTTGCTGCCTACGCCTATTCTATCCATAAGTTCGCCTTTGTACGCCTCCCAATCGGTAATAGGTTTTTGAGCTACTCCTGAATCGATAGCGGCTTTGGCTACGGCAGGTGGTACCTCATAAATAAGGCGGGGATCAAAAGGTTTAGGGATGATATAATTGCGCCCGAAGTTAAGGTTTTCACCTCCGTACACTAAACTTACTTGCTGAGGTACTGTTTTCTTGGCAAGATCGGCGATGGCACGTACAGCGGCTAATTTCATTTCCTCATTAATTTTGGTAGCGCGTACATCTAACGCACCGCGGAAAATATAAGGGAAGCCGAGAACGTTGTTCACCTGGTTAGGAAAATCGGAACGGCCTGTAGCCATAATGATATCCTTACGAGTTTTGAGTGCTAAATCATAATCGATTTCGGGGGTAGGGTTTGCCATTGCGAAAACAATAGCGTCCTTATTCATAGAGAGTAGCATCTCGGGAGTAAGGACATTTCCTTTAGAGAGCCCGATGAAGACATCGGAACCTTTAACAGCCTCCTCAAGGGTATGTAGGTTACGATCGGTAGCGAACTCGGCTTTTTGCTCAGTAAGGTTAGGAGCATCTTTGCGTATTACGCCTTTACTATCGCACATTACTATGTTCTTAGGATTGGCACCTAAGGCTACATATAAGCGGGTGCAAGAGATAGCAGCTGCGCCAGCGCCATTGACTACTATTTGAGCTTTTGCGATATCCTTACCTACGATTTCAAGAGCGTTGATAAGAGCTGCTGCAGAGATGATAGCTGTACCGTGCTGATCATCGTGCATTACAGGAATGTCCAACTCTTCTTTTAGGCGGCGTTCTATTTCAAAGGCTTCGGGAGCCTTGATATCTTCCAAGTTAATACCTCCGAAGGTAGGTGCTATGGCTTTGACTGTTTCGACAAACTTATCGATATCGGTAGCATCGACTTCAATATCGAATACATCGATACCGGCGAATATTTTAAAGAGCAATCCCTTGCCCTCCATTACTGGTTTTGAGGCATCGGCACCTATATCACCTAACCCAAGAACGGCAGTACCATTTGAGATTACTGCTACGAGGTTACTTTTGGCTGTATATTTATAGGCATTGCTTTTATCGTCGGCTATTGCCAAACAGGGTTCGGCCACCCCAGGGGAGTAGGCCAAAGCTAAATCATGTTGTGTAGCGTGCTTTTTGGTAGGCACGATAGCAATTTTACCAGGTTGTGGGAACTCATGGTAATGTAGTGCTTCTTCTTTTTTTCTTTGATCCATTTTATTAAGTAAGAAGTAAGAGGTAACGAGTAACTGCATAGGTTACTTGTTAGCTATTACCTTAGTTAGATTTTGCAAAATTAGTAATTATTTCTGAAATAGCAAATTTATTAGGAAGCAAACTACTACCCCATATAATACGGGTAAGAGGGTAGCTATTAGTGTCCATTTCTTACTATTTGTTTCTTTATAAATAGTGTAGATGGTAGTGCTGCAGGGGTTATGCAAGAGGCTAAAGAGCATTAGATTAACGGCGGTGAGGAGGCTCCACCCGCCTGCGTGTAGCAAAGCGCCTACTTGGGCTGTGCTGGCTTCCATCAGGACTCCTGCGCCCTGCCCTACTGCTGTTTGCCCTAATACCATTGTGGTGAGCATCAGTATGGTGGGGATTACAATTTCGTTGGCGGGTATGGCTACAATATACGCTAGTAGTATAACGCCATTGAGCCCTATGAGTAGCCCTATAGGATCTAAGGCTTGTATGAACCACAGGGCTACAGGCTGACCTGCTACCTGAATGTTACATACTAACCATATTACTGCCCCTGCTGGTGCTGCAAATACTATGGCGCGCCATAGAACTATGAGGGTTCTATCAATAAGGGAGGTATATAGTGTTTGGAAAAAGCGGGGTGGGCGGTAGGGAGGCAGTTCTAACACAAAAAATGAGGACTCGCCTTTTAACAAGGTTTTGCCTAATAACCACGATGTAAAGAAAGAGAATACAATACCGAGTACTGCTATGGCTATTACGGCGAGCATTGATACGGTACTGCTCCACTGCTTGGGTACTAAAGCCCCTATAAAAAGTGTGGCTATGAGAATTTGGGTAGGCCAACGCCCATTGCACAATGAGAAGTTATTGGTAATGATGGCTATGAGTTTCTCACGTGGGCTATTGATGATGCGGGTGGCTACTACGCCTGCGGCATTGCAACCAAAGCCCATACTCATAGTAAGCGCCTGCTTACCGTGCGCTCCTGCCTTGCGGAAGAGTCGGTCGAGATTAAAGGCTACGCGGGGGAGGTAGCCAAAATCTTCCAACAAGGTGAAAAGCGGAAAGAAGATAGCCATAGGGGGCAGCATTACTGAAATTACCCAAGTGGTAGCTAAATAAACGCCATCGATAAGGAAGCCGCTAAGCCACCAAGGGAAATGGAGCGCTGTTGCGCCACTCTTTAGCAATGGGTAGAGCCAAGTGATAAAGAAATCGGATAGCCACTGAGATGGATAGTTCGCCCCTACAATGGTAATCCAGAGGACGGCAGAGAGCAAGAGGAACATTATGGGGAAGCCCCATAGCTTATGAGTTACTACTCTATCAATAGCCCTATCGATACGGAAGGAGCGTGCGGAAAAATCGGTAGTGACAGAGGCGTTAATGAGTGTGGTGGCCTGAGCGTAAATAGCCTCGACTAAGTTATTGCGGTAGCTATCGCCCAAGAGGTGGTGGTACTCGGCAGCGATGCGAAGGAGTCGGGCTTGCTTTTCGGGGTTATTTTCTGCTGAAAAGGCTCCTTGTTCGACGCCTTGAATAACACTTTGGTCGCCCTCGATAAGGCGCATAGCCAGCCAACGGGTGTTGGGCAGAGAGGGGTTGAGCTCGGCGAGTAATGCTTGTAGTTGTGTTATGGCTTCGGCGTTTTGGTGAGGGAGCTGTATGTAGCTGTGTTTTTGGGTGTGGAACTTACCGCTTACGACCTCTTGTATTGCCAAAAGCAAATCGGGGATACCCTCTTTGGTGCGTGCTGAGGTGGCTACTACGGGTATGCCTAAATCACGGGAGAGGGTGCGGGTATCGATATTGATATGATGGCGGCGAGCCTCGTCCATCAGGTTGAGGCATAGGACTGCTTTATCGGTAATTTCGAGTATTTGTAGGGCGAGGCTGAGGTTGCGTTCGAGGCGGCTAGCATCGACTACAATTACGGTTACATCGGGTTTGCCGAAGAGTATAAAATCACGTGCTACTTCTTCATCTTCGGAAGTAGAGAGGAGGGAGTAGGTGCCGGGCAAATCGATGATTCGGTATTTTTGTTTGTGGAAGGAGAAGTTACCTTCGGCGTGAGTGACTGTTTTGCCAGGCCAGTTGCCTGTGTGCTGGCGGAGCCCTGTGAGGGCATTGAAAACGGTGCTTTTACCTGTATTGGGGTTGCCTGCCAGGGCGATGGTATAGTCATAGTTACCTACCTCGGAGCCTAAGGGCTTGAGGGAGGCTGAGGGGTTAAGGGAACAAGTATCACAGAGGTTATTATTCATAATTTAAGACTCGCAATTAATAAGTACGCACTGGGCATCGGTATGGCGTAGGGCTATTTGTGTGTTGTGTATGCTGTAGGCTATGGGGTCGCCCAGAGGGCTGATGTTTTCGATACGTATTTTGGCGCCACGTACGAAGCCTAAATCGAGCAGGCGTTGTTTTACCTCATAAGGGCAAGAGGGTGTAAAGCCCACGATTACAGCGGTTTGTCCTATTGCTAATGATGCCAAAGAGAGTGTCATAACTGTATTTGTTTATTCAAAATATATTTTTAGTTGAGCAAAATTAGTAATTTTTATTGAATTGGCAAGTTTTTTTTAGGGGATAGGAGATAGGGGATAGGAGATAGGGGGGAGGAGATAGGAGGGAGGTGGGTGTTTGACAATTGAGAAAAATGAGGAGAAAAGGGGAAAAGAGTGAGAAAAATGTAAGATTTTTGGGTTTTGGTTGCGGATTTGGCAATGGGAGGGAGCGGGTGTGAAGGGGCTGAGAATCAGGGAAGTAATGTTTATCCTTCGTTTATAGTTCGTTTATCCTTCGTTATAGGTTCGTTTAAAGTAGGTAAAAGATAAGAGATAAGAGGGTGGAGGGTGGAGGAGGAATGGGCTGATTATTAGGGAAGAGGAGGGAGGAGATAGGGGATAGGGAGGGGGAGGTAATTTTTGCATTATTCGCAATGAAGGGAGAGAAGATAGGTGAGAGGTAAGACAGGAGTAGGAAGGGGAGGATATGAGTGGGTGTGGGGGAATAATTGTTGGTTATTTATTGCTGATTACTAATTATTTTGTAATTTTGCGGCTGAAAGTTGTTACTTATGCTTTTGCTTATACAAATAAGGGAGGTACTAAGTCTGCTTTAAACTGTTATAAACTAAATGACCTTTTAACCTTATTACAAGTAGATTTGTAATAGAAAAACTGTAAATTTATGCGAAAAAGAATTGTATATTCCCTTTTGGCTATGCCGCTGCTATTTGCGGCTTGTAATGACCCAAAAACTAACACAACAAACACCCATAGCAACACTACTACACAGACCCCTCCGCCGGTATATGAGTTTGGTTTCAACCTAAATGATTACAATATTAGCAGAGATACTCTTAAACAAGGTGATACCTTTGGGAAACTGCTGGAAAACCACCAAATAGGGGCGACTGAGATACATCGTATTGCGGAGATTACAAAAGAACTGATAAACCCTCGTAACTTTCAGGTTGGAAAGCCATACGCATTTTTGTTTGACAAAAAAACGCCAGATACGGCTCATAGTTTTATCTATCAGCCTAACTTGGTGGATTATGTGGTGGTGCACCTTGCAGACTCGGTATATGCGTATACTGCCCAACGGAAAGTAAGCGTAAAAGAAAGAGCAGTAGCGGGGAGCATAAGCAATAACCTGACTGTGGATGCGCAAGAGGCAGGGATAGGGCAACAGGCTACGTACCAATTGGGTCAGATTTTTGATTATACGGTAGACTTCTTTCGTTTGCAGAAAGGAGATGTATTTAAGATTATTTACGATGAGAAGTTTGTAGAGGATACGATAAATGCAGGGGTAGAGAAGGTGAAGGCTGCTTACTTTAAGTGGGAAGGGAAGGAATATTACGCTTTTAACTTCACTACCGATAGCATAAAAGGCAGTAGTGGTTATTACGATGAAAATGGTAATATGATGAAGCGTATGTTCTTGAAAGCACCTTTGGATATTTTTCGTATTACCTCTAAATTTGGTATGCGATTTCACCCTGTATTGCACCGTATGAAAGGGCACTTTGGGACAGACTATGCGGCACCTACGGGTACCCCTATACGTACTACAGCTGCGGGTACGGTGATAGAAGCAGGATATGGGTCGGGTAATGGTAATTACGTGAAGGTGAGACACAATAACACTTATACAACACAGTACCTGCATATGTCGAAAATATTGGTTAAGAGAGGGCAAGGAGTAGCCCAAGGACAGGTGATAGGGCTGGTAGGTAGTACGGGATTGGCTACAGGACCGCACGTGTGTTATAGATTCTGGAAGAATGGTGTGCAGGTAGACCCATTGAAGGAGAAAATGCCTGACTCGGTACCTATAGAAGCGAACCTTAAAGCGCAATACTTAGAATATATCAAACCGCTGAAAGAACAATTGGATAAGTTGGGGAATTAAGTAGCTTAGCCATTATGAAGCCTACTGAATTTAGATATATTGACTTATTGGAAGAGGAGGAAATAGCAGGCTATAAAATCTTCGGTATAGAAGCGCTCCTAAATGAGTTTGAGTTATTGGCATCACGCCCTAAAGCGATGCTGCTTGAAGGTAAGAAAGGGCTTTTGACCGATACAAAGGGAAAGACCTTAAAGGAGTTACTTTCCTTTTGTGAAGATAAAAATTATTACGCCTATTACCAGCTGATGAGCCCTAAGGAGTATGCTGATATACCGATGGATAAAGAATCGGTTTTTATTGTTGCCTTAGACAAGATGAGAGTGAGACAGCAAGAAGGGTTTCGGTTTCCTGAAAGAATGCCGATAAGCCGTACTATTAATGATTTTTTGGAGAAAGGGAAGCAATGGGATTGCTATTATGTAGAACTTAGTTCGGCTTTTTCAATAGAATTGATGAGAGAAATGAAGAGTAAAGATACTCTTTACCAAATAAAATCATCAAAAGTATGCGCCTTGCAGCCTAATAGTAGTGTACCCCTACAAATGAGTGCTATAAAAAATACTTTTGTGCGAGATGATTTTGGCATACGTAGGCTTACCCCCCGAGAGATTTTCAACTTTCAGGGTTATTCAAAAAGATATGTTCTGCCAAAGGTAAGCGATACCCAATTATACACCCAAGCTGTTAAAAGTCCTAATTTGGCATTAATAAAAAGAATAAAAGAAGCCATAGAAAGAGTGTTTCATTAAGGCAAGTTATTTTTCGTGTTTTGCGATTATTTTATACCTTTGCACTCTGAAACACAATTTATAATTAATAACTGATAACTAACAACTAATATAATTATATTTGAAATGTTAAAAAATAGTAATCCGACACAAACCAATGCGTGGAAAGCATTGGAAAAACATTTTAGTGAAGTAAAAGACCGCCATACACTTTCTTTATTTGAGAAAGACCCTGCTCGCGGTGAAAGATTTGCCATTAAATGGCAAGACTTCTATGTAGATTATTCTAAAAACCGCATAGACGAACAAACTCTTAAACTCCTTGTGCAACTTGCTGAGGAATGTGGTTTAAAGGATGCTATCGGGAAATACTTCGGTGGAGACCTTATCAACAATACAGAAAAGCGCGCTGTATTGCACACTGCCCTTCGCGCTCCCGAAAACAGCGTAGTAAGCGTAGATGGCAAGAATGTAATGCCCGAAGTAGCGGCTGTAAAACACAAAATCAAACAGTTCAGCGAAGAAGTAATCAGTGGTAAGCGCAAAGGTTATACCGGTAAAGCCTTTACCGATGTGGTGAATATTGGTATCGGGGGGTCTGACCTCGGTCCGGCAATGGTAACCGAAGCGCTTAAATTCTATAAGAATCACCTCAACGTACATTTCATCAGCAATGTAGATGGCGACCACGTGCTCGAAACTATCAAGCACCTCAACCCTGAAACTACCTTGATAGTGATTGTATCTAAGACTTTTACAACACTTGAAACCCTTTCGAACGCACTTACTGTAAAAGAATGGTTCCTCAAATCAGGTTCTGAAAAAGATATTGCTAAACACTTTGTAGCGGTATCGACTAACTTGCAAGAGATAGACAAATTTGGTATCGACCCTGATAATGTATTCCCTATGTGGGACTGGGTAGGCGGACGCTTCTCATTGTGGAGTGCTGTAGGCTTGAGCATTGCCTTATCAGTAGGTTATGACAATTTTGATAAGTTGCTCAAAGGAGCGCACGCTATGGACGAGCATTTCCGCACTGCTGCTTTCGGTGAGAACATTCCGGTAGTATTGGCTTTACTTAGTGTATGGTACAACAATTTCTACGGAGCCGAAAGTCAAGCGATCATTCCTTATACTCAGTATTTGCACCGCTTGGCAGCTTATCTACAACAAGGTATAATGGAAAGTAACGGTAAACAAACCGATCGTGATGGCAACCCTATCCCTTATCAAACTGGGGTAATTATCTGGGGTGAACCGGGAACCAACTCTCAACACGCGTTCTTCCAGCTCATCCACCAAGGTACTAAATTGATACCTACTGATTTCATTGGCTTTAAACACTCATTGCACGGCAATACCGACCACCACAACAAGCTAATGGCTAACTTCTTTGCTCAAACCGAAGCTCTTTTAAAAGGTAAAACTGAAGCTGAAGTGCGCAAAGAAATGGGTGACAAGGTAAACGAAGCCTTAGTGCCTTTCAAAGTGTTTACTGGTAACCGCCCTACAACTTCTTTCCTTATCGATAAACTCACCCCTGAAAGTTTGGGTAGCCTTATCGCTATGTATGAGCATAAGATATTTGTAGAAGGTGTGATTTGGAATATCTATAGTTATGACCAATGGGGTGTAGAGCTCGGTAAACAGTTGGCAAATAAAATTCTTAAAGACATTGCTGCTACCGAACTCTCTGCTCACGACAGCTCCACTACCAATTTATTAAAACAATTCAAAAAATAGGTTTCAGATATCAGGTTTCAGGTGTTAAGTATGACCCCTGAAACCTGACCCCTAACACCTAACACCTGAAAATGATTCACATTAGAACAGCCGAAGAAATAGAACTACTACACCAAGCTGCCCAAGTGGTATCACGCACTTTGGGTATATTAGCAAAAGAAGTAAAACCAGGGGTAACCACCCTATATTTAGATAAAATCGCCGAAGAGTATATCCGCAGTCAAGGGGCTATCCCAGGGTTTTTGGGTTTGTATGGCTTCCCTAATACCCTTTGTATGAGCCCTAATGCGCAAGTAGTACACGGTATTCCTAACGACCGTCCGTTACAAGAAGGCGACATCATCTCAATAGATTGTGGAGCACTGAAAAATGGTTACTACGGCGACCACGCTTATACTTTTGAAGTAGGCGAAGTAGCCCCCGAAGTAAAAGAACTCTTGCGCGTAACCAAAGAATCGCTATACATAGGTATCCGTCAGTTTCGTGCGGGTAACCGAGTAGGCGATGTAGGACACGCTATACAACAACACTGTGAGGCACACGGCTATGGAGTAGTGCGCGAACTCGTTGGGCACGGCGTCGGACGCAAAATGCACGAAGACCCCGAGATGCCTAACTATGGCAAACGCGGTACAGGTAAAAAATTTAAAGACGGAATGGTAGTTGCCATAGAGCCTATGATTAATATGGGTACCAAGAGCATACGCCAACTCAAAGACGGTTGGACAATCCTCACTGCCGACGGCAAGCCTTCCGCCCACTTTGAACACGATGTAGCCCTCATCGATGGCAACCCTAAATTGCTGTCCACTTTCAAGTATATATACGAAGCCTTAGGCATTGAAAGTAATGAGGAAGAAGAATTTTTGCTTAATTAATAAATTTTGAAAAAGTCTCTTTTATATTAGGCTCAGAATTGAAAAAGAATCACTAACTCAAAAACAAACCTTATAACTAACAACAAATAAATGTACAGAACGCATACTTGTGGAGAGCTACGACTCTCACACGAAAAACAACAAGTAACCCTCAGCGGATGGGTGCAACGCGTCCGCAACAAGGGATTTATGATTTGGGTAGACCTACGCGACCGCTATGGCATCACCCAACTTATTTTTGACGAAGAACGCACTGATAAAAATGTCTTCGAGCAGGCTAAAACCCTCTCACGCGAGGACGTGATTCAAATTCAAGGTACTGTGATCAAACGTGAGGCTGCCAATACAAATATCCCTACAGGAGAAGTAGAAATACTCGTTACAGCGCTGGCCCTGCTCAACCATTCCGAACTTCCTCCTTTTACCATTGAAGATAATACCGATGGCGGTGAAGACCTCCGTATGAAGTACCGCTATCTCGATATACGTCGTACCCCTGTACGCGATAACCTTATTTTCCGCCACAAAGTGGGGATAATGGTGCGCAACTACCTATCCAAACAAGGCTTTATAGAGGTAGAAACCCCTGTGCTTATCAAATCAACACCCGAAGGCGCACGCGATTTTGTGGTGCCCAGCCGTATGAACCCAGGTGAGTTCTACGCACTCCCTCAATCACCACAGACCTTTAAGCAATTGCTAATGGTAGGCGGATTAGACAAGTATTTCCAAATCGTAAAATGCTTCCGTGATGAAGACCTCCGCGCCGACCGTCAGCCGGAGTTTACCCAAATAGACTGCGAAATGTCGTTTGTAGAACAAGAGGACGTTATCAGTACTTTTGAAGGCTTGGCAAAACACCTCCTCAAAGAACTCAAAGGCTTAGACTTTGGGGCTTTCCCTCGTATGACCTATGCCGAGGCGATGAAAACTTACGGCAACGACAAACCCGATATCCGTTTTGGTATGAAATTCGGCGAACTCAACGATCTCGCTCAACACCGCGATTTCAAGGTGTTCAACGAAGCCGAATTAGTAGTAGGGATTGCCGTACCTGGTGCCAACAGCTACACCCGCAAAGAGATTGATGCTTTGGTAGAATGGGTAAAACGCCCACAAGTAGGCGCTTCCGGAATGGTATATGTAAAATGTAATGAAGACGGTAGCTTCAAATCATCAGTAGACAAATTCTATAACGAGGACGACCTCAAAGCGTGGGCAGAGCGCACTGGCGCCAAAGCAGGCGACCTTATCTGTATTCTCTCAGGCAAGGCAAACAAAGTACGTGCTCAACTCAGCGCCCTCCGTATGGAACTCGCTGAGCGCCTCGGCTTGCGCAAACCCGATGAGTATGCCCCACTTTGGGTCGTAGATTTCCCTCTTTTGGAGTGGAGCGAAGAGGAAGAACGCTTCTTTGCGATGCACCACCCTTTCACCTCCCCTAAACCTGAGGATATTCCGTTACTCGACAGCAACCCTGGTGTCGTACGCGCCAATGCTTACGACCTCGTGCTCAATGGTAACGAAGTAGGCGGTGGCTCTATACGTATCTTCAACCAAGAGTTACAAGCTAAGATGTTCCAGCTATTAGGCTTTACCCCAGAGCAAGCGCAAGCACAATTTGGCTTCTTGATGAACGCTTTCAAATACGGCGCTCCTCCTCACGGTGGTTTAGCTTTTGGCTTCGACCGATTGGTAGCACTGCTCGGCGGACAAGAAACCATACGCGACTTTATCGCTTTCCCTAAAAACAACAGCGGTCGCGATGTGATGATTGATGCCCCCTCCCCTATCGATGAGGCACAACTCAAAGAACTTTCTATCCAATTAAAAACTAATTAACTAATAACAATAAAAATAGGCTGCTAAGCAATTTGCTTAGCAGCCTATTTTTTTTATACCTTTATCTTATTGGTTATGCTTCTTAATATAGTCTAAAATACGCAAGGTAAGATTCACATTATCAACACCTCGTACCCCATGAGCATGCATAGGATAAATAAAAATTTCTATAAAATCCTTATTAGTAATCGATTCCTTAGTAATACTCATCAAGTGTTGTGGCACTACTACATCATCTACACTACCGTGAATAAAAAGCAAAGGGCGTTTAAGTCCTTTTAAGTACTTCCCTACCCTACTATTCTCATAACCCTCAGGATTTTCTTTAGGAGTATCCATATAGCGCTCACCATACATCACCTCATAGTATTTCCAGTCTGTTACAGCACCTCCTGCAACCCCTGTCCGAAATACCTCAGGATGTCTCGTTACCAAACTTGAAGTCATAAATCCTCCAAAGCTCCAACCGTGCACTGCTATTCTATTTCCATCAATATAAGGCAAGCTCTTTAAGTATTCCACCCCTTTCAGCTGGTCAGCAATCTCATTATCTCCCAAATGGCGGTGTATCACACTCTCAAAGGCAAAGCCTCTGTTCGCACTACCCCTATTATCCAAGGTAAATACAATATACTGGTCATTTTCAGCAAATACCTTTTCCCACAGATACGAACTCGTACCCCAACTATTAGTCACCTCTTGTGCGTGAGGCCCACCATACACATATATCAATACAGGGTACTTCTTATTAGGGTCAAAACTCTTAGGCTTATGCATTTTACCATAAAGAGGCGTACCATCATCCGCCTTAAGCGTCACAAATTCAGTAGTACCTACAGCAAACCCCTCCAAAGGATTTTTAGCCGTATGCAAACGCTTCTTAGTACCCTTTTCAGTACTTATAAGGTCAATGTTTTTAGGAACATTTATACTTGAATAATCACTTAGCAAGTACCTACCATCACTACTAAGCTGCACCTTATGCGTACCCGCTTCTTCCGTAATCTTCGTTACTTTCTTAGGGTTTTTAAGATCAATCCTATAACAATGCTTCTCACGTGGGTCAGGACTCGTACCCACTACAAACACATATTGCCCTTTAGCATCAAAACCAATAATCTCCTGTACTACCCATTTAAAGTTAGTAACCTGCTTAATAAGTTTACCAGCCAAGTTATAATGATACACATTCATAAAACCATCACGCTCGCTAAGCCACAAAAACTCATCCGTTTTATTAGGCAAAAACACCACAGGACTTTCAGGCTCTACCCACTTATCATTACTCTCCTCAAATATCGTACGCACCTTCTTCCCTGTAGCCACCTCATAAATGTTCACCGCAAAATGATTCTGAGCCCTATTTAACTCCGCCAATAAAATATATCTCTCATCAGGACTCCAAGCCAAATTAGTCAGAAAATGCTCATCACTCGTGTCGATATCTAAATAACTAAGCCCCTTAGTCTTCAAATTATAAACACCCACAGCTGCACGCTCACTATGCTGCCCCGCCATCGGGTACTTAATATTAGTCAAACTCGCAGGCGTAGTGGTAATATCCACCAACGGGTAATCAGTCACCATAGTCTCATCCTTTTGGTAGAAAGCCAAAAAATTACCCTTGGGCGAAAAGAAAGTCCCTTTATTTATGCCAAATTCATTCCTATTTATAGCCCTACCCGAAACTATATTCTCATCCTCAATAGCCGTAACAGCTATCTTTTCAGCCTCAGCAGTAGCCAAATAAAGATTATTATCAAGCGTATAAGCCACCGTCCTGCTCACCGGATTGTACTCCTCATTTTCCGCATTCTCCGGAACACTAATTGTAGCTACCGCCTTTTGGGTCTTATAATTATAACAATAATATTTACCCCAAAGCGAAAATACCGCCTCCTCATTATCAATATATCCCAGCGGAGGCATCTGCTTATACTTATCTATAAAATCAGCCAAAAACGGGAAAGCAGTACCCAAATCCTTACCAATGCTCCCCACCTTCTCACCCTTCAGGTTGTACAATCCATACACCCCTTCACTCTGGTAAAGATAAAGATCAGCACCCTTCACCCATTGTAACCCCTGAAGCCCCTCAGGGTACAACGGCACATAACCTCTCGGCTGCGAAGCATCTTGTGCAGCATAAAATACCGCCTCTTCAATAGTCAATTTGCGCTCCTGAGCCAGTGCGCTAAGGGTAACCAAAGCCACCCATACAGTCATAATGATTCTTTTCATAACTAAGGTTAATTGTCAATAATATAAAACGACGCAAAAGTATAACTTTTTACTGATATTACCAAATACTCACCCCCAAAACTACACCCCACCTACCACCTACCTCTTCCTTCTTACCTATCCCCTACCTCCTACCCTCTTTCCCCTTCATTGCCAATAATGCAAAAATCACCTCCCCCCTCCCTACCCCCTATCTCCTAACTCCTCTTCCTTAATAATCAACCCATTACATCCCCACCCTCTTCCCTCATACCTCTTACCTTTTACCTACTTTAAACGAACCTATAACGAAGGATAAACGAACTGTAAACGAACTATAAGCGTTACACCCCTGATAATCAACCCTTCCGTCCCCAAACCTTCATTTTGCACAATCCGCAACCAAATCCTAAAAACATCACATTTTTCTTACCCTTTTCCCCTTTTCCCCCTATTTTTCTCAATCACCAATCCTCACTCTCTTTCCTATCCCCTATCTCCTATACTCTAACCCCTATCCCCTAACCCCTATCCCCTATCTCCTAACTCCTCCTACCCCCTACACCATCTCTCCTATCCCCCAACTCCCCCTACCCTCTCTCTCTCCTATCTCCTAACTCCTCCCCCCTATCCCCTATCTCCTAACTCCTAACCCCTAAAAAAAAGAGCCATCACAATCGTGACAGCTCTTTTTGCTTTTAAATTTCCTTTTATTATTCACTTATGATGGCAATAAGCCAGTACAAAATCTTCAATACACTTAAAAAACACCTTATAAGTAGCAGCTTCAACCTTAATTTCAGTATAAGTATCATTAGGGAAGAAATCACGCACCTTAATATCATTCAGCGTAATATCCGGATTCCCATGAGCCTTAAACCCCACCTCCTTAGCACACCAAATCATTATAAGCTTCTGGATAATATTCTCGTACGAAAAAGTAGTCGTATGATAGTTCCACTGCGTGAATTTATACGCTATATTCATAATCTTATCACGCTTCTTTTCAATATCAACACCCACACCCTTATTGCTGCTTATGATCACAGCCACCTTATCAAATGAATGGCTTATCGAAATATGCTTACCATCTGCCAAAAAAGGCTTCCCATTAGCGTCATAATACAACGCACTCGGTGCATAACCCAACTGTTTCAACAACAAGCGGGTCGCCAAAAAATTCTTCTTTCCTCTCTCATTATGGATAGCCTCATACAATCCTTGCTCTTCTATCGATAAATCCACTTCCCCTTCCAAAACTCCCAGCGACTCATCCACATTCCAAATGAACAATTTTGTCTTAGCATCTGTATCAAATGTTTCTAGTAACGGCATAATTATAAAATATTTCTTTCATCTTGTGCAAAGGTATAAACTTTTTTCTGTTAAAACAAGTGAGTTTATCATCTTTTATTCTTATTAACATAATTTCTTTGTTAATAAAACCACTTGTTATGAAAATAATTACTCATATATTAAGAAGTTAACTTTTATATAGCTGTTAAAAATTATTAATACACCACTTTTTTACTTTAACACAGAAAAATCAAGGTTTAACACAACCTTAACAAAAAGGCACAAAAAAAGTCTTCACAGAGAGCATTCTCTGTGAAGACTAAAAATATAATATGCTATGTTATTTTTCTAATTATTTGTACATAACCTTCTTCACTGCCTTCACTACATCATCAGCATTAGGTAACCATTCTTTAAGCAATTCTGATGAGAAAGGAGCAGGAACATCTGCAGTAGTAATACGTTGTACAGGCGCATCAAGATAATCAAAAATATGCTCTTGTACTTGGTAAGTAATTTCCGAAGAAACACTACTAAAAGGCCAAGCCTCTTCCAATATTACCAATCTATTAGTTTTCTTTACCGAAGTGAAGATAGCTTCCGAATCCATCGGACGAATAGTGCGCAAGTCAATAATCTCACACTCTATACCCTCCTGAGCCAATATATCAGCCGCTTTATAAGCTTCCTTAATAATTTTACCCCATGATACGATAGTAACATCAGTACCAGCGCGTTTAATATCCGCTACTCCAAGCGGAATAGTATACTCCTCTTCAGGCACTTCACCTTTATCACCATACATATGTTCCGATTCCATAAAGATAACTGGGTCATTATCTCTAATAGCCGATTTTAATAACCCTTTCGCATCGTATGGGTTTGAAGGCACTACTACCTTAAGCCCTGGGCAGTTAGCATACCAATTCTCAAAAGCTTGTGAGTGTGTAGCAGCCAGCTGTCCTGCCGATGCCGATGGACCTCTAAATACTATCGGAATATTAATCTGCCCTCCCGACATTTGGCGCATCTTAGCTGCATTATTTATAATCTGGTCTATCGCTACCAACGAAAAGTTGAAAGTCATAAATTCAACTATAGGGCGGTTACCATTCATAGCTGCTCCTACCGAAATACCCGCAAATCCAGTCTCTGCAATAGGAGTATCCAAAATACGTTTTGGACCAAATTCGTCCAACATCCCTTTCGATGCCTTATAAGCACCGTTGTATTCGGCTACTTCTTCACCCATTAAGTAAATAGATTCATCGCGACGCATCTCTTCGCTCATAGCCTCACAAATGGCTTCTCTAAATTGTATCGTTCTCATTTTATATTTTGAATTATAAAGTAATGTATATAACTATATTTCTTTTTTTGAAAGTACAAAAGTAGTAAAAAAAAATGAATGTAATACAAATTTATTACTTTTATTTTCACACTTATTATATAACCAACTGATTATTAGCTTCTTTACTACTATACCAAATCATTCATACCAATTACCACACTCTCCTCTAATCCCCAAACCTTTTATCCCTATAAAATAACAATAAAAAAAAGCCCGATAAATAAATTATCGGACTTTTCCATTAACCAACCAAAACTTTAAATTATGAAAACTATTATTTGAAGTTTTACAATGAGCTACCACCCTCATTGCGCTGCAAAGGTACAACGTTTTTTTGAAACACCAAAAGAATTCTACTGTTTAACAAAAAATTAACACACTGCACTTTTCTTTACGTCTCATAATCAGCTATTTATAAATCATATTACTTTATCCTATTTTTACGCCAAAAACGCCAAAACATACCTCCCACAACTCCTATCAATACCAAAACTGTAGGCAATACATACCATAACCTACTACTGTAATAAGTAATTTCACGTTTCACTATAAGGTCTATCTCCCCTTTTTCATTTACACAACGCTTCTCTATCCAATTCCCATAAGCATCATAACTATATAGCAAATACCATTCTTGTTCATACACATTAATACTTTCCCCACCATAATATCCTTGGTTTTTTACCACTTGCTTTATTGCAAAATCATTATTGTCATAAATATACCTCAGTTCATAATGTTCATCACCCCCATCACACTGCAATTTAGTAATAAAACCACTATCTTCTTTACTATACTTATGATGCACATAAAGTATATTTTGTATAGTCCATTGGCAGAACTCATAGCCCTTATCCTTCTCCCTCTTATAGTAAAAACGCTGTTTTTCATTACCCTCAGGGCTATATTCACAGCCTTTCACCCGCTCGTCAGCTTTATCTATGCTACTTCTCCTACACCAATAACTCTTACCCGTAGCCGCCTCATAGCACTGCACAGTAAGGCTATCTCCTCCCTTATGATAGTTATAAGTATAGCGCTTCACAAGGCTATCACCCTTGTTAAATTCATTTATCTCAGCTATCTGTCCAGCCTTATAACCAATAGTTATTTCACCTACTGGTTCTTGGTAATGGTCAAAGTATATCTGTTGTAAGGCACGCCCTTCTCGGTCAAAAAATACCGCTATAGCATCATCTATATGAAACCTTTTGCGCAGCATCTGCTGGGTATACATATCAGTCCCCTTAAATGAATAAGGCACCACCCGCACACTTGCCACCTCTCCCTTTAAAAAGAGGTCTTGCCGCGTATATACCTTTTGGGCATAAGCACCACTTATTGTAGTAACCAATACCGCCAATAGCCCCCAAAAATCCTTACCCCAGCACATCTATATCTTTTCTTTGTTCAAATCGGTATTGCCCTTACCTCAAAACCCCTTTATCACCTCATCAGCCTCTTTCAGCACATCAGCATCGCCTACCCCTATCACACGCATACCAGCAGCTTTAGCAGCTTTCACTCCTGCTGGTGCATCCTCATACACACAGCAGTCAGCAGGGTCTAACCCCAAAAGCTCTGCCGCCTTTAAAAACACCTCAGGGTCTGGCTTTGCTTTGCTCACCATCGTACCATCTACAATAGCGTCGAACAAATCCAAAATACCAGTCCTTTCCAGCACCAAGCGCGCATTCCTACTGGCCGAACCCAAAGCAATACGTTTCCCCTCAGCCTTTAATCTTGTTAGATACTCAAACACCCCAGGTAACAGCTCATTACCATCTATATCACTAATATATTGCAAGTATAACTCATTCTTCCGCAAAGCCGTATCTTGAAAAGCAGCCTCACTCAGCTCCCTCCCTGCCCAGCCCAAAATCTTATGCAATGATACCTCTCGCCCAATACCCTTCAGCAACTCATTATGTGCCAGCGTAAGCTCAAAATCAAATTCCTTAGCAATTGTTTGCCACGCAATATAATGGTACTTCGCAGTATCTACCAGCACCCCATCCAAATCAAAAATATAACCTTTCATAGTTTCTTTTACCAATTTCAGACCGCAAAAATACAACTTTATTCCCAATTAACAAGACCAAAAAGCATACCCTCAACCTACCCCCTACCTATCCCCTCCCCAATTGCGAATAATGCAAAAAATACCTCCTCCCTCCCTATCCCCTATCTCCTAACTCCTCTTCCCTAATAATCAGCCTTTTCCGCTCCTACCCTCCTATCGCTTATCTCTTATCTTTTACCTACTTTAAACGAACCTATAACGAACTATAAACGAACTATAAACGAAGGATAGACGTCACTTCCCTGATTCTCAGCCCTTTCACACCCGCTCCCTCCCATTGCCAAATCCGCAACCAAAACCTCAAAATCTTACAGTATTCTCACTTTTTTCCCTTTTTCACCCCATTTTTCGCAATTACCAATTCTCACTCACCTTCCTATCCCCTACCTCCTATCTCCTAACTCCTCCCCCTACCTCCTATCCCCTACCCCCTATCTCCTATATCCTATATTCTATCCCCTCCCTCCCCTTGCTATTTGCAAATTAATTCGTACCTTTGCCCCATTAATTATTATCATTCATTACTATGAAAAAATGGATAGCCTCATTTGCCCTATGGGTAACCGGCTGGAAAGTAGAACTTGAAGGCGATGTAAATAACCTCGACCGATGTGTCTTAGTCGTAGCACCTCACACCTCCAACTGGGAGTTCGTGCTCGGAATACTCGCCTACTGGAAACTACAAAAACCTCTCAAAATCATCATCAAAGACGCTCATACCAAAGCTTGGTACGGAGCCATCGTACGCAAACTCGGAGGCATCGGCATCAATAGGTCTCAGCGCAACAACCTCGTTCAGTTCGTAACCGATTTGTATCAAAAACAAAGCTTCAGCCTCGTAGTGACCCCCGAAGGCACCCGCTCTCGCGTCAATAAATGGCGTATGGGCTTCTATCACATAGCCCTATCAGCCCAAGTGCCCATAGTGTTAGGCGCCGGCGATTTTAAAGAAAAGAAAATATACATAGGCAAATCCATCTCCATAACTGACCTCCAAAACCGCCCCCTAGAAAGCATTATGACCGAAATACAAGAGTACTACACTCACATAACCCCCAAATACCCCGACCAGTGGAATCCACAAATATTCTAAAAAAAAGAGAGGTAAGATAATCTTACCTCTCTCTTTTTAACCCCTCTTCTTTACCGCTTAAATATCCGGTAAAGCGTCTGTCGCGAAATAAAAAACTTAGGATATATAAACTCCCGCCAAATAACAGCAATAGGTATGTAACGCGCATCGTGCTTATTAAACTCCTCAAGCACCGCTTCATCACGTAACATCATATTAGCTTTTCGCAAATGATGACCCGCAACAGCCATCCTTCTCTTCTCTTGTTGTTGCTTCTTTTTCATTTTCTCTATTTTTATCATATTAATTTATACTTAAACTTCAAAGTTCATAACTCTAAAAAACTTGCTATTTAATATTTCTTTTGTACCTTTGTCGCCCAATCTTAGAGTATTTCTTCAACGCTGCAAATGTATAGGGTTTTTCTCTAACTTCCAAATATTTTAGAAAGAAAATCTCTAAGAAAAGAAACATCACACCATAATACACTGGTTATGACAGTTAAAGAACGTATAAAAAAATTCATCGAAGCCGAGAATATCTCTATAGCTACCTTCGAGCGTACCATAGAGGTATCCAACGGCTATATAAATAGCATCTCCAAAAATATAGGAGTCGATAAACTCAATCTAATATTAGAGAAATACCCTAACCTCAATTTAGAATGGCTCATCACCGGTAAAGGGCAAATGTACAAGCCCCAGCCACCCTCATACCCCATAACACAGGTGCCCAAGGTCGAAATAATCAAACCCATACACATCGAAGGGCGCGACCTAATGCCCAAAGTAATAGTTGTTGATGAAAACGATAATGAGCGCATCCCCCTTGTACCCGTACGCGCACAAGCAGGATACCTCAATGGCTATGACGATATTAATTATATCGAGCAACTGCCCACCTACAGCCTCCCCAATATGAATAACGGCACCTACCGCATCTTTCAAGTCAGCGGACTCTCAATGTACCCTACCCTTCAGGACGGTAGCTATGTAGTAGGCAAATTTGTTGATAATTGGCAAAACATCACCAGCAATCGCGTACACGTAGTAGTAACCCAGCTCGATGGCGTTATCGTGAAGCGCGTTATCAACTCCATTGATAAATACGGCACCCTGTACTGCAAATCCGATAACCGTGATTACCCCCACATATCAGTACAATTACAAGATGTAAAAGAAATCTGGGAATGCAAAATGCACCTCTCCTTTGAGTTCCTTGATCCTGTTACCAATTACCAAAAAATAGCCGCCCTCGAAGCCGATGTAGCACACCTTAAAGAAGAAATACAAAAAGTGAAGAGTGAAAAGTAAAATATGAATAATAAAAATAGAAAAAGCCGCAAGAGCATTCTTGCGGCTTTTTCGTTTTTAGTTAGTGAAAGAAATAATAATAATTTTACTTTTAGTGTTGAGTCTTTTAATTAGTACAGCTAATTAATTACAATGATTAAGTTTAAAGTCTCTTATTCTTATTAGTGATTCGCCAAGTATTCAGCTACCCCTTTTCTGTCAGCATGCATAGCTTCTTTACCAGCTTGCCAGTTCGCAGGGCATACCTCACCGTATTGTTGTACGTGAGTGTAAGCATCTACTAAGCGTAAGTATTCTTGTACATTGCGGCCTAATGGCATATCATTTACACTTTCGTGAAATACCTTACCTGTTTCATCAATAAGATAAGTAGCACGGAAAGTTACATCATCTCCTTCCAAAACGTAAGTATCAGCAGCTTCATCATACACCTCACGGCTATCCAATATGCCAAGTGTGCGTGCTAAATTACGGTTGCTATCAGCCAATAGTGGGTAAGTAACCCCTTGGATACCTCCTTGGTTTTTAGGAGTGCTTAACCAAGCAAAGTGTACTTCGGCAGTATCGCAAGAAGCTCCTATTACTTTTACATTGCGCTGTTCAAACTCAGCCAAAGCTTGCTGAAAAGCATGTAACTCGGTAGGGCATACAAAGGTAAAATCTTTAGGATACCAAAAAAGCAATACCTTTTTCTTGTTGTTTATTGCTTCCGAAAGTATGTTTATTTTTAAATTTTCCCCAAGCGCATTAATAGCTTTTACTTCAATATTAGGGAATTGTTTTCCTACATTTGCCATAATTTATTCTCTTTTTTATGGCTGCAAAATTACTTTGTTTTGTAACAAGCACAATACTTCTGCAATTGAATAAATTTATAAAGTAATAAAGAAAGGCTATTTTATAACAAAAAGGGCAGCTTGGCGGAACGCCAAGCTGCCCTTTTTGTTATTAGTAATTGCTAATTCTCAATTATTAACTGTTCCAGCTTCATCCCTCTGGAGCCTTTTATCAAAATTAGGCTATCCTTAAAGTTTATGGCTTTAAATACAGGTAAAAACTCCTCTAAGGATGGGTACTGTGGGTAAGTGGTTTTTACTTGCGCAAACTGTTTCCCTATAAAGTAAACGCCTGCCCACTGGTGTTTGGCTACCTCATCGGCTATGTGTTGGTGCTCGGTAGCAGCGTAATCACCCAGTTCAAACATATCGCCTAAAATAAGTACTTTATGCTTGTAATGGGGCATTGTAAGCATATTATCAATAGCTGCAGCCATACTGCTGGGGTTGGCGTTATAAGCGTCTAATAACAAGGTATTACTGCCCCACGTTTTTAGCTCACTGCGGTTGTTTTGGGGTATATAACTTTCTATACCGCGCTTAATAGCTGCTGCTGGTAACTTAAAATATCGGGCAAAAGCTACTGCTGCTGCTATATTGGTAAAGTTATAGCTACCTACTAAGTGCGAAGTGGCTACTGTAGTAGTATCGAACTCTTCAAAGGTCTCCTTTAAAAAAGGAATAGGTTCACCGCCTGCCTCTTCTGTAATGCGTGTAGCACTATCGGAAAACTGTATCTGTACCGGCTGGGTAGCAAGGCAGCTTACAGGCACATTTACCTCTTGGGTAGTACCAAAACGATATACCTTATCATAGCCTGCTAATAGCTGCTCTGTAATAGGGTTTTGGGCATTGGCTATAATTGTTTTATTATGAGCTTTAAGATAATCATACAGCTCGCCTTTGGTTTTGATTACCCCTTCCAACGAGCCAAAGCCTTCCAAGTGAGCCTTGCCTATGCTGGTGATATAACCATAATCGGGTTGGGCTATATTACAAAGGAAAGCTATTTCACCTGGGTGATTGGCTCCCATCTCAACAATAGCTATATCGGTATCGGGAGTAAGGGTAAGCAGGGTAAGGGGTACCCCTATATTGTTATTTAGGTTCCCTTGTGTGGCTACTACCTTTAGCTGCTGTGCCAATACGGAGCGTATAAGCTCTTTGGTAGTGGTTTTGCCATTGCTACCTGTAATGCCTATTACAAGTGTTTGGAGGGTGCTCCTATGGTGAGTAGCCAGCTGTTGTAGGGTAGTGAGCACATCGGGGACTAATAGCATTCTATCAGAAGTTTGATAAGCCTTCTCATCGATTACGGCGTAGGCAGCCCCTTTGGATAGTGCTTCTTGGGCAAAAGCATTCCCGTTAAAGTTTGCGCCTTTTAAGGCGAAATAAATGCACCCTTGCTTGATAGTGCGTGTATCGGTACATACCCCTGTGCTATTGAGGTATAGTTGGTATAGTTCTTCCATTATTGTGTTTTTTTGTATTATGGCTAAACCTTAATTCCTAAAAAAAACGCTGCAAACTTATTGCAGCGTTTTATTGTGACAAAATATTAATTTTTTAGATATTACCCTTTAGGAGTACGATGATTAGCTTTTGATTTTGAACCTACACGGCTCATAGCGTTACGGAAACCTATATAGTCGGTAGCTATGTACTGAGGTAAATAGCGGCGTTGTGCAGGGTCGATCCAGAAAGCGCGGTCTCTCCAAGAGCCTCCTTTGAATACGCGTACTTCATCATCGATAAGAGAGGTACGGTCATTAGAGGTGTCGTAATCTTTACCATTGATTTCGGTACCGAATTTTTTAGGTTTAGGAGCGTTGTACATAGAGTTGGCGTACTCGGCTTCTGGGGTCATCATATCGTTTTGATTACGGAAGTTACGTGTAGATGCTTTATCACCATCACGGTAACTGCGGTTATCGGAGCGAGTAAAGTTATAACGCAAGTAGGTATCGCTAGAATCAACAGGTACGGTAGCGAGGTTACCAGGTAGGTTACGTGCTATGATTCTGGTGTTTGGCAAGGTGTCATATTTAATAGTCTCTGGGGTTACTACTACTTGCTTACCATCTTCGCCTATGGCGTGTTTCATATATACGTTACCACGGAAGTAGTTAAAGTCGGATTTTTCATCGTCGATGATAGGACGATATACATCGGCTACCCACTCGGCAACGTTACCTGCCATATCATACAAACCGAAATCGTTAGGGGCGTATGTTTTAACAGCTACGGTGATATCGCCGCGGTCTTCAGACCAACCTGCTAATCCGCCGTAATCACCTTTATTTTGTTTGAAGTTAGCCATTTGTTCGCCACGGCGTTTGCGTTCGGTGTAGCGTGTGTATTGGCTATCCCAAGGGTATTTTTTACGGCCTTGTAGTGAGTTGTATTTACGGATTCCGCCTAATGATTTGGCTGCGTATTCCCATTCGGCTTCGGTAGGGAGGCGATAGTCGGGCAATATGATACCGCTAGTTTGTTTGGCGTATTGAGTTTCGCCTTCTTTACTGCTTTTCTTTCCGCCCATTTCGCCTTGTACTTTACCTCCGTAGGTTTGTGATGGAGCGTTCAAATAGGTATCGGTGCTGAAAGTGCTGGTTGCATCTACTTGATAGCGAGCGTCTTTGGCTAGGTATCCGTCGCGTGCTAGGATTGCTTCGTTCACACGGTCGGTACGCCAAGCGCTAAATTGTACTGCTTGTACCCAGTTCACTCCTACTACGGGATACTCGGCAAAAGCAGGGTGGCGTAGATAGTTGGCTACCATAGCTTCGTTGGCGCTTAATTCACTTCGCCATACTAGGGTATCAGGTAGAGCACCTTTATATATATTCTTATACTGCTCATCATCGGGAGGGAATACGCGTTTTAACCAATCGAGGTATTCCATATACATCTTATTGGTTACTTCGGTTTCGTCCATATAGAATGACTGTACGTGTTGCTGAGTTGGCATATTGTTCCAATCGTGCATCACGTTATCTTGCACTTGCCCCATAGTGAAGGTTCCTCCTTCTATAAGTACAAGTCCTGGTCCTGTTTCTTGGTCTTTAAAATCTGTATTGTACTGGAATCCTCCTTCTTTGGAGTTGATTTTCCAACCTGTAGCACTAGATATGTTCTTATCGGACTTACTACCTCCGCCGCAACTGGTGAGTAATAAGCCTGTAAGAGCCAAGTAAAAAGGAACTTTTAATAAACTTCTTTTCATAGTAAAAACACTTGTTAGCATAAAAATTCGGGCGCAAGATACTACTTTTTTTGAATATAGCACCCTTTTTTTAGCACTTTAACGCTATATTAATATTAGATTTTTTTATTTTGTTTTATATTTTCTTGAAAATGAACAAGATAGATATTCTATTTTTTGGTGTATTTTGTTTGGATTTTTCTTTCTTAACAAAAGAAATTTAACACTTCTTTAAGTGTTTTGTTATAGCATTTGTAGCTTATCGGCTAAAAAAATCAGGAGTAGGGAGAGGAGGAATGATATTATGGGGGCTATCATCCACATTGCGAAAAATCGTTTTACTTGTGTTTTGCGGAAGATGTTTTTGGTTCCCATTTTGGCGACTCCTATTCCTAAGATGGCTGCTACATTGACTTGTACTAGGGAGGTGGGTATTCCTTTTAGTACGGATGCGAGCAGGAGCAGGCTGCCTGATATGAAGGCTATAATTACTGCTTCGAACTTGCCAAATAGTATGATTTCTTTACCTGTATTTTTTAATATTTTGTGCCCGAATAGTGATGAGCCTATGCCGAAGCAGGGGGCTACGATGAGGGTGGCGAGCATTAGTATTACTATGTGATCGGACTCACGTATGTGGAGTTCGTTGATGGTCATTGTGTATAGGGGTCCTGCTGCGTTGGCTACGTTATTGGAGCCGATGGCGAAGGATACGTATAGTGCCATTACGATGAGGAGGACGTCCCAGATGTGTTTTTTGTTTTCGTTTTGAGCTCTTTGTATGGTGAGCCCGCGCCTTCTCATTGGCTGATAGATGTATTTTCCGCAGAAATAGCTTAAGAAATAGGCTATTATGGGGAGTATGAACCAGGCGGGTATGATTTCAAAGAATAGGACTTCGGTATCTAACTGGTTAAAGTATAGGGCGGGTGCTGCTAATGCGAGTACTGCTGCTTGGCTGGTGGATTGTGGGATACCTGCTATGTTGGAAATGAGCATAGTTACTGCTATGGAAAAGAGGGCTATTGATACGATCATAAAGGTCATATACTCGGGTTGGAGGATGCCTCCGCCCATAGTGCCTGCTGTTTTCCTGCCTGCTACGAATGCGCCTATGAAGACCATTATGCCGAATAGGCCGGGGATGATGGTTTTGCGTATGACATTTGCCCCATAAGCTGCCGAAAAAGCGGGAGCTGTACCACTACCACCCATAGTTATTGCTAGTGAAATAGCTATGAGAAAGGGTATTAATAATTGGTCGTATATTGGGGTCATTTATGGGTTCTTTCTTAATTTGAGGGCAAAGGTACAAAGAAATTTTCAATTGACAAATTTTATGAGGTAAGAGATAAGAGATAGGGGAGTAGGAGTTAGGAGATAGGGGATAGGAGGGAGGGGGTGAGAAAAACGCTGAAAAAATGGAGAAAGGTTCAGAATAATATGTGGTTTTTAGGATTTGGGTATGGATTATGCAATGGGAGGGTGTGGGGGTGGAGGGGCTGAGAATCAGGGTGGTGTGGTTATCCTTCGTTTAGAGTTCGTTTATCCTTCGTTATAGGTTCGTTTAAAGTAGGTAAAAGATAGGAGGTAAGAGGTAAAAGGGGGGAGGAGAGAGAGGGAGGGGTATGATGAAAAATGGCATTGTTTTTGTGTTATGTATGGCGTTTGTGAATTGGGCTGATTGGCTGAAGGGCTGATTGGACAGTTTAAATTTTGTTTTTATTATGAAAAAGAATGTATTTGTAGCTGTTATAGCTTTGCTTTTGTTTGGCACTGGTGATGCCTTTGCGCAATTACAACGCCATAGTGCTGTGCCTGAGATTCATTTGCCCCAACCTAATGGTGAAAATCTGTCGCTTTCGTCTTTAAAAGGGAAGTATGTATTGGTGGATTTTTGGGCTTCGTGGTGTATGCCTTGCCGAAAGGAGAGCAAGCATCTTAAAAAGGCTTATCAGGCATTGAAGGATAAGGGGTTCACTATCTATTCGGTATCAATAGATAAAGTGCGTGATAAACAGCGCTGGGAGGATGCTATAAAAATAGATGGTATGGTATGGCATAATGTGTGGGATAGCGAAGGAAAAGCTGCCCAAGCGTATGGTGTAACAAGTATTCCGGCTCCGTTCCTTATTGATCCTGAGGGGAATTTGCTTTCACAGGGTGATGACCTTAGGCATCCGACCCTTATGAAGACGCTTACTAAGTATATTAAATAAGAATTTATCCATACGAAAAAAAGCCGCTGAGCAGATGCTGAGCGGCTTTTTTTGTTATTGAGGGTTTATTTTTTTGATTTTAACATCTTGGCTGCGGCTATGAAAATAATAGCTACTATAACACCCATCATTGCCCATAAAAAATCAGGGCTGCCTTTATCATTATTGGTGGATGTAGGGGTAGTGGTAGCTACCTGTGAAGTGGCGATTACTGGGGTGGGCTGACCAAAGGTTAAGGAGGTGAGCTGCTGGGGGATATCTTTGGGGAAGTGGGCGATATCATAGGTGGGGGGGTAGTCATTGGCTTTGCGATAGGCTAAGTAATAGGTATAGGCACTGCTGGCAAAGCGTGCTTTAAGGGTATAGGGCATTACATATACGGCAACTTGATCAATGGGCAAGGGCTCATTATCATTGTTTATAATGATAACTTGCAAATTGGTTACAAGCTGGGTGGGGAAGGTGAAGATGTTCTGCTTTTTGGAGCTGAGTACATCTAGCTTAATATTCTCATTGCCCTCTTTTACAAGATTTAGGGTGCGGTAGTAGTCATAAGTAACATTGGGAGTAACACTGACCTTAGAAAGTCGTAGGGGATAGGGCAACTGCACCTTGATATTGGTTTGCTTTTGCTGCTTGAAATTAATGATTGAGATGGGGTAGACTTGTTTTTGGGTAAGGGTGTCGGTTTTATCAAGCAGGTAGGGTATTTCGATAGTATCGGTAGCTGATACGCCATAGATGCGCAAATCGGCATAGCCACTTTTCATTTGTCCGAAAATATTTTCAGGCAGGGTTAGTTTGTGCCAAGAATTGGGATTGACCCCTTGCAATTGCTGCTTATAGTAATAAGTGTGTAATTGGGCATAGCTGCTATGGGCTATAAGGATGATGATAAAAAGAATCTTTTTCATATAACTTTATTTAGGAAGGATTTTGTAGCTCCTTGTTTGTTAGCGATATATTGTTGGTTGATACGACCTATGTTGTTTCTTTCATCTTCAGAGTTAATAAGGGAATTCATTACCTTGGCAAAGGTTTCCTTACTGTTTACGGAAGATACGCCCCCTAAGGCTACTAACTCTTTGGCTTCGTTAAACTTGTCATAATTCTTGCCTATAATTACTGGTATGCCAAAGACAGCTGGTTCCAATACATTGTGCAAACCTGTAGTACCCATACCACCTCCTACATAGGCTATATCGGCATAGCTGTAGACCTTGGTGAGTATGCCAATGGTATCGATAATGAGTACTTCATAATCGGCGAGGTTTAGGGAGTCTTTCTCGCTAAAAAGGGCTACACTGCAGTCTAATTTCTGTTTGTTGTTTTTCAGAACAGCTATTTCGACAGGGTTGATATTATGAGGAGCGATTATAAATTTTACATTTTCTTTGCAGGTGTTGATATACTGCAAGTAGATATCCTCATCGGCAGGCCAAGAGCTTCCAAAAACTACACATAGGGAGTTTCCTTTAAACTGTTGTACAAAATCTAAATGGTTATCTCTTTCTAATATCTCGGCTACACGGTCAAAACGAGTATCACCGCTTACCGTTACATTAGTAAAGCCTAAAGAATTTAGTAATTGTGCTGAAAGTTCGTTTTGTACAAAGAAGTGAGTAAAGCAGCGCAATGCAGAGCGCATCAGCCCACCATAAGGCTTGAAGAAGATTTGATTCTTGCGAAAAATACCAGAGAGCAAATAAGTGGGTACTTGTGCCTTTTTGAGCTCAGCAAGGTAATGTACCCAGAATTCATATTTTACAAAAATAGCCATTACAGGCTGTACTAACTGTACAAATCGGTGTGCATTGGCAGGAGTGTCAAGAGGAAGGTATATTACAATGTCGGCATCTGGGGTGTGCTTGCGCACCTCATAACCCGAAGGTGAAAAGAAAGTGATAAGTACTTTATATCCCTGCGCTCTTAGGGCTTTGGCAACAGGTAATCCTTGCTCAAACTCACCCAATGAAGCTGCATGTAACCATACATAGCGCGCCTGCTTGTCTAACTTCTCTGTAAGAGTATCCCATACCGTTTTGCGCCCATTCACAAACAGACGTATTTTCTTACTGAACAAAGCCACCAAAGGCAATACCGCCTTAATAATATAAACAGAAAAAGTATAAAGTAATTTCATCTATCTCACGAATTATGCGTGCTAAATCTGCATTTATTTAAGTGCAAAGATAGTGAAAAAAAATAAATTACAATGTTATTTATTAATATTTAGCGTCATTATATGTTGCACCAAAAAAAGCCGCCGAGCAATTCACTCAGCGGCTTTTATCATTTTATCCGTTTACTAAAAGTCTGAAGCCTACAAAGAATTCTCCTTAGTAAACTTCACTATTTCCGAAATACGTCCAAAAGCCACACCTACTACAGTATCGGCAGCTCCGTAATATACGGCTACTTTGTCTTCTTCAGTAGAGTGTAAGGCAGCACAAGGGAATACCACATTAGGCACATCACCAGTAGTCTCGTAAAGAGTAGCAGGAGCCAATAAATAAGGCTGTGTACGTGCAACCACCTTGCTTGGGTCATTCAGGTCTAATAATGCAGCACCCATTGAGTAGCGGAATCCATTACAAGTATTAATTACCCCGTGATAAAATAACAGCCAACCGTCTTTTGTTTTGATAGGCACTGCTCCTGCACCTATTTTGGTACATTGCCAAGCACTATCTATAAAAGGCGTTACTTTCATCACACAACGATGCTCTCCCCAATACTTCATATCAGGACTATAGCTGATGAAAATATCACCAAATGGCGTATGCCCATTATCACTTGGGCGACTAAGCATTGCGTATTTACCATTTATCTTCTCAGGGAAGAGTACCCCATTGCGGTTAAAAGGCAAAAAGGCATTCTCACATTGAAAAAACTCTTTAAAATCAAACGTATAAGCAATCCCAATGGTAGGTCCACAATACCCATTACACCAAGTTACCCAATAACGGTCTTCAATAAAGGTAACCCTAGGGTCGTATTTGTATTCAGAATGTAAGAAATCTGTATTACCTCCCTTCATTACGATAGGCTCGTGGTTAATTTCCCAATGGATAGCATCTTTACTGAAACCAGCAAAAATATTCATTTGCACGGCTTTGTTATCACACCTAAATACCCCTGCATAACCATCTTTAAAAGGCACTACAGCACTATTAAAAATACTGTTCGAAGTAGGAATATCATACCTCCCAATAATAGGGTTTTCTGAGTAACGCCACATTACATCAGTACAGCCGACAGGGCGTTCTTGCCAAGGAATTTTTTGACTCATTATTTTTATTTTAGTTTTAGTTATTCTATTTCTTTTACTCTCCTTACACCGCCTTCCTCACCAGCTCCGTGATAAACACTATCTGCTCATCATCAAGTTCGGTATGCATAGGCAATGAGATTACCTCTTGTACAAGTCTATTTGTCACCACAAAGTCTGCTTCGTTATATGAGCTACGAGTATAAGCCTTTTGGGCGTGCAGTGGTATAGGATAATAGATACCAAAAGGCACCCCATTATCACCCAATATCTTAGCCACCTCATCGCGCTTGCCATTAGTAATACGCAAAGTATATTGGTGGAATACATGATCATACCCCTTCCCTATCACAGGCGTAATAATATGAGGGTGATCTTTCAGCGCTTCCGTATATTTGCGCGCAGCCTCACGCCTGCTGGCATTATACTCATTCAGATGCGGCAACTTAGCACGCAATACCGCTGCTTGTAGTGAATCCAATCGTGAGTTCACCCCCACCACATCATGATGGTAACGCACATACATACCGTGGTTTACAATACCCCGCAACACGTATGCCAGCTTATCATCATTAGTGAAGATAGCTCCCCCATCTCCATAACAACCAAGGTTTTTTGAAGGGAAGAAAGAAGTCGCACCCACGTGTCCTATTGTACCCACTTTCTGCTTGCGTCCATCAGCAAAAGTATAGTCCGCTCCTATCGCCTGCGCATTATCTTCTATCACATAAAGGTTATGTTTCTTTGCCAAAGCCATTATCGCCTCCATATTCGCTGGCTGCCCGAACAAATGCACCGGCACTATAGCCTTCGTACGTGGCGTAATAGCCCTCTCTATCGCCTCTATGTTGATATTAAAAGTATCGTCATACACATCCACCAGCACCGGAGTAAGTTTTAGCAAAGCTATCACCTCCACCGTCGCCGCAAAGGTAAAATCAGCCGTAATAACCTCATCACCCTCTTTAAGCCCTAATCCCATCATCGCTATTTGCAACGCATCAGTACCGTTGGCGCAAGGGATAACGTGCTTCACTCCCAGATACTGCTCCAATTCCTTCTGAAAGGATTGTACCTGCGGACCGTTAATAAAAGCCGTAGTGCTTAGCACCTCCTCAAATGAAGTCTGCACCTCTCTTCTAATTTTCTCGTACTGACCTTGTAGGTCTACCATTTGTATTTTTTTCATCCGATTGTTTTTTAAGTTACCCAACCTTAGTCCTTAAACCTCAGTCGTTAAATTTTTCCAACGGCAAAGGTACAAATAATTTGTCAAATACCAAAATTTACCACCCTCTTACCTCTTTCCTCTTATCTCTTACCTCTTACCTTCCTCCTCCCTCCTCCCCCCTAATTCCCTCCCATCTATCCCCCATCTCCTAACTCCTCTCCCCTAACCCTACCCCCTACCCCTCATCACCACCCCAATTGCCAATAATGCAAAAATCACCTCCCCCCACACTATCCCCTATCTCCTAACCCCTCTTCCTTAATAATCAGTTTATTACACTCTCCCCTTCTTACCTCTTATCTCTTATCTTTTACCTACCTTAAACGAACCTATAACGAACTATAAACGAACTATAAACGAAGGATAAACCTCACTACCCTGATTCTCAACCCCTTCACACTCCATCCCTCCCATTGCCAAATCCGCGACCAAATCCTCCAATCCTTACATTATTCTCATTATTTCCCACATTTCCCCTCATTTTCCTCAACCACCAATCCTCACTTCTCCTACCCCCTATCTCCTATCCCCTATCTCCTATCTCCTACCCCCAACTTCTATCTCCCCAACTCCTACCCCCTAACTCCTACCCCCCAACTCCTAATATCTACCCCCTCTCCCCTAACTCCCCTCCCCTTTTCATCACTTCCCCCAAAAAAAACAGCCGCCAAGCTCCTCCTGCTTTGCGGCTGTTTCCTTACCTCTTTTCTATTACCTGTTAAACAAAAAAAAGCACTTGCAGTATTCACTACAAGTGCTTCTCTTAAAGGTGGTCCCAGTTGGGCTCGAACCAACGACCCTCTGATTATGAGTCAGATGCTCTAACCGACTGAGCTATGAGACCGTCTATTTCAATCGATATAAATACATTATATCTCTCTAAGACGGCGCAAAAGTAATACAAATATTTCAACCTACCAAATTTTTAACAAATTTTTTTTAATATTCCTCCCTCCATACCCAAAAATTATAACTACAAAACGCCACAACTAATTTATCAAAACAGAAAAAGTAAAAAATAATTTTCGTATTATCTAAAAAAGTATTACTTTTGCCCCGAAATAATTCAAATTAATGAGTATATGAAAGTATTTTTAACAGCTATCACTTTAGCTTTCAGCGTCTTAGGTTTCTCTCAAGACGGAACTATTAAAGGTTTAATTACCTCCAATAGCACCCCTATCGAAGCCGTTTCAATACAACTCGAAGGGAAAAATGCAAAAAAATGGACTACCTCCAACCGCAACGGTAACTACCTCCTCACACTACCCGCAGGTGAGTACCGCGTCAAAGTCCAATCATTAGGGTTCATCCCCTATAACGACAAAATAACTATCTCACCCAACGATACCTATACTCTCAACATCGACCTCAAAGAAGATGTCCTCGGTATCGACGAAGTAGTTATTACCGCTACCAAAACCAAGGAAAACCGAAAAGAAGCTCCCGTACTGGTAAGCGTAACCACCAATAAAGAGCTCGCCAACGCCAAAGCTCACACCCTTACCGAAGGACTCGTATTCCAACCAGGACTACGCACCGAAGTAAACTGCCAAAACTGCGGTACCACCCAAGTGCGCATCAACGGGCTCGAAGGCCCCTACTCACAAATCCTCATCGATAGCCGCCCTATCTTCGGCTCTCTTAACGGCGTATACGGGCTCGACCAAATACCCGCCAATATGATCGAACGCATCGAGGTAATACGAGGCGGAGGCTCCGCTCTATTCGGCTCCAACGCCATAGCTGGTACCATCAACGTAATTACCAAAAACCCAACCAAAAACGAAGCCCAAGCCAGCATCGTAAGTAACCTCATAGGAGGCAAATCTGCCGATATAGTAAGCTCCTTTAACGGCTCTTTAGTAACCGATAATTATATGCGAGGCATCTCTTTCCACGCTATGCAACGCTCTCGCCAAAGCTATGACGCCAATGCCGACGATTTCTCCGAAATCACACGCCTCCAAAACCTCAACGCAGGAGCCAAACTCTTTAACGACTTTACCGACCGTCACAAAGTTACTGCCGAACTAAACGTAAGTAACGAAAACCGACGCGGTGGTAACAAACTCGACGAACCCGAACATCTAGCCGATATTGCCGAAAGCATACGCACCCAAATGCTCGGCGGTAACGCTCATTTCGAGTACTTCAGCCCTGCCTATAACCACAAGTTCACCGCCTACACCAGTGCCGAACGCACTCGCGCCGATAACTACTACGGCGGATTCGATGGCGTAGATATAACCGCCTCTACAGGTAACTACGGGCTCACCAAAGAAAACATCTGGCTTTTAGGAGGCCAGCACACCGCCTACATCCCTACCGGTAACGGAAACCTACAATGGACCTCAGGTGCCGAGTATAACCACGACAAAATATCCGAAAAACGCGTAAATCCAAACATCCTTGCCGTGAACCAAACCGCCAACACTGTAGGCGTCTTCACTCAAGCCGATTGGCGCATTTCTCCCAAATTTAAAGTATTAGGAGGCGTACGTTTAGATAATGTTAATTCCGACATACTCAAAACCAACATCACCGTACTGAACCCACGCGCAAGTATGCTATTCAATATCGATGAAAACTTCATCGCTCGCGCCTCTTATGCTCGAGGCTTCCGCGCTCCCTTCTTCTATTCCGAAGATGTACACTCCGAATTGCCCAGTGGCGAAGTACGACGCGTAAAACTATCCGACACTCTTAAAAAAGAAACCTCCGATAGCTATACCGCTTCCTTCGAGTACAACCACACCCACGAAAGCCACCAGTTCGTAGCAATGATTGAAGGCTTTTACACCGCCCTACACGATCGCTTTGCTTATGAAGATATAGGCGAAGAAAACGGATTAAGAGTAAAACAAAAAATAAACACCGATGGTGCCGTAGTAAAAGGGGTTAACCTCGAAGTAAAATACAGCCCCAACAATCAGTTCATACTACAATTAGCCACCACCATACAAAGTGCCAAATATAACAGCATCCAAAACCCCGAAGACGGCATCAGTACCGACCAGATACTCCGTACCCCCAATGTATATGGTAACCTAATGGCTACCTACAAGCCCCGTCCCAATTGGGATATCAACTTAGTAACCGTATATACCGGCAGTATGAAAGTACCACATCTGGAAGGCTACATCACAGGTAACCGTTTAGAAACCACTAAAGGAATGTTAGACTTTGGTCTTAATACCGCTTATGAATTCCAGTGGCAAAACTGCTTCCCTTTTGAAGTAAGTTTTGGGGTTAAAAACCTATTTAACCAATACCAATCCGACTTTGATAAAGGAGCCAACCGTGATGCCGATTACATCTACGGGCCAGCCCTTCCACGTACCGTATTTGTAGGCTTAAAAGTAAAAATTTAGTCTCAATCAAATATCACATCAACAAAAAAAAATTAGCCAATGAGTAAATGCTCATTGGCTAATTTTATTTAAAGTAGTAATAGCTTTTTTCTTCTTTTTCTTCTTCCTTTCACCTACTAAATAACCTACAGAAGTACCCAATATTTCAGCTATAGATAGTAGACAAGGTAAATCTAATTGTGTCAAACCATTCTCAGCCCGTGTATACGATGAGGCACTTGAATAACCTAATGAAGTAGCCATAACCTCGTGACTCCAACCTTTCTTTTGGCGCAACTTTTTAATACGTAGTAAGATGCTTTTTACTTTTTCTTGAGTGAGTGCTGAGTTTCTCATAATAAAAAGATTTATTGTTATTTCTAAGCACAAAAATAGTAAAAAATAAGATACATCCAAATTATTCTGTGTTTTTCTATAAGAAAGTGTTGTTTAAGTCTGTGCTGTATATGCACTATTTAGTGCAAAAATAGCACAACAACTTTGCAAAAAATATGATATCTTTGCCCCAATATTAAAAAGGTAAGAGCTATGGCAAAAGTAGGTATAGCAGAAGAAACCCTCTTTATCTGAATTTGAGAAAACAATGAACAAGCAGATGAGAAAAGGCAAAGATCCTAAAGGAAAAACTTGTAATTTTTAGAAATATGAAAAAACTTATTTATATCATTCTTTTCTGTGCTTATGCCCTACAGGCACAACAGCAGAAGTATATTCTTTTAGATAGTATTACTTCACATTACAAGGTAAAGCAATACACCTTGGATACTTCACCCTATGGTTTTAAAAGTACCATTGAAATGTACAATGTATTTGATGATGATTTTTTAATACTTATATCTGTATTACCCGATTTTCAAAACCTGACTAAATGGGAAGAGATTGATATACAGCAAGTGCAAAACAATCTGCTTCCTGCCAAGGATCTGTTTAGTAAAATCAGGCTGAGAATGCTCACTTCCAATCCTAAAGATGTAATTAAGGTTAGGTTAGTGAAAAAAGAAAAAAGCAAGTATTATGCAGCTACAAGATGCCTAACCGAGTCGTATTACTGCCGAGATTTTCCACGTGAAATGCAAATAGCTACTTCCGATTTTATTATCAATACAAATCAGCCTATTACTTCGGTTGCACAGTTAAAATTAGCTTATAAGCAGGTCAATGGAGAGGCTTTCCCCCTTGAGAGAGAAAATGCAGATTGTAGCCTTCAGGAGTATCTCAAGCATATTTACTTGTTAAATGTAGAAGAAAAAAAAGGTGACACAGCTTATTACTTTTACAAATTTGCTGATTATTTTGAAAAAGGAGTAGGTTCTTTTGTTTATATTAAAGGGAAAGGTATTGTAGCAGGAGCGTATTACAATTGTTTTGTACGCAGAGGGAAACATTCTCCTCCTTTAGGAAGTCGAGAGAAACTAACCCTAAAAAACATACCTGAAAGTGAAGAGCTTCTATTGGCTGAAGAACTCAAATAAGAATCAAAGGTTTATAAATAAGAAAAGCCAATGAGCATAATTGCCCATTGGCTAATTTCTTTATTTATTATTCTTTGAATTCCTTATTAAATAGATGCTAAGAGTCTGTTTTTAAATAGTATATTGTTGGGATAAGTTATACTAATCATCTAAGGCTACGTTTTTGCGGTATACATCTATCACTTCGGAGATGTTGTACTCATCAAAAAGATCTAATAAGGCTTCTACCCCTTCATTGAGTTTTAAATCCATTTCTTCGGTATAAAGCGGGATAATGCTATAGAAATTGATAATGGTATCATCCTTAGTATGTAGCTGTAAAAACTCAGAAGGTGCTGATAGATAAGGAGGCATAAGGAGAATACAACCAAACTCGGTATTGGCTATAGGTTCGGCATACTCACCATTGGGGATGGTATGCCCTTCGGCCATCCAGGTTTTGTACTGATGTGGGAAACGGGCTATCATCTTTAAGAAGTATATAGGCCAGTAATTATCATCATCCTTGAAAGCCTCATCACTGATAGGCCAATCGGCAGGGAGGTATACCATAAGCTCGGCGTGGCTGTAGCTGTTAGGATCTTCTAAACCTTCGGGCAGATACATAGGGTAATCACTCATACCTGTGGTAAATAGTACGTGGTAAGGCCTATCGGCAGAAGGTTTGATCCAATGTACATCTATATGTACGTACTCTGATAAGATTTCGTGGAATACGCTATCAATGGGGCCTATGTGTTTTTCAAAGTGGTCGCAAATTTCTTCCATATATACGCAGGAGCGGTCGGGGTATACGAAGTCACTTTGGTCTTTATCGGAGTAGTTATATACGTTGGAGCCTCCTTCGGATACATAATCGGGAGAGGGGGCAAATATATTAGGGATGGCGTTTTCTTCATCAAAGACGAATTTATCAATAAGAGTATGCCTTTGAGCATCGTAATATGTGAAGTTTTCTTCTAAATCTTCAATAAGGCCATCAAGCCACTCTTCAATGGAATCATTAATGATATCCATAAAGGAATCTTGAATAGAATCTAAGGATAGTTCGAGCTCGCCTATTTGCCCTAGTATGCCTTTTTTATCGGGGTCGAGGTCGATGAAAATGTAGCGTGTGTTACTGCTTAAGAAGGGTAGCCAGCGGGGGTTGTAGAATTGGTTTTTAATTACCCCGTCCCAATACATATCGATGGCTTCTTCTTCGTCAAAGCGGAGAGTTTCCCAGTTGGGTGTTTTTTGGAGGCATTGTAGCCACTGTTGTTGTGTTTGTTGTATTTCTTCTAAAGGTATGAGCCTAAGGTCGTCAATAAAGAACACATCATCACCTTGTTTTTGCCCGTTAAAGTTTTTGTAGAGGGTTTTTACTTGTGGTGGGAGTGTTACACCCATAGCTTTTTCAAAATCGGCTATTTGGGCATCAGAAGCTCCTTTATTTAGGGTGGCTATTAAAGGGGTGGCTTCTTCGAGTATAAGATCTAAAAAATGTCGTACTGTTTTTTCCATAGTTGTTTTATAAATAATTTTTTCGTGCCAAATGTACAACTTTTTATCTATTGTGCAAAAAAATATTATGTTTTTTCTGTTTTTATTTTCAAATGTTTGAAAAAAAGAATATCTTTGCAGCGATTTTCACAATTTAATAAAAAATTATGGACAGTAAAGTAACTTCAATTTTAAGCTATTTGGGTATCCTATGGCTTGTTGCGTTTTTCGCAGGTACTAAAGATGAGAAATCGATTTATCATCTTAAACAAGGTTTTGGTTTGTTGGTAGTTGGTTTTGTAGCTGGTTTTATACTAGGTATCGTCTTATCGATTGTGCCAAGCTTGAGTTTCTTAGGAGGTATTTTAGGACTTCTTTTCTTGGCTTTGATTGTCATTGGTATTATCAATGTTACTAAAGATGAGCAAAAACCACTTCCTATTTTTGGTAAATCATTTGAGAATATTGGTTTTATCAAATAAGTAGTATTTTGGAGACATAAAAAAGGCTGTTAGTTTTATTACTAACAGCCTTTTTTTTATCTTGTTATTGTTTGGGTTCTGTCGGGACCGACTGATACTACTTTGATGGGTACTTCTAATTCTTTTTCTAAGAAAGCTACATAGTCTTGGAGTTCTTGTGGCAAGTGGTTGTAGTCTTTGATTTGAGTAAGATCTTGGTGCCATCCTTTGAGCTGGGTGTATACTGGGGTTACGTTCTGCTCTTCGATATTGTAAGGCAGGTGTTTTATTTCTTTGCCTTGATATAGATATGAGGTGCAGACTTTTAGGGTTTCGAACCCGCTAAGTACATCGGCTTTCATCATTATTAGTTGGGTTACGCCGCTTACTTGTACTGCGTATTTGAGGGCTACTAAATCGAGCCAGCCGGTGCGGCGGCGGCGGCCTGTGGTGGCGCCGAACTCGTGGCCTACTTGGGTAAGTGTTTCGCCTACTTCGTCAAACAGTTCGGTAGGGAAGGGACCGCTACCCACGCGTGTGGTGTATGCTTTAAATATACCTATTACTTGTCCTATTGCATTGGGAGCTATGCCTAATCCTGTGCAAGCTCCTGCTGCGGTGGTATTGGATGAGGTTACGAATGGGTAGGTACCGAAATCGATATCGAGGAGGGAACCTTGTGCTCCTTCGGCTAATATTTTTTTGCCTTGTTTGAGGGCTTGGTATAGGTATTCTTCGCTATCGATGAGTTGGAATTGTTTTAGGGTTTCGATAGCTTGGAAGAAATCTTTTTCTAGCTCGGCGAGGTTGTATTGTATATCTACATTGTAGTTGGCGAGCATTTCTTCGTGTTTGTTGGTTAGGTTTCGGTATCGTTGTTGGAAGTCGGATAGTTCGATATCGCCTACGCGTAGGCCGTTTCGTCCTGTTTTATCCATATATGTGGGTCCTATTCCTTTTAGGGTTGAACCTATTTTGGCTTTTCCTTTGGCTGTTTCGGAAGCTGCATCGAGCAGGCGGTGAGTAGGCAATATGAGGTGTGCCTTACGTGAGATGAGCAGTTGCTGCTTTAGGTTCACGTTATAGGGTGCGAGGTCGTCAATTTCTTTTTTTAGTATGATAGGATCAATCACTACCCCGTTACCTATGAGGTTTGTAGCTGTGGGGTGGAATATTCCTGAAGGGATGGTATGTAGTACGTGTTTCATACCGTTAAACTCGAGGGTGTGTCCTGCATTGGGACCTCCTTGGAATCGGGCAATGATGTCATATCCTTGGGTAAGGACATCGACTATTTTACCTTTACCTTCGTCTCCCCACTGAAGACCCAATAATAAATCTACTGCCATAATTTATGTTGATTTTTTTATTTTTCTGTTTTTTTGGTTCCGTAGAAGTATAGGGAGTGGTTATTGATTTCGACTCCGAAGACTTCTTCGATGGTTTGTTGAATTGCGAGGATGCGGGGGTCGCAGAACTCAATAATTTCGCCTGTATCGGTAAGGATAAGGTGGTCGTGCTGCTTATCGAAGTATGATTTTTCATAATAGGCTTGGTTTTGTCCGAATTGGTGCTTGCGTACCAGTCCGCATTCCATTAACAGTTCGATGGTGTTATAAAGGGTAGCGCGGCTTACGCGGTACTTATCTTTCATATTTTCGTAAAGGGTTTCGATGTCAAAATGGTCGTTATACTCATATATTTCCTTTACGATGGCGTATCGTTCTGGGGTTTTGCGGTGCCCGTTATCTTCTAAATATTTGGTTAGTACTTTTTTTACTATTTCTTGATTTTCTTGATTTGTGTTTTTGTTCATAAAGCAATTTTCTTTTCAAGTTGCAAAGGTACGAAATATTTTTCAAATTGCAAGTTTTTGGGGGTTGGGTGGTAGAGTATTTTTCAGCTTAATAAAAGAATATAAACTATTCCTTAAATGTGGAAATAGAGGTTATAGGATATACCTGTGCATTAGGCAAGAGGGTATATTCGGCATAACTGCCGTCAAAAGCTCTGCCCATTTCGCCCATTAGCGATACAACAGTTTGCCCTTTTTGCAAAGTAGGACAAGTAGTAGCTTCCACTACCCCTACACACTCAATGCCTAAGATGCGGGGGAATATAACTGAGGGGGAATGCCCTTGCCGTGTGAATATCTCGGAACGGTTGATGCCAAAGCCTTTTACTTTTACTAACGTCCACCCTTCTTTTAGCGTAGGGATAGGACGTTCTTCTATTTGTAATTGCTGGGCATCGCCTGCTTGATGGATAACGATAGCTTTCATTTTTATAATTTACTAATTAACCAATTGTCTTACAAATTCATTAGCAGGATTGCTTTTAATCATTTTGGGGGTGTCGTATTGCTGAATGATACCCTTATCCAGCACTAATACTTTGGTGCCGAGTGTGAGAGCTTCGGTGATGTCGTGGGTGACGAACACTATGGTAACCCCTGTTTGCTGATGTAGTGCTTTGAGCTCTCGCTGGAGTTGCTGGCGTGTGATGCTATCCAACGCCCCAAAAGGCTCGTCCATCAAGATGATAGAAGGGCTTGCCGCTAAGGCACGAGCGATACCCACCCGCTGCTGCTGTCCGCCCGAAAGCTGATGAGGGAATCGGTTGGTGAGTTCGGGGGGAAGGTTTACCTGTTGTAGTTTTTCGGTTACAATGCGCTCTATATCGGTTGGGGAGTACTTTTTTAGGTGGAGGACATAGGCTATATTCTCGGCAACGGTAAGGTGTGGGAAGAGGATATTCCCTTGAATTACATAACCTATATTGCGACGTAGAGCAATGAGGTCTTCGGCTAAAATATTCTTGCCGTTAATATGTATTTCGCCCTTATCGGGTAATACCAATCCGTTTATCATTTTTAGTACGGTGGTTTTGCCAGAGCCTGAAGTGCCTATGATAGTGAGGAAAGTACCGCTTTCAATAGTGAGGTTGAAGTCGGGAATGATTTCCTTGCCGTTATAGCTTTTGTATATGTGGGTGAATGTTATCATTGTTACGGGTGTAAAAGTCCTTTTTGTAGGAGGTAGTTTTTGGCTACTTCTTCGGGTCGTTTTCTCTCGGTTTCTACCAAAAAGTTGAGGTGTGCCATCGTGACATCATCAATAAGGTTGTTGAGTTTTTTTAGAGTGGTGCGCAGGGCGGGGTAAGTGGTGAGCAATTCGGCACGTACGACAGTGCCTGCCTTATAAGAGGGGTAGAGATTGCGGTCGTCCTGAAGTACGACAACCTCACTTACAGAAAGCTGCCCATCGGTAGTGAATACTACCATAGCATCAATCTTCTTATCGCGTATGGCTTGGTATTTTAGTCCGATGTCCATATCGATTACTTTGCCAAAGTGGATGCCATAGACTTCTTGTAGTTGCTTATAGCCGTCCTCACGCTCGAAGAAATCATATTCAGCCCCAAAGATAAGCTGGTGGCTCACTTTAGCCAAATCGGTAAAGGTTTTGAGCTGGTATTGTTGTGCTACTTGTTTGCTGACGGCTAAGCCATAGGTATTGTTGAAGCCGTATAAGTTTGCCCATTCTAAGCCGTATTGTTTTTTGTAGGCATCTTCTAAGATAGAGAACTTATCGTCTTGGTAAGGGTCTTTGTGCTTGAGTACTGCTTCCCACGAAGTACCGGTATATTCGGGGTACATATCAAAGCCTCCGCGCAGCATTGCGGGGTGAATATTGGAGGTGCCACCCCCTACGCCATTGGTGAGACGTACTGAAAGCCCTGTATCTTGCTCGATAAGCAAGGCGAGCATTTGCCCTAATATATAACTTTCGGTCATTGGCTTGGTAGCGATGTGAATATCTTTGGTCTTTTTGGGAGAAAGGACAAAGAACAAGGTGATAAGCAGTGCCAATACCCCTACCCCTACCAGCTTTAGAGGGTTGCGCTTATGGGCTACTTCGCGGTTTACTAATCGTTTTTCTATTTTTGCCAAGAAGAAATCGAGCCCCAAAGCCAAGAGAGCAATGAGCACACTGCCTACCAGAGTCATCGCGCTATTATTGGTAGTGATACCGCGATAGATAGCTACGCCCAAGCCGCCAGCCCCTACAAAAGAGGCGATACCAGCGAGCGCAATGGTCATAGTAACCATATTGCGAATGCCCGACATTAGCACGGGGAGGGCTAAGGGGAGTTTGATTTTATAGAGCAGCTGCCAGCGGGTACTGCCCATAGCCTCGGCTGCTTCGATAATAAGCGGGTTGATGTGCGTAATGCCCGTATAGGTACTGCGGATAATAGGTAGCAAGGCATAGAGTATCAGGGCGATAAGGGCGGTGAGGTTGCCTACCCCTGTAATGGTAATAAAGAAACCTAACAAGGCGATAGAGGGGATAGTATAGAGTACATTTACTGCCCCCAAGAGCCAAACGGCATACTTGCGGTACTCGCTGATAAAGATACCCAATAGCACTCCTATAAAAGAGGCTACAACTATGGCTGATAGCGAGATAAGGAGATGTTCGGCAGTGAGATGCAGGAAGAACGGTGCTTCGTCACGGAGAAGAGAGATGAAATTTACCAATGTATTGATGTGTGATTAAAAACTATATCGGCAAAGATAGGAATAATTGGCAAATTGGCAAAAGTGTGAATTAAAAAATAATTCCCGCTTATAGAGGAACTATGAGCGGGGGTGGTATTTAGTGTTTTTTTATGAACTCTGTAATTTCGGTAGCGGTTTTGGTTTGTGATTCTTGGGAGGTGAAGCTGTGGTCGACCTTTATAAAAAATAATCAAGAATAAAGGTATGTGTTTTAGTGTAAACACTATCTTCTAATAGCTATGTTACTAAGCAATAAAGTACAGTTATTTTGAAAAACAAGAGATAAAAAGGTTATTCCATTCTATGAGAGTATAATAATATACTTTAATTCATTCAGTAATTTAAAGGAGGTAACCTTTTATCACATCTTTGGGCATTTGCATGTGCCAATACTTTTCCAACAGAAGTCAATTCTATTGAAATATTAATATTATTCCACCATTCTCTAAGGATTTTTAGATTTGCCCGTTTGTTCCATTCTTCCATAAATTTATTTATATTCTCCTGTCTTATGTCAGTATCTTGCTTATATAAATCATATATAGATATAATTACATTTTTTTCAGCATCAGTCAAGGAAACGATAGAACTGTTATAGTTAACTTGATGTATTAATTTAAGAGAATCGATGTTTTTTTTATTTAATATGTTTAGTCTGATATAATCAGTATTTAATTCATGTTCAATCAAGATATCTAAAGGTAATTTCTCACTATTAAGTAATTCAATAGCTTTATAGTGCTCTTGAGAGTTCTTTTTTATCCCAATATCAATATAACCAGCAAATCGTTCAGAATAAATGTCTTCAATATTTGGTAGCCTTACAAAATTATTAATTCTTATGGTGCTTAAAATATCTAAATGATCAAGCCATTTATTCCCATTAGGAAGTGTAGCATAGATTAATTTACCGAATAAATCATTTAGAATATCCAATCCCTCTTGGATAACTTCAGTCACAGGCTCGATACAAATTACAGCATGAAAAACAGTTAAGCCAAGTAATGCTTCATCTGATATTTCATCAACTATTTCAACAGCTCGTGTAATTCCAGCTCGTGTATTTCTATCAGTCCCATTCTGAAAACGATGAACTAATAACTCTGATAAAAGGTCATAATCAGCAGGTCTTTCTGTAGAAGCTGCTGTTTTTTGTGCTTTTCTAAGCAATAATTGAAAACTTGGATCTGTAAAAATTTCCAAAGCACCATCTATTTCATTCATCTTAGTTATAAGTTTGTCTTCAAACTCTAAGACTCTTGATTCTGCAACTTTAAGAGCTTCCTCTGTGTATTTATTTTTCAATTGCAAGGTCATTTCCTGACAGATCTCTCTTACTCTTTTCTCATCAGCACCTATATTGACAATCATATTATTTGCTTGCAATTGCTGAGCATTGTCACCAGCTTTTTGAACCTGTTTACTTTCCATTATAGTCCCTCCCTACTTGTATCTGTGAAGAATTATTGCCAGCTTTCTGTTTCTGTCTAACAATATTCTTATTAATGCCTATTTTATATCCCACTGTTCCTCCTACTAATAAACCAAGAATCAGTGTTATAATTGCAGTTCCTATTCCGTCAAAAATCCATTCCATAAGTTTATAAATTTTAGATATTGTAAAAATGATTAAAATTATTTAAATGATATTTATCGAAGTGCAAAAATAGTTCAATTTTTCCAATTACGCACGAGTAAATAAAAAATTAACAAAGAGTAACAGAAGAAGCCTTCCTTAAAAATTGTCTGATTAATTTATTATCTGTTTAATATTACTTATCTAAAAATATAGATTGTGCAAGATACAATGAATAAACGCATTTTAGGAGTGAAAGCTAAAAATTAGTTACTTAGTATTAAGTAAGGAGAAAATGGACGACTGCTCGCTAACTATTCTTGTTTATAAGTTCACTTATCCTAAGGGATAGGCTTCAAGAGGTAAGAGAGGGATTAGAGTAGGTGAGAGACAATTAGCAAAAATAAGGGAAAAACGAGAAAAGGATGAGAAAAATGTAAGATTTTGGGGATTGGGTTGCGGATTTAGCAATGGGAGGGGGTGGGTATGAAGGGGCTGATAATGAGGGAGGTGAGGTTTATACTTCGTTTAGAGTTCGTTTATCCTTCGTTATAGGTTCGTTTAAAGTAGGTAAAAGCTAAGAGATAAGAGGTAAGAGGGGGAGGGCGGAAAGGGCTGATTATTAGGGGAAAGGAGTTAGGAGATAGGGGATAGGGTGGGAGGAGGTGGTTTTTGCATTATTCGTAATTTAGGGGAGAGGAGGGAGGAGGAAGGTAAGAGGGTGGGGGGAGGTAAATTTTGTTAATTGGCAAATTATTTGTACTTTTGCGGTTGGAAAAATTTGTAACTTACCATTAAAATGCTTAACACTATCACATCGTGGTTTTTGAAACGTCGTATCAATCAGATTGAGGCTTTTGTGAATGACCCTCACCAAGTGCAGGAGCGGGTGCTGAAAGAACTTACCCAAGCGGCTAAAGATACTGAAATAGGAAGGCTCTATAATTTTGCAGAGGTGAAGGATTATAATGACTTTGCTAGAAATACGCCGGTTGTTACATACGAGGATTTTGAACCTTACATACAGCGAGCGAGAGAGGGGGAGCGGAATGTATTTTGGCCTTCGGCTATTAAATGGTTTGCTAAAAGTAGTGGTACTACTAATGCGAAGAGCAAATTCATACCTGTAAGTAATGAGGCGCTGGAATTTTGCCATTACAAATCGGGCAAAGATATGTTGTGCTTGTACTTGAATAACAACGAGGGGGCGCAACTGTTTAAGGGTAAGAGTTTGCGCTTGGGAGGGAGCAAGCAGCTGTATGAACAGAATGGGACTTACTTTGGGGACTTATCGGCTATATTGATAGAGAACTTGCCTTTTTGGGCGGAGTGGAGCTGTACGCCGGGGAATAAAGTATCGCAGATGAGTGAGTGGGAGAGCAAGCTACAGGCTATTATAGCTGAGGCTAAAAATGAGAATGTTACAAGCATTGTGGGAGTGCCTTCGTGGATGCTGGTATTACTGAACCGACTGCTGGAGAGTACTGGTAAGAAGCACTTACTGGAACTTTGGCCTAACCTTGAGGTGTACTTTCACGGAGGGGTGAGTTTTGTACCTTATAGGGAGCAGTATAGGAATATTATTCCATCGGAAGGGTTTAGGTATTATGAGACTTATAATGCATCGGAAGGGTTTTTTGGTATCCAAGATCGTAATAACTCGGACGAGATGCTGCTGATGCTGGATTATGGTATTTTTTATGAGTTTATTCCTATGGATAGCTTTGGCACTGGTGAAGAGAAGGTTATACCACTGAGTGAGGTGGAACTTGGCAAGAACTATGCTATGGTTATTAGTACTAATGCTGGATTGTGGCGCTACTTGATAGGTGATACGGTGCGGTTTACATCGGTTGTGCCGTATAGAATTAAGATTACGGGAAGGACTAAACACTTTATCAACGTTTTTGGAGAAGAACTGATAATAGAAAATGCTGAACGCGCCCTACAAAAAGCGTGTGAATACACTAATAGCAGCATTAAGGACTATACCGCAGCGCCTATCTTTATGGAAGGTAAAGAAAAAGGAGGACACGAATGGGTGATAGAGTTTGAAAGGGCTCCTGATAACTTGGAGAAATTCACGGAAATATTAGACCTTGAACTGCAAAAACAGAACTCGGACTATGAGGCTAAACGCTATAATAATATGACCCTGAATATGCCTAAAGTACATGCTGCACGTGTGGGACTGTTTCACGATTGGCTGAAAGGTAAAGATAAACTGGGAGGACAGAATAAAGTGCCACGCCTATCGAATAGTAGGGAATATGTGGAGGAATTACTGGGAATATCACATAAACAAGATTTAAAAGTATGAACAGATATATCAATAACATACATATCAATAAAGTACGACATCTGAGGGACATAAATATCCGTTTGGAAAAGGAAGATTATCCTCATTTGATGCTCACGGGCAAGAATGGTAGTGGGAAAACTTCCCTGCTCAATGCTATTGCTAATCATATTGAAAGAATAGCAAATGATAGACATAAATATTTTGAAAACTTTGAGAGAAATATAGAATATTTTGAAAAACAACTAAAAGATAATTCTAAGAATATTCTTTCTATAGAAAAAGATTTAGAGTATTGGAAAAGTCAATATGAGCTCTTTTTTGGTGAGGTAATAGTTGCTTTTAAAGATGTTGATAGCCTTATTAGAAAATATCAAGACGGCAACTTTATTATTGCTTTTTATGAAGCGCATAGAACTATAAAAAACCTCCAAGAACCTAAAAACCCTACTAAACCTGAACTTCAAGATAAATGGGGAATAAAGCAAACCTCTACTCAAGAATTCTTAAAATTCCTTGCTCACCTTAAAGTACAAGAGGCTTTGGCAAGAAATGAAAAATTAGAGAAAGATGCTAACGAAATTAGAGAATGGTTTGTGAATTTTGAAAGGCTTTTGGGTGAGATTTTTCAAGATAAAGACTTACAATTACATTTTAATTATAAAGATTATTCTTTTAAGATATTAACCAAAGGAAAAGAATTTAAGTTTACGGAGTTATCAGATGGTTTTGCGGCAGTTTTGGATATAGTAGTAGACCTTATTCTGAAAATGCAGCATAAAAACCAACTTACAAGGGCTTATGAGTGCGAAGGTATTGTGTTAGTAGATGAGATTGAAACCCACCTGCACTTAGAATTGCAAAAGGTCATTATGCCGCTGCTGACAGAGATTTTCCCTAATATACAGTTTATCGTTACTACCCACTCGCCTTTTGTGTTAAGCTCACTGAGCAATGCTGTAGCATTCGACTTAGAACACCAAGAAATAATAGAAGATTTAACCGAGTATTCATACGAATCATTAGCTGAAGGATATTTTGGGGTAAAAACTGCTTCCAGCTATATGGGAATGCAATTGGGTAGATTAGAGGAACTTTTGAAAAAAGAAGTACTTTCTCTTTCTGAAAAGACTGAACTAAAAGACCTTATCTGTGATTTTGATAAAATACCAGAGGTAGTCTCACCCAAAATTATAGGGAAGTACTTACAATTGAAGAACCAACATTTTGCAAAAATCAATGCGCTATGATACAATTGCAGAAAACTACCACCACTCCTGCCTCTTTGGCTACTAAAAAGAGATATGACGGCGAGGATGTAAAAGACTTATTAGCCAAAGACCATTATGATAAATGCTATATCTGTGAGCGCAAACTGACTACTGATTTTCAAGTAGAACATTTGCACAGCCAAGAGCACTACCCTGATGAAAGATACAATTGGGAAAACCTTTTCTTTGTATGTAGCTATTGTAATGGAAAAAAGTTGGCTAATTTTGATGATATTGTAAACCCTACTAAAGAAGCTATTGAAGAGAAAATCGTGCAAACCCTTAATTATGACAAAGCAGATTTTGCTACTGATGATACTTCGGAGGCTATACAACAAACGATTGTGCTACTAAATCGTATTTTCAATGGGAAAAATGGCATAAGAAAGTTAAAAGAAGAACGCTTTTTTGAGGAGTTTCTATCAAAAATGAATAATTTTGAACAAGCGGTATATGATTATCTCTCTGCACCTACCCCAGAAACCAAAGAGGTAATAAGAGAATTACTCTCTATAGAACAAGAATTTTTAGGGTTTAAGTATTGGATAATCAAGAATAACCCCTCCCTATATGCAGATTTTTCAGATGATATTGTATGGAATAAGGTTTAGATAATTATGAAAAGATACAACGACCGTGACCGTATAGGGGATGATGCTTCAATTGCTGATATTATTGCCCTTATTATTAGTAAATACCACCTTAGACGTGGCTTGCAAAAAGCTGCTGTTCCTTCTCTTTGGGAAGAACTGATGGGTGCTGCTATAGCTAAATATACGGCCTCGGTGGAACTAAACGGTAGTACCTTATACGTAAGGCTTACTTCGGCTGCGCTAAGTAATGAACTTAGTATGGGAAAAACTAAAATTATAAACCTGATGAATGAGGGTTTGGAAGAAAAACTAATACATAAACTGATATTTTTAAGCTAATATATGATACGCCCTGCTACTGCTACTGATGCTGCTAGTGTTGCCCCTTTGATGTTTCAGGCAATGGAAGAGATTGTTTATAAGATGATTGGTAAAGAACATCGGGAAGAGGCAATAGCCCTATTGGAAAGTTTGTTTGGACAGGAAAATAACCAATACTCATACCAAAACGCTTGGGTGTATGAGGAAAATAGTAGTGTAATAGGCTCACTGATAGCTTATGATGGTAAAGAATTGGATATGTTGCGTATGCCTGTGCTGCTCTTAATTAAAGAACATTATGGTATAGATATTACCTTAGAAGATGAGACTGCTGCAGGTGAACTGTATATTGATACCCTTAGTGTGAGGGAAGAAGCCCAAGGGCGAGGTATAGGTTCGGCACTTATAGAACACCTTAAAGGTATAGCTACCCAACCTATAGGTTTGTTAGTAGATGTGCATAACCCTGCTGCTGAGAGGCTATATACGCGATTGGGATTTGTGTATACACACGAACAGAATTTGGCTGGGGGGGTGTATAAACACCTTATATTCAGGTGAGAAAAGGATTTATAAAAAGTGAATAATAAGAAGCTGGCTTTAGGCCGGCTTTTTTTATGCTGTGGAAATGATATTTTGGCACTTATTTTGTATTTTGTGAATTAATTTTTACCTACACCTAAAAATTGCAAATATAATACTTAAAACACTTTTATGAGTGATTATTTTCATCTTAAGTGATAAAATGTTGCTTTTTTTGTCAGGATTTAGGTTTTTTACCGACTATATTGAAAATAAAATAGGAATACTATTTATTAAAAATAATGCTATATGAAATCATCGAGCAGTGAAGTGGCTGAATGGGTAGATATGTATGCTGAGAGCTTGCTAAGCCACGCTTGTTATTTGGTTACGGATAGAGCTGATGCTGAGGACTTAGTTCAGGAGGTTTTTCTTACTGCTCTTTCACAATATGATAGCTTTGAGCATAAAAGCAGTGTGCTTACGTGGCTGCGGGGTATATTGCATCATAAGGTGGCTGATTTTTACAAACGAAAGACTAAAGTGCAACATATTAGCTTTGACGATTTTTTTGACGAGGATGGTAATTGGAAAAAGAACCAAAACCTGAAAGAATGGGAGGCTGATGAGGGGATGCCTTTGGAGGCGCTTTTGGATAATAGGGAATTTAGGGAGGTTTTGGATAGGAGCTTTGAGAACTTACCTGAGAAATGGGCTTTGGTAATGCGGATGCATTATTTGGAGGAAAAAAAGTCGGGGGAGATTTGTCAGGTTTTGGGGATTACTACGACTAATTATTGGAAGATGTTGCAACGGGGCCGGCTGCAACTTAGGGAGTACTTGGATATAAATTGGTTCAATAAATAATGAAACGCCTTTTACACAAACTAATACACTTAATCATTATGCCGTGTGATAAAGCTACTTTGATTATTGAAAAGCAACTATGCGGCAAACTTACAACAACTGAATCACTACGCTTAAAAGCTCATTTGCACTGGTGCAAGGTATGTCCTGATTATTATAAGAAAGCTAAAACAATTGATGTTTGGCTAGGGAAGTTATCAAAGAGATGGGATATGCAGGAGCTTATAAAAGAGGAAGAGTTAGAGACTTTTAAAAAGCGAATAAAAAAACAAGTCCATACACATTCATAATTCACAATAAGACATTTTTTTTGCAAAATTTTCAATTCATTCACTTAGCTTTATTTTTATTCAGCCCCCTATAGTAGGTGAGTGACCCGCTTTAAAACGCGTACCTTTTTATTGATTTTTCACACTGAAGGTTTCTTGCCTTATTAGGGGGCTGGTTTTTAAGAAAGAAGGTAATTATTTGTGTTCTTTCGTTAATGATTTAGTTTATCCGCAGGCTGAATAAAAGGGCTTTATCTATATCATTATGCCCTTTTATTTGGAGGCGGGTAGTACCATAGGGTTGAAATAAGGTTACATACAATAATTTGCTTTTCTAAACTGGTTAAAACATTTAACTGAAAAAGCTGCTAAGCGTGTTGCTTAGCAGCTTTTTTTATTGGTTGATGAAATCTTGTTCGGCGGTGGTGAGGATGAATTTTGCTTGGTTGGGCTTATGGGGTGTGATGTATTGAAAGAAGGGGTTATTGACGTCTATCCGGTCGGATTTTTTGATGTGACCGCCTTCTTTTACTCCTGTTCGGAGGAAGGATTGCTCGATATAGGCTTGGTCGGTTTTGCCTTGGTATTGGAATATGATGCTTCCTTTTATTGAATAGGAGCTGAATAGGAGTTTGTTTTTATAGGGGGTGAATGTGATTTGCCAAGTGCCTTTGTTATCAAATGTTTTGTAGGGTATTTTCTTTTTTTGGGAGATGCCTTCGCCATTGGTGGGTTTTTGGGTGAAGGATATTTGCTTGATGGCTTGTGTGTTTTTGTCGAAATAGATGACGGAGTTTTGCAAATCGACGGGTTCGTTTTTGTTGATATAGACTTGGGCGTTAAAGGTTACTATGGTGTGCTGGTGGTCTTTTTCTACTTTTTTGATTTCAATATCTTTGGCGTTATTGAGTGCTATTAAGTAGAAATTGAGGTGGAGGTATGGCAATATGAAATTTGGGTAGAAGAAGGCGCTATTGACTCCTTCGTCGGGGTTGGATATTTTGGAATAATCGGTGTTTTTGAGGTGTATGTGTAGGTTATCGTTGAGTGATTTTTTGAATTGTAGTATGTGGTTTTTGCTCCACCAGTCTAACTGTACTTGGTAGAGGCGTATGAGGGTGTCGTTCTTGAGGTATTTTTCGCGGTAGGTGATTTCTAAGATTTTGGATTGGGTGTCGTATAGTTTGAAGTAATTATCGATTACGTATTTTACTTTTTCTTTTAGGGGGTAGTTATAGACTACGACTTCGTCGAGTTGTATTTCATAGGGCTGGAGGTGTATGGTGGTGGTGTTAAAATGGGGTGGTGTGAAGATTTTTTTGGTTTGGTAGCCTATGTGGCTGAGGGTAAGGGTATCGTTCTCGATGTTGATGCGTAATTTTCCTTCGGCATTGGTGATAGTGCCGTTAAGGGTGGTGGGGTAATAGGCTTCGGCATTGGGGATGGGCTGGTGTGTGGTGGCATCGAGTAGGGTGATGGTGGCTACTTGGGCGCGAAGGGCGCTGGTGGTGAAAAGGAGGAGGTAAAGGAGTGATTTCATTTTGTTTGTTTTTTAGGGTTTGTGGGGCAAAGATAGAAATTTTTTTTAATTGTGTATGAATGATTGGGAATTATGTGTGTGAGGGTGGGGGTACTATCCTTCGTTTATAGTTCGTTTATCCTTCGTTATAGGTTCGTTTAAAGTAGGTAAGAGATAAGAGGTAGGAGGTAAGAGGGTGGGGTTTGGGTTGTTTTGGGTTGGAAGTTGATTATCAGTGGTTTGGTTGTTTGTGGGTTTACAGGTGTGTTCCGTGGTGAGACAACTATTTGTGGGGTTGTGGAAAGTGTCGCACCTTTGCAGCGTGAAACTTAGGTAAGAGATGGGGGATGAGTGATGCGCGCTACCTCTGAGCTTATTGATCTTGCCTTCTAAATTAAATTTAAAAATGGCAGAAGTAAAAGGAAACATTGTAACCGCTAGTTTGAGCGGACAAGTGGCTAAGCTACTTGTATTCAGACAAAAAGATGGTAAAACTATAGTGGGTAAATACCCTTACCGCAGTGGTAAAATTTCGGCTAAACAGCAGGCGCACTTGGATAGGTTTGCTCTTGGTGCTGTGTATGCGAAAAATGCTATGCTGAACCCTACTCTTAAAGATAGTTATGCTGCTGAAGCGGCGAAACGCAGGGGGGTAACGCCTTATAATCTTGCTATGGCTGACTACCTTAAGGCTCCGGTGGTGTATCGGGTAAATGCTTCGGGGTATAGTGGTGCGACTTCGGGAGAGAAGATTTATGCTGAAGTGGCTGATACCTTTAAGGTGGTGAGCGTAAGGGTGAAGATTGTTAAAGCTAATAGCTCACTGGTAGAGGAAGGGGCTGCTGCCTTTAGCAATGGCAAATGGGAGTATACAACTACTGCCCTAAATGCGAATAAGACAGGTGGCAAGGTGATAGTTACTGCTAGTGACCGTGCTGGTAATGAAACTCATTATGAGTTGGATATTTAGAGTTAATCTTTGTGCTTAAAGAAAAAAGCTGCTGAGCGTAGTGCTTGGCAGCTTTTTTTGTGTGGTGGTACTTGCTAATTATTATTTGTTTTGTATCTTTGCCAAAAAATAGAGGATATAGGAGGTAATGAATTTAATAATATAGATAACGTTAAAATAAATAGTGTTCTGAGAGAAAAATGAATTTAACTTCTGACTTAAAAAAGAAATATACTACTGATAAAAAAACTGCTTTTGAAGCACAACGCTTGGCTCAGGAAATAGCGTTTGCCCCTGTGGCTTTCCAGATTTCACGCTTGATGGTAAAACTGGGGGTGATGAAGGCTTTGGAAGACGCTCCTAATGGACTTACTATGGAGGAAGTGGCTGAGGTTACTGGCTTAAGCCGTTACGCTGTACAGATATTGCTGGAGGCATCGGTATCGGTGGGGACGGTAATGGTGAAGGAAGACAGGTTTGTGCAAACAAAAGCGGGGTGGTTTTTGCTAAATGATCGTGCTACACGTGTGAATATGGAGTTTATTCAGGAGGTATGTTACGAGGGACTGAACCACTTAGAGGAGGCTCTTGCTGAGGGTAAACCTGCTGGTCTGAAGGTGTTTGGCAACTGGAGCACTATATATGAGGGGCTTTCGTCTTTACCTAAGACGGTGCAAGAAAAGTGGTTTGCGTTTGACCATTACTACTCGGACGTATCATTTGCTGATGCTTTGGAGATTATATTTAGGCGTGATGTGAAGACATTTTTGGATGTGGGAGGTAATACTGGTAGGTTTGCCTTAAAGTGTGTGAACTTTGCTAAAGGAGTGAAGGTGACTGTGATGGATTTGCCCCAACAAATAGAACTAATGCGAGCTAATATTGCTGGCAAGGAGGGTGCAGAACGCATTGATGGTTATGGGGCTAACTTATTGGATGATAGTGTTGCTTTTCCTACTGGTTTTGATGTGATATGGATGAGTCAGTTTTTGGATTGCTTTTCTCCTGATGAAGTAACTAGCATTTTGAAGCGGGCTGCAGCGGCAATGACCCCAAATACAGAACTATATATACTGGAGGCATATTGGGATAGGCAGGAACACGAAACGGGGGCTTATTGCCTTAACCTAATAAGTGTTTACTTTACTGCTATGGCTAATGGTAATAGCAAGATGTACTACTCGCCTGATATGGAAGCCTGCATTAAGGCTGCGGGCTTAAAGTTGGTGGCTACTTATGACAACTTGGGTAAAGCTAATAGCCATACTCTTTTTAAAGTGATGAAACAATGAAGATAGCTATATATATACGTCAGCATTCGGCTGATAGTGAAGAAATTATGGCGCAACTGCACAAGCTACTGTTACCTACAGATGTGGTGCAGATTATTAATGATAGTTCGGATGGACTAGGTAGTGATACGGAGGTTGTGCTGACCATAGGAGGTGATGGTACCTTACTGAAAGGGATTACGTATATACAGGATTTGGAAATTCCTATTTTGGGTATCAATGCTGGAAGGTTGGGTTTTTTGGCTACTGCACATAAAGATAGATTGGCTGAGGTAGTAAGGCAGCTTAGGACGGGGGAATACGAGATTGTGGAACGCTCGGTTATTGAGGCGGTTTACAGTGATACGGGTGAGCCTGTTGATGAGGTGAATTTTGCGCTGAATGAAATTAGTGTTACGCGGAAGAATACTGCCTCGATGATTACTATTGATACTGAATTGGGTGGTGAGTTTTTGAGTTCGTATTGGGCTGATGGGCTTATTATTGCTACTCCTACGGGCTCGACAGGATACTCATTGAGCTGTGGTGGGCCTGTGATAGTGCCTACGGCTAAAAACTTAGTTATAACGCCTATAGCCCCTCATAACCTTAACGCACGACCACTGGTAATACCTGAAGATACGGAGGTGAAGCTAACAGTATCGGGGAGGGAACAGAAGTATTTGCTATCAATGGATTCGCATATTAAAACGATGCCTAATGAGCGTAGTATCAGTATTAGAAAAGCGCCTTTTGTGGTGAAAATGATATGCCTGAAAGGAGATAGCTTTGTGAAAACCCTTCGCAATAAACTGTTGTGGGGGGAAGATAAAAGGAATAAGTAGGCTTATTACTTCTGATTATATGAATGTTTTTTATCAAAATACTAAAAAGAGAGAAAATATAATGTAGAAAAAAAACGCCATTTTTTTCCATATTAAGCTAAACGTGGAAAAAAATGGCGTTTTTTTTCCACGTTCTAAAATTAAGAATTATGCTTGAGATATCTTTAGCCCAAGATAAGAAAATATATTTTGCTTCGGATAATCATCTTGGAGCTCCTACTGCCGCTGAAAGTAAGCCTCGTGAGGCGCGCTTTGTGCAGTGGCTGGATACTATTAAAGCTGATGCGGGGGCTATCTTTTTGTTAGGGGACTTATTTGACTTTTGGTTTGAATACCGCACTGTAGTACCTAAAGGATTTGTGCGTACCCTTGGTAAACTTGTTGAATTACGCGATAGTGGGATTCCTATCTTCTTTTTTGTGGGAAACCACGATTTGTGGATGGATGATTATTTTGAAACTGAACTTGGCATACCTGTATACCGCTCTCCCCTACCCTTTGGGTGTGGTGGAAAGCGTTTTTTGGTGGGGCATGGTGATGGTTTGGGTCCTGGTGATAAGGGGTATAAACGGATGAAAAAGGTGTTCACTAATGGTTTTTGTAAGTGGCTTTTCCGGTGGCTTCACCCTGATATTGGGGTGCGATTGGCGCAGTATTTATCGGTGAAAAACAAGCTTATATCGGGGGATGAGGATGTGAAGTTTTTGGGGGAAGATAGGGAGTGGCTTGTGCAGTACTGCAAACGGAAACTAGAAACAACGCATTATGACTACTTTTTGTTTGGGCATAGGCATTTGCCTATGACGATAAAGGTTGGGGAGGGTAGTACTTATATAAATACGGGTGACTGGATTCGGTATTTTACTTATGCTGTTTTTGATGGGAAGGAATTGAAGCTGTTGGAGCATAGATGATGAATGAGGGGTGAGATTTAAAATCTTCTTCTGCAAAAAAATAGAGAATTAAGCTGTTTTTGAGACATTGGTTGGATGTTGAGAAAGCAGTTTTTTTATGGTTGCTGTACAAGTGTCCTTCGCGACATACTCAGCTGTGTCAGCTGGCTGACTATCCTTCGCGACATACTCAGCTGTGCCAGCTCGCTGACTATAGTTCGTTTATCCTTCGTTATTCGTTCGTTATTCGTTCGTTCATCTTAAGGGAGAGGTGGAAGGCGGTGGGTGATGGTTGGTTCTTTCGGATTGGATGTTTGTTGATAGGGGTAGGTATTAGCTTATTTTTCAGGAGGAAAGAATAGGAATTGCAAAAATAAGTATTAATATTTTGTGAATTAGGGGAATTATTAGTACTTTTGCAAAAAGAATTTAAAACCATTGACAATGGCAAAAAACGACAAAGAACTTTCTTTAGAAGAACAGAAGAAACAGGCTTTAAAACTGACTTTGGAGAAGCTTGATAAAGCATACGGCAAGGGTACGGTGCGTGCGCTTGGCGATAATCCTGTGGAGGATGTTGAGGTATACTCGACAGGTTCTATAGGTTTGGACGCTGCTTTGGGGGTAGGAGGCTATCCTAAGGGGCGTGTAATTGAAATTTTTGGTCCGGAATCATCGGGTAAAACTACACTTACCCTTCACGCTATTGCTGAGGTGCAAAAGGCTAAAGGTACGGCTGCTTTTATTGATGCTGAGCATGCCTTTGACCCTGTATATGCACAACGTGTGGGTGTGAATGTAAAAGAGTTATTGGTGACGCAGCCTGATAGTGGTGAACAAGCGCTTGAGATTGCTGATGCTTTAATTAGGTCTAACGCTGTGGATATAGTGGTTATTGACTCTGTTGCGGCTCTTACCCCTAAGGGAGAAATTGATGGGGATATGGGTGACTCAAAGATGGGGCTTCATGCACGATTGATGTCGCAAGCGTTACGTAAGATTACGGGAAGTATCAGTAAAGCTAACTGTATTGTGATATTTATCAACCAGTTACGTGATAAAATAGGGGTGACATTTGGTAACCCTGAAACTACTACTGGTGGTAATGCTTTGAAGTTTTACTCGTCTATACGCTTGGATATTCGCAAAGCGGGCGGTCCGCAAGGTAGTGCTGCTATTAAAGATGGTGCTGGTGAAATAGTGGGTAACCGTACGAAGGTGAAAGTTGTGAAAAACAAGGTGGCTTCACCTTTTAAATCGACCGAGTTTGATATTATTTTTGGTAAAGGTATTTCAAAAATAGGGGAAATATTGGATATTGGGGTAGAATCGGATATTATAACCAAAAGTGGTGCTTGGTTTAGCTATAAGGAGACCAGATTAGGACAGGGACGTGATGCTGTACTGGCAATGCTAAAAGACAACCCTGAACTAACTGAGGAGCTTGAAGCACAAGTGAGAGAATGGTTGAAACATAATGAATTATCATCTAAGAAAAAAGGTAAGAAAAAGGCTACTGTTAAAGACAAAAAAGCATCAATAGCTGAAGATGTAGAAGAGGATTTTGATGAGGAGGAAGATTATGATGATAATGAATAGGAACTTCTAATAGATAAAAAAATCAGGGCATAGTGCCCTGATTTTTTTATTTAAGTTTGTCGTTATTATGATGGCGGTTATGGTCTCGTTGGGTTTTCTTGAGCATTTTTTTATCAAAAGCTTCTTGGAGATTAATGCCTGTTTGGTTAGCTAAACAGAGTACTACAAAAACTACATCGGCAAGTTCTTCACCTAAGTCTTTATTTTTATCGCTTTCTTTCTCTGATTGCTCTCCATAACGGCGTGCGATGATACGTGCTACTTCGCCTACTTCTTCGGTAAGTTGAGCCATATTGGTGAGCTCATTAAAATAGCGTACTCCGTGTTCTTTAATCCAGTTATCAACTTCTAATTGTGCATTTTTAATGTTCATTGTTATTGGTATTTAATTTTAAAGTATATTATTAGCGTAAAAAAACTGTTTTAAAAAAGCATCTGAAAGACACTTTTTCAAAACAGTTTTTATAATTTGTGAATTTAAATTTATTAATTTGCCCACATATCTTGCTCTCTATCACGTATTTTTTCTTTAATTTTATCAGCTTCTAAGAGCTGCAAAAGAGCATTATTAGGTAAGTAATCTTTAATTTTTCTATCGCCATAGACGTTAGCCTCTTGATAGATTACTGAACTAAACATACGAGCGTTTAGCAAGTGGTCAAATGACATAGGGCGTGAGTCATTCTTTCTGTTGAAAGTTTTAGCTTCATGCAATATATCTCGTACTTGAGGGTAGAATATCCAAAACAAAGGAACTAAAGCTGACATTGTTGAGTCATCAGAATCAATAAAGTTCACATCTGGAGCTACAGGAGCTAAAGCAAGCAAACGATATTTTAATTCACCTTGACGTTTGTCAAAATACCAAATACCACGAATGTGATACTGAGCTATATCACCAGCTTCTAAGTTACGGCGCGTGATATATTCTGGAGAAAGATCTTCTCCAGCATTGAGTTGCTCGTAACCTACATCTAAGGTATCAACTTTTGACATTGAAGCTTCCAATGATTCGGCTGTTTTAGTTTGAGTAAAATAAGAATCTACATAAAGATCTTTAATTTTACCATTTTTGATATTCTTTAATAGTACATCATATAATGAACGACGATAAGCATCTACTTCCAAAGTATCTGTAGGGAATAACAGAGGAAAGTTAACGCGTTCATTAAGGTCTATTACCTCCCATACTTCTACAGACCAAAGGATATCTCGGTCATCTACATACCCATAAGGTAGGGGTTTATCATTATCAGCTTCTATTTGTGCTGCTGTTTTAACCCCTATATCAGTTGCTACCTTAGCATTTAGGATATTTACCTGTGCTGAAGACAACTGAAAGGTAAAGAGTAGGATTAATAGTACTATTATATTCTTCATATATGACATATTCTGTTAGTTTGTTATTTCTACGATGATAGGTGATACAGGAGGTAATTTAAGAGTTGAGTTACCCACAATACTTGCTTTAACATCAAATATTTGTATTTTATCACCTCTTTTAGCACGGCTAATAGCTGTTTTAGCTTGCTCATTAAAACGGTTACCTTTTATAGCCACACTAGGTTGTCCAGGTATGAATACTTTAAACTCATTAACTTGTAGATGCAAGTCGAAATCAAAGTCTTCTAACACCGCATTAATAGGAAGCACTGCTAAGTTAGCCTTAGGTAATTTTGCTTCAGATATTTGTCCAGCTATACTAGTTGAAGCACGAGGAATACTCTTAATACGGAATAACTTAGAAGAGCTAAAGCGCTGACCTTGCAACTCACCAGTTACCGTAATAGTAACATCCTTACCTTGTCCTGGACGCATTACCCAAGCACCAGTACCTGATGCTTTTGAAAGACCTTGTCCTGAAGCCATAATTTTGTTATCAGGTACACCAGGCATTGAAATAGTGATAGGGTTATCAACACCACGGTAAACTACGTTCATCTTATCAGCTGAAATTACTGCTGAATTAGGTTTAGGAATTGTTGAGAAAGATTGTGCTACAGGCACTGCAATACGCTCACCATCTTGATCAAAGAATAGATTACCTGTAATTTTATGATCTCCTGTATTACCAGCACTAATATTAAGTTTTACTCGTCCATCTTCAATAGAATATTCATTAGCTGATAGTTTTCTACCGTCTAAAGCAATATCTACTTGGTTTGGACGTGTGGTAGGATCTTTACGACCCAGTACAATTGAACCATCAAATTTCTCTCCTTGATAGTAGGCTCCTTTACCTTGTTCAAGCAAAGTAGTATAGTTAGTCATTGATACTTGTGATTTTAAACTACCTGCCAATGCCTCAGAAAAGAAATCTTGCTGTATTGATAAGATGTCTGACTGCATCATTGAAAATTTTGCTAAAGTAGCAATATAAGGGAATCCTTCAAAGTTAAAAGAAAGCCACTTTACTTTATTGCCATCTTTATCTTTTCTATCATCAGTGTTAAAGTTTTCTTTTACTTTAGCTACTATATTAGCATAAGCTTTATTATCACCTAATATTTTTAGTACTTCTTCACGATAAGAGTTAATCTTATCCACAAATTCTTTACCTTTAGTTGCTCCTTCAGAAAAGAATAAGTGGTCAGTATAGTCAGATTTATCCATAGCCTGATAATCTTTTTGATCTACAGGTACATCTTTCTGACCAATAGCATTCTCTACCCCAGTTTTAAATTCTCCAATATAGTTATACAAATCTGACGAAATCGCTTTAATTTGTTTTGCTTGTTCTAATATTGCGGCAAACTGAGCAGGGCGTTCACTTGCTTTTGTTTGCAAATCTTCAAAAGCAGAGCTAATTTGATTAGTTGCTCTTGTATTTGCCGATTCAAATTTTATATTGACTAACCCGAAAGCATCAAGTACTTGCTTACCCATATTCAACGCAATCATCGCGAGGAATACAAGGTACATCAGGTTAATCATCTTCTGTCTAGGACTTGCCTTTCCACCTGCCATAAGCTAATTAAATTTTAATGTTAATAAATAGAATTACTTTTAACGTGCGCCACCCATTGCAGATAGCATTCCTCCATAGATAGTGTTCAAAGATTTTAAATTATCTTTGAAAGAAAGCATCTGTTGGTTTAGTGAATCAAGGTTATCAGCAATTCCTGCTTGAGCAGATACTTGGCGTTCAGTTCTTTCTAATTGTAATTTGTAAAGGCTATTAAGTGATTCTAAGTTTGAAGCAGCTTCTGATAACTCCTCACCATATTTGTGTGTAGCTACCATTGTGCTAGTAACAGGTGCTATCTCTTTACTTGCTTCAGCAAAGTTTTCTATTGATTTACCCAAGCTACGCATTAAGTTAGCATCGATTTTAGCTTCGGCTAATATACCGTCCAATTTTTCTGAAAGTGATTCTTTAAGAGCTTTGTCTTCAGCTAATACTTGCTGAGCCATTACTCCTTGGCGCTCTATAGGAGCTCCTCCTTTTAGTTCAGGATATACTAATGACCAATCCAAATCTTCGTCAATAGGCTCAAATGCCGACATAAAGAAGATGATAGCCTCAGTACCCATACCTATCGCCAATAATAAACTACCACTTACACCTAAGATATCCATGTGCAAAATTTTAGCTAAGGCTCCCACAATTACAATGGATGCACCAATACCATAAGCATAGTTAAAAATTCTCTTTGTTGCTCTACTTCCTGCCATAATGTTGTTTTATTAAAAATGTTGTTGAAAATTGTTGATTTTGGTTATTTTAAAAATATTATCTATATCCACGTGCTGATTTAGACTGTTGCTTGTCACTAATACCCATATAGTCTTGTACTGTACGGAATCCTATGTAACTACGAGCCGAATCTTGATACTCATAATCACGGGTATTTACTTGCAACATAAAGGCTACGTCTTTCCATGATCCTCCACGTATTACCTTTCTACGATTACTGTCATCCAATACGTTAGGATTCATTGTCGACATATATTCGTATGAGTTAGGATCGTATGAAGTGTTTGTCCACTCTGATACGTTACCAGCCATATTATATAAGTTGTATCCATTAGGCTCGTATGATTTAGCCTCAACAGTGTACAAAGCATTATCCGAAGCATAGTCACCACGCAATGGCTTAAAGTTCGCAAGGAAACAAGCCTTATCATCATAGGTATAAGGACCACCCCAAGGATAAGTACCTCCTGGCAGACCACCTCTTGCAGCATATTCCCATTCCGACTCAATTGGCAAACGGAATGCGTTTACAGTATAATCTCCTTTTGATTTTTGGTAAGCATTTTTATTAAGAGTACGCCATTCACAAAAAGCCTTAGCTTGTATCCAGCTCACACCTACTACAGGATAATCCCCGTAGGCCTCATGCCAGAAATAATCATTGTGCATTGGCTCATTATATGAATAGTTAAAGTCACGTATCCATACAGTAGTATCTGGATACACTTTCACAATCTCCTCTTTTATGAAGTCCTTACGGTTACCACGCTTACGCGCAGCTTTATCCATATCAAGCCATTGGTACTTGAACTCAAATTTCTGAACGTCCATAATGCGTTTACCATTATAAGCTTCCTCTTCTGGTAAATACATCTTGTCCATTACTTCAGAATAGTACTCATCTGGGAATTTATTTGTATCCCAAATAAGCGCTTTCTTCTTGTTAAGTTTGCGGGCTTTCTCATCACCGTAGGTATTTTGCAAATATTGCTGCCAAGCATTCATCTTCTCGGTATTAGAGTCAAGGTAAGCATAATCTCCTATGCCTCCTCCTCCCGAGGTCTGACCTGTCTGCTCAGCCATATCTGCCAACTGCGTGCGAATGATAGAATCACGCACCCAGTTCACAAACTGTCGGTATTCACTATTAGTGATTTCTGTTTCGTCCATATAGAACGAGCCGACACTCACTGTTTTGACGTTAGCGTTCAAACTCGCAGTTTTATCATCATCGGAACTACCCATAATGAACGAACCACTCGGAATAAGTGTCATACCATAAGGGGTAGGTTGTTTCCAACTTTTACCACCTACACCTACAAGCTCTCCTTTGTTATCGCCACCGCCGCGCTTACACGCAATTACTACTAACAATAGCAGTAGCACTACAAATATTCTTCTTGCCATAAACATTGTTTAAATTCACATATTAATTTAGGGCGCAAACGTACGCATTTTATTTCACACCCACAAAATTTATTCAATATAATTTTTGCTCAAATGAAAAATTTAACAAATTCTTTACATTTAAAGTCTTTTGTAACAGCCAAATGTAAAAAAAGTTTAAACTTCATCTTATTTTCTAATTCCCATATTCCACAAAATAAATGCCTGTATATCCGCATTTAATTCTATCACTTTGCTCACTGGTGTTCCTGCTCCATGCCCCGCATTAGTCTCTATCCTAATCAATACAGGATTGTCTCCCGTTTGCTTCGCTTGTAGCTCTGCCGCAAACTTAAAGCTATGCGCTGGCACTACCCTATCATCATGATCCCCCGTAGTAACAAGCGTAGCAGGATAATTCACCCCTTGTTTCACATTGTGTAATGGTGAGTAATTTTTTAAATATTCAAACATCTCTTTGCTATCTGCTGCTGTTCCGTAATCGTATGCCCAGCCAGCACCTGCAGTAAAGGTATGATAACGCAACATATCCAATACTCCTACCTCAGGAATAGCCACTTTAAATAAGTCCGGACGCTGTAACATCGTTGCTCCTACTAGTAATCCGCCGTTGGAACCCCCTTTAATTGCTAAGTAATTAGGCGATGTATATTTCTCTTTAATCAAGTACTCAGCAGCAGCTATAAAATCGTCAAACACATTTTGTTTTTGCATCTTAGTACCTGCATCGTGCCATTTCTTACCGTACTCTCCACCTCCACGTAAGTTGGGTACTGCATACACACCTCCCTGTTTAATCCAAACAGCCACTGGCACACTAAAACGTGGTTGCAAGCTCACATTAAATCCTCCATAACCATATAATAAAGTAGGATTATTACCATCCAGTTTTAGTCCCTTCTTATAGGTAATAATCATAGGTATCCGAGTGCCATCTTTACTATTGTAGAACACTTGTTTTGATTCGTAATCCACACTATTGAACATTAAAAAAGGTCTCCAATAGTATTTAGTCTTACCCGTAACCAAGTCCATTTCATACAAAGTAGTTGGAGTAGCATAGTTAGTGAAACTATAATAGGTGCGTGTTTCATTCTTTTTAGCACTAAAACCACTAGCTGTTCCTACATTAGGAAACTCTACCTGTCTTATAAACTTACCATTATAGTCATACTGTTTCACTTCCGATACCGCATCCACCATATATTGAGCAAAAATATACCCTCCTGCCAATGAAATGCTAAGTACATTCTCCGTCTCTGGTATCACATCCACCCAATTTTCCGATTGCGGTTTAGCTATATCCACCTTTACCAATCGCTTGTTAGGAGCATTAAGATTTGTTTGCAAATAAATCGTACTACCTTGCATATCCACAAAGTCAGTATCCGTTTCTAATGAGTTGCTAATTACTACCAAAGGCGCTGTAGCATTGTTTAAATCTTTTACAACCAACTTATTGCCCGAAGTAGCTTGAGCCATCGATATAAATAAATATCGCCCATCACTTGATACTACCCCCGATACATATCGGTACTTCTCATCTTCCTTCCCTCCAAATATAAGCTCATCTTCTTTCTGTGGCTTGCCCAACTTGTGATAGTATAATTTATGTCTATCCGTCTTAGCCGATAGTTCACTGCCTTTCGGCTTATCATAGCTAGAGTAGAAAAAGCCTTCATTACCTTTCCACGCCACACCACTAAATTTTATATCTACCAACGTATCTCCTATGCGCTCCTTAGTTTCAGCATTCAGCACAATACCCTTGCGCCAGTCACTACCCCCTTCCGATATAAGGTAAGCCACCAACGAGCCATCCTCACTAAATTCCAACGTACTTAATGAAGTAGTACCATCAGCCGAAAAAGTATTAGGATCCAAAAACACCTCTTCCTTGCCATCCTTATCCTTTCTAAATACTACCGACTGGTTCTTAAGCCCACTATTTCTATAATAATAGATGTAATTCCCCTCCGTAAAAGGCAATCCTACCCTCTCATAGTTCCAAAGCTCCTCAAGCTCCTTCTTAATACCTTCTCTATAAGGTATCTGTTGCAAATACTTACCAGTAAATTCATTCTGAGTCTTCACCCAAGCAGCCGTCTCTGCCGAGCGGTCATCCTCCAGCCATCTATAAGGGTCAGGCACTTGGGTACCAAAATAAGTATCCACTACATCTCCTTTTTTCGTTTCAGGGTAGTCCATACGGGTTCCATCATTTTTTGCAGTCTGGTTACAAGCTACAAGCGCCAATAACGTTGCCGAAAATAAAATTTGCTTCATTTCTTACTTTATTTTTAGTTTTTTAGGTATTAATATCTACGGCAAATACTATTTGCTATCTCTTTACCATTACTAATTCACATCACAAAAGCCCCCTAAGCCGTAAAATTCTTTATCTACAGTCCTAGTTCATCCTCTGTTACAGTTTCCCTTCCATAACTCCCTCTTGGCACTATGTAATATTAGGCACAAAGGTACAACATTTTTTCAAATGCACAAGTTTTTAATTAACAAAATAAAAACAACCACCCTCCATTCCGCCCACCCTCATTCACCCCCCAACCAAAAACAAACAAAACCCCACCCTCTTACCTCTTATCTCTTACCTCTTCCCTACTTTAAACGAACGAATAACGAAGGATAAACGAACTATAAACGAAGGATAGTTGCCCAACCCTCACACCCCACTAAAAATAAAAAAGCCGTTTTCTCAACATCCTCCCGATGTCTCAAAAACAGCCTCTCCTATCTCTTATCTCTTACCTCTTACCTAATTCTCACCTCTTATCCCGCTTCAAAAGGTAATTCACAGCCGTAGCCGCCGCGTGCAACCCAAAGGCCGCCGGCATAAAACTTATAGTACCATAATACGACTTCTTATAATCCAACCCCTCAGTGCGCTGCATCGTCTCTTTTGATACTATCTCTGCCGAAAATACAGCCTTAATCCCCGAATCAATACGCTCATTCTTAAGCCGCTTCCTCATAAACTTAGCTAGCGGACAGTTATACGTCTTCATCAAGTCCGCCACCTTTATCTGCGATACATCCGTAGCACCACCAGCACCCATACTGCTCACCAGCTTCACCTTCTTGCGCTTAGCCGCCAAAATAAGATTCAGCTTCGGAGTAATACTATCAATACAATCTATCACATAGTCAAATTCAGGCGTCACAATATCATAAGCCCTCTCCGGACTCAAAAACTCATTCAGCACAGTAAGCCTCAATTCCGGATTAATATCCATCAGCCTCTCCGCCATCACCTCAGCCTTCGCCCGCCCCACGGTAGAGCGCAATGCCGGTAACTGCCGGTTAATATTAGTCACCGATACCGTATCAGCATCCACAATCGTCATAGCACCCACACCCGCACGTGCCACAAATTCAGCAGCGTACGAGCCCACGCCACCCAAGCCTACAATAAGAATATGCGCCCTTTGCAGCACATCAATACCCTCAGCCTTTACCAAAAGTTCAGTTCTTTCTAACCAATTATTCTCATTCATAATCTCAAAAAAAAGCCTCCTTGTCAATAAGGGGGCTTATATATTATTGTGCCAATAACAGTAACACCTGCCAAAGCACCTACAATTAATTTCACGCCGCAAAATTACAAAATATTTTCTACCTCACAACTATTCACCTCATTTTCACATACTCCCACCAGCCCTCACCCCTACCCTCCCCCACCCTACTCCCCCACCCCTAAAAAACAAAAATTGCGTGATTCTCGATAAATCACGCAATTTTTACTATATTTGCAGCCTAAAACAATAATAACAATGATTGAAACTCCTCCCCCTTTCTCACCCAAAACAAGTAGCATCAGCCTTATAGATGATTTATTATCAAAAGGTTACTTACAAAAAATACAAAACGATTACCTATATTGGTCTCAGCTAAAATACAAAACTAAAGATAACCCCCCCGCAGAACTATGGCAAGCCGTAAAGCTATATCGCGCCCTTAACCAGCGAACTATAAAGTTTGGCAAATATCAGTTTACCTACGTCCTTACCGACTATATACAGCAATCCCTACACCTTTTCGATATGCATATAGGCGGCACCCTCACCAGTAATATGGGCATTGCCAAAACAGATACCCACAAATTTATGATGAGTTCCATTATGGAAGAATCCATAGCAAGCAGCCAAATTGAAGGAGCCAATACTACCCGAAAAAAAGCTAAGGAAATGATCCAAAAAGGGATAAAACCCAAAACAAAGTCAGAGGTAATGATTGTCAATAACTTCAATACTATGCAATATATAGTACAACACAAAAACAACCCTCTCACCCCCGAAAGCCTCCTTCACTTACACCAACTCATCAGCCACAACACCCTCGATTCACCTCAAGAAGAAGGCACTTTCAGAACTCATAACGATATCTACGTAGTCGATTATAGCAGCAGTGAAGTAGTACATACCCCTCCCGATGCTTCCCAAATACCTCAGCTTATCAGTCACTTATGTACCTTTTTTAACACCAATACACATAACTTCATTCACCCCATCATAAAAGCCTGTATCCTACATTTTATGATAGGCTACATACACCCTTTTACCGATGGCAATGGGCGCACAGCACGAGCCGTTTTTTATTGGTATATGCTCAAATCAGGCTATTGGCTTACCGAGTACCTTTCCATTTCACGCATTATAAAAGAAACTAAAAGCCAATATGAAAAAGCCTTCCTTTACACCGAAGCCGATGATAATGACCTCAGCTACTTTATCACCTATCAGCTCAAAGCAATGGAAAAAGCCTTCGATGCCTTAAAAGACTATATCAACCGAAAACAAAAAGAAATATTCCAAGCCTCTCAGTTTATGAAAATACCAGGAGTAAATGAGCGTATGGCACAAATCATCAAAATAATTTACGACGATCCCGAGCGCATACTCTCTATCAAAGAAATAGAAAATCGCTTTCTTGTTTCCAACTACACAGCCCGTACCGATCTAAAACAACTAGTCGATTTAGGTTTCTTAGAAGCCATTTCAGTAAATAAGAAAAAACAAAGTTATATAAAATCCCCTTTGTTTTTCAGTCTATTAAAAACAAAAATTGCGTGATTCTCGATAAATCACGCAATTTTTACTTTTACTTCACTTACCCTTATGTCAGTGTCATCACTCTCCAAAAACCTATACTCTTCAGGCACCCACTCAAAAACCTCCTGCAGCCTCTTATCATATCCCAAAGCCGCCCCAAACGATAGCGCTATACCCTGCGCTATAAGGCTCTGTGCCACTTCCTTATTCTTCCTAAAACCGTGTAATACCCACAGCTGCTGTGGGTGAGTCTTTTTCTTTAAGGCAATAATTTCAGCATAAGCCTTCACACAATGTATGATAAGCGGAAGCCCCAACTCTTCCGATAGCTGTACGTGTTTCAAGAAGATTTCTTGCTGCAAAGCCAGTGGGGTAGCCATATTTTTATCCAAGCCACACTCACCTATAGCCCAGCAGTTAGGGTGCATAGCTATAGGCAATAACGCCTCCCACTGGGCTTCCCAATTATCCGTATACCAAGGGTGAATCCCTACCGAAAAAGGCTCAGAAGTATCAGCCGTTATAGGATATTGGTTACGTATAACCAGCGTATCGGCGGTGGAGTGCCCATTATGCGAATGTACATCAAGGTAGTACATTCACTTTATATTTTCTGTACCCGCCTTTCGTGGCGCCCTCCTTCAAAATCTGTAGCCAAGAAGGTACGCACAATCTCCACAGCCTGTTCTATAGCCGTGAATCGTGCCGGTATACTAATCACATTAGCATTGTTATGAGCCCTAGCCAAGGCAGCAAGTTCTTTAGTCCAGCATACCGCACAGCGCGCTTGTGGGTGTTTGTTCACAGTCATTGCAATACCATTACCACTACCACAAATCACAATACCCAGCTCTGCCTCACCCTTTTCCAGAGCCTTTGCTACAGCGTGCCCAAAATCAGGGTAATCTACACTGTCATTGGTATTAGTACCACAGTTCAGTACCTCTATGCCCTCAGCTTGTAAGGCATTAATAATCGCATTCTTGTAATCCACACCTGCGTGGTCATTCCCGATAGCTATTTTCATTTCAATTTAAGTAAGATTAAAGATACAAGAAATACAAATTTTCTTCCTCTTCGTTATTAATACGCTGCAAAAATACAAATTAATTATCAATTAGCAAATTACACCTCAATCCTAAGTCATTCACCCTTAGCCAGTAAATCCATTAACAACTACCCTACCTCTACCCCCTTCACACCCCTGTTACCTCCCCTACCCCACTAATACCATTCTTACCTTTTACCTATCCCAAACTTTGGCACGATTTTAGTTACTTTCTCTCTTGCAAATTGGAAATTGATAATTTATTCGTATATTTGCAGCCTAAATGTTTAATTAGTAAATTAGAATATTATGAAAAAAATTGTAGCTTTAACTCTATTAGCCACCACCATCAGCTTTGCCCAAAACAATAAGAAAAACGGATGGGAACGCGCCAACCTACAAGGCAAAGTTAAAAGTATTGTACAAGCAGGGTTCACTATCAACGAAAGCGGACAGGAAATACCTATGAACACCGAAATGCTTACCGAGTACGATAAAAAAGGTAAAACCATCAAGATGAGTTCTAAAAGACAAGGCGCTACCATTAACTTTATCGATGTGTATGATGAAAAAGGACTAATAATAGAGTCCGCCTCTCGTGACGATTCCAATACCCTACTATCCAAAAACGTATATGAGTACGATGAGCGCGGTAACCTTACCAAGCACGACTTGGAAACCCCCGATGGCAATTCATTTATGACACGCCTTAACGCCTATGATAGTAACGACCGCCTTATTGAACGCCAAGAATGTGTAGCAGGAATATGTGACGACAAAACCACCTACACTTATGGTTCTAACAATAAAGTATCGGAGGAAACACGTTATGACAAAGATAAGGTAACCAAAAAAATAGTATATACCTATGATGCAAATGGTAATGTTACCGAAAAAAGCGTATACGCAGGTGATAACACCCTACAACAGCGCGTACTTTCAGTTTTTGACAAAAATAATAACGAAGTAAAAGTATCATACCTTGACAAAGACGGTAAGACTACCAAAACAGAAACTTACGAGTATACCTACGATAAGAAGAAAAACTGGATAAAGAAAAAAATAACCATTAATGGCACCCCTTCTGCCATATTGGTACAAACTATAAAATATTACAATTGATTATTTTTGAATAAATAGAACCTTTTATTACTTTGCCAAAGTTTTTAACGCTTTGGCAAAGTTTGTTTTAAGTACATATTAGCACTATGAATTGGACTCTTATTATCATTTTCTACTTGCTTTTTATGCTGTTTAGGAAAATAACAGGTAACCATAGCGGGCAAGCAAGAAATTTCAGGAATTTTAATAACCCTTATGACTATCAAGATAACGATATATCACCTGCAAGTTTTGAACTAAACTTGCTCTCACTCTGCACACTTGTTATCAGAGCTAATGGGCGCGTTACCCAAGATGAATTAGACTTCGTACGTAATCAATTTGTTCGACAGTATGGAAAGGAAAGAGCAAATGCTGTATTTCGTACCTTTAATCAGCTAAAGGGGAGAGAAATATCGGCACAGCGCGTGGCTGGCTATGTGCGTATGCGTACCAATTATGAAACACGCTTGCAAATACTGTATTTCTTATTCGGTATAGCCCAGTCGGATGGGTTTGTAAGTGCCGACGAAGTGGAACAAATAGAGCAAATTGCCTTTTATCTGCAAATAGAAAAAGAAGATTATATAAGTATTAAGGCAATGTTCACCACTCAAGGAAGAAGTAGTAGTGGTAGTTATAACACTCAATCAAGCCCTGATGCTTATGCTATACTGGGCATACGCCCCGAGGCTACTGATGCCGAAGTAAAACAGGCGTATAGGGCTATGGCAAAAAAATATCACCCTGATAAGGTGATAACGGAAGATGAGGCTATTAAAAAAGGCGCTGAAGAGAAGTTTAAGCAAGTGCAACAAGCCTATGAACAAATAGCCAGACAGCGGGGAATGAGTTAAAATGGTAATGGAATTATTGGTACTACCGAAGTATGCAGTATGGGTAGATGAGGTATGGGCAAAAAAAAGTGGCAAGCGACCTACATCGCACCGCTACAACCGAATACCTTTGCTGTGTTCCCACCCTGGAGGATTTTTCAGGAGCTGGTCGTGTAGGACTTGCCGGTGCAAAGGTACAACAAATTTGTTAGATAGCAAGTTTTTCAAGAACTTTTTTTATAGTTACTGTGTATTAGGGGGTATGCTTTGGTTATTACGTACTGGTAATTAGGATTTTATAGATTCTTTATTTGTTTTGGGTTTCTTCTAATAATTGATTCTTCTTTTTGGCTAAAACTTTTAATAGAGCTTTTAGTTACTGATTTTTAAAAGCTATGATATAGGCTGTTGGGTATGAAAATATATTCTTCTGGGAAAATATAATTAAAGAACTAACATTATGAAAAGATTTATCTTTTTACTATTGTTTGTTTTTTTAGGAATTGAAATATATACTGTTTTCGATACATCGGTAGGTGTTGAGAAAACAGTTTTTTTTATGCTTTTTGTGTACTTATGATTTGGGGTGGTTTTGTGATGGGATATTTTGGGGGAGGTGGGGAGTATCCTTCGTTTATAGTTCGTTTATCCTTCGTTATTCGTTCGTTCATTGTTCGTTCATTGTTCGTTAAGGGTTGGGGGGTGTGAGGAGGTGGTTGGGGGGTGCGTGGTGGGAGGGGTGTGTGAGGGTGTATATTGGGGGGTGGGGGTTGTGTTGGTTTTAACTTATTGAACTATTGGTGAATAGGGCTAACTGTTGATAAATGTGTTTATAACTATTTTATTTTTCTGTAGAAGCTATGGTTATATTGGCTAACTTTGCACTGAAAAAAAAGATTTTTAATGAAGACATTTAATTTCTATTGTGATGAAAGTTGCCATTTAGAAAATGATAATTTTCCATATATGCTTATTGGTTATGTAAGTAGTGCTTACAACCAAGTAAAACTACATACAGAGAAAATTAAACAACTAAAAAAAGAGTATTGTATTCCTTATGAATTGAAATGGAATCACCTTTCAAAATCAGCAATGGAACTGTATAAAGAGCTTATAGATTATTTTTTTGCCACTGACTTACAGTACAGAGCTATTGTAATAGACAAAAATCAGCTAAAACATCAACAATTTCAACAGACACATGATGATTTTTACTATAAAATGTACTATCAATTAATTCAGAAAAAACTATCATCTGAATATAATTACAATATTTATTTAGATATAAAGGATACACGAAGTGCAGAGAAAGTAAATGGACTGAAAAACTATTTAAATAATAATTTTGTATCTGTTCGTAACCTTCAAAATATACGTTCACATGAAAGTGAATTAATGCAACTTACTGATATTATCACAGGGGCGTTGTCTTACTATTTGAGAAAAGAAAACAAAGTAATAGCTAAAAACAAAATTGTAGATAGAATAGCACAACACGCAGGACAAGCACTCAACCAATCTAGTCCGAGAAGCGAACAAAAGTTTAACCTTTTTTTTATAGACTTAAAATAATGCCACTTAACCAAACTAAGAAATACCCAGAGTTATTAGATATTCTTTCGTTATCAGAAAAAGACAGAACAGAGTCTTTAAAAATGATTTTCAAAAGAGATATAGAAGAAAATCCTAACTTGAATTTCAGAAATAAAAAAATATATCCTATAAAGGGAGAGGAACCAAATATGCAATTGCTCTTCACTCACTTAACTACAGAAACTGAAGAAGGTTATACACATCCTAAGAGAGTTTTTGAAAAAGACCGTTCCCAACGATTACATTGGATAAGATACTTTTTAGAAGAACGGAAAAAAGAAAATGTAGAGGTTTTTTCGGTAGAGGAGCGTGATCAGAAAAAACGACAAAACATTACTCGAACTTATCTTTATGACAAAGAGCAAAAATATGTGATAGTACTTGAACCACAAAGAAATCAGCGTGATTACTACTTATTAACCGCTTATTATCTCAACAAAGATTATGGAGAGAAAAGTATCAATAAGAAACTCAAATACAAATTAGCTGACGTTTACTAAAAACCGCAGGGCTCGATAAACTTCTTGGTTTACCGAGCCCCGAAACTCCTTCGTCCTTATGGTACGATGAGCGGCGCAAAGGTACAACTTTTTTTGAAGATGACAAATTTTTTAATTGTTTTTTTGGAAAAAATATAAATTTAGTTGTGTAGAATTCTTTTATTTTGAGTGAAGAAGGGAAAGATATACTGTTTTCGATACATCGGTAGGTGTTGAGAAAACAGTTTTTTTTATGCTTTTTGTGTACTTATGATTTGGGGTGGTTTTGTGGTGGGATATTTTGGGGGAGGTGGAGAGTATCCTTCGTTTATAGTTCGTTTATCCTTCGTTATTCGTTCGTTCAGGGTTGGGGGGTGTGAGGAGGTGGTTGGGGGGTGCGTGTTAGGAGGGGTGTATGAGGGTGTATATTGGGGGGTGGGGGTTGTGTTGGTTTTAACTTATTGAACTATTGGTGAATAGGGCTAACTGTTGATAAATGTGTTTATAACTATTTTATTTTTCTGTAGAAGCTATGGTTATATTGGCTAACTTTGCGGCGATAAAATAACACAAATAATTATGAGTAAATTCACAAAACTTACTGAAAAACAACTTACTACGAAGCGTAATTTTATTGAAAATTACCTTACTTCACACAATGCTGCTACGGGTTCCCTCTTTGATGCTAATGCGAATGTAGCTCATAAAAATATTGCTACTATGGAGGCTGAACTTAATAAGGATATTAACATACAGGTGAACCGCTCGCTTGTTTCGCACAAGATTGAGGAGCTGTTTGGTAGGGGGCTTGCGGAGGAATATATTCGTCAGATTGAGGAGCATGAGATTTATGTGCATGATGAGACGAGCTTGAAGCCTTATTGTGTAAGTGTATCGATGTATCCTTTGTTATTGGAGGGATTGTTAAAGTTGGGTGGTGAGAGTAAAGCGCCTCGGCACTTGGCGAGTTATTGTGGTTCGTTTGTGAACTTTTTATTTTCGGTATCGTCACAGTTTGCGGGTGCGGTGGCTACGGTAGAATTTTTGATGTATTTTGATTATTTTGCTCGGAAGGATTTTGGTATAGATTACCTTGATGTGCATCGTGATGTGATTGAGAATGAGCTTCAGCATGTGGTATATGCTATCAATCAGCCTGCTGCGGCGCGTGGATATCAGTCTGTTTTTTGGAATATATCATTATATGATCGTCCTTATTTTGATTCGATGTTTGGTACCTTTGTATATCCTGATGGTAGTAGGCCTGAATATGAATCATTGGATAGGTTGCAACGTTTTTTTATGCATTGGTTTAATATTGAGCGTAGTAAGGCGATACTTACATTTCCGGTAGTAACGGCTGCTATGCTTACTAAGGATAAGAGGGTGTATGATGAGGCTTTTGGTAGGTTTTGTGCTAAAGAATTGAGTGAGGGGAATGCTTTTTTTATTTACCAATCGGATAATGCGGATTCATTGGCGAGCTGTTGTAGGTTGCGCAATGAGATTTCGGACAATACTTTTAGTTACTCATTGGGTGCGGGAGGGGTTTCGACAGGTAGTATTAATGTGATTACTATCAATATGAATAGGTTGTACCAAAAGGGCTTATCATTGGAGCGTACTTTGGATAATATTCATAAGTACCAAGTGGCTTACCGTGCTATAGTGCAAGATTATAAGGATGCTGGTATGCTGCCGGTGTATGATGCTGGGTTTATTTCATTGGATAAGCAATTTCTTACCATAGGTATTAATGGGATGGTAGAGGCTGCTGAGTTTTTGGGGATTGAGATATCGGATAACGCAAATTATAAGGCGTTTATTAACAAGAACCTGAAACTTATATATGATAAGAATAAGGAGGCTAAGGCTAAATATGGCTTTATGTTTAATACGGAGTTTGTTCCTGCCGAGAATTTGGGTGTGAAGAATGCTGCTTGGGATAAGGCTGATGGGCTTATGGTGCCTCGTGATTGTTATAACTCATATTTTTACATAGTAGAAGATGATAGCTTGAATATTATTGATAAGTTCTACCTTCATGGGAATGATTATATACAGTATTTGGATGGGGGCTCGGCTTATCATTGTAATTTGGAGGAATATCCTACGCAAGAGGGTTTTTATAAACTGCTGAATGTAGCTGCGCAAACTGGTTGTAATTATTTCTGCTTTAATATATGCGTAACTGTGTGCAATGACTGTGGGTATATAAATAAACATACTCATAACCATTGTACTGAATGTGGATCGGGTAATGTAGATTATGCTACGCGTGTGATAGGGTATTTAAAGCGTATTACTAATTTCTCAAAAGACCGACAGGTAGAGGCTAAAAAGCGCTATTATGCAAATGCTGCGGTATAGTAGTTATAATATAGTATTGCAAGAAGTACCTAACGAAATATCTTTGTGTTTTACTATTACTGGTTGTAAGTTGGCGTGCGAGGGTTGCCATTCCGAATATACTTGGGATGGCAGTAAGGGAGAAGTGCTTACTAATGAATTGTTACAAAGCCTTCTTACCAAATACAATGGTATGATAAGCTGTGTGCTTTTTATGGGTGGGGAGTGGGAGGCCGATAGGCTGCTATCACTTATCTTTCAGGTAAAATGTAAGCAACTTAAAACTGCCCTCTACACAGGGTTAAACCTCAAACAAGTGCAACGCCAATGCCCTGAACTCCTTGCTTGCTTGGATTATATTAAAACTGGAAAATGGTTACCTAAGCTTGGTGGTTTAAATAGTCCTACTACCAACCAGGAGTTCCTGAACTTACAAACTGGTGAAGTGATGAATTACCTTTTCAGAAAATAAACTTATTATTAATGAATTAGCCAATGAATAGCAATTAAGTATAGCTATTCATTGGCTAATTTTTTGGGGCTTATACCAAATTTCTTCTTAAAAGCACTTGAAAAATGTGATACATAGTCATAACCACAGGCTAAGGCTATTTCAGTTACTGTTTTGTTACCTTCTTTTAATAGTTTTTGTGCTAGTTGCATCTTATAATCATACAGATAACCAAAAACTGTTGTACCAAATACTTCTTTAAACCCATAACATAGTTTTTTCTCATTCACCCCTACAGCTCGTGCCAAATCAGTAATGCTAAGGCTTGTTTCCAAATTGGCAGTGATAAGTTGTTGCACTTGATGCATTTTATCTATATCTGTTTGGCTTTTACAATAAGTATGCTGCTTAGGCAATGCTTCTGCTTGTCCTAATTGTAATAAGAAAAGCTCTTGCACTTTTAAATCAGCGTATGGGCGTGCTGCCTTACCCATTAATGTTGCCTGCTGTAGCTGTCCTAAGGCTGTTTGAATAGCAAAAGTAATAGGAATGGTTTTTTGAGGAGAGAGAATAAAGTTACCCCCACGTTCATACTGCTCATAGTAAGAAGCAAATACTTCTGGATATGCATTAGCCATCAGTTCAAACTGTTGGGCATCTATAGCAAGAGTAAACACTTCAATAGTATCAGTATGATGAAAAACATCTTTCCCATAACAAGGTTCATTGCCAAAAAATATATTATGAGTACCTGCTTTGGCAAGGCAATACTGCCCGTCAATCTCTATTTGCAGCCCCTTACAGGTTTGGGTTATGAAATATAATCGCACCGACGGAATATCAATCAATCCTTTAAAACTTACATCTTCCTTTATATGCGCTAGCCACCGATAGTAAGTATAACTGCCTATTAGTTCTTGTTCCAATACAAAAGTACCTATTTTATCACTCACTCCATTGTAATAATTACGTAGGTCTTCTTCATTATTTACCAAAGGTAATTGTATTTCATTCTTCATAAAATAGAAAAAGCTAATTAGATTTAAAAAATAGCCATTCAGTTATAACACTCGTAGTACTTATTTATACTACATTTGCATCCTGAAATCTATTAATTAGAACAAAATTAAATAATATATTCCAAATGACCAAATTAATTAATTTTTTAATCCTATCATTACCCTTCCCTATTATTGCTCAATGTAATAACCAAATAATATTTACCTCTTTCAGTACCAACAAACGCAGACTATTCTCCTACAACCCCACCACCGGCACAACCCAGCAAATACTAACCACTATATGTAACCCAACCTTCTTCCACACTTGGTAAACATAAATAATATGAATAAAATACCCGAAACTATGCTTATAACCCTATGGGCTAAAGCAACTGAAAATCAAGAACGCAAACCCCTATTACGCGACCCAAAAGCTGCCGAAATCATTGCCAAAATAAACTATGATTTCACCAAATTCAAAAAAGCCAAATTCTCGCAGGCAGGCGTATGCATACGCGCACACCTCATTGATCAGGAAACCCGTAACTTCATATCCCAGCACCCCGATGCAGTTATAATCCAACTCGGTGCAGGACTCGATGCCCGTTATGAGCGTTTAGGCAACCCCACCGTCACCCATTGGTACGATCTGGATTTGCCCGAAGTAATTGCCATACGAAAACAGTTTTTCCAAGAAACCGATAATCACAGCTTCTTAGCAATGTCATTATTCGATACCGCTTGGATACAGCTCGTAAAATCCCACCACAAGCCAGTCCTTATCATTATCGAAGGCGTACTTATGTATTTTCCACCCGCTCAGGTAAAAGATTTTATGCTGCATCTCACCCGCGAATTTGATACAGCCACCCTCCTTTTTGATATGCTCGCCTACGCCCTAGTAGGGCACGCCAAAAACCACGATAGCCTTAGCGCTATGGACAAAGACCGCCGCCCCGAGTTTCAATGGAGCGAAAAAGATAGCCTCACCCTACAACAATGGCACCCCAAACTAAAAGTAACCAAAGAATATTTTATGAGCGATTACAACCAAGGCCGCTACCCTTTCATATTCCGAATGCTATACAAAATACCCTATTTCTACAAGCGCTTTAATCAAAGAGTGCTTACAGTAACTATAACCAATGTATAGCCTTACACACATCAATCCTTAACAAAACAGCTGCTAAACCCCACCTTTAGCAGCTGTTTTCCTTATAAGCCAACCCCACTCTCCCCTAATCCCACCCCATCTAACTCCTATCCCCTACCTCCTACCCCCTAAATTACGAATAATGCAAAAATCACCTTCCTCCCATCTATCCCCCACCCCCTAACATCTCCCCCTAATAATCAGCCTATTACACCCCTACCCTCTTACCACTTATCTCTTATCTATTACCTACTTTAAACGAACCTATAACGAAGGATAAACGAACTATAAACGAAGGATAACCCTCACCTCCTTGATTTCCAGCCCCTTCAACCCCACCCTCACCCTTTGCATTATCCGCAACCAAATCCCCCAAACCTTACATTTTTCTCACCCTTTTCGCATTTTATCCCCATTTTTCTCAACCACTATCTCCTATCCCCTATCCTCTAACTCCTAACTCCTCCTACCCCCTCTTATCTCACTAAAAAAAATAAAAAAAATTTGTCAATTAAAAAATATTTCGTACCTTTGCGCCCTGAAAATTGAAAGGAGGTGTATTAAGTATGTTAATAATCCCAATTAAAGACGGCGAAAGCATTGATAAAGCCCTAAAACGTTACAAACGTAAATTCGACCGCACAGGTGTAGTACGCCAGCTACGTGAAAAACAACATTTCACCAAGCCATCAGTACGCCGCCGTAACGAAATACAAAAGGCTCAATACATTCAGCACTTACGCGATCAAGAAGAAATATAACTTTTGTTATAAAAATATTCTAGAAGAGTTAGCAGGTAAGATATACTTATTTGCCTAACTCTTTTTTACTTTATGGCACTGTATTTCAGTAAGTTATAAATAAACGCTGAAAAATATCACAAATTTTTCTACAAAAATATTTTGCCAATTCAAAAAAAAGTATTACTTTTGTAGCACATTAAGAAAGAATAATTAATTTTAATATTAAAAAAATTTAGCAATGAAAACTACAACCCTTATTTTAACAGCAGCTGTAGTTGTGGGGTCTGCTCTTACTGGGTGCAGCAAAAAAGATAATGGCGACGACCAAAAATTTTCTGTATCAACATCAGCAGTAACTGTAGAAGCAGGTAAAGTAGAAACTTTTAGAGTAACTGCAAAAAGTACCAAAGTAAAATCAGATAACGAAAGCATTGCCAAAGCCGATGCTGTCGATGGTACTATCCTTGTAAAAGTAACAGGTGTTAAAGAAGGTAAAACCAATGTTACTATTACCGAAGGTAGCAACAGAGCTATCGTACAAGTAACAGTTACCCCTCAAAAAAATAACAACCCTTCAGCTGTACTACAGGTAGATAACTCTATTCTTTTCCTACAAAGAGGCGTAGAAGTAGAGATTACCAACCGTGTAATTAAAAGTTCTGGCAACATAACTATTGAAGCTCCTAATACCGCAGTAGCTACCGTACGCCAAGCTGGTAACAATTTGTTCGTAAAAGGTGTTGGCGAAGGAGTTAGCGGCGATATCCGTATCAAAGATAATGGCTCTAATGAAGAAATCAGTATCCCTGTATACGTAATCGTACCTTTCAAAGCCCCTACACTACCCGCACAAATTACCGTGGGCGATAACCAAACCGTTGCGCTTACCGGAGTATATAACACCAATATCGTAGAAAACGGACGTTATGACCGAGTGAAAGTAACCTCAAATAACGGTAAAGCCGATATTACATTAGTTACTGAAGATGTAAAAAATAATGTAGGACAAAAAACAGGCGAAAAAGTAACAGGATTCACCATTACCGGTAAAAATGCAGGTACCGCTGCTATCACCCTTACCAATGGCGATGGGCAAACACTTAACCTAAGCTTCGAAGTAGTTAATTTCACAGCAAATACCTATTTCAATGTAGATGCCAATGGCGTACTAACAGTAAAACCAGGCGTAACCCTACCTACCAAAGTAGTATTACCAAGCAATGCCAAAAAAGTAGCAGCAGGCGCTTTCGTAGGTCAGCTTAACGTACAAGAAATTAACTTCAATAACGTTACCGAAATTGAAGGCAAACTCTTTACAAGTAGAAGAGATAACGTAGCCCCTCTTGTAAATGTTACCACAATCATAATGCCTAATGTAAAAATAATAGGTGATTCAGCTTTCCGTAATGCCAAGAAATTAACAAAAGTAGAATTCCCAGCAACTTTAACACACTTAGGACAATATGCCTTCAGTTCTTGTTCTGCCCTTCAGCACGTAGCATTCAGAGGTAATCTCCCAAAAGGATTAGGCCCTATAACAGCTACCCTAGTAAATGGAAAATATGAAGATCCAGAAGAACACGACAAATACTTAGCACAAGTATTTACCTTAGGACCAGGCGTTAGATATCTATATATTAATAATCCCGAAGGATTAGAAAATGGTACACCTAGAAAAAGAATTTTCAAAGATAAATTCGGCGAAAGTAACTTCAGAGCTGGTTCAGCAGAGTCAGTAAAAGATATCTCAGAATTTAGATAGAAATTTAAATTGTAAACATACAAAAAGGCTGCTTCATTAAAGCAGCCTTTTTTTATTCACTACACTATTAACACCTGTTAATAACCCACCAGCCCCAGCCTTACCACTTGTTTATAACTTTCTAATCAAAAGTAATAAATAAATTTGCACAACTTAAAAATGCGTATATACAAACACCCAAACCAAAAAAGCAAATTTATTTTTTAGCCAAATATCCACAAATAACACACAGTTATTAACAATAACAAAGCAAAATAATTATCAACAAAAAATACTCAATAATAACTTTTATAGTTATCAACAAATTCAGCTAAAATACTCATTTAAAAACAAATATATCATTTACCATTGTTAATAACCATCCCATAACACACAATAACCCAAAAAAGCAAATTTTTAAGCATAAAATTATAAGCCATATCCACACCCTAATAATAATATCCCCTTTCTTTTTTTAAAAAAAAATTTTATTTTTAAATTAATGATGGTTGATAACTCAAAAATACGTACCTTTGCATCATTGGTTCACAGAAAACAACTAATTACTAAAACTAAAAGACTAAAAAGATAATGACTAAGAAAACAACTAAGAATAAACAAGGCAAATCAGGAAAACCAAAAAAGAATAAAAGCCTGGCCAAACGCAATAAGCAAGAACTTAGCAAAGCCATCTTCTCAGTACTCAATGAGCACCCCGAAGAAAGCTTTAATTACAAGCAAATAGCCGCCAAGCTACACATTACCGATTCCCCACGCCGCGATATGCTTGTAAAACAACTAACCCAGCTTACCGAAAAAAAACGCATTGCCGAAGTAGATCGTGGTAAATACAAAGCCATCCCAGTACGCCATTATTATGAAGGTATACTCGATGTAAACTCACGTGGCAACGGCTATGTAGTAGTTGACGATTTAGAGCAAGATATCTTCATACCTGCCAACTTCCTCAATAAAGGTTTGCACGGCGATAGGGTAGAGGTATACGTATTTCCACGCTTCCGTACCCGTGCCAAGATGGAAGGCGAAATAACTAAAATATTAGAACGCAAAAAAGAACGTTTCGTAGGAACAGTACAACTACACAAAAACTTCGCCTTTGTAGTACCTTCCGATCCCCGTATGTATACCGATTTCTTTGTATTTAAAGAAAGTTTAAATGGCGCTACCGATGGCGATAGGGTAGTGGTACGTATAGAAAAATGGAATGATAAGAGCGATTCACCCGTAGGAGTGGTTGAACAAGTACTCGGCAAACCAGGAGAACAAACTACCGAAATGCACTCCATCTTAGCCGAATACGGCTTGCCTTATACCTATCCCCAAGAGGTAGATCAATTTGCCAAAGCCCTTGATGTATCCATTACCGAAGAAGAAATAAGTAAGCGCCGTGATATGCGTAATACCCTTACCTTCACTATCGATCCTCGTGATGCCAAAGACTTTGATGATGCCCTCTCATTCAATCAGTTAGAGAACGGAAATTATCAGATAGGAGTACACATAGCCGATGTATCTCACTACGTAAAAGAAGGTACCATACTTGATGAAGAAGCCTATAATCGCGCTACCTCAGTATATTTAGTTGATAGGGTAGTACCTATGTTACCCGAGGTACTTTGCAATTACGCCTGCTCACTTCGCCCCGATGAAGATAAATACACCTTTTCGGCAGTATTTGAGATGAATAAAAGAGCCGAAGTAGTAGATGTATGGATAGGACGAACAGCCACACACTCATCTTTTCGCTTTGCCTATGAAGAAGCTCAATCAGTAATTGAGCAAGCCAAAGTAGGGGAGGGGTACACTATTCCTGCCGATACTTCTATTACCGATACCGATAGAGAAGTACCAGCCACAGTAGTTGATGCTATCCTCACTCTCAATAGTTTAGCACAAAAATTACGTAGCAAGCGTATGCGTTTAGGAGCTATCACTTTTGATAAGATAGAAGTAAAATTTGAACTTGATGAGAATGACAATCCTACAGGCGTATACTTTAAAGAAAGCAAAGAAGCCAACAAACTTATTGAAGAGTTTATGCTACTGGCCAACAGAAAAGTAGCTGAGTATGTAGCCAATATGAAGAAAACCTTTGTATACCGCATACACGATGAACCCGATAATGATAAGTTACAACAGCTCAATGGCGTGATAAGCAGGTTTGGTTACGCCCTAAATCTTAATAATAAGCAAACCATTACCGATTCACTTAACTCTCTTTTAGAAGAAGTAAAAGGCAAAAAAGAACAAAACTTAGTTGATACACTTGCTATACGTTCTATGGCAAAAGCCTCATATTCAACTAAAAATATAGGGCATTATGGCCTAGCTTTTGATTATTATACACATTTTACCTCACCTATACGCCGTTACCCCGATGTAATGGTACATAGGCTTTTACAACTGTATTTAGATAATGCTCCTTCACAAAATGAAGCCGAGTATGAAACAAAATGCAAACACTCATCACAGATGGAGAGTTTAGCAGCATCAGCCGAGCGTGATTCTATCAAGTATATGCAGGTAAAATATATGGAAGCCCATAAAAACCAGTATTTTGCTGGGGTTATATCAGGTGTTACCGAATGGGGCATTTATGTAGAACTCAATGAAAATAAGTGTGAAGGCTTAGTACGTGCTCGTGATTTAAAAGATGATTATTACACCTTTGATGAACAACAATACGCCTTGGTAGGGCAAGCTACAGGGCGTATGTACCAGTTAGGTGATGAGGTAACAGTACGTGTTAAAAACACCGATTTGATGAAAAAACAATTAGATTTTGAGCTTATTAGCACCGATGATTAATTATTGTAAATAGTTAATAACCAACAGAGTAGGGGAGAAGTATTAAAAACTTCTCCTCTTATTTTTTGTTAATAGTTGTTTTTTTATTACCTTTGCTGATTATAAAAAATATTTAGCTAAGATATATGTTTGCTGATATACTACTTGCTTTGCCATTGGGTTTGCTACTGGCTTTTACCATAGGTCCTGTATTCTTTGTATTGCTAGAAACAGCAATAACCAAGGGTTTCAGGGCAGCTGCTATTTTTGATGCAGGGGTAATATTAGCCGATGCTACTTTTATTGGCATAGTATATTTCACTACAAGTAGTATGCTTAGAGAAATTAAAGATGATCCTAAGCTATTTTTTGTGGGCGGACTTATAATGATAGCCTACGGACTTATTTCATTCATCAAGTTGAAGAAGGATTTTAGGAAGGTAATGGATAATAAGGAGAATGCCCACTTAGTAGTAGCTGAGAAGGTGAATTATCTAAGTCTGTTTATTAAAGGGTTTTTATTGAATTTTATCAATATAGGGGTATTGGGTTTTTGGCTTGGTATTATTATTGTTTTTGGTCCTAAGCTTGATATGAATGGTACCCGTATATTGTTATTTTTTACTTCTATATTGGTAGCCTATTTTGCTATTGATGTAATTAAAATACTGATAGCCAAGAGACTTAAGAACCGCTTAACAGCTTTCCACATATATAAAATTAAGCGAGGTATTAGTATAGTACTACTTATTTTTGGTATATTTTTGATATTACAAGCTTTCATACATTTAATTAATAGCAAATAAAAAAAAATAACAATTATCAATGAACAATTTTAACTGTTAATTGATAATTGTTATTTTTTTTGGTAGTGCTATTTGTTTTTATATTGTTGGTTAAGATATTCTAATACATCATTGGTAATATCTTTACTTTCACTTCCGTATAGTAGGTTACCGCTATCATTAGCGCCTATTATAAGGCTGTATCCTTTCTTCTTACCGTATTCACGTATATTTTTCTTCATTTTGGTAATAAGTGAATCTAGTTGTTTTTGGGTTTCGGCTTTTAGTTCTTGTTCTTCTTTGGTAAGTTTTTGTAGGAGTATTTCTCTTTTTTGGAATAAGCCATTGTATCTTTTTTTGCGAGTACTTTCAGGGAGGCTTTCGGCTTGCTTGTTAAAAGCCAATACTTCGGCTTGTAGTGCTTGTGATATACTATCGCGTTTTTTTTGGTAGTTGGTTACTTGTACATCAAGTTTTGCTTTGATGTCTATTTTTTCTTGATAGCCATTGATGAGTTTGGCATTATCTACATATCCTATTTTATCGGTACAGGCTGTAAGGCTGAGGGCAGTGATACTTGCGATGATGAGTTTTTTCATTTTTGAAAATCATTATTTTTATTCTGAGTGCAAAATTAGTAAAGTTTTGCGTATTAATAAAATTTTTCTGAGTTTTTGATTGTATAGTTATAATCTATACTTTTCATATAATTATATAAATTCTTCTTATTAAAAGTAACTTCATTACAGCCTTTTTTATAGCGTTTCTTTTAAAAGTAATATAAGAGTTCCAAGAGCATTGAGAAGTATCTTAAAAAGGTCTTATTTTAAGTTTTTAGTATTTTAACACTAAAAAAGCACCTATTTAGGTGCTTTTTTTGTTTTTAGTGTGTATGTTATGTGTGATATGTGAAATGGGTATGAGATTTATTATTTTCTTTTTAATATGTAGATATGTGATGAATATTCTTTTTTGCGCCAACCATAGTAATTGGAACGAATACCTGATAGGAATCCTTTTAGGAGGGAGGTTTTTCCGGTTTTGTATTTTTCGGAGAGCATACTTACATAAAAGGCATCAAAGAGCATAGGGTGGATGGCAAGGAGTTGGAAGTTTTGTTGGGAGAAAAGTTGCTTGATACTGTATTTAGAGAAATGCCATAGGTGACGTGGTACATCATAGGCTGCCCAATATTCTTTATAATGTTGTGCATCCCAAGAGAGATAGTTGGGTACTGCTATAATTACTATACCATCGGGGGTGAGGAGGTTACTGATGGTTTGTATTTGTGCAGTTACATCGGGGATGTGCTCAAGTACGTGCCACATTGTAATTACATTGTAGGAGTGGGGGAGGAGGTTGGTGGTATCGGGGTGGAGAATGAGTTGTTTTTCTTGGGCTTTGATACGTGCTTTTGTACTTGGCTCGATACCTGTGGCTTGCCAGTGTGCATGGTTTTGGCAAGCAAGTACAAAATCGCCGGTACCTGCTCCTATATCTAAAAGGTTGATGGATTCTTTTTTATATTTTTTAATGAGGTTTATTTTGTGTTGAAGGTTGTATTGTTTTACCCACTGGTAGAGTTTATCGGTGAGGGTTTTGTGACTATCGGTATGTGATATGTAGTTTTCACTTTCGTAGTAAGTGCTAAGGTTTTCGGGTACTGGAGTGGTGTGGTATAGTTGTAATTGTGGATTGTACTCGAGCTTAAAAGTTTCGTGTGATATGCTATAATCTGTTATATTCATAAGGTGATGTGTATTACTTATGTTCCACGTGGAACATTTTATGCTTTTATTTTTTACTTTTTGTATTCTCTTTTCGGAGGAATGCGTAGGGCTTACGGGTTTCTAAATACTTGAGGTTGTGATCATTAGTGTATGCTTCGCGTTCAAAACTGATATTGAGGTAGGCGGTGTATTTGTTTTTGTATTTGAGATAATTCAGTGCAAACTCGGTGAGGTACCACAGATAGAAAAAGATAATGAGTAGTTCGCGTTGTTGTGCCAGGTGTATGCGTTCGTGGTTGATAAAGTACGGGTCGGTAAGGAGGTTTTTGTTATTAGTGAATACAAAAGGGTAGAGGGTAATGCCGCTAAACCCTTTGGGTACTAAATATTTGTTATAGATAAAACATTTCATTGTTTTTGGCTTTTCAGGGGCAAAAATACAAAATTATTATTAAATAGCAAGGGGGTAGCAGTTAGGGGATAGGAGGCAGGGGATAGGAGTTAAAGGGTGGGAGTTAGGGGGTGAGAGGTGGGAGGTGTAATTGATTAATAGATTTCTGTGTGATTTGATAATAGTAATAAGAGATTTGTATTGAGATGGGTGTGAGGTGTGAGAGTGTATGCGGCTTGTATGGTGCTAAATGATGAGAAATAGGAGGTGTGTATTGGGGTGATTGGAAGCTGTTGGGATAGGGAGAAGTGGTATGTATTGGGGTCATTGGAAGGTGCTGAGATAGGGAGAAGTGGTGTGTTTTTGCATAATTGGAAGGTGCTTGGAGAGGAAAAAGTGGTGTGTATTGGGATAATTGGAAGCTGTGAAAAGTATAATTAAGGCTTTGTATTGAGATGGTTGCAAGGGGAAAAAGGAGGGTATGAGGGGTGTGAGTATAGGGGTTTTATTTCTAAATAATATATTGATAATTAGTTATTTATATACTTATTACTTTTTGTATTGCTTGTATAATGTTATGTGGATTTGGTAGTTTGAGAAAAATATTAGAACTTTGCATCGGATTAAATATTGACGTAAAATGTTCCACGTGGAACATTTTCTTCAAATATAAAAAATGTATATTATGAGAAAAGGATTATTTTTAACTTTGTTATGTGTACCTTTATTGGGGGTGGCACAAATGATTAACACCCCAGCAAGCAGACAAGAGAAGAAATTGGTGGGTGAGGTGAAATCGTATACTGAGCGTGTATATGATGTATTTAATGGGAATGTGCAACAGAAGCGGTTATCGACTACTAATGGGTATGATTTTGATGATTCGGGAAAAGTTTTGATGAACTTTATGCAGTATGGTGGGATAGAATTACGCTATGAATATAGCTATAATGACTTGGGTAAAATGCTTGAAGTTAAAACTTTTAGGGGGAGAAATGGAGTGGAATTGTATGAAAAAGGGGTGTATGAATATGATGATAAGGGGAGAATGATGAAGTACTCTGTATTGGTAACTGGGGTGGCTACTCCTGTTCAGACTTATGTTTTTAGCAAATGGGATGCTGCAGGTAATGCTGTGGAGGGTGAATTGACTACAAGTAGGGATAAGGTAAAGGTTTATCAGGAGTTTGATAAAGAGGGTAGGCGCACGCTGCTTAGGATGATTACTGAGGGTAATGAGGCTGCGCAAATGCGGCTTTCATTGCGTTATGACCGTGAGGGTAGGGTAGTGGAACGTACTATGGTAGAGGGGGTTACGACTCCTGATGTGCTTAAATATAAATATGATAAGAAGGGTGTGTGTGTGGGTGTGAATAATCAGAGGTTTGAGCATATTTTTGATAAACAGGGGAATTGGGTGTTGAGAAAAACTTATATTGATAGTAAAATAGTGGGTATTACGGAGAGGGAGATTACTTATTTTAGGTAGGAGTTAAGAGATAAGAGGTGAGGGGTAGGAGTTGGGAGGAGATAGGAATTAGGGGGTAGGAGTTAGAAGGAGGTAGGGGGAGATAGGGGTTAGTGGATAGGAGTTAGAGGGAGGTAGGAGATGGGGAGTAGATGTTTTATTAATAATAAGGACGGCTGTTAAGCGGAAATGCTTAATGGCTGTCTTTTTTTAGGGGTTAGGAGAGAGGAAATAGGGGATAGAAGAGGGGGAATAGGCTGAGAAGATAGGAGTTAGAGGATAGGAGTTAGAGGGTAGGGGATAGGGAATAGTGGTTGAGAAAAATGCGTAGAAAAGGGGAAAAGGGTGAGAATAATGTAAGGATTTTAGGATTTGGTTGCGAATAATGTAAAGAGAAAGATTGGGGGTGAAGGGTCTGATTATCAGGATGGTAATGTCTTTCCTTCGTTTATAGTTCGTTTATAGTTCGTTATAGGTTCGTTTAAAGTAGGTAAAAGATAAGAGATAAGAGGTAAGAGGGTGGGGATGTAATGGGGTGATTATCAGGGGAAAGGAGTTAGGAGATAGGGAATAGGGTGGGGGAGGGGATTTTTGCATTATTCGCAATTTAGGGGGTAGGAGTTAGGGGATAGGGGGTAGGGTTAGGGGAGAGCAGTTAGGGGATAGGGGTTAGATGGGGTGGGAATTAGGGGAGAGGAGGGAGGAAATAGGGGTTAGATTTTGGGTGATAGATGGGGAAGAGTGAATAAAGAGGGTAGTGGTGTTTTGGTTTTTCGGCGTAAAATTTTGATAGATGGGTGTTGGATTATTGAATTTGTTTTGTACTTTTGTGGGCTGAACTATGTAGAATTGAATTTTCGGAGTTTTTGAACTCTTTTAATCTGAAATATAAGAATGAATAAGACTGTTTTTACTGCTTTGCAAGCGAAACTGAAAGTGGGGAATAGGAGGGGGGTGCATTTGAATGCTATCCCTGCTTCGTCGCGTTATAAACTGGATATAGCGCGTTTATCGGCTATTTTTAAGAGTTTGCCGGAGCGTTTTATTTTGGATCTTACTACTCTTAGGAATGTGAAATTTAGTTTCTCGATTCATGATAGGCAGCTTACGGGTAAGGAAACGGCTGAGGAATTGGCTAAGAATGAGGATGCATTGGAGAAACTTGTGGGGAGTATTGAGACTCTTATTTTTCAGAATGAGGTGATTGTATCGGAAAAGGGGGTGAATACATTGGGGTTTGGTTTTCCTATTTTGTTGCGTCGTGATATGAGTGATGGGCAGCTTACGGCTGCGCCTATCTTGATTTGGACGGTAAAGATGAAGCCTACTACGCAGATGAATACGTGGGAGATAAGCCGTAATGAGGATGACCCGATTTATATTAATGAGGTGCTGGTGAACCACTTACAGACGGATTCGGGGATTGTGCTTAAACCTATTCCTGATGAGATGCTGGAGGATGGTAAGATTGATAAGCCTGAACTTTTTGCTTTGTGTAATGATTTGTTGGGGCAACTGAAGGTGAATCAGGATTTGGATTTCTTGCTGAATAACTATGCTGAGATTTTGCCGTTAAAGAGTAAGGCTGAATATGAGAAACTACTGCCTAACAAAGGAGATGCTTTGATAGAGAAGTGTGGTATTCTTTCTCTTTTTGAGGTGCAGAAGCAGAATATTATTAATGATTACGATACGCTGATTAATAGTTTTGAGGCAAAAGAATTTGGTGACAATGATGGATTTAATAGTTTTACATCGGTAGCTACAGACCCTTCGCAACAGTGTATTTTGGAGCAGCTGAAAAGGCAAAGGAAGATCTTGATACAGGGTCCGCCGGGGACGGGGAAGAGCCAGACGCTTACGGCTATTCTTATAAATGCTTTGCAGAATAGGCAAAAGACGCTGGTGGTGTGTGAGAAGCAGACGGCTTTGGAGGTGTTATATAATGCTTTGCAACAGAAGGGCTTGGGCAAGTATTGTACTATGATTAAGGATGCGATAGCTGATAGGCGTTTTATTGTAGAGGCTGTGCGCAATACTATTGATGCTGTTGATTTTAGGAAAGAGGAGGAGGCTTATCCGGAGAAGGTACTTGCTACGCAGATAGAGGCTATGCAGGGGTATAAAGACCAAATTAATGCTATTCATCACAAGATGAATACGCCTTTGGTGGGGGGTAGTACGTGGATGGATGTAGTAGGGGCACTAATGGCATACGAGGGAGAGGCTGAGGAGGTGAATGTATCGGCTTTGAGTTTTAGTTTTGATGAGGAGGAATGGGGGCAGCTGTTGCCTTTGTGGGAGCAAGGGGAACGGTTATGGAATGCTTTTAAGCCGTATTATAAAGGGTTTTTGTTTCGACCAGAAAAATTGGTAGCAGATAACTTATATAATACGCAACAAACTGTGGCAGAAATATTTAAAAGATATAAACAACAGTGGGATGCGATAGAGAAAGCGGTAATGGCTTACCAACAGAGTTATGAGCAGGTGCGCAAGAATGAGTTTGCACAGCAGCTTAATAGCCTTGGTGCGATTATGAATGAGTATGAATTGCTTACGGCTACCCTTAGTCCGGTGGATGATGTGTTCCACGCTGAACGTACTAATAGTTTTTTTTATAGGCTTTCGGCACTTTTTTCGGGTAGTAAGAAGAAGGTTTTGCGTATTAGGAAGCGTTTGGAGGAGCTGAGTACAGAGATAAAGGCTATTAGCTTGCATCGGAATTTTGGATTGATAAATATTACGGCTGACTTATGGGCTAATAAAGCAGAAATAGCGCAATATAGCAGTGTTATAGCACAATCGCAAGCGGATTTCAATAGTAAAGTGTCGGCTGATTTTCAATCACTTGACTTGCTAAATTATATTCCGCCGCAATATACTACTGCTGAACTGACAGCTGTGGTGAGTGCTGTTAAGGCTTTTATTGGGCAGCAGCGTACTGATGGCTGGCTACAGGAACCTTTTGGTGGGCAGAGTTTTGCAGAGCTTTCGGCTTTTGCAACTGAGCTTTTTGCTACTTATGAGGGTTATTTGCAGGAGGGAGGTAAGGGCTTGGAGGCTGCTTATGGGTGGTATGCTTGGCAGTTGAAGTTAAATACTTTTCAGCAACAATGTGTATTGGCATTACAAGGAGTAACGCACTGGGAGGCTTCGTTCCTGACGGCTTACTACAAGCTTTTGCTGCGGCATAATGCTGATGATACGATGAATTTTAGTGTACATCATTATGCTGATTTCCAGAAACTTATTAAGACATTTGCTTCTACCCAACAGTTGTATATTGAGGGATATTGGAATGGAGAGCAGCGCAAAGCGGTAAAGGCTTTTGAAGAGAGAAATAAAGAGCTTACAGTAGCGAACTTGTACAATAAGCGCAAGAGTGAGAAGCATAACCGCTTGCCTTTGCGGCAGATAGCAATGACTGATACTGACCTTTTTACGACCTTTTTCCCGATAGTGCTTACTACTCCTGATGCTTGTTGTAATCTTTTTGAGGGTAAGAACTTTTATTTTGATAATGTTGTATTTGATGAGGCGAGTCAGTTAAAATTGGAGGATAATCTTCCTGCGATGTTGAAAGGTAAAACAATAGTAGTGGCAGGAGATGAGCACCAGATGCCGCCTTCTAATTATTTTAGTAAAGTATTTGAAGGAAATGTAGATGATGAGGATGAAGAACTTGCTGAAGATGAAGTGATAAGCTATAAAGATGCAATGCTGAATATAGAGTCATTATTGGATTATGCTCTTGAATATCAGTTTAGTAAGAACCATTTAGATTTTCATTACCGCTCACGACATCCTTACCTTATAGACTTTTCTAATCATGCATTTTATAATTCGCGCTTGCGCCCATTGCCTACTACCCAACAGTATACGCCTATAGAGTTCAGGCAAATAGATGGTGTATTTGAAGAACATATAAACAAAGAAGAAGCTGATGAGGTACTAAAGGTATTGGAAGGTATTGAGATGCGTGCTGATGGTAGTTACCCATCGGTAGGTATAGCTACTTTTAACATTACCCAACGCAATTACATACGCAAACAGTTATTGCTGAAACAGAATAGTGATATGGCATTTGGTGAGAAGCTGGCTGCGCTGGAAAGTGCGGGGCTTTTTATCAAGAATTTGGAGAATATACAGGGTGATGAGCGTGATATTATTATCCTTTCGGTTACTTATGGCAAGAAGAAAAGCGGCAAGTTCGTACAGAGTTTTGGTCCGCTGAATCATACTAAGGGTTATAAACTACTAAATGTGATTATTACGCGTGCTAAGGAGAAAATATATGTGTGTAATTCTATTCCTGTGGAGGTATTCGAGGCTTATAAGGAAGCGTTGGCAGCTGAGGGAGCTAATAACCGCAGGGCAGTGTTATATGCTTATTTGTCATACTGCCGTGCAGTAAGTAGAGGTAATGATGCTGCAAGATTGGAAATTTTAGCAGAATTAGACCGATATGGGCACAAACAGAATGAAGGTGGTACTTCGCATCATAACTTATTTAAAGAGCAGCTTTTTGCCCAGTTAAAAGCACAACACCCTGATAAGGATATTTTCCTTGATTATCATTTTGGTGGATATACTATTGATATACTACTAAAACCCAGTACAGGTACGCCTATTGCTATTGAATGCTTGAGCAAGCCTTTGTACAAGGGTGATTTGGCTTATTTGGAAGATTTGCATAAAGAGAAGATACTTAGGAGTGCTGGTTTTGATTATCAGCGTAAATTTGCTAATTGGCAGATTAGAGGGTAGGAACTAAGTTTCACTATACAACAAAGTTATTTTTCCTAAAACTGATTATAGCTAAATAAAAAAGGCTGCTAAGTACAAAACTTAGCAGCCTTTTTTATTGTATATTGTTATTCTTACAACTCCATTATAACCCTATTTAGGGCAGCAATAGTCTTATCCAAATCAGCATAAGTCAAAGCATCATTTAAGAAATAGCTTTCAAAAGCACTAGGAGGCAAGTAAACCCCCTCACGTAGCATTCCATGAAAATACTTCCTAAAGCGCACTACATCACTCTTAGCCGATGAAGCAAAGTCCGTAACAGGTGCTTCTGTAAAGAAGAGCGTAAACATCGAGCCAAAACTATTTATCTGGTAAGGAATACCCGCACGTTTTAACACCTTGTCAAACCCTTCATGCAAGTAAGCTGTCTTTTGTGCCAAACTATCAAATACCTCTGGCTGCTCATTCAGGGCAGTAAGCATAGCCAATCCCGCACTCATTGCCAAAGGATTACCACTAAGGGTACCTGCTTGGTACACAGGCCCTTCAGGAGCAAGATAGCTCATCACCTCTTTACTACCCGCAAAAGCCCCTACCGGTAGCCCACCACCTATTACCTTCCCAAAGGTAACAATATCAGCCTTAATGCCAAACACCTCTTGCGCACCTCCCTTAGCCAAACGGAAACCAGTCATTACCTCATCAAATATCAGCAAAGCCCCATTGGCAGTACACAGCTCTCGCAAGCCTTCCAAGAAGCCTTCCGCAGGAGGCACACAGCCCATATTACCGGCCACAGGTTCTATAATCACACCCGCTATTTGGTTAGGGTTAGCTTCAAACAGTCTCTTTACCGATGCCAAATCATTATAATTCGCCAAAAGCGTATCTTTAGCTGTACCCTGTGTCACTCCAGGGCTATTAGGACTTCCAAAAGTAGCTCCTCCACTCCCTGCTTCAATAAGAAAAGCATCCGAGTGTCCGTGGTAGCAACCCGAAAATTTAATTATCTTTTCCCTACCAGTATACCCTCTAGCCAATCGCACTGCACTCATACAAGCCTCAGTACCACTGTTCACAAAGCGTATCTTATCTATATTAGGTACCATCGATACTGCCAATTCAGCTATCTGCACCTCCACCTCAGTAGGAATACCAAATGAAGTTCCTTTCTGCGCACGCTCCGTTACAGCATCTATTACAGGAGCGTATGCGTGCCCTAAAATAAGCGGACCCCAAGAGGCTATATAGTCAATATATTTACGATTATCCTCATCAGTAAGATAAGCCCCTTTAGCTTCTTTTATGAAAATAGGATGCCCACCTACGGCATTAAAAGCACGTACGGGCGAATTCACTCCTCCTGGGAGTACTTGTTGCGCTGCAGCAAATAGCTCGCTACTTCTTTTGTAAATCATAGTAGTTCCTCCTCTTATCTGTTATTTTAGTTGAATGTCAAATTGGGTCAAATCCTTAAACTGTTGCAAGCGGCGGTAAAGTTCCTCTTTATTAAGATTTAACAAGCGCTCTGCACCAAATTTCTCTATGCAAAATGAAGCTATGTTTGATCCGTGAACAATAGCATTCTTAAGATTTTCAAATGAATAATCTGCCGTTTTAGCAAGATATCCTACCATACCCCCCGCAAAGGCATCTCCCGCTCCTGTAGGGTCAAACACCTCAGCAAGAGGCAATGCAGGCGCATAAAATACCTTATCCTTATGAAACAACAGCGCTCCGTGTTCTCCTTTCTTAATCACTACATACTTCACCCCCATCCCTATGATACGTTGGGCTGCCTTTACCAGTGAGTATTCACCCGTAAGCTGCCGCGCTTCTTCATCATTGATAGTCAGTACATCTACCTTAGCTATCATTTCCTGAAGCAGCTCCCACGTATGGTTCATCCAGTAATTCATAGTATCCATCACCACCAGCTTAGGCCTACTGCTCATTTGTTGTAGCACATCCATTTGCAAGTTAGGGTGAAGGTTGCCCAATAGTAACACCTCAGCATCGCGAAAATCCTCTGGCACTACAGGGTTAAAGTTAGTAATCACATTCAGTTGTGTATCAAGCGTATCCCGCTGGTTCATATCATTATGATATTTCCCACTCCAAAAAAGGGTTTTACCCCCCTCCACCACCTCAATACCCTCAGTGCGGATACCTCGTTGGCTCAATAAGTTTAGGTAAGATTTAGGATAATCACTCCCTACAATTGAAAGCACAGCTTGAGGTACCTCAAACTGCGAAGCAGCAAGGGCTATATAATTAGCCGAGCCGCCCATAATAACATCCGTCTTCCCAAAGGGGGTTTCTATTTGGTCGAAGGCAATGCTTCCCAATATTAATAACTTGCTCATCTTTTGTCTTTAGGGCTGAAGTTTCAGGTTTCAGGCTGCAAAAGTACAAAATAATTTCCAAATCACAAGCCTATCATTCGTCTTTACTCTTTCTCCCCTTCCCTGCCGCTCTCCTTACCCACCCCTCACCCATCTATCCTCCCCTCCCCATCTATCCCCTATCTCCTAACTCCTACCCCCTAAATTACGAATAATGCAAAAATCCCCATCCCCTCCCTATTCCCTATCTCCTAACTCCTTTCCACTAATAATCAACCCATTACATCCCCACCCTCTTACCTCTTATCTCTTATCTTTTACCTACTTTAAACGAACCTATAACGAAGGATAAACGAACTATAAACGAAGGATAAACATTACCACCCTGATAATCAGACCCTTCACCCCCAACCCCTCCCTTTGCATTATCCGCAACCAAATCCCCCAAACCCTACATTATTCTCACCCTTTTCCTATTTTCTCCTCATTTTTCTCAACCACTATTCCCTATCCCCTATCCTCTAACTCCTAACTTCTCCTGCCCCCTAACTCCCAAAAAAAGGACAGCCGTCAAGCATCTCCACTTAACAGCTGTCCTTATTATCAATAAAACATCTACCCTCTATCTCCTAACTCCTACCCCCTAACTCCTAACTCCTATCCCCTAACTCCTAACTCCTATCCCCTAATCTCTATGCACCTGCACTTGTGGGAAAGGAATCTCAATACCCGCAGCATCAAACCCCTTCTTAATAGCCTCCAAACTCCTAAAATAACACTCCCCACGATCACTATTAAGACACCAATAGCGCAATGAAATATTCACCGAACTATCCGCCAGCTCCTCCACATACACCACAGGAGCAGGCTCCGCCAGTGCCTTAGGCTCATTCCTTGCCACCTCCAGCAGTATATCACGTGCCTTCTCAATGCTCGAGTTGTATCCTATACCCACAAGCAAATGCACACGCCGCTTCTCCTCTCGGCTATAGTTAATAATACTATTACTGAAAAGTTGCGTATTCGGGATAATAGCCTCCTCATTATCAGGCTTGTTCAGCACAGTAGCAAATAAGCCAATGTTCTTCACCGTTCCCTTTTGCCCATTACCCTCAATAGTATCACCTACCTTAAAAGGCTTAAACACCAGTATCATTATACCACTCGCAAAGTTTGATAACGATCCCTGTAACGCCAAGCCCACCGCCACAAAGGCACTGGTAAGTATAGCAATAAACTGCGTCGCAGGCAAGCCTATTATTTGCACTATCATCAAGAACAGCGCAATGTAAAGCACCCAGCGCACCACTTGCAGTAAGAAGTTACGCATCGCAAGGTCTACCTCACGGCGCTCCATAATGCGCTTCAAGAATCTGATAATAAACCGAATAATATACTTCCCTGCAAAATACAGCGCTATAGCCCCCACAAGGGTAGGTATAAAATTCAGCAATCCTGTTACCCAATCGTTAAACAGCTTTTCAATGTTTGGTTTACTTATTTCGTTCATTATAATTTGTTTTTTTAAAGCCGCAAAAGTACAAATAATTAGCCAATTAAGCAGCGTATTTCCCTTTTTTCCATATTTCTATTGAGTTGATAATATTCTGCCAAAGTATATAACAACCTGGTCCCACTGTCGATAGAGGGTGCAGATACGTACTAGCTATCCATATAGCAAAAGCAGTGTTCTTCTGCCCCAAGCCTTGCCCTGCCTCTATCCGCGCACCAAAAAACCTCCCTATATAACGCCCCATAGCGTATTGCAACACACATAACACCAACCCCAAAAAAGCTATAATAAGCAAAAAACCTACCCCTGTACCCGCATGGAAAATATTCTTCAGCGTAGTACCAGTAACTATCATTAGTGAGCAACCCCAAAGGTAAAACGATAGGTCAGGTATATGTATCAACCATTGATGAAACCGATGCAGTTGTGGCAAACTCTTAGTAAGAAGTGCCAGCAGCATAGGCACTACCAGCACCAAGCATACTTTCTGCATTATCAGCACAAAAGCACCCCAAAAGGTCATTCCCGAAGCAGGCTCTATCAGCGGGAAACAGATAGGTATAAGCAGCGCACATAACAAGTTCGAAAGAAAAGTATAAGTAGTCATCTGCTCCAAATTACCCCCAAGTTTCAAAGTCACCACCGCAGCTGCCGCCGCCCCTGGGCTTATAATACAAGCCAGTACACTCTCCCAAAGTACCAACTCCTTTCCACCAATGCCCCACCCAAGTATAGCAGCCACTATCACCCCTACCAGTAAGCACTGTACCAGCATCGTCCAAAAGTGCCACCGCACAAGTGCCAGCTTCTTAAAATCAACCTTACAAAAGGTAACGTACAGAATGAGGAACATAAACAGCGGCAATATACTGTTAAAAAATCCAGCAAACCACACCGAAGCCTCTTCCAATGCCGGCACGTAATAAAACACCAAGTACGCCACCACTCCTATACCCATCGATACAGGAAGCGTCCAATTCTTTAATATATGAATAACCCTATTTCTCAATTTATCTATTAATTTGCGGCAAAGGTAAAGATAATTAACAAATTATTACTACTTTTGTAGCTCAAAAAACATATTATTATGGAATTGCAAGTAGGAAAGAGCTATCGCATAAAAAATGATATTTTCAGCTTTAAAGCGGGTGAAGTTTGGTCGTTAGTAGATGAGGGATACCAAGTGTACTTCGGCGAACACAATTTTGTATTCGTTAATGCCGAGAAAAATTGTCACTTTATGGTATTACGAGATACTTCCGACAAAGATATGGAAATATACTACCATTTGGATAGGTATTTTGAGGAAATATAAGAGTACCACAAATAAGTACCACATTCAGTTTATCGCTAATTAACAAATTTGCTAATTTGCTAATTATAACTATCTTTGCACCCTTTTTAAAAAGAAAAAATACAAAAAAATGAAGAAAAGATTTTTGATAGCAGCCCTATTTGCGCTGTTTTTAGGAGGTATTGCAGTAGCACAATCTCAAGAGCAACCCTCAACCCTTACCGAGCTACAAGCCGAAAAAGAAAGATTGGAAGCCAAACTTGCCAAAGTTCTCGAAGACAAAGAAAATGCAAAAAATTCTTTAGTAGGCAAATACAAAGATGTAATGTTTGCCTTCAATAAGCACATCAGCAAAAAGCAAAAAAAGTTTGCCAAGAAGCTCCTACGAGGTGCCAAACGCCAAGAAAAACAAATCAAAAAGAAATTGAAAAAACTCAACAAACGCATTGAGAAGATGGAGAAAACAATAAAGTAAACTACTGCTTACTCAGAATAACATTGCCATTGATTTGCTCCATATACAAAAAAATATTATTTTCGCCCTCAAGAAAAGATAAACATTTATTTATGAAAAATATACTTATAGGTATTTTTACCTTATTATTTGCTCATATAGGGCTGGCACAAAAGGGAATTTATCAGGACACCCATTTTTCTTTTGGAAGTAATTTCCTCAGTAATGAGATGGCAATGAGCCAAATCCATTTAGACTTAGGTATAGGCTATAGCTTCTCCGAGAAGTTCCGCTTGGGATTTATTTTGGAATATGGGCATACCTCTTTCCGTGATGAGCAGAATCAGAAAGCACGCTCTATGTCTTCAGGAATGGGGCTTAGTGGTAATTTCAGGTTCTACAGCAATGAGGCTATTTCCTTGCGTTCAGAAACTCATTTTGTGCTAAGTTCTCCTAATAGAGAGAGTCTTTCAAGCTGGTTTTTTATGCGCTTAGGCACAGAGGTACAAGTTTGCTTTTTATCTCTATCAAGAAGCAATATACAGCCCTATATTGCCTTAGGAAGCCAAGTAATGGGAGGTTTCTATGAGAAAAATAATATAGTAATAGAACGAACTCACCTAGTTCCCTACCTATCCTTAGGATTTACCAAGCAGTTTTAAAGCAATATATGCACACGCTTCAGCATCGGCTGATGTAATGTTTGCCTTTAATAAGCACATCAGCAAAAAGCAAAAAAAGTTTGCCAAGAAGCTCCTACGAGGTGCCAAACGCCAAGAAAAACAAATCAAAAAGAAATTGAAAAAACTCAACAAACGTATTGAGGAAATTAGCAAATAGTAAATGAAAAGAATAGTCACTCTATTATTGGTTCTTTTAGGACAAAATATGCTATTGGCACAAAAAGCAGTGTTAGTTAGGACTCAATACGAAAGCTATGCCATAGACAACCAAACTGATTCACTACTCCCCGACAGAAAGGAGAGCCGTGAATACTATACCCTTTTGCGCTTTAATCGTAGAAAGGATACTTTATTTGTCCATAAAAAAGATACCCCAAAGGATATAGCGCAAAAAGATGCCTTTTCCTACTTCCTCACTACGAAAAAAATAGCTTCCGATAAGCTACAACTACTTATAGGCGATAAAAATGACACCCATACACTTTTATTTTACGTTGAAAACCCTAATATCATACGTGTAAATAGAGATAGTTATGTACTCAGTGAAGAATACAGTCATTTCTTAAGAAAAAAAATATTCAAAAAGAGGGATATTGCGACTATTTTAGATTTTTTAGACGACCAATTCGGGGATTATTTTATAGATACGGAAGTATTTATGATAAGCACTAAGGACAAATACAAAAAGAACCTAAAAATGTATGGAGGCACTGTCCTCAACGAAGCAGATACCACTGTTTATAGTACTTTATATGCAGCACACGATGATAAAGGTCTTCGAATGTCAGGAAAAGTAAATACCAATGTTCCCGAATTACCTTTTTCACTTGACAAGAAAAGAAAATATATAGATGCTGATAAGCTCGTTTTCGAAATAAAGGGACAAACTCCCAAAAATAACACTACTTACACCCAAGAAATCTATTTCTCAGGCGAAAAGTTTATAGAAAAAGGTGAATATACCCAATACGGACTTAATATAACTACGTTCTATACGGAAATAATAGAGAAAATCAAGAGTAACTAATAAAAACCCTCCCCACTTATAGTATTCTTTACCAGTGGGGAGGGTTTTTTATGCTAAATATCTTACTCAGGTGCGGAATAGGTTACTATATCAATACCGATACCGTTAGGGTCTATAATGGCAAAATGGCGGTCACCCCAAGGCTCTTCGCGAAGCGCTATGGCGATGGGTACACCCTGCTCTTTTAACTTGTGGTAATAGTCGTCTACATTCTCTACTTCAATGGTGAGGTATACACCCTGTTGGGTAAAAGGTTTTTGGAAGAGAGGCTGTTGTGAAGGGTGATTAGGCAACAAAAAACTAATTTCCGCCTCCTGATTAGGGGTGTGCAATAGCAAATAAAAGTCGTTTTCAAAAGTAACGCCAAATTGCAATACTTGGGTGTAGAAAGCCTTGCTCTCGGCTAATTTCTCGGTGATAATACCTGCGTTTAATTTCATTCTGATAATGTATTTGTTATTCGGGGGCAAAAGTACCGCAAGCGCAGGGAATACGATTGTAAAAAACGGACAAAGTTTTATTTATTACTATCTTTCCAATCTTTGATATAGTCATCCATTATTTTTTTTGCATCATCCATACTTATTCTATCTGTATCAATAACATAATAAAAAGCACCATATTCAGGATAAAGATCTCCCCTTGCGTGAAGATTTCCTTCATATCCCATTTTATGTAGTACTTCTATCAACTCTTTGTCTCTATGATCAATATAGAGATCAAAAATGTGTTCTTCTGAGAAATATCCTTTTTCAACTAAGCTCTTATAGGCTTTTTTACATTCTTCTATTGTTATTGGTTTTTGATCCATTTATTATATATCTTAATTTTAAAAGATTAAAAATACTTAGTTCTTCTTTAATTCGTTAAAAGTTTGTGCAGTTGAGCGTTGAACGAGGGCTGTTCGGTTGCCAAAATACTGAAAAATTCATCGTCGAAAGCCTCGACCTTAGCGACGGCTTGCGCAATGAGTTCGGCACCTTTATCGGTGATAGCAACTACTTTGGCGCGGGTGTCGGTCTTGTGTTCTTCCCTTGTAATGAGGTTTTTGCTCTGCAAAGTGCGCACCACTTGTGAGGTAGTCATTGGGTCTATCTTAGTGAAATTTGCCAAAGATACCTGTGTGATTTCCTTTCCTTGTTGGGCGAACCACTGGGCACTCGCCAAGAGTACAAACTGGGGATGTGTGAGGTCGAAAGGTTGCAACACTTTTTTGATTCCGCGTTGCCATAACATACTTACTTGCCAAAGTAAAAGCCCTGAGCTTTCTTCGGCTCTTAAACTAAAAATTGAGTGCTGAGAGGTCATTGTGTAACATTTTAGAGGCTATAAGTTTAAAATCGTTCTCGGATATTTCCAAAATACCAAATCGAAAAGGATATCCCCACGCTTTTTTGTTGGGGATAAACTCCAATAGCTCGATAAGGTCGGCTATGGGCGTTTCTTCGCAGTCTACAAAAGTAATATTTCTCCTAAACGGACGGAAATTTTCACTCATCTGAAAGGCATAGACTTCCTCGTCTTTCACTCTGCCAATAGCCGTGAAGGCTTGGCATTTGTCTTCCTTTCCAAAATAGCGTTTGGAAGAGTAATAGAGAATACCGTCTCCCTCCTGCATACGCTTCAAAGGCTGTGCCTTTCCGTGGCAAGCTTGGGCAAATCCTCCCGCAACGCCCATTTGTACGTGGTCTTTGCTCGCCACGATAATCCAATATTTGATAGGTCTCTTTTTCATTTATAAATGGAATAAAAACCGTGTGACACACTGCTACACGGCGATTTTTATCAATTGCAAAATTAGCTTAATTCTTTGATTTGCGCAACCAATCGAGCGGCGTGATCTTTGGCTCTTTGTTGTAAGGTTGTAAGTGCTTCTTTGGGCATTACCTCTGGAATGTACTTCATTCCATAAGAGATTACAGGCTCTTGGAAAAGCAGTTTGCAGTGATTGGCAGTTTGGCGGTGAATGTTGAGAAAATCGGTAAACGGATAGTTCTGTGCGCCACCGTGTTGGTAAGCCTCTTCAGGTGCTCCGGTGGTGAAAGAAAGGATAAGTTTCTTGCCCATCAGCTTGTTGTCGCCATAAGCAAAGCCGTGTGAAAACACGTTGTCTAACCATTTTTTCAGCAAGGCAGGAAGCGAATACCAATTCACAGGGAATTGCCATACAATTACATCTGCTCTTACAAGTTTAGCTTGTTCGGCAGTTACATCAATTTGATAGTTAGGGTAGAGAGCTTGCAAGTTACTTACTTCAGCCTCAGGGAGCAAGCGTTTTACTTCTTCTAAAATAGCCTTGTTGGCGTTAGACGTCTCCATAGTAGGATGCCCGTTGATAATTAAAACATTCATATATAATTTAAATTTACTTCTTTATTCGGGCGCAAAGGTAATATGTTTTTATATAATAAGCAAACTTACTATATGTTATTTTATAAATATTTTTTTTGAGGTGTAGGTATTACTATGAGTTAGGGATATAAAAACTCCCCGCTGGTAGATTTCTCTATAAGCGGGGAGGGTTTTGTATTTTATTTTCAATATCTTATTCAGGTGCGGAATAGGTTACGATATCAATACCGATGCCGTTAGGGTCTATAATAGCAAAATGGCGGTCGCCCCAAGGCTCTTCGCGTAAGTCTATGGCAATGGGTACGCCCTGCTCTTTTAGGCTGTGGTAATACTCATCTACATTCTCTACTTCAATGGTGAGGTATACACCCTGTTGGGTAAAAGGTTTTTGGAAGAGAGGCTGTTGCGAAGAGTGGTTAGGCAACAAAAAACTAATTTCTGCCTCGTGATTGGGGGTGTGCAACAGCAAATAAAAGTCGTTTTCAAAAGTAACGCCAAATTGCAATACTTGGGTGTAGAAAGCCTTGCTCTCAGCTAATTTCTCAGTAATAATACCTGCGTTTAATTTCATTCTGATAATGTATTTGTTATTCGGGGCAAAAGTACCACAAGCGCAGGGAATACGATTGTAAAAAACGGACATTCTTCAGCCTAACACCTTACTCGGCGTATCGCCATAGAATGTTTTAAACGATTTGATAAAATGGGCTTGGTCGTAATAAGTGTCTAAAAAAGAATGGTTGTGATAGGCTTTTGCACTTAGTATATGTTGGAAGCGCACAATATTGCTAAAAGTCTTAGGACTATCACCTATGTAGTAGTCGAAAAGACGGAGCAACTGTCGGGTACTGATGCCAGTATCTAACTGACTGATGTGCATCGTGCCTTTGCTCTGTAATATCTGCAAAAGTGCCGAGAAAAATCGGTTGTCCATTTGCAAAGGGCGTTGTGATAGGTGGCGGAGAAAATAGTTGTCCAAATGTTGTGCTATGGTAGCTAACGAAAGAGGAACTTCCAATTGTTCGGCTATAAAAGTAGCCAGTGCAGGCACAACGTCGCGCAAAGGGATTTCTTGTGCACTGATTTCAAAAGCATCCTGACCAAAAAGCAGCGGAAAAGCACTGGGCAGAAAGCGCACCCCTACATAGTGGAAAGCCCCCGTTATAGGAAACTCTATGTATGTATTGCAATAGCCCATAAGGGAACTCATCTGCGGGGCGTTGCAGTCAAAAAATAGGTCTATACAACCATCGGCAACTACTCGGTAAAAGAAAGGCGTGTTACGCAGAGGTGATTTCAGTTCCCAATAGCAATAGATAAATGAGCGCAAAGCCTCACACGGAAGAAACTCGGTATAAGTAACCTCTTTTTCTTCCGCAGGTATAACCGATTGCATAGGGTGATAATAAGCTCTAACCGATAACACTTTATTTACTATTCATTAAGTACCGAAACACTAATAATTAACATATTATCCTATCAAAAGTCTCTCACCTCATCAAACCACTCTTGCACTTTCTCTTCTTCAATCTCAAAAGGCGCTACTTCTGCCAATTGGCATACCGCCTCGTAGGTGTCTTCTCGCTCAGTGGTTTCTATATTAGGCAATCCGTTGATAACGGTTATAAGCACTTCTAATAAGCTCTTTACTTCTTTCTCATCTTTAGCCTTTTTTATTGCTTTGAGGGCAGTTTTATAGGCTTTCATCGCCTCTCTACCGTTCTTACCTTCCCACGAAGCAAAAGGAATGTTAAACTCAGTAGCAAACCAACTTTTTGGATGAAGGTTTGAGACTGAAGCATATTCACTCAACCCTCGCGTTTTCTCCAATTCTTTCAGTTCTTTTCTCAGTACCTTACCTCTTACCTCTTCCACATTCCAGAAAATACAATAGCTGAGGTCTGCCCACGTATTCAAAGCAGGTAATCCAGTCATATCAGGGCAATAGCGCACCTCAATACCGCTAAGGTCTAATTTACCCAAAGCCTCCATATTACACATACTTCCATTCAATCTCACAGTCTTCAGTTTCTTGAACTGCAACAAGCTCCCGCAGTCAAAAGGTTGTCCCCCTACCGGCGTGCTTATATTGATAGTAGTAATATCTTTTAGCGCTTCAAATTCAGGCAAAGATACAGGAGTATTATTCTTCTTTTCAGTCCTGATGCTAAATGAGATACTCTTCAAAGGAACTGCCACCTCAAGCGTTACCTTATCAGGATTCCCTTGCAAACTAAAACCTCTCAACCACTTGTTACCTATCTTAATATGAAGAGGATAATCATTATTATCTACCGATAAATATTCAATCTTTGCCTTTGATGCATCCACCCTTGCAGGAGCCATTAGTGTCCAATCAAAGCACTCCATTTCGCGGCGTTCTGTCCATTCTATAAATAGGGTGTCATTCCCCATATAATCCATCACTCTGGGCCAGTTACCTCCTGCAGGCACCTTAAAATCATTGAAAACGTCCCATAGTATAGGCGTATCAGCATCCACATAAGCATCTGCTTTCTCCCCCGATGCTTTAGGGGCAATAGTAAATCTACCCTGTCCTGGGGTAATATTCACCTTATGGCTATCTTTCCCTGTGAGGGATAGCGTAAATTTTCCGTAAGTTTTTGGCATTATTTTCTTTATTTTAAAAATATCTCATCTAATGTAAAAGTATGTATCCCATTAGGGGCAGTAGCAGCTTCTTTACGCATTCTCTCGGCAAGAATAGCGGTAGGCATAGGTTTATAGCGCCGCAGAATGCCCAATTTGTTTAAAAAACTAATAACTTTTACAGTAATATTCTCTCCTCCTCTATTGCTCTTAGGGCGAATAAGGATAGAGGGCTGAAAAATAAGCAAGCACTCAAACCCAAGCCCCTTAACAGCCTCCTCCAACGCTCCTTTCATACGGTTATAAAACAGTTTAGACTCTGCCTTAGCTCCCGCTGCCGATACCAGCACAAAGCGCCCTACCCCATTCTTATAACACTGCTGCGCAAAAGCGTACTGATAGTCGTAATCCACCCGCCATTGTGCCTCCTTGCTACCAGCCACCGCCAAGGTAGTCCCCAAACAGCAGAAGGCTACCTCACCACAAACCAACTCTGCCCATTGTTCAATCCTATCAAAATCAACCAAATGAGTCCTTAGTTTAGGGTGTCTAAAGCCATTGTCCTTACGCACAAAGCTATGTATTTCCCTATAAGCATCATCTTCTAAAAGTTGTAACAATAAATCTTTCCCAGTGGCACCTGTAGCACCAATAATCAGAGCCTTCATTTTCAGAAAAAAGTTAATATATAATAACCAAAGCCAATTAACAGCCTATACAGGCGGCAAATATACAAAAAAACTCATTACAAGTCCTATTCCCCCTCCACTTATTTCCCCCACCCTTTTACCTCTTATCTCCTAACCCCACCCCTTCTATCTCCCATCTCCTAACCTCACCCCATCTATCCCCCATCTCCTCCCTTCTATCCCCTAATTCCCACCCCATCTAACTCCTATCTCCTTCCTCCTCTCCCCTAAATTACGAATAATGCAAAAACCACCTCCCCTCTCCCTATCCCCTATCTCCTAACTCCTTTCCATTAATAATCAGCTTATTACACTCCCACCCTCTTCCCTCTTATCTCTTATCTATTACCTACTTTAAACGAACCTATAACGAAGGATAAACGAACTATAAACGAAGGATAAACATTACTTCCTTGATTTCCAGCCCCTCCCCACCCCTCCCCACCCTTTGCATAATCCGCAACCAAATCCCCCAATTCTTACATTATTCTCAACTCCTATCCCCTATCTCCTCCCTGCCTATCCCCTTCTCTTCTCTCTTACCTATCCAAACTTTGTCAATTAGAAATTATTTTATAATTTTGCCAATTTAGAAGAATAATCCTTACAACTATGACCCCAGAAATCACACAAAAATTCTCAGATAAGTTCCTCCCCCAAGAAAAGGAAATCATAGCCCTTATTGAAATACGTACTAATGGAGCAAGTTATTATAACGGAGCTTGGGTACCTTCTAACGACCCTTTAGCTTACATAGATGTAGAAACAGGAGAACTTTTTTATAAAAACACTCGCATAGAATGGCTCGTTGAAAAAGATTGGAAACATTTCTTTCAGGCACAAAAGGCATTCCGCCTAAAAGTACGCCCTATAAAACCCGAAAACGCTTCTAAAGTTTTCCAACACACATTTATGTTGGTCGAAATAGTAGAGGAGAATGTAACAGAACCTCGTTTTGAGGCTATTTTAGAAGAATATAATACCGAAGTAACCTATGAAGACGATGATTTTTCACTCGAGCTCAACAAAATATACGGCAGTTTCGAAGGAGAAATGTATTACCAAGAGGAAGAAGACGGGCTTTCACTAAATGTTCATACCGATGATATCGAAAAACTAAAAGAACTCCTAAACCTTTTTAGGCAAACAGCCCTTGCCAACTTCAAAGCGTGGATAGAACATCTCAAAACCTTTGCAGCCGAAAAACTTACTGATTTAGCCAACGAATGGCAAAAAGAAGAAGATGCCAATGCCCCCGATATTACACCACAACACTTTGCCCAGCGTATCAGTATAACAGAGTTAGTTCTCTTTGCCGACCAGCGTTTCTGTATCTATTTTGACGACGACGATATATTCTGGGGGCACGCCATTACCGTATATGGCAACCTCAACGGCGAGCTCAAAGAAGCTACTATCGAGGGGTAGAATGATAAACAAAGAAATAAACCCTATGAACTCACAGTTTCTCATATACCAAAACCAAGAAGGAGAACTATACAGAAACTCAGTTGTTGCACATTTTGCAACAACTGCCACCGATGGTAAAAACTATCAGGTAGAATATTACAATCTGGATGTGATCATCTCAGTAGGTTATCGAGTAAAGTCACAACAAGCCCATACAGAAATCCTCTCAAGAGTATGAAAAATACCAAACTAAGCAACGCCAAATAGAACGTGAAAACAGCTTTAAAGAATTAGAGGACGACCTCAAACAATTAACAAATTAATCCTTCCTTCCTTAATCTAAAAAAACAGTGATATCAAAAAACACCATCGATAAAGTATATGACCAAATGCGCGTTGAGGAAGTCATCGGCGATTTCGTTCAACTCAAGCGCTCCGGTGCCAATTACAAAGGCTTAAGTCCCTTCTCCAATGAGCGGACACCCAGCTTTATGGTCTCTCCCGTAAAGCAAATATGGAAAGACTTCAGTAGTGGCAAAGGCGGGAATGCCATCGCATTCCTTATGGAACACGAGCACTTCACCTACCCCGAAGCCATCCGCTATTTGGCTAAAAAATACCATATCGATATTGAAGAAACCGAGCAATCCAATGAGGAAAAAGCACAAGCCGATGAGCGCGAAAGCCTCTATGTAGTCTCAGAGTACGCCCAACAGTACTTCCAAGATAACCTCACCAGTACCGAAGCTGGCAAAGCCATAGCACTTACTTACTTCAAAGAACGTGGCTTTACCGATGAAACCATTCAAAAATTCCGATTAGGCTTTTCATTAGATGAGTGGACAGCCTTTACCGATACCGCCCTCGCCAAAGGATACCAGCTGGAGTATATGGTCAAAACAGGTCTCACAGGCGTAAATGCCGAAGGCAAACACTTCGACCGCTTCAAAGGACGCGTAATGTTCCCCATACACTCTATGAGCGGACGCGTATTGGGCTTCGGAGGGCGCATCCTTACCAACGATAAAAAGCAAGCCAAATACCTCAACTCCCCCGAAAGTGATATCTATCACAAAAGCAAAGTCCTCTACGGCATCTTCTTTGCCAAGCAAGCCATCGCCAAAGCCGATAACTGCTATCTGGTTGAAGGCTATACCGATGTGATCCAAATGCACCAAAAAGGCATCGAAAATGTAGTAGCTTCTAGCGGTACAGCCCTCACACAGGATCAAATACGCCTCATTCACCGCCTTACCCCCAACATCACTGTACTCTACGATGGCGATGCCGCAGGCTTGCGCGCCTCCATTCGCGGGGTCGACCTCATCTTGGAACAGGGTATGAATGTGAAGGTATGCACCTTCCCCGATGGCGATGACCCCGATAGCTTCGCTCGCAAAACCGCCTATGAAGATTTGCTTGCCTACTTACAACAAAACGCTACCGATTTCATCCGCTTTAAAGCCTCCCTCTTAATGCAAGAGGCTCAAAACGACCCTATCAAAAAAGCACAAACCATACGCGATATGGTAGAGAGCATCTCCAAAATACCCGACCCTATCAAGCGAGAGGTATATGTACAGGAGTGTGCCTCAATTATGCAAATATCCGAACAAGTGCTTTTTACTACACTGTCACAAATACTCAAAAAAGACCTTTATGAAGGACAAAAAGTAGAGCGCAAGCAGCCTACTATGCAGGTAATAAAAACCCCAGAAGAAAACAAAAAACGCACCGTAAATAGGCTGGAGGTATTGGAACACGACCTGATAAAAAACCTCCTTCTATACGGCAGCCGCGAGTGTGTTTTTCTTGATACTATTCTTGTCGAAGAAGAAGACGGTAGCCTCAAAGAACAACAAATACAGCAAAACCTTAAAGTGTATGAAAAAATATTCCTTGAGCTACAAGAAGATGAAATAGAGTTCGCCAACCCCAATTTCAAACAAATATACCAGCTGCTAATGGATAAATTAGCACAAAACCCTCATTATGATGTGAACCGCATCGCCAATGAACTTCCAGTAGACCTTAGTGAGCAAGTATCCAACCTGCTTATGGAAGATGAAAACCGACAGCTAAACAAGTGGGAACACCGCGATATCATAGCCAAGGACAAAGATGCTCATATCAATGATGCTATTTCCGATATCATACTCAATATACGTGCTTTATTGGTGCGCCACCTTATAAACACTACCAGTGAGCAGCTTCCACAAGCCACCGATGAACAGAGGCGTGAGCTGCTGGAAACCATAATGAATTATATCCAATTACAGAAAATATTGGCTAAACGCCTTAATGTAGTGGTTAATTATTAATAACTAAATCAATTGATGAAAAAAATAGTACTTATTACAGGGGCTACATCGGGTATAGGCAAAGAAACAGCCTTGCTCCTTGTACAAAAAGGTTTTTTAGTATATGGCACAGCCCGAAATACCGACCATCATAACCTACCCTTCCGCCTTCTACCTATGGATGTGCGCAATGAGGCTTCAGTACAAGCTGCCGTACAGCAAATCATTGCTGAGGTTGGCCGTATTGATATCCTTATCAATAATGCAGGTGTAGGTATTACTGGCGCTCTTGAAGAACTTCCTACCGAGCAGCTGCATAACGTTTTTGCTACCAATCTTTATGGGGCTATTAGCGTGATACAGCAAGTGTTACCTACTATGAGGGCACAGCACAGCGGGCTGATTATTAACATTGCCTCTATTGCTGGTTATATGGGCTTGCCTTTTCGGGGTGCTTATTCTGCTAGCAAAGGCGCCTTGCTGCTTATAACCGAAGCCTTGCGTATGGAAGTAAAGCCTTTTGGTATTGAGGTTACTACCATTTCACCAGGTGATTACGCTACCGATATAGCTTCACGCCGTTATCACGCCCCCGTGATAGAGAATTCTGCTTATGCACAGGTATATCAGGAGCAACTCAACCTGATGAATGAGCATGTTAATAGCGGCGGTAATCCTGCCGAGATGGCTGCCAAAATACTTAAGGTTATTAATACCCCTCACCCCAAAGTACATTACAAGCAAGGTAGTTTCTTACAGAAAATATCAATAGCACTTAAGCGCCTTTTGCCCAGCAAGCGCTATGAAAAAATGCTTATGAAACACTACCATTTAAACCATTAATTTCTGCCCCATAAACCAACAAAAGAGCCAATGTGCAGTATAGGCACATTGGCTCTTTTTGTATTATTCAGTTTATTCAAGGTTAAGATTTTAATTGCAAATTACAAATTTGCTAATTTGCAAATTTTTACATTTGCTAATTAAATAACAGTTCGCGGTATTTGGTGAGTGTCCAAAGCTCATCATCTACCATAAGTTCAAGCTTATCGCAATGGTAGCGTATTACCTCAAAGAAAGGTTTTACCTCATTGCAATAGGCATTAGCTTTGGCTTCAAAGTCGGGAAGGTGGTTAGCGTGCTTGCGCGCCTCTACCATTGCCTCCACCTGGCTGTGAATAACCTTGATATGCTCGGAAATATGGCGTATGAGCTCCATTTGCTCGGCTGCTACTTCTTGATAGCTATCGCCAAATATTTCTTTTAAGCCTTTCACGTTTTCAATAAGCGTGTTTTGGTAGCGCACTGCTGTTGGTACCACGTGGTTCAGTGCGATATCGCCCAGCACACGCGATTCTATCTGTACCGTTTTTACATATTCTTCTAAGGCAATTTCATAACGCGCCAAAAGCTCTACTTTGCTCAGTACGCCTGTACTTTCAAACAAAGCCACAGCCTTCTCACTGATGTTTTCTTTCAGTGCCTCAGGAGTAGTTTTATGATTACTCAAACCGCGACGGGCAGCTTCCTCTTCCCATTCTTTGCTATAACCATCGCCTTCAAAGCGTATTTTCTTACTTTCCTTGATGTAGCGGCGCAATACTTTAAAAATCGCATCTTCTTTCTTCTTCCCTTCTTCTATAAGGGCATCAACTGCTTTTTTAAACTCGGTGAGCTGTTGGGCTACGATAGTGCAGAGCACCATTGTAGGCTTGCCACAGTTGGCTTTAGAACCCACTGCGCGGAACTCGAACTTGTTACCCGTAAAGGCAAAAGACGAAGTCCGGTTGCGGTCGGTAGTATCGAGGAAGAGGTCGGGTATTTTACCTACTACATTCAGTTTGAGTTCTGTTTTTTCTTCGGGAGATAGGTTATCGGAGGATACTTCTAAGGCATCTAACAATTGGGTAAGCTGTTCGCCTATAAATACCGATACTATGGCAGGAGGGGCTTCGTTAGCACCTAATCGGTAATCATTAGTCGCTGATGCTACCGAGGCTCTTAACAAAGGCTCGTATTCACATACTGCCTTGATAGTACAGATGAAGAAAGTGAGGAATTGCAGGTTCTTGATAGGTGTTTTGCTGGGTGCCAAGAGGTTTACGCCTGTATCAGTAACTAATGACCAGTTATTATGCTTACCAGAGCCATTCACTCCTGCAAAGGGTTTTTCGTGGAATAGGATGACAAAATCGTGGCGCTCGGCTACCTTGCGCATCACATCCATTAGCAGTGAGTTTTGATCGACAGCAAGGTTGGCTTCTTCAAAGATAGGCGCCAACTCAAACTGATTAGGCGCGACTTCATTATGGCGCGTTTTGACGGGGATCCCGAGCAATAGGCACTCTTGTTCCAAATCGCGCATAAAAGCCAACACACGGGTAGGAATTGCCCCTAAATAATGGTCATCTAACTGTTGCCCCTTAGCCGCTTGATGCCCTAAGAGGGTTCTGCCGGTAATCATCAAATCGGGGCGGGTATTGGCAAGGGCTTTATCGATGAGGAAGTACTCTTGTTCACAGCCTAAGGTAGTGGTTACTTTGGTCACATTCTTGTCGAAATAATGGGCTACCTCGGTAGCTGCTTGATCGATAGCGCTAAGGGCTTTAAGCAAGGGCGTTTTGTTATCCAACGCTTCGCCGGTATAGGCGATGAAGATAGTAGGGATACAAAGCACAGTGCCATATACAAAAGGCGGTGAAGAAGGATCCCAAGCTGTGTAGCCACGTGCCTCAAAAGTATTGCGGATACCGCCATTGGGGAAGCTGGAAGCATCGGATTCTTGTTGAACCAGCTGTCCGCCGCCGAAGCGTTCGATAGCGCGGTCGCGGGTAACGGGCTCAAAGAAAGCGTCGTGTTTTTCGGCAGTACCCCCTGTAAGAGGTTGGAACCAGTGGGTGTAATGGGTAGCGCCTTTGGAGATTGCCCAATCGCGCATAGCGGTCGCCACTTGGTCGGCTACGCGGCGGTCGATTTTAGTGCCATTGTGAATGGCGTTCATTACAGCGGCAAAGGCATCGCGGGTCATCAGTTGGCGCATAGCCTCTTCGTTGAATACATTTTGGGCAAACAGTTCGGAGCGTTTGCCATTTTCGGGTACCGCCACCGGTTTGCGGTTTTGTGCGGTAGTGAGAGCGGTGAATCGTAACATTTTTTTGGTGTTAGGTTTTTAGTGGTTAGGGATTAGGGAGGTTGTTTTTATTGTCTGAACTTCTTTATTTCGGCTTCGGTACAATCAAAAAAGCAAGACATTTCTTTATCTTTTTCATCATAACAACTTTCTTGTATTACATAGGTTATAGTTTCTGTGGTGAGGTCTTTTACCGCAAATACCCAAGCCGCTCTATCTTCTAATTTGTTATAAGCAAGTATCTTGAATTTTTTCAAGTGAAGTATATCAGTAGCATATTTCTCTACTTGCGTAGGTAATGCTCCTATATATTTAAATTTAGTTTCCACCTTCATTTTTGTTTTATGTTTATGTACTACACCTTCCTTTATACCGGTTACTAACAAATAGTTTTTAGCCTTTTCTTGATCTTCTTTTTCATTTCTTGAAGTGCTTTTTACCAAGAAGATTTTCTTATTTGAGACTTTGTATATGTAATAATCGGCGGTATCGTTATGCAACTTTTCGTTTTTGTGTTTACAATCACCAGTTTGTTCAAAAGTTAGGGCATTGAGGCGCACATACGAGGGGGCAATAAGCTCAAATGTTCCTGTTATAGAGGGGAAACAGTCGTTGCCACAAGGGGCAAAGTAATACGACCTATATTGATTTTTGTCGTTCTTTTCAAATACCGTTGCATAACCAAAGCTTTCACGTCCTTCTCGAGTAAGCACAAGCAGGTTTTGATATTCCTCTTTGAAGTTACCCAACAGAGAAGCGGTTATCCATTCACCTTTTAAGGGATTTTGTGCATACATTGAAGACGCACATAGTAACAAAGTTATTAAAATATGTTTCATAGCTATTTTTTTTTAGGGTTTAGGTACAAGCCGTACGGGCAATTTTATCTATAATTACTAATGTAATGAAATCTATATCTTTCATAAATTCTATATTCTTTATTATCCTTACCTCTCTGGCTTATTCTTCCTCCCATACTATCCGCAGCAGAGGTCGGTATCTTGTTTGTCTTATCCTTTCTTTTCTTAAATAAACGCCCAAAAGAGGATTTTATCTTCCCACTAAATTGGCGTGTTATTTGTTAAAATATCCTGAATAATAAGCAAATAGAAATAAAGCTGCAATAGCACCTATGGTAAAACCAATCCCTTGATAGATGCGCACGGCTTTTCTACCTAACGAGGCAATGTAAAAGGTAAATCCTGATTTTCTTATAATAAAAACTGCCCAATCCTTATCTAAGATAATACCTATTACAAAGATAATAAGTACAATCGCTGCAATAAGGAAAATAGTAGCTGGATTTTCAAAAAAATTTGGTGTTAGATTTTCCATAACCTAATATGTTTCTATCTTTTAGTATATCTTAGTTCTTTCTGTATTCTTTCACTTCTTCAATGTTACTCTCTGAACTTTTCCATTTCGGCTTCAGTACAATCAAAAAAGCCAACGACTTCTTTACCCTCTCCATCAATATAATTTTCTTGTGTTACATAGGTTATAGCCCCTGTGGTGAGATCTTTTACAGCGAATACCCAAACCGCTGCCCATCTTAATTGGTTATAAACAAGTATTTTGAATTTTTTCAAGTGAAGTATATTGGTAGCATATTCCTCTATTTGTGCAGGTAATGGTTCTATACCCTTAGTCTTGACTTTCATTTTGTAATTTCGGTTAAACACTAGATTGTACTTTATACCGGTTACCAAGAGATAGTTTTTAGCCTTTTCTTGATCTTCTTTTTCATTTTTTGAAGTGCTTTTTACCAAGAAGATTTTCTTATTTGAGACTTTGTATATGTAATAAACGGCGGTATCGTTATGCAACGTTTCGTTTTTCTTTTCGCAATCGCCATATTGCTTAAAAGTTAGGGCATTGAGGCGTACATACGAGGGGGCTATAAGCTCAAATGTTCCTGATATAGATTGGAAACAATCGTTGCCACAAGGGGCAAAGTAATACGACCTATATTGATTTTTGTTGTCCTTTTTAAATTCCGTTGCATAACCACCTCTTTCACCTTCTCTTTGTGTAAGTACAAGTAGGTTTTGGGATTCTGCTTTCAGATTACCCAACAGAGTGTTGGTTATCCATTCACCTTCTAAGGGATTTTGTGCATACATTGAAGACGCACATAGTAACAAGGTTATTAAAATATGTTTCATAGTTGTTTATAGGGGTTAGAGAGCACGAGCTACAAGTTCGCGCCAGCAAGGATAGTTATTTTTATTGTCTGAACTTTTCCATTTCGGCTTCGGTACAATCAAAAAAGCCAACGACTTCTTTACCCTTTGCATCAATATAATTTTCTTGTGTTACATAGGTTATAGCCCCTGTGGTGAGGTCTTTTACCGCAAATACCCAAGCCGCTCTATCTTCTAATTGGTTATAAGCAAGTATCTTGAATTTTTTCAAGTGAAGTACATTGGTAGCATATTTCTCTACTTGCGTAGGTAATGGTTCTATACCCTTAGTCTTGACTTTCATTTTGTAATTTCGGTTATACACTAGATTGTCCTTTATACCGGTTACCAACAGATAGTTTTTAGCCTTTTCTTGATCTTCTTTTTCATTTTTTGAAGTGCTTTTTACCAAGAAGATTTTCTTATCAGAGACTTTGTATATGTAATAAACGGCGGTATCGTTATGCAACGTTTCGTTTTTCTTTTCGCAATCGCCATATTGCTCAAAAGTTAGGGCATTGAGGCGTACATACGAGGGGGCAATAAGCTCAAATGTTCCTGTTATAGAGGGGAAACAGTCGTTGCCACAAGGGGCAAAGTAAGATGATTTATATTGATTTTTGTTGTTCTTTTCAAATACCGTTGCAATACCTGATACTTCATCTTCGTCTTTTGTAAGTTCAAATAAATTGCAGTCTTCTTCTTTGAAGTTACCCAACAGAGTGTTGGTTATCCATTCGCCTTTTAAGGGATTTTGCGCGTATATAGAAGACGCACATAGTAACAAAGTTATTAAAATATGTTTCATAGTTGTTTATAGGGGTTAGAGAGCACGAGCTACAAGTTCGCGTCAGCAAGGATAGTTATTTTTATTGTCTGAACTTTTCCATTTCGGCTTCGGTACGATCAAAAAAGCAAGACATTTCTTTATCTTTTTCATCATAACAATTTTCTTGTATTACATAGGTTATAGTTTCTGTGGTGAGGTCTTTTACCGCAAATACCCAAGCCGCTCTATCTTCTAATTGGTTATAAGCAAGTATCTTGAATTTTTTCAAGTGAAGTATATCAGTAGCATATTTCTCTACTTGCGTAGGTAATGCTCCTATATATTTAAATTTAGTTTCCACCTTCATTTTTGTTTCATGTTTATATACTACATCTTCCTTTATACCGGTTACTAACAAATAGTTTTTAGCCTTTTCTTGATCTTCTTTTTCATTTCTTGAAGTGCTTTTCACTAAGAAGATTTTCTTATCTGAGACTTTGTATATGTAATAATCGGCGGTATCGTTATGCAACGTTTTGTTTTTCTTTTCGCAATTGCCATGTTGCTCAAAAGTTAGGGCATTGAGGCGCACATACGAGGGGGCAATAAGTTTAAATGTTCCTGTTATAGAAGAGAAACAGTCGTAGCCACAAGGGGCAAAGTAATACGACCTATATTGATTTTTGTCGTTCTTTTCAAATTCCGTTGCAATACCTGATATTTCATCTTCGTCTTTCGTAAGTTCAAATAAGTTGCTGTCTTTTTCTTTGAATTTACCCAACAGAGAGTTAGTTATCCATTCGCCTTTTAAGGGATTTTGTGCGTATATAGAAGGCGCACATAGTAACAAGGTTATTAAAATATGTTTCATAGTTGTTTTTTTAGGTGTTAGGTGTGAGCCGCACGGGCATTTTTATTAAAAAGGTTAGCTGCAATCCCAGTTATAGAGAACGTCATCGAATTTGCAGGAGGCTAAATCTTTAGGACTGATAAAGAAATTGGCTACGCCGTAATCGCCCCACATAATCTCGGCATTATCTATCAGATTGCTATGTATTTGGAGCAGTAGGAAGGTATGAGGGTCTTTTTCTTTGCGAGGATCGGCTTGGGTAAAGTAAGGATAGCCACCTATTTTATGTCCTGTTTCATCATCAACCAAATTATAGATTTCCTCACAAGTATCATTAGGTAAATAGGACAAATTTCTTATAGTATCGGAAAAAGTTTCATTCCACTTTCTGACGAAAAACCTATAAGCATCACCCTCACTAAGTGAGATTGTTTCAGTATCTTTACTAAAATCCATAGCAAATTCCAAGCCAACATCAAAAGGCAAGTATCCGCTTTCAAAGGTATAGTGATCGATAAACTTATCTACAGGCAGTGCATTGCCAATATTGGGGTAATACAAGACTCTTTTGGTATTATTGCTACAAGGGTGGTCAAGATCTAAGCCATACATAAAATCTTCGGTATCGGCAATCCAAAACTGTAAGAGTCCTTTTTGGGGGTATAGATTGTTTTCGGGCAATTGCTCGCAGTTGATTTGTGCGAGCATAAAGAGGGGTTTGCCCTGGGCAGAGGTAGGGAGGGAGCCACCTTGGGGGATGTAGGGGAGTCCGCCCACTTTGCTATCGGTAAGGGCTAAGTGATTGGCTAAGGATAGCGAAATGCGGATTACTTCACGCTGTGTGGTGGCGTTGAGGTGGGTGATGAGTTGCTCGATTTGGGTTTGTGTTGGGGTCATAATATGATACAAATTTATGTGCTGCAAAAGTACGAATTAATTTGAAAATAACAAGGGAGGGAGGGAGGAGATAGGGGATAGGCAGGGAGGAGTTAGGGGGTAGGAGATAGGGATAGGGGATGAGAAAAATGAGGAGAAAATAGGGAAAGATTGAGAATAATGTAGGGTTTGGGGGATTTGGTTGCGGATAATGCAAAGGGAGGGGTTGGGTGTGGAGGGGCTGGAAATCAAGGAGGTGAGGGTTATCCTTCGTTTATAGTTCGTTTATCCTTCGTTATAGGTTCGTTTAAAGTAGGTAAAAGGTAAGAGATAAGAGGTAAGAGGGTGGGGATGTAATGGATTGATTATTAGGGGGAAGGAGTTAGGAGATAGGGGATAGGGAGGGGGTGGGTGGTTTTTGAAGAATTCGCAATTTAGGGGAGAGGAGGGAGGAGATAGGAGTTAGATGGGGAGGAAATTAGGGGATAGGAGTTAGGAGATGGGGGATAGATGGGGTGGGAATTAGGGAGTAAGAGATAAGAGAGAGGGAAGGGTTGGGGGGTGGGAGTTAGGTATTAGGCAGTAGGATATAAGAGGTAGGGAGGGAATGGCGGGGGTGTGAAAAAAAAAGTGTTGTTCATTGTTATTTGTAAATTATTTGTATCTTTGCACATTCTATGAATATAATCACTCTTATTAAAGCGGCGCGCTTGCGTACTTTGCCCCTATCGGTATCGGGGATTATAGTAGGTAGTGCCTTGGCTTATAGACACGAGGCTTTTAGTAGTGAGGTGCTGATATGGGCGCTTATTACTACTGTTTTGCTGCAAATACTCTCGAACTTTGCTAATGACTATGGCGATGGGGTAAAGGGTACGGATAATGCTGAAAGGGTAGGCCCTAAAAGGGCTGTACAAAGTGGTAGCATTAGTGCAAAACAGATGAAAAGAGTAGTGCTGGTAACGGCTGGGCTCTCGCTGGTATCGGCAATGGTGCTTATATACACGGCCTTTGGCAAGGATAACTGGCTGTATGTTGGTGTATTCTTGGTGCTGGGCTTGCTGTGCATAGCTGCTGCTATTAAGTACACGGTGGGCAAATCGGCTTATGGCTATAGGGGCTTAGGAGACGTGTTTGTATTTGTGTTCTTTGGGCTGGTGAGTGTGATAGGGAGTGAATTTTTGTACACACAAGAGCTGAAAGCTATAAGCTTACTGCCGGCTACTGCTGTGGGATTGCTGAGTGTGGCTGTGCTGAACCTGAACAATATGCGGGATGAGGCTAGCGATAGGCGCGCTGGAAAGCATACACTGGTAGTGAAGATGGGATTGCCATTGGCTAAATATTATCATTATTACTTGGTGGTATTGGCGATGGTTAGTATGTTATGTTTTTCGGTACTGAGGTTGCAAACGCGGTGGCAGCTGTTATATATATTGGCCTTTGTGCCATTAACGGTTCATCTGCTTATAGTAAAGAGGAACACAGATACGCGTGAGCTGGACAGTCAGTTAAAAGTAGTAGCGCTAAGTACTTTTGTGATGGCGGTTCTTTTTTTTATTGGACAGATATATTATTGAATAGGCATATTGTTGGCTTAGAGGATTGAGCTATAGGCTATGATATTGAGGAAATAGATAAATTTAAATTAAACACTATGGAAGTAACTTACTATGGACACGCTTGTTTGAGTATAAAAATAGGCGATACCCATTTGCTGGTAGATCCATTTATCAGCGAGAATCCTGCTGCAAGTGGTATTGATATTAACAGTATTCCGGCAGATTACATTTTGATAACTACGGCGCAACAAGATCATACCTCGGATGTGGAGCGTATAGCTAAACGTACGAAGGCTAAGATCATCTCTAACTTTGAGATTTCAAACTACTTTTTTGATCTTGGGATAGAGAATGCACACCCTATGGATTTGGGAGGTTCATACAATTTTCCTTTTGGATCGGTTAAGATGGTACCTGCATTGCACTCATCGACCTTTGAGAATGGTAAGGCTGGTGGCTGTGCATGTGGATTTATTATCAAGACTTTGGAGAAGACCCTTTATGTAGCAGGGGCTACGGCTTTGCATTTTGATATGCAGCTTATACCGGTGCGTTATAAGCTTGACCTAGCTGTATTGCCTATAGGAGGTAACTTCACTATGGATGTGGAAGATGCGATTATGGCTTCGGACTTTGTGAAATGTAACAAGGTGTTGGGCTACCATTACGATACATTTCATATCATAAAAGTAGATGATAAGGACCTAGCTGTGCGCAGTTTTAAAGCTAAAGGGAAAGAGCTTGTATTACTGAACATAGGACAGACTTTACTGGTATAGAGCAGCCTGATGGATGCCTTGCCGATGGAGTAGGCTTACATTAAACAAATATACAGCACCGCCTAAAGGCTATGAAAGGATAAAACCTTACTGAGCTTAAGGAGGTGCCCTCTCATTATATGGCACTGCCATAGTGCTACTAATTTATAACACCCTGACACCTAAAATGACAAAGTATCTTATCTTATTGGGAGTGCTGCTAACGGGTAGCACTTATGCACAGAAATTTATCTCGGATGATGAGATTAGCGAACAACGTTTTGGTACTGAAAAAATGTACATGCTATACCGTACAGGTGAGCCTTTGGAGGGAGCTTATAAAGTAGCTACCGGTAATGGTAACTACTACGAGGCTAGTTACACCAAAGGACGCATAAACGGTGCGCTAAAACACTATGATGATAAAGGCACCCTTACGGCTGAAGAGCACTATAAAAACGGAGAGCCTGATGGTAAATTTGTGCGCTACCGAGAAGGTAAAACTTATAGACTTACTACCTATAAAAATGGCAAACTGGATGGCAAAAGCGAAGACTATTACAGCGATGGGAAGCTATCAGAAGAGCGTTTTTACAAGGAAGGAAAGCCTAATGGAGAATGGAAATTCTACAATGATGAAGGAGAGTTGGAGCGTACAGAAAGCTATAAAGACGGTGAGAAACACGGTAAATGGTGGCGTAAAATGGTGAGTAACCGCGGTAATTATACATCAACCCAGTACTATACCAATGGGAAACCTTCGGGTAAATGGGAAGATAAATGGGATAATGATTTGCTACGTGAACAACGTGAATACAAGGACGAAAATACTTATACCCAACGCGACTTTCACCTAAATGGCAACCTGAAAAGAGAAGTATCATACAAAGATAGCAAGCTACACGGCTCACGCAAAAACTATAATGGCGCAGGGATATTGATAGATGAACAGGTGTTTGACAATGATAAATTAGTAGCTAGAAAGACTTACCACTCCAACGGTAGGCTTAATGAGGAAACAAACTATAAAAACGACGAGAAGAATGGGCGATATGCCCAATACCACGAAAATGGTAATCTTAAAGAAGAAGGGACTTATAAAAACGATTATAAAGAAGGTGTTTGGAAAGAATACCAAGAAGGTGAAGTACTATCACGTGAACGCACTTATGTAGCAGGAGTGCTTAATGGAGCTTATAAAGAGTATTACCCTAGCAAAAAACTACGCCAAGAGGGAATGATGAAAGATAACTTCAAGCAAGGCGTATGGAAACACTATGCTCCTACAGGCAAACCTGACTATGATGAACATTTTGATAAAGGAAGTTTGATAAAAACAACTCAATACCCAGATTAATATGAAATTAAAAAACACAATCACATTGGCAATGGTAGCATTGGCTACTATTATGAGCACAGATAATGTAAACGCTCAAAGTAAAAAAGCACCTGCATCATGTGGGAATACTAAGAAAACTAAGAAGGCTAAAAAAGAAATTATGAATGTATCTGTTATGAGGATGTCATCATACGGGAACCCTGAAGATGTAACTGCTAAAGCAGGAGCCTTTGCAATAGTGCCTCTAAAATATGATTACTATGCGGTAGAAAAGTACATTGATGAAGAGACAATGTATATTCACTTTTCAAAACACTATGTAGGCTACTTAAACAACTTAAATAAAGCTGTAGAAGGGACTAACAAAGCAGGTATGAAAATTGAAGAAATACTGCGCACTATGGATATGAATAACGCTACCTTGCGCAATAACGCAGGGGGTTATTACAACCACAATATGTATTTTGATGTTATTTCGCCTAATGGAGGAGGAATGCCAGAGGGTGCGTTAGGAGATGCTATCAATCGTGATTTTGGTAGTTTTGAGAAGTTTAAAGAACAGTTTTCGGAAGCTGGAGCTAAACGATTTGGCTCGGGGTGGGTATGGCTGGTAGTGAATAACAATAAACTGCAAATAGTAACTACTGCTAACCAAGATAACCCATTGATGCCAGGTTTGGATGTAACAGGAACCCCTATATTAGGAATGGATGTATGGGAACATGCTTACTACCTAAAATACCAAAACAAACGCGGTGATTATATTACTAACTTTTTCAATGTTATTGATTGGAATAGAGTAGCTGAGCTTTATGGACAAGTGCTTGCAAAATAACCTATTATAAATTGAAATGAAAAGACTTATTGTATCGACACTAATGCTGTGGACTGTTATGGCCTGCAACAATACTCCGAAGGAGATACCTGTGGCTGATGATGCTTTGGCTAATACTGAAATGGCTGAAGCCCAACGCGACAAAAGTAAAGATGCTAATCCGTTTGGGGATGGGCAACTTAGTACTAACCATACGCCACAAGTACAACCGGCAGGGGTAACGCTTAACCCGCCTCATGGGCAGCCAGGACACCGTTGTGATATAGCTGTAGGGGCACCTCTTCCTAATGATAGTAATGTTATAGCGCAACTGCAAAACGAAACTCACCCAGTAGGTGCGGGAGAGGCTATGCCTGTGGTATCGAACGAAACCCAACAGATAGTACAGGTACAACAGACCCCCAGCTATGTAGGGGCCAAGGGAGAGAAACTAAACCCGCCTCACGGGCAGCCAGGACACCGTTGTGATATACCTGTAGGGGCACCTCTTAACAGCAAACCTACACAGCAAACTACTGCTACCCCTGCACAACCCCAAGTAGTGCAACAACAGGTAGTTATTGACCCTGAACAAGCACAACAACATACGGGCACTACGGAACCAGGTTTTTCGGGGAAACCTAACCCGCCACACGGACAACCAGGACACCGTTGCGATATTGCTGTAGGTGCTACATTACCATAAGAACACTAAAAACATCCTAATAACTGTATATGGAACTAATTAAATTACACGATAAGACTTTTGAGCCTTATATATCGGCGGAGCAACTTAATGAAATTGCTGCGCGTATGGCTGCAGAGGTGTATCAAGATTTGAGTGAATCACGTCCGCTTTTTGTCGTGGTTCTTAATGGCTCGTTTATGTTTGCGGCTGACTTTGTGAGACACTACAAAGGCGAATGCGAAATTAACTTTGTGCGTCTATCATCATATCAGGGCACAGAATCAACAGGGAAGGTACACCAGCTTATGGGATTACCTACCTCTGTAGAAGGGCGTGATGTAGTAATATTGGAAGATATTATTGATACGGGTAATACTTTGGAAGAAATCTACCGTATTTTTGCAGATAAGAAAGTAAAATCTTTCCGTATTGCTACCTTATTTTTCAAACCTGATGCCTACAAAAAAGATCTTAAAATAGATTATGTGGGTAAACCTATTCCTAACCGATTTATTGTGGGCTATGGCTTAGATTTTGATGAAATAGGGCGCAACCTACCTCAAGTATATCAATTAAACACTTCATTAACAATGACAAATTTAGTACTTTTCGGCAAACCAGGAGCTGGGAAAGGCACCCAAGCCGCTTTCTTGAAAGACAAATACAACTTAGTACACATTTCAACTGGAGATATCTTCCGTTATAACATTAAAAATGAAACGAAGCTAGGTAAACTTGCTCAATCATACATTGAAAAAGGAGACCTTGTGCCTGATGAGGTTACTATACAGATGCTACAAGCTGAAGTAGAAAAGAATCCTAATGCTGAAGGATTTATCTTTGATGGGTTCCCTCGTACTATTGCGCAAGCTGAGGCTCTTGATGCTTTCCTTGAAAGTAAAGGAATGCGCATTCATAGTACTTTGGCTTTGGAGGCTGATGACGAGGTACTGATTAAACGTATTGTAGAACGTGGCAAGGTGAGTGGACGTGCTGATGACCAAGATGAGGAGAAAATACGTAACCGCTTTACTGAATACAACGAGAAAACAGCTCCGCTTATAGCTTATTATCAAGCGCAAGGTAAATACAGTCCTATTGATGGTATTGGTACCATTGAAGAGATTACTACACGCCTTTCACAAGCTATTGACACTATAAAAGCACAATAATGACCGAAGGTAATTTCACCGACTACGTTAAAATATACGCTGCCTCGGGCAAGGGAGGCGCAGGATCTATGCACTTACACCGCGAGAAGTTCGTCCCGAAGGGGGGACCTGATGGGGGCGATGGCGGTCGTGGAGGGCATATTATCTTGCGTGGCAATAAGCACTTATGGACTCTTATTCACTTTAAGTTTCAAAAACATTTTCAAGCAGAACATGGCGAAGCTGGTGGAGCTAACCGCAGTTTTGGCGCTAATGGTAAGGATATTACTCTTGAAGTGCCTTTGGGTACTATAGTTAAAGATGCTGAAACTGAGGAAACCCTCTTTGAGATAACTGAAGATGGGCAAGAGGTTATAGCCTTGAGAGGTGGTAAAGGAGGATTGGGGAACTGGCACTTTCGGACAGCTACGAACCAGACGCCTCGTTATGCGCAACCAGGATTGCCAGGTGAAGAGCGTGAGCTGTTACTGGAGCTAAAAGTGCTTGCTGATGTAGGTTTTGTAGGTTTTCCTAACGCTGGGAAATCAACCTTACTGTCGGTAATTACTTCTGCCAAACCGAAAATAGGTGATTACCCTTTCACTACTCTTAAGCCTAACTTAGGTATTGTTGAGAACCGTGATTACCAGTCGTTTGTGGTGGCTGATATACCTGGTATTATAGAGGGGGCTGCTGAGGGTAAAGGCTTGGGTCATTATTTTTTGAGGCATATTGAGCGTAACTCGGTGTTATTGTTCTTGATTCCTGCTGATAGTCCTGATATAGTGAATGAGTATCATATTTTGCTTAATGAGCTATCGGAATACAATCCTGAATTGCTTGATAAGGAGCGACTAATAGCTATTTCTAAGAGTGATATGCTTGATGAGGAGCTTACGGAGGCTATTGATAATGAACTAAAAAATAGCTTTACTGATATTCCTTACTTATTTATCTCTTCGGTTTCGGGGAAAGGTATTCAGCAACTTAAAGACAAGCTTTGGGCTATGATTCATTAAGTAGAAACTTAATAATATACAATTAAAAGGCTGCTAAGTGGAAACTTAGTAGCCTTTTTTGTATGCTTATAGAGGAGGGGATAGGGGAAAGGGGGGAGGAGTTAGGGGGTAGGAGATAGGGGATAGGGGGTGAGAAAAATGGGGAAAAAATGGAAAAAGAGTGAGAAAAATGCGGGGTTTGGGGGATTGGGTTGCGGATTATGCAAAGGGAGGGGTTGGGGGTGAAGGGTCTGATTATCAGGGAGGTAATGTTTATCCTTCGTTTATAGTTCGTTTATAGTTCGTTATAGGTTCGTTTAAAGTAGGTAAAAGATAAGAGATAAGAGGGAAGAGGGTGGGGATGTAATGGGTTGATTATTAGGGGAAAGGAGTTAGGAGATAGGGGATAGTGTGGGGGTGGGTGGTTTTTGCATTATTCGTAATGAAGGGGAGAGGGGGAGGGAGGTAGGGAAGAGGAGTTAGGAGATAGGGGATAGTGTGGGGGTGGGTGGGTTTTGCATTATTCGTAATGAAGGGGAGAGGGGGTGGGAGGTAGGGAAGAGGAAGAAAGGGGATAGATGTGGAGGGGGTAGGAGTTAGGAGATAGGGGATAGTGTGGTGAGGGGTGAGTGAATAGTAAAAAGTTTTTTTGTATATTTGCGGTCTGATTGAATTATTAAATATTATGCATACTGATAATTTTGATGTACTTGCTGGATTGATGGAGGCTCGTATTGCAGAAGTGAGAGATGAGAGGGAGAAAGAACTGCTTTTCTTTCCTGTACAGATAATACAACGCAAGAAGGATATTGAGGGATTGGCTAAGAATGCGCATATTGTGAAGTTGTACCAAGTGAAAGACGGTAATGATCTTTGGCAAAAAAAGGAGGAAATTGGGCGTATTTGTGAGCTTTTTGAGGCACGTGCGATGTTGAATCTGAATCCTAAGAGTTATAAAGATGTGGCTTTTGGGATGCTTAAAAAGCTGTCGGAACTGTTATCGCAGGAGGCGTACGCTGCGGTGGATAGGCTGTGGGGGTCGGCTATTAATACGGCAGGGATAGGGAGTAAAGCACTGAAGAAATATTGGATTATAGATGTGGATGAGGTGAGTGAGCCTGAGGTGATAATTGGCTGGGTACGAGAGCAGTTGGCAAAAGTAAGACCCTTGGGGGAGGAAAAGGTGGTGAGCATAGTGCCGTCTAAGAGTGGGGTGCATATCATTACTATTCCTTTTGATGTGAGTGAGGTGACTTTGGGAGATACTATGGAACTGAAAAAGGACTGTTTGACGAATTTGTGGATTGGTTAAATTAATAAATGAATTATAGTACGCCGTGGCTCATAGCTTAGTATAAAATGATTGGTTTTTATATAAAAAAGAACTCTATGAAAAATATATTCTTACCCCTTATAGTCCTAACATTTATTTTCAGCTTGCAAGCTCAGCAAACTGATTGGGAAAGATATGACCTGAAAGGAAAAGTAAAACAAGTAAAAGCCACTACTGCTTCCTATTCAGGAGGGTGTGAACATAGCAAAAAGTATATTGGATGGACGTGCATCAGTGAGTTTGACACTCAAGGAAATGTAGTGAAGAATACTTGGTATATTTGGCGTAATAAGCTCTCACAAGAGCACCTTTACTCCTATCAAGGAGAGAAAGTAACACTAACGATTCATCTTTACAAGGAAGATGAAATAACAAACACTAAAACCTATCACTACAAAAGAGGCGAAGAGGAACGTATAGAGAAAGAAATAGAATGTACTGAGGGGAGTGATGATATTCCTTACACAGCACGAGTCTGTACATTTACAGGTTTTTACAAAAATGGTATCTTGCGCTCTTCTCCTGCCACTACCTACGAGTATGATGACCACGGCAATTGGATTCACAAAAAGGATACTACCAATTCCCATTGCGTACGGCATTACACAAGGAGTATTGTCTATTATTAAAATATCTGTCTAAGAATGAAAAGAATCTTTTTTTTATTAGTCTTGTTAGGGTCTCTTGCTAAAAGCTATGCAGATCATATAGTAACTTTCTATGAAGACTTCAGCTTGAAAACAGAAGGTGAAAAAGTGTATTTAGTAAAGAAATATTATAGCAATCGCAATAAAATCGCGATTACTTCTTATGAAAAACATTTATTGCCTTTTGATAGTAAAGAGGCTCATATTGTTATGACAGATGTGGAGGATGAAAATGAATTAATCATTGCGAATGCCAATGATTACTATTTTGTGGAGTATTTTAGAGATTATACGAATTTGAAACAGTGTGTAAGAGCTGTCAAAATGTTTCCTACTAATAGTGTTACTCAAACTTTCAGGAATAATTGCTTTTATGTAAATGGTAAGTGGGTGAGGGTAGCTATGAAAGATGGTGAGCTTACTCCAATGCCTGATTTTCCCAAGCACCCTACTGTTATCGCTGAATTGGAACATACTACTTTGTTAAAAGATAAAAACTTTGTGTATGAGTATGATAACCGAACATATACTTTAAAAAAGATAGAGGGACTTAATGCTAAAACCGTACAATTTCAAAAAACCAATAGTTATGACAAAAATCTGTTATATGACGATAATACTTTTTATGTAATGGATTACAATGGGACTGATCTTATAGAAATCACTAAAGATCTGAGAACAAGAGGCTGTAAGAGAAAATTTACTGAGGCTACTTTTATCAGATACCGAAGTGAGGGGGAACTTTATGAACAGTATTTGTTGGATTTTAAAGATGGTAATTTGTGGAGTTGTGATAAATATGGTGACGATATATTTGTACTACCCTTTAAAAATGCTACTTATGTAAAAGCCCTTGAAATGGTAAAAACAAGCGAAGGATATTATATTTCATTGGGAGATGATGATCAACCTATTGATATGAGTGCTGTGCGAAATCTCAATAAATTACACAAGGTAAAGTATGCTTTTCATTACTTAAATAAGAGCTATGATTTGTATACTGATGGAGAGCAACAATATATTTGTCTGTATAATATTTCTCGGCATAGAATATTATACCCTCTACAGGTAGAAAAACGCGTTTGGGAAGCCTTCACCTCTAAACAAAAGTATTATCACTATGAAAAAACGTTAGGAGATGACTCAAGCACCACACAAATAGCTGTAGTAGACAACCAATTGGTAATATATAAAATTACCTCCCTATTTAGTAAAAAATATTTAGAAGCACATCATACACTCCCCATTGAGATTGTAAGAGAAATACCCCTTACATCAGAAGTGAAAGACCTAAAAATGTGTTATGCTACAAGAGATAAACTCATTATTGACAATATCATCATAGATAATATAGCTGATTTTGATACGCTTACTTTTGTAGGAGCTATTTACACTCATGAATATGGTTACAAGAGCTATTTCAAAGATAAAAACAGTGTGTATTCTTATAGTAGAAAGCTTCAAAAAATAACCAAGGAAAACTACGACCCTAAAACCTTTGATGAAGAAACAATGTGGAAACTTAGAGTTAAGTGACCCCAATAAAGAGCTTGTAGCTGACACCAAATTTGCTCATTTCCTAATTAAATACTACCTTTGCCCCATAATTGGCAAATCGGCAAATAAACAAATTGATAAATTAAGAATTATGCTTTATAATCACAAAGAAATAGAAGCCTTTTGGCAAGAATATTGGGCAAAACATCAAACTTTCAAAGCCCAAAATAACAGCACTAAACCTAAGTACTATGTCCTCGATATGTTCCCTTATCCTTCAGGAGCGGGCTTACACGTAGGGCACCCGCTGGGGTATATTGCCAGCGACATCGTGGCGCGTTACAAGCGTCATAAAGGATTTAATGTATTGCACCCCCAAGGATATGATAGTTTTGGTTTGCCAGCCGAGCAATACGCTATACAAACAGGTCAGCACCCTGCGGTTACTACCGCGCAGAACATTGCCCGCTACCGCGAACAGCTGGATAAAATAGGCTTTTCATTTGATTGGAGTCGGGAGGTAAAAACTTCCGACCCCGATTACTATCGTCATACCCAATGGATATTTATACAACTCTTCAACTCGTGGTATAACAACGCTACTGAGAAGGCAGAGCCTATCGAAACGCTTATCGCTCTCTTTGAAACAGAAGGCAATAGCAAGGTAAATGCTGCCTGTGACGATGATACCCCAACCTTCACTGCTGCCCAATGGCACGCAATGACAGCTGAAAGCAAACAACGTCATTTACTAAAATACCGACTTACCTACTTGGCAGAAACCGAAGTGAACTGGTGCCCTGCTTTAGGTACTGTTTTGGCTAATGACGAGATAGTAAATGGCGTGTCGGAGCGTGGCGGTCACCCTGTTATTCGCAAGAAGATGACCCAGTGGAGTATGCGCATTACCGCTTATGCTGAAAGACTTTTGCAAGGCTTGGATAGCATCGATTGGAGTGAGAGTATTAAGGAAAGTCAGAGGAATTGGATAGGAAAATCAGTAGGAGCCTCTATCGACTTTGTGCTCGCCTCCGGCGAGCACAAAGTCGAGGTCTTCACCACTCGCCCCGATACCCTCTTCGGTGTTACTTACCTTACCCTTGCCCCCGAACACCCCTTAGTATTGCAAATCACTACAGAGGAGCAACGTGCTGAGGTAGAGGCTTATATAGCAGCTACTGCCAAACGTTCAGAGCGCGACCGTATGGCGGATACCAAAACCGTATCGGGCGCTTTCACAGGGGCGTATGCCGTGCACCCACTTACTGGCAAGCAGCTTCCTATCTGGATAGGCGATTATGTATTGGCTAGCTATGGTACCGGTGCTGTAATGGCAGTTCCTGCGGGTGATGACCGCGATTATGCCTTTGCCAAACACTTCAAGGGAGCTAAAGGAATGCCTGAACCTATCAACATTTTTGATAAGGATATTTCGGGAGCAGCCTTTACCGATAAAGAGGGAATGACTTACCAAAACTCTGATATTCTCAATGGTTGTACTAACTTTGGTGAGGCAGTTACTAAAGTGTTGGCAGCCTTAGAAGCCAAAGGAGCTGGCACAGCCAAAGTGAATTATCGTCTCCGCGATGCTGTCTTCTCACGTCAGCGTTATTGGGGCGAACCTTTCCCAACATACTATGAAAACGGCTTGCCACAGATGATTGAGGAGGCTTATTTGCCTATTCATCTGCCTGAAGTAGAGAAATACCTCCCTACAGAAGAGGGTAATCCGCCGTTGGGCAATGCTAGCGTTTGGGCGTGGGATACTGCAAACCACAAGGTAGTAAGCAATGAGCTTATTGATAATCAAACAGTATTCCCATTGGAACTGAACACTATGCCAGGTTGGGCGGGCTCTTCTTGGTATTGGTTAGAGTATATGATGGAAAAAGATGCACGTGCAACCTTCCCTACCAAAGCCGTAGTAGACTACTGGCAAAACGTAGACCTCTACGTAGGGGGTAGCGAACACGCCACAGGGCACCTCTTGTATTCACGTTTTTGGAATAAGTTCCTTAAGGATAGAGGCTTTGCCCCTACTGAAGAACCATTTAAAAAGCTGATTAATCAGGGGATGATATTAGGAATGAGTGCCTTTGCTTACCGAGTGTTATGGGAAGTGAAAGATGAGCAAGGTAATGAAGTGAATTTAGTTGAAGTAAAAGAGCTTTCATCTAATAACTTTCCTCCTATATTTGTTTCAAAGAAATTCAAGGATGATAAGTTGGCGATTGTTTTATTAGAGAAGATTTTCCCTAAATATCCTCAATGGGTGGAGTTTATGAAAAAACTCTCAGGAAAAATAATTAATACTATTATCCAACCTATTCACGTAGATGTTTCTCTGTTAAAAGATACTTCTGATGAATTAGATATTGAGAAATTCAAAGTGTGGCGTAAAGAATTTGCTAATGCAGAGTTTATTTTAGAAGAAGACGGCAAGTATATCACAGGGCGCGAAGTAGAAAAGATGTCGAAATCTAAATACAATGTGGTAAACCCTGATGATATTTGTGAGCAGTACGGAGCTGATACCTTGCGCCTCTACGAAATGTTCTTAGGACCTTTGGAACAAGCCAAACCTTGGAACACAGCAGGTATTTCGGGGGTATATAACTTCTTGCGCAAGCTATGGCGTTTGTATTTCAATGATAATGGCTGGCAAGTAACTGACGAAGCCCCTACACCGGAAATGCTCAAAGCACTGCATAAAACCATCAAAAAGGTAAATGAAGATATAGAGAATTTCTCCTTTAATACCTCGGTGAGTCAGTTTATGATATGCGTGAATGAGTTATCCTCGCTAAAATGCCACCATAGAGACGTTTTGGCGCCTCTTGCGGTACTAGTAGCGCCCTTTGCTCCACATATCGCTGAAGAGCTCTGGAAAAGGCTCGGAAATACCGAAAGCGTAACTTATGCCCCTTACCCTGTTCACGAGGATAGGTATTTGCAAGAGGACAGCAAGGAGTATCCGGTATCGTTCAATGGGAAGGTACGCTTTAAACGCGCTTATGCTACCAGTATGACTCCTGCCGAGATAGAGCAAGCTATCCTTGCAGACCCTCAAACGGCAGAACAGCTACAAGGCAACACCCCTAAAAAGGTAATTGTAGTGCCTAATAGGATTATCAACGTAGTAATGTAATAAGATAAAAAGAGGCTTCACCCACTGTGGGTGAAGCCTCTTTTTTTTGTTGTTACTTCATTATTGAAAGTTTGAAAAACACTACTTCGGAGTGAATTAAAATAAAAAATATATATACAATGAATACCACAATCATTCTCATATTTGTACTTGTAATAGTTTCGGTATTTTTTATTGTGCAGTACAAGAGTAATTATGAAAAAGGCTTGTCCTACCATAGCCCTAGACTTCTGGCTCCTAAACGGCAAGAATATATTAATAAGGCAGAGCGATATATCAAAAAAGTGGGTATTATAATAGGCTTGTTTGCTAGTTTCCCATTAATGATTATGTGTGCTTTTTTGTTGGCTGAGGTGGGTGCTTCTGTTATTCTTCTTATTATAATTACTTTCATAGCAATAGAGTGTTTGGCTATTTATTTACTATATCGGCTTTTTAAAAGAAATGTAAAAAACCAGCGTGTACTTTTAGAGCAGATGAGTGATAGTGATTTTGAGCTATTGCTACGTATAAATAAAGAAATATACCTCTTTAAATACTTTCCTCCTTTTGTACTTTGTAAAGATAAACTGTATTTATTTACCTCCTTTACCGTTCGAGAGATTGACCCTACGAGCATAAAGGAAATAAGCTTTACTTATGTTAAGGGAGGGAATATGGTTGTACGTATTAACTTGGGGGAAAGGACTTCGATTACTATTTATAGGAATTTATATTCTATTTTGGAAGAGATTATTAAGAGGTATAATCCTGATGTTTTGATACAATCTTTAAATGGCTTATAAACTGAATAGGAATGAAGGGTACTATTATCTAATACTTAGATAAAAAAAATGGATATAGTTGATTTACTTGATTTTGCGCCTTTATTATTTATTCTTGGTATTGTTATATGTATGTACTTTATAATGGTGCGCAAGAGTGAATTTGAGGAGAGGCTGGCACTTTATAGGCGTAAGCACCAAGTGCAGGGAAAGCGGGCGGCTTATCTGAATGAGGCGCGGAAGTTTCGTAGGTGGGTTATGGGTATTATTATTGTGGTATTTGTAGCGCCTTCGTTAATTATTTTTGTATTGATGCTGCGAGAGACAGGGATAAGAACAGCGCTGAATGTGGTAGTTTTTAATGGGAAGGACTGGACAGAAGTAAGTATTTACCTAATAGTTTTTTTGGTGTATTGGCTTTTGCGGTACGTGTTAAAGCGCAACGAAAAAGCCTTGCAAATGCTGGTGGAGCAGATGAGTGATAGTGATTTTGACTTATTGCTAAAAGTAAAAGACTCTGTATCATTGGACAGCAAATACAGTCCGCCGTTTGTGTTGTGCAATCATCGGTTATATCTTTTTTCTTCTTTTGGCATTCGGGAGATTGACCCTGCCAAAATTACGGATATCAATTGCAATTGGGGTTGGGGAAGCAATAGGAAAAGTGTGTTTGTACGAATCAAATTGTTGAAAAAAACTATTGGGATTGTAATGTTAGAGAAGGCGTTTCCTTATTTTGAAAAGGTGGTTGAGAAATATACGAAACTAAAAATCTGATTTTATTTTGGAGAATAACATATTGGCTAAATAGAAAAAAATGAACGATACTATTATTATACCTTTGGACAAAAGGAAATTGCAAGTACAGCTAAGAGCTCTTGGTTTCTGTACGCTTGTTTTTGGGAGTATTATTGTTTTCCTTATTGTGGGGGATTATCTTGATTGGTTTTTTAAAGGTGCGTTAATCTGTCTTTTTGGGATGTTTCTTTATAATTTAATTGTAGGGTATAGGGAGCTTCCTTATATTAACAAGAAGACGGAGGGAGTTGTATTGAGCCCTGAGGGTATTAGAATTAACATGTCGAGTGTTGGTAGGAAATTGGGCAAAATATCGTGGAAAGAGATTAGTGGTATAGATAATGATACTGGTAAAATACTTTATATAAGGCTAAAATACTTGGATAAGTTTGTAATTGATACTTATGAAAAGCGGCAAGAAAGAATTTGGGGTATTGGTTTAGATAATGAGATATTGGATATTACTTTTGAAGAGTTGGGGAAGCTTGTGAATGAGTATTTTGAGAAGTATGGGTAGGGGGTAGGAGATAGGGGGGATTATCCTTCGTTTATAGTTCGTTTATCCTTCGTTATTCGTTCGTTCAAGCTAAGGGGAGGTTGGGGTGTGAATGAGGGTGGGGTGGTATGGGTGTGTGTTACTGTTCTATTTTGCTTACTTCTGTTATGTTTTTTCGTTTGGAATAGGCTACGGGTTTGGCATAGCCTATGCGTAGGATGATTTGGGGGTAGGTGCCTTTGATGGGTAGGGTGTTTTGGAGTTGGGTTCTGATTTCGGGTACTTCGCAGGGCTGGTTGAGGTAGGCATTGGCGATGCCCGATTGGGTGAGGGTGAGTAGAAAGCGTTGGAGGGTTCGGCCGGAGGCTATCCAAGTGGGGATATCGTCATTCTGAGTTGTAAGAAGGATAAGATTGGAGGAGGATTGGATTTTTTTCAGGTCGGTTTTATTTTGTTTGTTGGCATTGAGAGAGCTTTTTACAATGGGTTCGGTAATCCAACGAGGTAGGTTGGGGGCACCGAGTACGGCATAGCTAAGTCCGTCATGGGTAGTTTCGGAGTGTTTTTTATTGAAGCGTATCCAAGAAAGGAGCTCATTTTTGAAGAGAGGGTCGGTTAGTTGAGCGTTATTGCCTTGCATAATGGCCTGGGTAAGGGAGTTGAACAAGGGGGAGCCTTTGGGGAAGGCATAGATGTTTTGAGATGCTTCAAGGGGGGAGGCATCGGAGAGGGTTTGCTGTATCAAACTATCGAGGAGGGAGCTGTTAATGAGTTTGCCGTTATAGGCGGAGCGGTTGGTTTGGCGTTTTGGGATGAAGGCAGCCAAGGGGTTGGGGGAGAGGTTGGTTTGCTTTTCGAGGAGTACGGTAATGGTGCCTTCGGGGGTTATTTGAACATTGGTGTGATACTGCATTTGGGTGGCTTTGAGGCATAGGTTTTCCAGGGCGCATCCTAAGCTAATGAAGAGTTCGCGGTGCTTGGCATCGACTGCGGGTAGGGCTTTGGTAAAATCGGGGGAGATAACAATACGGTTGCCCTTGGCAGTGAAGAACCAAGGCTGAGAGTTATGCCCTGAGGGAGCTTGAGAGGCAGCGGTAATCAGGGTTACTAAATCGGGGTTTTGGGCGTTGCCCTTTGATAAGGTAGCTAACGTCATAAAGAAACTGATACTAAACATTTTGAAGTTCATTTTAAAGTTATTTTGTTTTATACTGCAAAATAACGGCAAAAAGAAGAAGGAAAAATGAACTTGGGTTAAGAAATGAGCAAAGCCCTTAAAATATTCGCTTGCGAATACGGCTAAGGGCTTGTGGAGTAATGCCTATGTATGAGGCTATGTATTTTAAGGGGATATTTTGTATTAGCTGAGGGTCTTTTTCTAAGAGGCTGCGGTAGATTTCTTCGGGGGATTGTAATAATAACTGAGCTTCGCGGTCTAGTGTTTTGATAAGCAGATGTTCTAAAATATCTGTTTTTATCTGTAAATATTCTTTTTGTTGTATTAGTGCCATTAAATGTTCACGCCCTATTTTATAAGCTGTAACGCTTTTTAGCGCTTGTATTGAGAGCAGTGAAGAGGTGTGTTGTACAAAGGAAGTGAATGAAAGGAAAAACTGCTCGGGAAAGAGGAACTCTACGGTTGTTTCCTTATCGGTAGTAGGGTTGTAATAAAAGAAGCGTACTATGCCCTTAGTTAGGTAATACAATGAGTTTTCTATTTCGCCAGCACGAGTAATGAGTTCGTTTTTAGCAAAATGTACTTCGGTGAAGTATTTACTAAGGAAATCGGGGGTTAGGGTCATAGAGGGGGGTTATTTGGCTACTCTTTTTCTCATTTCATTTAGTTTCATCAGTGCTTCCACGGGGGTAAGCGTATTGATGTCTAAGCTGAGAAGGTCTTCTTTGAGTTCTTCTAACAAAGGGTCGTTCATATCGAAGAAACTAAGTTGCATTTCTTTTTGTACGTTTTTAACCACTTCGGCGGTAGGTATTACATTGTGGCTTTCTTCTAGCTTTTTAAGCATTTTATTGGCTTTTTGTATTACGAATTGAGGCATACCAGCCATCTTGGCTACGTGTATCCCAAAGCTATGTGCCGAGCCTCCTTCTACCAACTTGCGCAAGAAAAGGACGCTATCTTTAGTTTCTTTTACCGATACGTTAAAGTTCTTAATACGCTCAAACTGCTCACTCATTTCATTCAGTTCGTGATAGTGGGTGGCAAATAGAGTTTTAGCTTTGCTAGGATGCTGATGTAAGTACTCAGCTATAGCCCATGCTATTGAGATACCATCATACGTACTAGTACCACGCCCTATCTCATCCAAAAGCACCAAACTTCTGTCAGAAATATTGTTTAATATAAGGGCAGCTTCATTCATCTCTACCATAAAAGTTGATTCTCCCATCGAGATGTTATCACTTGCCCCTACACGTGTAAATATCTTATCTACTATCCCTATATGCGCTTCGGTTGCAGGCACAAAACTCCCTATTTGAGCCAAAAGCACTATGAGGGCTGTTTGTCGTAAAATAGCCGATTTACCTGACATATTCGGTCCGGTAATCATTATGATTTGCTGCCTTTCTCGGTCTAAATACACGTCATTGGCTATATAAGGAACACCTACAGGTAGTTGTTTTTCAATTACAGGGTGGCGCCCTTCTTTAATATCAATAGCATACCCGTCACTCATCTGTGGGCGGTGATAGTTGTTTTCCTTTGCCAAGGTAGCAAAGCCACACAAGCAATCTAACTGACCTATAAGGGTTGCATTGGTTTGTACTGCGCCAATATATTCACTTATAAAGGCAATAAGTTCGGCATACAGCGCTTGTTCTATCTGAGCTATTTTCTCTTCAGCCCCTAATATTTTGGCTTCATATTCTTTCAGCTCATCAGTGATATAGCGTTCTGCATTTACCAGTGTTTGCTTCCGCACCCAGTCTTCAGGCACTTTATCCTTATGGGTGTTACGCACTTCAATATAATAGCCAAAAACATTGTTATTATCTATTTTAAGCGAAGGAATACCCGTGCGCTGGGCTTCGCGCACCAGCATATCATCTAAGTAGCTTTTGCCCGAATGCGAGAGCCCTCTTAGCTCATCCAACTCTGCCGAAAACCCTGCTGCTATAGCATTCCCTTTGGCTATATTTACGGGGGCATCGTCATTTAGGGTTTGCGCAATACGCGCACTAAGTTGCTCACAGCCGTGCAGTTTATCGCCTAATAAGCTCAACGCCTCATTGGTCGATAGTAGGCACAATTCCTTTATCAGCGGGATATGCTCCAGTGAGGTGCGCAGTTGCACTACCTCACGGGGTGTTATCTTTAAGGTTGCAACCTTTGAAATGAGCCTCTCAATATCTCCTATCCGGCTCAGGGCTTCTTTTAGTTTGCTCAGCACCTCGCTTTCTTGCAATAAGTAATCCACCACCTCGTGGCGTTGTTGTATCTTGTCCAACTTCTTCAGCGGCAAAGCAAGCCAACGCTTTAAGGTACGGCTCCCCATATTGGTAAGCGTCTTGTCTATCACATCCAACAAACTTACCGAGGGGGTGCTATTCCCTACATAAAGCTCTAAGTTCCTGATAGTGAATTTATCCAGCCATACATAAGCCTCTTCGGCTATGCGTTGTATGCTTGTTATATGTTGCAACTGGTGATGTTGGGTTTCCGATAGGTAATACAGCACAGCACCAGCAGTAAGTAGTGCCTCACTAAGCTCATCTACCCCAAAACCTTTTAATGAATTTGTTTTAAAGTGCTCTGTAAGTCTTTGCTGTGCATAATCTTCCTTAAATACCCAATCTTCTAAGTAAAAACAATGATACTCATCACCAAAGTGCTCCTCAAACTCTCGCTTTTGGTGTTTAGCAATAAGCAGTTCACTCGGGCGGAAATGTTGTAACAGCTTGTCAGCATAATTAATATCTCCTTGTGCTATTAAAAATTCACCTGTCGAGATGTCTAAAAAAGCCACCCCACACAGCTGCTTCCCTATCCATACCGATGCCAAAAAGTTATTGCTCTTGCTTTGCAGTATATCGTCGTTAAGAGCCACTCCTGGTGTTACAAGTTCGGTAACCCCTCGTTTTACAATACCCTTCACCAGCTTAGGGTCTTCCAGCTGGTCGCATATAGCCACACGGTACCCAGCCTTCACCAGCTTAGGCAAATAGGAGTTGATAGAATGGTACGGAAATCCAGCCAGCTCACTGCGCTCGGTACCGTTATTGCGGTTGGTGAGCACAATGTCCAGTGTTTGAGCGGTCTTTACAGCATCCTCACCAAAGGTTTCGTAAAAATCGCCCACTCTAAAAAGCAACAAAGCATCCGGATATTTACTTTTTATCTGATTATATTGCTTCATTAGCGGAGTTTCTTTAGCCATTCTTCTCTTAATTTTAATAATCGTGCAAAGGTATAAAATAATTTCCAAATCGCAAGTCTCCCTTGGTTTTTATCCCTCCCCCTTTCTCCCTATCCCCTATCTCCTAACTCCTCTTCCCTATCTCCCACCTCCTCTCCCCTTCATTGCGAATAATGCAAAAATCACCCACCCCCACACTATTCCCTATCTCCTAACTCCTTTCCCCTAATAATCACCCCATTACATCCCCACCCTCTTACCTCTTATCTCTTACCTTTTACCTACTTTAAACGAACCTATAACGAAGGATAAACGAACTATAAACGAAGGATAACCCTCACCCCCTTGATTTCCAGCTCCTTCTCCTCCCCACTCTCCCTTTGCATAATCCGCAACCCAATCCCAAAAATCTTACATTTTTCTCATCCTTTCCCCTTTTTTTTCCTATTTTTGCCAACAACCCCCTACCCCCTATCCTCTAACTCCTATCCCCTAAGCCCCCCTTGTATCCAAAATTTTGTATATTTGCACTCTAAAAGCCCCATTTGGCACAATAACAATAGCAGTAAGGGCGATAAGATAACAAAAAACATTCATACTATGAATTGGGAAAGTATTTGTCAAAAACATCAAGTAGACACCAACTTTTTAAAAGAATTTACCCCCGTAGGAAATGTAATGCTGATGCAAGAAGAAGAGTTCACCACCACTCAGCAATGGCTATCGGCTTATTCTTTGGGCGCCCAGCTACTGCCAATCTTCACCAATAACGAAAGCGATTTTGCAGCAGTATATACCACCGGATTGCTAAAAGGCAAAGTAGCCTTACTCATACACGATGCTCTGGATTTCACCCCTGCTTTTACCAGCATTCAAAGCTTTTTAAAAGTCATTGAACAATATAACTTTGATGATTGGTATAACATTCCCAAAACCCAGTGCGATTATCCTATTAAAGAAGAAAGCCAAGCCGAACCCTATCTTCTAAAAGAATGTTGGAAGCAGATTGAGGCTAACCAGTTCTCTTCACACGAAGAGAAAATCCTTATCTGCAAAACAGCTATTTCACTAACTCCTCCCTCTCAGCTCAATAAGCTATTGGTTTTTCTAGAAACCCCTTTTACAAATAATCCCCAGCACCACGAAATAACAGAGTGGGCTATCTACTGTCTCGGAGTGGCTCATCAATATACTCCAGCCAAAGGCACCATAACCACCCTAATAGCTACCAAGCCTTATAAGCATTATCCCTACAAACCCCAATTGTACAAAGGAGCCTTTACCAAAAAAAGTAATATTTTTGTAGATCTAATACTCAAAATACTCTATCTGCCCATACTGCTCATTAGCCTTATAGCTGTGGTAATTGGGATTGTATTTTCTCGAATATTTAGCCTTTTCAAAAAATAAAAACAACTCATAATGAACTTAGAAGAACTCAGAGAGTATTGTCTCTCCTTGCCCCACGTTACCGAGGATATGCCCTTTGGCGAAGATATTTTAGTATTCCGAATCTGTAATCGCATTTTTGTCCTTACAGGTTTAGAAACGCTACCTCTACGAGTAAGCCTCAAATGCGACCCCGAGCGCGCCATCGAACTCCGCGAACAGTACCCCGATAAAATTACAGCAGGCTACCACCTCAACAAAAAACATTGGAACACCGTGCTTTTAGAAAGTATTCCTGAAGTACTTATCAAAGAAATGATACAACACTCCTACAACCAAGTACTCGCCAAAGTACCCAAAAAAATAGCCAATTCACTAATTTGCTAATTCTCTTATGTTCAAAGATTTCTTTTATAGAACCTATCCGGTTTTTGGGTATGAATTCTTTATTCCTGTAGCTCTCTACAAGCGTATAGAAGCAGCCGAAGGAGAGGTCAGCCCCCAAAGTATTAGGCTTTTCTTTAGCAAAGCCCCTTATGCCTTTAGTAAAGCACAGCTACACATAACCCAAGAAGCTAACAAACTCTTTTTTGTACAAATAGCATTCTATGAAGAAGACAAAAGAGAACATTTTATGAAAGAAATGGACGATTATAAAGAAGTATTTCCCTTTTGGACAGTCTTTCCTCATAGTTTCTATGGGGCTCCTCGCTGGAATCAGGGATACCAAGAGCATTATAGAGATACTTTTTTAAAATATTGGCACTCCTTATCCCCCGAAGCACAACAGGAATATATGAATAAGTACCATTGTCCTGAAGATTGGCGCCTTTGGCTTGAGGATTACCAGCAATGGAGCAAAGAAAAAGAGATTTTTTAACAGAAAACAACTATTCAAAATGACAGAAACAGAACAAACCCTACGCCAGCGCTTCACTGCTTTCTTGCAAGCTATGTACGAGTGGGAAACAGAAGCCAACAGAGTTGACGAAGAAGAAGTAGAGAAAAAGAAAACCCTCTCTTGGCAAGACTTTTGCGAGCAACAAACCCAGCTGCGCATCCCTATTTATAAGGAATACATCACCGAACGCGAACGCAAAAACGGAGGTGCTCAGTACACCAGTCACTTCTTTCCTCCTAACTATGATCCCTCTAAAGAAACCATTACCGAAGTGCAAATCACAACCAAAAAAGCCTCTATCTTTACCGATAGAGAGTATGCCGGAATGAATTACAAGCGCGAGTACAAGTACAAACTTATAGAAAATCGTTGGCTCTTAGATACTATCAAAGAACAGTATTTACCTGCAAACACAGACCCTGAAAAATGGAAGAGTGTGATTTTATAACCCCACTAGTATCTCTTATAGCTCATAACTCGTTTATTAATTAAAAAACTAACCTAAAAATGACAGAAACAGAACAAACCCTACGCCAGCGCTTCACCGCCTTCCTACAAGCTATGTACGAATGGGAAACACAAGCCAACAAAGTCAATGAAGAAGAAGTCATAGAAAAGAAAACTCTTACTTGGAGAGAATTTTGCGACAAACAAACCGAGCTTCGTATCCCTATTTATGAAGAATATATTACTAACCGTGAACGTAAATATGGCGGGGCTAAATATGGCTCTCACGGTCTACCTGTAAAGTATGACCCTTCTAAAGAAACCATTACCAAAGTACAAATCTCAGGTAAAAAAGCCTCTATTTTTACCGATAGAGTGTATTCAATAATGAATTACAAACGCGAGTACAAGTACAAACTTGTAGAAGGGCGCTGGCTTTTAGATGTGATAAAACAACAATTCCTATCCAATAATGGAGAACCCGAAAAATGGGAAAATGTGATTATATAAACTTCTCTCAAAATGAACATAGAAAGATTACAAGACATTGATGAGCGCCTTTTTGTCGAAAACGACCTAAACGGCGAGTGCATCTACTATACCGATGAAGATTGCCAAACTCCCTTCAATGGGATTGTTTATGGAATGTGCGGACACCCTCCTCGTTTAGACTACGAATGCGAGATAAAAAATGGAGTAAAAGATGGCATGGAACTTATTTATAATGAAGATGGCGGTATTGAGCAAGCCTCACAGTGCCGCCATAACCTGATGTATGGCGTAAGCAAAGAGTATGATCAAGAGGGCAACCTCCTCACAGCTTCTGTAGTGTATAACAATAGTCATTTAAAGGTAGTATCCGCTACTACAGAAGGTACTTATAAGATTGAGAAATATGCCCCTCAAAGCACCCAAAACCTCCCCCACGACATTTGTACTCTCCTTGCTCTCCCCGAGCAAGAACTCGCAGAGTATGAGCTTATACCTCAATACGCAATGTTTAAAAATGTAAAGTAATATAACAATAAAACAACCACAATGAAAGAAGTACCAACTTTTACCTTTGGAGCACAAAACCTCCCCGATAAAGAATACCACCAATGGCTGATAGAAATCAAACAACGGTTTCAGCAATCGCAAATCAAAACAGCCATAAAGGTGAATACTGCCCTTTTAGAGTTCTACTGGAGCTTGGGTAGCGATATAGTAAAAATGCAAACCGAAAAGACTTGGGGTAGTGGCTTTATCAACCAACTAAGTTTGGATTTGAGAGAAGCCTTCCCTGAAGCTACTGGTTTTTCATTAAGTAATATTAAATACATAAGACAATGGTATTTATTTTATTATCAAGAGCTTACAAAAAGCCACCAACTTGGTGGCTTTTTAGAGATGCCTAAAGATTTTGGTTTAATCCCTTGGAGGCATCACATTGAAATTATATCAAAATGCAAATCTATCTCTGAGGCTCTATTCTACATCAAGCAGACGATCAGTCATAATTGGAGCAGGGTACAATTAGTGCATACTATTGAGAGTAACCTCTTTGAGCGACAAGGAAAAGCTATTAGTAATTTTGATACTCAATTGCCTATCCCTCAAGCTAATTTAGCTACCGAACTCCTCAAAGACCCTTATAATTTCGACTTTCTTTCCCTTGGTAAAGACTATACCGAACGAGAACTCGAAGAGGCTTTAATGCAAAATATTACCCGCTTTTTATTGGAATTAGGAAAAGGTTTCGCCTTCGTTGGGCGACAAATGGAATTGCGTATGCCCGAAGGACAGAGCTTTTTCCCCGACCTTATTTTTTACCATATCCCAATGAAATGCTATGTAGTAGTAGAACTTAAAGTGACGCTTTTCATCCCTGAATACATCGGAAAATTGAATTTCTATGTAACTGCTGTTGATAAACTCTTGCGCGGAGAAGGCGACAATCCTACCATTGGACTACTCATCTGTAAAGATAAAGACGAATTGCTAGTAGAATGGTCTCTCACCGATGTAAACAAACCGCTGGGCATCGCCTCTTATCAGCTCAAAGAAATCATCGATAACACTATCGCTGAATTTGAAAAAAACAAACTTAAAACCTTATAAACATAGAACAATTAACCAAATGAACCTATCAAGTTATAACACCAAGTTTGGCTCTCTCGCTTTCTCACAAAAAGTGGGAGACGAGTATTTTTGGGAGGCTTCATATCAGTGGAAAAGTGATTTCTACAAAGAAACTTTACAGCTGCCTTTTTCTGTATTTAGCAAAAGTGAAACCCTCACACCTGATAATATTGCTTTTATCCAAAAAATCCTCACCAGTGCAGATAAGCTCATAGCCAAGGCACTTTCTTATTTTCAAGAACAACTGCTGATAGGCTCAGAAGGCTTTCATCTTTTGGAAGAAGAAAAACAATTGCTCAGTGTTCCCTTGCAGGAAGTTCCTTTTGAATGTCCACAGTTTCTATTTTATGACCACAAAGAATGGATACTGCATTTTGCCGAAGGTGGTTTCAGCTTTTGCGAGCCTTATGGCGTTTCTTTCCACTTTGAAGATGAAACCCCTATCCTAATAGAAAACTTAGAAGACGCTGAAGAAATATAACATACTCATTTATTGCCTCAAAAAATGAAACATAAAACAATCATATTTGCCCTTTTAGGTGTATTGATAGCTGTTTTCATACTTGTAAGATACGGCTTATTCATAGTGTATTGGCTCACAACCCCTAATGCTTTAGAACGAACCGAATCCGAAAAACAGCTTATAGAACATTTTAAAGAAGTATTTAAAACCAATGAAATAACTATCACTCCCGAATATGATATAGAAAAAGATACTACCTATACAATATATATACAGGATATCCCTTGTGCAGATACTTTATCTTCTAAAGAAAAAGCTATCTACATAAAAAACAAATTGGATAGTATTGCCTTAAAACCAAGATTTAAGCACTATATCATTCATTTAGGATATGAATGTAATACTCATACCAATCATCAGTATGAATACAAAAGAAATTACAGAAAATGAAATAAAATACTCTCCCTGTTGGCACATTTTTTGTAACTCATTTGCGATTAAAAACATATATAAAACTGTATGAAAAAAGTAGTATTTATCATTTTAGACAAGTTCGCCAATTGGGAGCTAGCGTATCTTTCTGCTGCCCTTGGCGAAAAACAATTAGGTACAGAACAATACACTGTTTTGTATGCTTCAACCGATAAAGAAGTGAAAACCTCTATTGGTAATCTCAAAGCCTTACCCGACCTTACTATTTCAGAAATTCCTGAAGATATTTCAGCCCTCGTGTTCATTGGGGCAGAAGGTTCGTGGCATACTCTTTCCAAGGAGCAAACCTCTCAGCTACTAACCCTTGCCCAGAAGCTAAAAGCTAATGGCAAAGTATTAGGTGCTATTTGCGATAGCGCACGCTTTTGTGCCGTGAATGGTTTACTGAATGATGTGAAGCATACCGCCAATACTTTTGATGAGATAAAAGATGCCACGTGTTATACCAATGCTGATAATTTTGTCCTTACCACCAATGAGGCTGTAACTGATCACAAGGTAGTAACCGCCAAAGGAGATAGTGCATTGCATTTTGCTGTAAGCGTACTACGTGCTTTAGGCGATATCCCCGAAGAAAACATACAGTTTTTCCATATCCTACACACCGAAGGCTTTCTCAAAGCAATACAAATGAGCTAATTGATAAATTGAGTTTTAGAAGAATCTTTCTTAATGTACAAAAATCCTCGTGGTTGCTGCCTGTGCGGCTCGCACCACGAGGATTTTTATTTATTGCTTGTCGTGCTACGACTTGTGCTACTACCTTATAGCTTCAATAATATTATCTACTTGTAGTTTTTCGAGGATGTTTTGGCGGTGGCGGTTTACGGTATGCACACTGATGTTCAGTTTTTCGGAGATTTCTTTGCTGAACATTCCTTCTTTGGCAAGGGCGAGTACTTCTCTTTCACGTGGAGTAAGCAGTGCATCGGTGGCACTTTCGATGGCAAAAGGTACAATCTCATCGGTAAGGCAGTTTTTTACCTGAAAACGCACTGATGTATTGGCTGATTGCTCGGGTGCGAGATCAATCATACCCATTCCAAGAAAATTATCGTTTTTAAAGGCTAATATGCGCATTTGGTAAATCATTCGTACGTACTTCCCTTTATCTAATACTCTCATCTCATAGATGTATTTGTAGGCCAATTTTTCTTCCTTTGGGAGTGTATCTAAAAACTCCCATACTTTTTTATCTATTCGCCTTACTACTTCTAAATCATCAGGATGTACCAATTTCTCAATATTGAGCTCATCAGAGGCTTGAATATCTTCGGTTACATATTCGGTTACATAATAGTAATGCCCAAATCTATCTAACAGAAATACTGCAAAACTCCCTGCTTGTTCTAAGATTTTTAAGTGGGGAATGTATTCTTGTGCTATCTCTTCTATGCTTTTATCGGTTGTCATCTTCAAAATGGTTATTATTCAGTATTGTGCAGTTATGTGCACCGCCGTAATTTTGCGCCAAAGATAATCAAATATTTTTAAAAGATGAAGAATAAATCACGAACCATTAGGAATTTATGTATTTTTATTTTTGTAGCGCTGAGCTGTGGCTGGGTAGGTGTGTGGGTAGATTCACTTACGGGGGAAACGGCTGGTGATTTTAGCGATACCAGCAGTGGTACTAGTGGAATGGGTATTTTTATTATTGCCCCTGTGCTTACTTGGCTCCTCTTACGCGCCTTTATGGGTGATGGGTGGCGAGATGCTGGCTTGCGTCCGCTTATTAAGAAGAACTTACGGTGGTATGGGGTGGCGGCTCTTATCTATCCTGTAGTGATTGCCCTTACGTTACTTATAGGGGGAGTATTGGGATGGCTGAAGGTGGAAATTAGGTGGGAGAGTTACCTTGCGAGCTTTGGTGTTTTGGTACTAGCGGAGATTGTAAAGAATTTCTTTGAAGAATCGGCGTGGAGGGGGTATCTTACTGCGCGCTTGCTGAGCTTGAAGATTAAGGATGTGTGGTTGTACCTTATTGTGGGGGTGGTGTGGTGCTCATGGCATTGGCCTTACTTCTTTTATTTTCTGAAGCCAGAGCAGTTATTTGCTGTATTTCCTTATGATAGGGTTACTTTTTGTGTAATGGCGCTGGTGTGTTGCACTTCGTGGACAGTGATGTATACGGAACTTTTCCGCCTTACCAAATCGATATGGCCTGGGGTGTGGATGCATGCTATTGAGGATACGACTATCAATAACCTGATATATGATAGGCATATACTTATTGAGACGGGTAAGGAGATACTTATTTCGCCTGTTTCGGGGATTATACCTTGCTTGTTATATCTTGGTGTGGGCTTATGGTTGCGCAGGATTAGGATAGCTAAGGAGGTGGTGTAAATTACTTGAATAGCTACTATTAGTAGCTTTTTTAGAAATGTATTGTGGCTATTTTGTGGCTAATAATAAGAGAGCAGGGTTTAAATGAACCCTGCTCTCTTATTATTAAAAGTAGATATAGAAAGGCTTCTAAAACTGATAAGTAACAGTAGCATTTACATTGCGTGGGGCACCAGGGAAGTTGCGGAGATTATCATAACCACTAATCCAATAGGTGCGGTTGAGCACATTGTTTACATTTACTTGGAACTGTACTTCTTTTACTTTGTAGTAAAGTACAGCGTTTACTAAGGTGTATTCGGGGTAGGAGGCAGCAGTAGCGCGACGCCCTACTTGCCCTAACCGCTCACTTACATAATTCACTCCTACACCTAGCCCTAAACCTTCTAAAGCACCTTTTTGGATGATATATTTCGTCCAGAAATTAGCGGCATGACGTGGGGTGCTGGGGCGTTGCACATTTAGGTCTTTTAGGGTGCCATTTTCTTTTAGTTTTACAATACGTGCATCGGTATAGGCATAGTTTGCCACTATACTCCAGTTGGGTATAATGCGTCCGGCGATATCTAGTTCAAAGCCATTTGATTCTTCATCTACAGGTACACGCCAATCGGGTTTGCCTGCTTTGGCACTTTGCTCTAACGAGTTTTCTTGCTTGATTTTAAACACTGAAAGGGTAGCATTTAACCGCTTGTTGAACCATTCGGTTTTGAGTCCTATTTCGTGTAACTCACTTTCGACATAATCAAAGGGGCCTCCATAGCGCTCGGGGTCGGACTGTATATTGGCGCCTTGAGGCTGAAATCCTTTTACCCAAGTAGAATATAGATTGATGTTTTCACAGGCTTCTACCACTAATCCAACACGTGGTATAAAGACTTGGGTTTTACCTTGAGTCTCTTTGGTAGTGCCTTTGTTGAGGATTTCGGTAAACCACTCTTGTCGTAACCCTACAAGTACTTTCACAATGCTGATGTCCATCTGCTCTTGCACATATACGCCATGAGAATATTCCTCATACGGATTGAGTACATTTTGGCGATAGATATACTTGCTAATGTCTTTATACGCATTGCCTTCCGGACGATTTTCTAAATCGAACACTGGGACATTGGTAGTAGGGGTTTGTACTGACCCTGCTAATACGTTAGTAGTGGTGGTGTAGGTGTTGACTACTTTGGTTTTGTCCTTGTTCAAATACCCCTGAGCAGTAGTGCCTGAGGCGCCATATTTCTGTTCTGATAGGAAATAGTCATACCCTACCAATAACTTGTGTTTTACGATGCCTGTGTTGAAAGTGAAGTTGAAGTAGTTATTAAAACTATTGTTGGCAAAGGAACGCTTGCGCTGGTTAAAAGTCATCAGTACCTTGTTGGGGTCGGCATAGCGGAAAGCATTGGCGCCATTGCCTATTTGCTTGTAGTACAAGTTGGCTTGGGTATGTTCTTGCATATCCTCACTATAAGTAGAGTTAAGGTAGATGGCGTTAAACGAAATATGTTCGTTGAACTTATGAGAGAGCCCAATAGTAGTGTTGAGTGTGTTTTCTTTAAGGAAATCATTGGCAGCACTCATAGACATACTGATGGGTGTATCATAGAGGGTGCCATTGGCAGGGAAGACTTGCCCTCGGTCTATTTTGCCATTGAAATTCTGATATACAAAATCTACATTTACGCGGGTTTTATCATTGGGGAGGTAAGAGAATGAAGGGGCGACTATATAGCTTTCAGAGCCTTGCAAATCACGGAAAGAGTCGGTTTTTTCATAGCCTAAATTGAGGCGGTATAAAAGGGTTTTCTTAGGGTTAAGAGGGCCTGTAAAATCGGCGTAGGTTTTGAGGGTATTCCAGCTGCCAACACCTACCGAAATGCTGTTTTGTTTTTTTAGAAGGGGCTTTTTGGTTACCCTATTGATCACTCCGCCAGGGGCAGCATTGCCAAAGAGTGCTGAGGCAGGGCCTTTGATGACTTCGACGCGCTCGATATTAGCCAATGATGATTGCTTCCATAGGCTTGTTTGGGCACGCATCCCATTGAGTAGGTTACCTGAATTGCGGTTGCCTGTTGCCCGAAATCCGCGTATTGAAAAATCGTTGTAGGAAGTGTATTGGTTTACCCCACTGATATTTTTTACTACCTCATTGACGGTAGTAGCGCCTTGGTCTAAAATAAGCTCTTTGGTAACGTAGCCTACTGATTGAGGAACATCTTTTAGGGCAGCGGCTGTTTTGGTACCTATAAAGGAATTGGTATTTTTATAGCTGCTTTCCTTTCTGCCCACTACTTCGACTTCTTGTAGGGCGGTGAGTTCTTCGGTGAGTTGTACATCGAGGTGGGTGTGTGTGCCACTGGGATTGGGGCTGATATCGGTGCGTATTTTTAGTGGTTGGAAGCCTACATAACTAAATATAATAGTTTGCTTGCCTACGGGTATGTGGTGGAGATTGTAAAATCCTGCCTCGTTGGTAGTAGCGCGTTATTAGTGCCTTCGAGCAGTACGGTAACTCCTACAAGGGGCTGTTTGTTTTCATCGGTTACACGCCCTCTTACTTCGGTTTGTTGGGCAAAAATATAAGAGATATTAACTCCTAAAAGTGTTAATAACAGAAAGATACGTTTCATAAATTATTTATTTAAAATTATTCTACTTTATTACAGTGTGCAAAAATAGAGATATTTTTAAATATAACAAGCAAAAAGGGGGGTGAAATTTAATGATTAGCTTGTTTTTTGAAATAGGAGGTGTGATGTATTGGGGTGGTTTAGTGATAAAAAAAAGCTGCTAAGCATTATGGCTTGGCAGCTTTTCGTTTTGTAAAAAGTGAGTGTTTTTATTTGTTACCTTTGTTGTAATCGGCGAGGAATTGTGCTAGACCGGCATCGGTAAGGGGGTGTTTTAGCAAGCCTAAAATGGCTGATAGGGGTGCTGTGATTACATCGGCTCCTATTTTGGCGCATTCCATAATGTGCATAGTGTGGCGCACTGAGGCTGCTAATATTTCTGTTTCGAAGCTGTAATTGTCATATATCTGGCGGATATCTTCGATTAGAGAAAGTCCGTCGGTAGAGATGTCGTCTAGCCTACCTATGAAGGGTGATACGTAGGTGGCGCCTGCTTTGGCTGCGAGAAGTGCTTGTCCTGCGGAAAAGACTAAGGTGCAGTTGGTACGGATGCCTCTGTCGGTAAAATATTTGATGGCTTTGATGCCTTCTTTAATCATAGGTATTTTCACGACTATTTGTTGTGGGCATAGGGCGTATAGTTCTTCGCCTTCGCGTATCATTCCTTGGAAATCGGTAGCGATTACTTCGGCTGAGACGTCGCCATCTACGATTTCGCAGATGTTTTTGTAGTGCTGAAGGATGGCTTCTTTGCCGGTGATTCCTTCTTTTGCCATTAGTGATGGGTTGGTGGTTACGCCATCGAGGACGCCTAAATCTTGGGCTTCTTGTATTTGTGCTAAATTAGCGGTATCGATAAAGAATTTCATATTGTTTAAAAATTTAGTAATATTCGATTGTTCGTTTGTATGTGGCGCTTAGTTCGCCATTGTTGTATTCTTTTATTTCGGTAGCGCTACCTTTGCTATCGTATTGGTATTGGTAGGTAATTTTGTTTTGGGCTTGGCTTTGGGCTAAGTCGTCGAGGGTTACTGAAGAGATGAAGCCTTTGTCGTTATAGGTAAAGGTTTTTTTTCTGGTGATGGCGGCTCCTTTTTTGGGGTAGGTTTCTTCGGTAAGGGTTTGTCCGTTAGGGTTATAGGTAACGACGAGGAATTGCTCGAGGGTTTGTGAATCTACTTCAAAGGTAGTTTCGGCTACGGTTCCTTCTTTGGAGTAGGAGAAGTGCATTTTGTATTTTTCGCCTCCTATTCTTTCGTTTTCTATTTCGGTAGGGAATCCTTTGTCGTTGATTTTGGTAATGGTTTTTTGTATTTCGGTGCCTTTATTGTCGTAGCCTATCATTTCGATGGTGTTGGCTGCGGGGTATTTAAAGGTTCTTTTGAAGGTTTCTTTATGGGTTTCGGAATTATCTTCAGAGATGAACCACATACGGCGTTCGGCTTGGGTGAAGAAGCCTTTTTCATTGAAGGAGTAGAAGGTGGTATCGGTGCGTTTGCCGTATATGTTATTGTATTGGGTTACTTCGGTAACTTGTTTTACTTTTCCTTTTAGTCGCATATTATCGGCATCGTTAGGTGCGGTGATATTTTTGTTACAGCCCACTAATGCTAAGGGGGCGATGAGTGTGAAGATAAGTTTTTTCATTCGTAAATTGTTTTTTTAGGCTGCAAATATAGGGCTTTTTTTTGAATTGGCAATAGGGGAGAGGAGTTAGGGGATAGGAGATAGGGGATAGGAGATAGAGGGTTGTTAATAAAAATAGGGGAAAAAGGGAGAAAGGGTGAGAAAAATGTAGGGTTTGGGGGAATTTGTTGCGGATTTGGCAAAGGGTGGGTGGGGTGGAGAAGGGGCTGGAAATCAGGCTTATGAGGGTTATACTTCGTTTAGAGTTCGTTTATCCTTCGTTATAGGTTCGTTTAAAGTAGGTAAAAGGTAAGGGTTAAGAGGTAAGAGGGTGGGGATGTAATGGGCTGATTATTAGGGGAAAGGAGTTAGGAGATAGGGGATAGGTGGAGAGGGGGTGGTTTTTGCATTATTCGCAATGGGAGGGTTAGGAGATAGGAGTTAGGGAGGAGGGGTTGGGAGATAGGGGATAGTGTGGGGGTGGGGGGAATAACTTTGGGGGAATTTGACAAGTGATGAGTTTTTTTTGTATTTTTGCCCCAAAATTGAAACTACTTTTATAATCTATTTTAAATAAAGAAGATACAGGAATTACAAGAAGATTAGGTAATGATTTAGTAATAGCTCTTATTTCATTTGATTATACCTATTTTCTCAGTAACTTCTAGGTGAAAAGGTACAACATCTTGACAATATAACCAAAAAAATTTACCTTTGCACCCGCAGACGTGCAGCAACGCACGTCTGCGTGGAGCTGGTAATGTGTCAGATGTGTTATTTTTAATTATGTAGTAGAATGCGACAAAATCAAAAAATTTTGTCAGATTGAAAAAAAATGTATCTTTGCTCCCAATATGAGATTTTTCACCTTCATACTTAGCTTATATCTGTTGGCACTCACTGGGCTGCCTTGTACGGATATGCTTGAAGGTGAGGAGTCTTCAGCTTCTTATGAATTTGTAACAGCCCCAACTGGGGAACACTCTCATTTTCATTTGGATAGCTGTTCATCTTTCTGCATTTGCACTTGCTGCCAAATGGTAATCAGCACGCCCACTACTTATGAGGCCTTAACCATTGCTCAAGCCACCGCAACCATTCCCTCCTATAGCTATCCCCTGACCGTATGGTCTTCGAACTGCTATGGGAATATCTGGACTCCTCCCAAGATATAGTCTTTTCTTTCTTCATCTCAAGTGATTGTTCATTAGTCATCTCACCCATCATTAGTCATTAACTAATCATTAATTCTTATTAGAAATGTTAGACAAAATCATACTATTTAGCATCAAAAATAAGCTATTTGTAGGATTCATGACCCTTATGCTTATTTTTTGGGGCGTATGGAGTGCTACAAGGCTCCCCATTGATGCCGTTCCAGATATTACTAACAACCAAGTACAAATCATCACCTCTACCCCTACTTTGGCCTCACAAGAGGTAGAGCAACTGGTTACTTTTCCTATTGAGCAAGCCATCGCCAATATTCCTGGGCTGGAGGAAACACGCAGTATTTCCCGCTTTGGTCTCTCGGTCATCACAGCCGTCTTTAGCGAGGATATGGACATCTACTTTGCCCGCCAGCTAGTCAATGAAAAGCTCAAGGAGGCACAGGAGCAAATCCCTCAAGGCATAGGCTCGCCCGAACTCTCACCCGTGAGTACCGGACTGGGGGAGGTATATCAGTATATCATTCGCCCTACGGAACAGAGCAAAAACAAATATTCCGCCAAAGACCTCCGCACCATGCAGGACTGGATCGTGGCTCGCCAACTCTATGGTACCAAAGGAATAGCCGAAATCAACAGCTTTGGAGGCGAACTCAAACAGTATGAGGTGGTTATAGACCCCGATCGCCTCCGTGCCATGGGGGTGAGTGTCAGTGATATTTTCACTGCTTTGGAGCAGAACAACCAAAATACAGGAGGTGCCTATATCGACAAGCGCCCCAATGCCTACTTTATCCGAGGAATAGGCATGGCTCGCTCCCTTGAAGACATAGGCAATATAGCCGTAGGCAAGCACACCCCTCCCCTCTTTATCAAGCATGTAGCCGAGGTACGCTTGGGCAGTGCCCTCCGCTATGGTGCCCTTAGCTATAATGGCGAGGTGGATGCCGTAGGTGGGGTAGTGATGATGCTCAAGGGCGAAAACAGCCACGAGGTAGTCAGTCGTATCAAAGAAAAACTGCCCACCATACAGCAATCCCTACCTGAAGATGTAGTGATAGAGCCATTCTTAGACCGCACGGACTTGGTACAACGCGCCATCCATACAGTAGAGAAAAACCTCTTAGAGGGGGCGCTGATTGTCATCTTCATCTTAGTACTTTTCTTAGGGAACCTGCGTGCCGGACTGATTGTTGCCACAGCCATTCCGCTCTCCTTGCTCTTTGCCTTAGGAATGATGAACCTCTTTGGAGTAAGTGCCAACCTGATGAGCTTGGGAGCGATAGATTTCGGAATTATCGTAGATGGATCGGTTATCGTGGTAGAAGCAGTGATGCACCACTTGGCGATCCGAAAGAACCACCAACGACTTACCCAAACACAAATGGATGAGGAGGTATTCCATTCCGCTTCCAAAATACGCAGTAGTGCCGCCTTCGGAGAGATTATCATCCTGATGGTGTATATTCCCATTCTTACCTTGGTAGGAGTAGAGGGCAAGATGTTCCGCCCTATGGCACAAACCGTCGTCTTTGCTATTTTGGGTGCCCTGATCCTTTCCCTGACTTATATCCCTGCCATGAGCGCTTTGCTCCTACCTAAAACAGTAAGTGACAAGCGCAGTTTTGCCGAGCGAATGATAAGCTGGCTCTACCGTCACTACCAACCGCTCTTTGTCCGTTCTATCCGCCTTAGGGGATGGATAATAGGCAGTACCGTGGTACTGTTCGTTCTTGCGGTAGGCATTTTCAGCCGTATGGGAGGTGAGTTTATTCCACAACTACAAGAAGGCGATTTTGTTTTTGAATGTATTCTGCCACCGGGCACTTCCCTGAAGCAGAGCTTGGAGACTTCCATGCAGGCCTCTCGCCTGATTCGTGAGTTCGACGAGGTGAAAATGGTGATAGGCAAAACAGGTTCTGCCGAAATACCTACCGACCCTATGCCGCTGGAAGCCTCCGATATTGTGATCGTACTCAAGAGCCAAGACCAATGGAAAAGTGGTCGCTCCTATGAGGAATTAGGAGATGCCATCATTGAGCGGCTCAAGGATATTCCTGGGGTTTTCTTTGAGAAAAGCCAGCCTATACAAATGCATTTCAACGAATTGATGACAGGTGTCAGACAGGATGTAACGATAAAAATCTTTGGAGAAAACATGGATACCCTCGCCCACTACGCCCAAAGAGTAAGCCAACTTATCCAGAAAACAGAAGGTGCTACCGCCCCACAGGTCGAAAAAGTAAGCGGACTTCCGCAAATCAATGTTACTTACGATCGGGTACGCTTGGCCAACTACGGACTTTCGGTGCAAGAGGTCAATGAGGTACTCAGTACCGCCTTTGCTGGTAAGAAGGCTGGGGTTGTCTTCGAGAACGAACGAAGGTTCGACCTTGTGGTGCGCCTCGATAGCCTCCATCGTACCGGAATTGACGATGTACAGCATATGATGGTAGCTACCGAAAATGGGCAGGTGCCGATGAGCCAATTGGCCACTATCAAATATGAATTAGGCCCCGCACAAGTAAGCCGTGAAGCAGGCAAGCGCCGTATCGTCATTGGCTTCAACGTGCAAGGGCGCGATGTGCAGAGTGTGGTGAGTGATATAGAACAAAAATTAAAGGGCGTAAAGCTCCCTACGGGCTATTACTTTACCTATGGCGGTCAGTTTGAGAACCTACAACAAGCCACCGACCGACTGCTCATAGCCGTGCCTGTAGCCCTACTTTTAATATTTTTCTTGTTATACCTTGCTTTCCACTCTATAAAACAATCATTGCTCATCTTTAGCGCTATCCCGATGAGTGCCATTGGGGGCGTATTTGCCTTGCTTCTTCGGGGAATGCCTTTTAGTATTAGTGCGGGTATTGGTTTTATCGCGCTCTTTGGGGTAGCAGTGCTCAACGGTATAGTGCTTATTGGCACTTTCAACCAGCTGAAAAAAGAAGGAATGACCAACCTTTTGCATCGCGTGATTACGGGTACCGAAATGCGTTTACGCCCTGTGCTAATGACGGCTATGGTGGCGAGCTTAGGTTTCCTACCTATGGCACTCAGTCAAGGAGCAGGAGCAGAAGTACAACGCCCCTTAGCTACAGTGGTTATTGGGGGGTTAGTATCGGCTACCTTCCTCACCCTCTTCGTGCTTCCGTTGCTTTACATCGCTTTCAATAGTACCTTTTCTTGGCGCCGTCCTTCAGCTAAAGTACTCACGATAGTCCTATTGCTTATCAGTCCTATAGCGCTACACGCTCAGCAGTCTTACTCGCTACAAGAAATAGAGCAAATAGCCCTTAAGAACAATGGAGTGATTAAGGCAGCACAACTCAAGCTACAAGGAGCAAGTGCTAAAGAGCGAACCTCTTTTGAATTGGCTAAAACAGACTTTACAGGGCAATACGGGCAGTACAGCAGTGCTGAAAAAGACCTTTCAGTAGGTGTATCACAATCTATTCCTTTGCCTACAGTATTTGCTGCTCGCAAAAAGCTCTATCAAGCAGAGACACAATTACAACAAGGGCAATTAGCCCTTCAGCAGAATGAACTGAAGCGGCAAGTGCGCAACGCATATCAGCAATTGCAATATTTGACTTTTAAAGAGGAACAGCTCTTGCAGCTTGATAGTCTCTACAATAATTTTATTCGCATTGCTGAAGTACGCTATAAAGCAGGGGATACCAAGAAGATAGATATTAACACTGCCCAAGTGAAGAAAGGAGAAATAAGTTTGTTACTTCAACAGAACAAAACTATACAACAAGCTACCTATCGCAACTTGCGTACGTTAATGCAAACAGAAGAAGCATTTACCATTACCAAGTCGCCCGTGTATGAGCCTTTGTTACTCAGTGAGCCTTCGGATGTACAACTCTCTCAGCACCCTTTGGTACAACTCAGCTATCAAGAAGCAAACATAGCTGAGCACAACAAACGTCTAGAGCGTGCCCAAGCCCTGCCCGACCTTACATTGGGCTATACCAATCAGTCTCTTATAGGAATGCAAACCATTGGAGGGGTAGAGACCTATACTGATAGAAGTAAACGTTTTCACTTTGCCACCATAGGGCTTTCAGTTCCTATTTTTACCGCTACCCGTGCCAAGGTGAAAGCTTATAAATATCAGAAAGAAGCAGCTATAGAAGAAGCCCAACAAACAGAAAAACAGCTTAAAACTCAATGGATAAATCTGCAAGAGGAATACCAACTGAATTTGCAAAAATATCAGTTTTACAAACAAGAAGCTCTACCCGAAGCCGAGCGCATTATCCGAGCCAATCAGTTAGGGTATAGCGCAGGTGAAATAAGCTATGTGGAGTACCTTTACACCCTACAGACAGCCGTAGATACCCGCTTAGCATACCTTGAGAGTATCGAGGCGCTTAATCAAAAAGTAATAGAAATACAATCCCTTTTAAACCAGTAAAACAAATGAAAAAATATAGTATAAAAATCGCTTTTATCCTTATAGGAATTAGTCTATCAGCCTGCAATGGCACTCCTACAACTACCAATAATCAAAAGCTCGAAGAGCGCGAAGAACACCACGAAGAAGGAGGCAACCTCACCACCCTTACCCAAGCTCAAATCCAAACTGTAGATATTCGTTTGGGACATATAGAAGAAAAAGCTCTTGCCGCTACCCTCAAAGCCAATGGAATACTGAGCGTGCCTGCCGACCATCAGGCGAAGGTATCGACTGTATATGCGGGGATTATCAAGAGCGTAAAGGTAGAGATAGGCAGTTATGTGCAAAAAGGGCAAGTAATCGCTACTGTTTCTAACCCAGAATTCTTGCAACAACAACAGCGCTTGCTCACCGTTAATAGTCAGATAGAACTTGCTAAACAAGAACTTGACCGTCAGCAAACCCTCTATGAAGGTAATGCTGGTACTGGTAAGAACCTACAAGCCGCTACTACTCAGCTACGCACCCTCCGTACCGAAAAAGCTTCACTTGAAGAACAAATACGCCTAATGGGCTTAAACCCTCAAACACTCACCGATAAGGGAATGCAATCTACTTTGGCGATAGTGGCTCCTATTAGTGGGAATATCAGTGCGGTATATACTAACAAAGGGGCTTATGTAGATGCCTCCACCCCTATTGTGGAAATCATCGACAACAGTTCGCTGCACCTGCACTTGCAAGTGTATGAGCGAGACTTGCCTTACATTAAGGTAGGACAACAAGTGCACTTCAACCCTACCAATAACACCTCTCGCGAATATGATGCCCAAGTGTATAACATTGCGGCTTCGTTTGAAAACGAAAGCAAAAGTATCATTGTACATTGCCACGTAGAGGGTGACAAACAAGGGCTCATCAATGGAATGAATGTAACAGGGGTTATCAGTCTTGACAAACAAACGACCCCTGCTGTACCTAACGAGGCTATCGTAGAGGATGCTGGTAAATCCTACATTTTTCTGGTAACCCAAACTTCGGATAAAGAAACCTCTTTTGAGAAAGTGGAGGTAGTAAAAGGAGCTTCCGAAAGTGGGTATACTGCCATTGCCCCTGTAAAACCTATAGCCCCCGAACAGACTATTGCTACCAAAGGAGCATTCTTTATCAACGCAACCTTAGTAAATGCTGAAAAAGATAGTGATTAGAATTGGTAATGTATCGGATATATTATTAAAATTTTATTACATTAGAAATACAATAAAAATATAAAAGTAAAAAACCACGACTTCGGAGTGTGTTTTAAGCTCCCTGCAAGGGCAAGTGGTTTTGAGGTGCCTACACGCCTAATGCGTGCCTCAAAACACAACTTGCTCTGTTCCGGTGAACAGAAGATTCTCCCTAAAGGTCAAATTTTAATTAACCATAAGAAAAGAAGATAAATACTACAAGCTCATAAAGTGATTTAGGGCATATTAGCAATATATTTAATCACTTACTTACAGAGTTATTTACAATTCTATGTAAAGCTATATGTATATTTGTACATTACTTTGCATTCACGCATCAAAGCAAGCAAGTATGTACGAAGGTAAAAACGTAATTAGGTAGCTACATAGTTTGAAATTTTTATTCGACAATGGGAGGAAAAGCGGTATTCGTTTCAAAAAACAATCTGTAAGAAGCGGCATTTTTCTCATATTTGACATTTTTTTTATTCGCTTAAAGGTCGGAATGAGCTGGTTTCGTTTCGAGTGCCATAAAAGGTCTGTGTTTAGCTTCTACAAGGTTTTTCAAAAAAAATACTACCCGCAGGACAACGGACAAGGGCTGGAGATTTTTTGAAAACCCATCGGGCTTGACCTTGCAAGAAGCGTTAAGAACACAGAAATACCTTTGCACTCGAACAACGAACCGCCATTACGTGCCTTAAGTGTTTAAAACAGGGAAAATAGGTAAGTCTTAATAACACTCTTATCTTTGTGAGATAGCTTTTTGTAAGGCAACAAAAAAATCCATTGACACATCTCTTTTTGAAATATTATCAATGGATTTCTAATTTTTAAAAGACACTGAGAAGCTATCCTATCTTTAAATTCTTTAATCGTTCGGCAGCAATTTCCATATCCTTGCTGATTTTCTCATTGGTGATTTTAGCATAAATCTGGGTAGTTTTGATATTCTTATGTCCCATCATCTTGCTAACACTTTCCAAGGGAACCCCTTCTGTTAAGAACAGAGTACCAAAGGTATGGCGTGCCCAGTGAAATGAAATGGGTTTTTCACGAATGATGTTACAATCTTTCATCATCTTTCTGATTAAGAGATTGCAATTAGTGTTGGAGGGTGTAGGAAACAATGCCTCTGTACGAGTCGTACCTTCATATTTTTCAATAATTTTCTCGGCTATATCCAACAGACGTACATTACAGGGCACATCAGATTTCTGACGGCGTTTGATAAGCCATTTGTTGCCGTCAAAGAACGATTGTAAGTGGCTTCTTTTAAGTTGTTTGATATCAATATAAGAGAAGCCTGTAAAGCAACTAAAAACAAATAGGTCTCGTACTAATTCAGCAGAAGCACTCTTAGGGTGATATTGTAAAAGAGTTTCTACTTCCTCTCTAAGCAAATAGCCTCTATCTTTCTCCTCCATAGAACTTATATAATTCTTAAAAGGATTGCGATAGATAATTCCTTTGTCTATGGCTATTTCTACCATTTTACAAAGGGGCATCATATAAACCCATATTGTGTTGTGAGTAAGACTTTTATTAACTCTAAGATAGAAATCAAAATCGTTGATAAAGTCTTCTGTAAGCTCTTTGAAAGAAATATCACTTCTGCGGTATTTATACTGGATAAACTCGCTCAAATGAGTATATACATTCTCATATTTGTTAAGAGTGCTGTAACTTCTAACACCTTTTTCTACCATCAAGGCAAAGCCTTCTTTGAAATTCTCATAGACTTTTAGCAAGGAATCTTCCATTACTCCTATGCCTAGAAAAGTAGCTTTTAGCTTCTGAGCAGTAACCACTCCCTCGTACTTCATCAGTTCCTTGTAATGAGTAATAATACGTGAGCGAATCTCTTCCAGCTTGCGATTAAGTTGGGTAGCTTCTTCTGTTTTACCTGTTACCCTTCCGTACTTCAAATCCCATTTCTGTGGAAGGATTTCAAGTTTGGTACTAAACTGAGCTACCTGATTGTCAATGGTAATACGCCCCATAATAGCAACCTTACCGTTCTTCTTTGGGGCATTCTTTTTAAGGCAAAACAATACCTTAAAGGTTGAGCGTTTTACTTTTTTCATACTCTAATTTTTTAATTTGCGAAAGTACTTTTTATCAAGTTACTGTACAATATGAAAAAAGGTGTAAAACACTGAAATATAACCTATTAATAAAAAATATTTTTCAGTATGGTAGGTAACGATTTAGAAACCTAATTTTGAAAAAACCTATCTAAAACATCTAAGACTCTGTCTTCTCTTATCTTCCTGTCAAAAAATTAATCCTCTTTGTATGAGCTAATTACATTATTTTTTGTAGTTTTGCTTTTTATTCGTAATTTTGCCCCAAAATTTGTTACTAATGAAAAAGATTGTACACGTACTTAGCTTCTTGGCTGTTACTACTCTTACTGCACAAACCCCTGAGATAGAGGGGACTTATCGTTCGGAACGCCCTGAGGTGGACTTCGAGATACGTATTGCCCCTGAGAATATTGTTGAAGCGCTGATGACTTCGGGGACTTATTCTGTTACTAATAATATACTGAAAATCAACTTTTCGAAAGGGAGTATGTTCAAGGTAAGTAAGGCTAAGAGTGATAGCGAGCAGCTGCAAATTACTTTTGTGCCTGAAGGGAATACGCCTTTTAGTGCGCGTTTTGTGTATCTTGGTTATGAGAACCAGCAGGGCGAGGTGGAATATGTGAGTATGTATAACAAGGTGCAAGATGAGGAAGATTATACGGTTGAAATACCCAGAACGGAATATCTGTACTTGGTGAATGCGTATCATCCGGCGGCTGTAGACGACCCTAAGGCGGCTGTGGTTATAGAAAAATTTGCTATTGGGAAGGGAACTAATGGTTTGAATGTGGCTGTGAACCTTGATAAGGCTGTTAATAATGAGCTTTCATTATTATATAACCCAGAGAAACAGACGCTTACGATTAATGATAGGACAATGTCGTATGAGCCTATTGTTTTTAATAAAGTAACGGCTCCTGACACTAACTTATTGCAGCCTTTATCATACGAGAAAGTAAGCAACTGGAAACATATTATTCCGTTTCACGAAGAAATAGACATTCCTTTGTATAATCCTAATGCTACTCATAGTCAGAAGCTAATACAGGTAAAGAGTTTTGCTGAGGTTTGTTCTTTGGCAAACAAGAATAATACGCTTGTGGCTGTTTTTTACCAACCTAAAAGTGCTAATGCGGCTAAGGAGTTTGAGGAGCTTTTTGAGTGGTATCTTCAAAATGGATTAGATTATAATGAGGAGGAGGAGAAAACGGTGTATAGTTATCAGCCATATCTGGCTACTAGTGCTGATGCTAAATGGCTTAAGAAGAAGGGGGTTACGGTAGCAAATCAGCTTTTGATATTTACTCCTGAAGGTGAGCTTATCTATAAAGAAGACACGACTCCTGCTGAGGTTAGGGAGCGAGGAGGATTGTCATATAAGCAGGCTTCATTGCTTAGGGCTAGTGTAGTTGCACGCCTTATGGATAAAGTGCTTGGAAACCCTAAAGCACCTATTGCTGAGGTAGAAAAGGTTTTTAGTAAAATTGCTAATGACTATTTCACTTCACAACTTTATTTACTTGCTGCTAATAAGCCTAAATCTGTTGAGCTGGATAATGAAGAAGAGGTAGAATCATTGGTAGAGGAACAGATGATGCAATATAGTCCTTACTTTAAAAATATAGAAGGAGTGTATCATTTTAAACTTACATCAGAGGCTTTTCTTACGCAATGGAAGCGCCTAGTAGATGCGCACGAAAAGGATACTAAGCTAAATACTGATTTTGCAGCTATAGCAGCTTTTAATACAGGGAACCTTAATATGTACCAACGTGCTTTTTATTTTTCTGCTCCATACAATGAAACAGACCTTAAGGCAGCTACTTACTTAATTCGGTTTTTTAAAGAAATAAAAGCTTATAACGAGGGATTGCCAGATAAAGATCTTATGGGACTAACTAAGGGTAGTATTAATGTGTTTCCAAACCAGATGGAGAGTATATTTACAGACTTATTATCTTCTGACAATGAGCTATACTTTTCTGCGGTAAAAGAAGCGTATGCAGCAGGGGTGCGCTCGGGAATGTTTTCAAATCTTAGATATATTGAGTTTCTGTATGATAATGATCTTACCCTTGAAGCGGCAAATGCTTTCAGTAATTATTACCAAAGCTTAATGGCTGAAGAAACGCATCTGATAGCTGGGCTTGATAAAGATTTCTCGAAAAATGATGATGATTATAGCTGGAAGTACTATAAGTTGCGCTTTGCAAATAGGGCTAATAATATTGCTTGGAAGGTGTATGAGGAGTTGAAAAATAATACTACCTTGCTTAAGGAAGCTTATAAATGGGCACAATCGGCAGTACAGTTGGAGCCTGAGAATCCTTATTATCTTGATACTCTTGCCCACTTAATGTATGCTAATGGAGATAAACAAAGGGCTATCAGCACTGAAGAGAAGGCAGTGCAGCTATTATCAACCACTGATGATGGTCATGAAGAGGAGCGTGCCCAAGTGAAGGCAAACCTTGAGAAAATGAAAAGCGGAAATTTGTAATGTTATTCCGGTTTAAACAATTTGTTATAAAGCAAGAAGCTGCCGCAATGAAAGTAGGCACCGATGGAGTGCTATTAGGGGCTTGGACACCTCTTTATGCTCCGTCTCGTATTTTGGATGTAGGAGCAGGTACAGGGTTGCTTTCGCTAATGCTAGCACAGCGGACTACTAATGCAACTATTGAAGCTATAGAGATAGATGAAGCTGCTTACAATGAGTGTTGTGAGAATTTGCAAAATAGTCCTTGGGCAGAGCGGCTAAAGGCTTACCACACTTCATTTCAAGAATTTCTTTCGGTTGGGAAGTTATATGATCTTATCATTAGTAACCCGCCTTTTTATACTGCAAATTACAAAGCCCCAGCTGCAGCGCGCCATATAGCCCGCTCGGCTGAGGCTTTGCCTTTTGATATATTACTTGGTGGTGTGAGTAGACTGCTTGCCTCTACAGGGTATTTTTCAGTAATTATTCCTTATGCTGAAGAAGAGAGTTTTATTCATTTGGCAGCACAGTACGCTCTTTATCCTGTACAAGGATTGCGTACGCAGGGCACTCCTGATGCTCCACTAAAACGCAGTCTATTATTATTTAGTAATACTCGTACAATAACTCCCTTTGTCCCGCAAACGCTTACTATTGAAATGACTCGGCATAACTATACATTGGCCTACAAAACCCTTACTAAAGAGTTTTATCTTAACTTTTAATTATCATACATTAAAAAAATAAAGGCGATACTGAGAAGTATCGCCTTTTAAATTATAAAATAGGTTATAGAATGAACTAAACTTTAATCGACTTTGATATCGGTGTTCACATTCTTACTACCTACTAAAGCATAGTATAATAAGAATAGAAGAGCAATAGCTATTACCCAGTAACTTTGCATATAGCCTACCACATCGGCTACAGCACCTTGTATAGCAGGTAATATACCACCACCGCATACCATAACCATAAAGATACCAGAAGCAGCAGCTGTATATTTACCTAAGCCTTCGGTAGCAAGGTTGAAAATACCACCCCACATTACTGAAGTACATAAACCGCAAAGGATAAGGAACATAATACCGATAGGCACTTCGGCAAAACCGAATGAAATATCTTTCTTGAATACTAGCATATTAACTTTTTGGTCTTCAGGCATTAACATAGCTGTGAAAACAAATATAAGTCCTAATACTGATACGAAAGCAAGCATTCCTTTACTAGAGAATTTGTGACCTAATGAACCACCTACCAAACGGCCTATAAGCATCAAGAACCAATAAGTACCAACTACAGAACCAACAATAGAAGCATCCATATTTAAGCCTTCTTTCATAAAGTTAAAAGCGATACTTTGTATTCCTACTTCGATACCTACATATAAGAAAATAGCAACAGCACCTAATTTAAAGTGGCGGAAAGAAAGAGCACTATGACTATCTTTAACACCTACTTCTTTTACCTGAACAGCTGTTTGAGGTTCGGGGATTTGAACTAAAGCTAGAACAATAAAAGCTAAAGCAAAAATTCCCATAGCTAAGTATAATGCAGGGTTGGCATCGGTTATTTGTGCTGAAGAGTTATCGCCAGCATTGGCAGCAGCCCCTATCAAGTAACCTACTAATACAGGTACAATGGTAGCCCCGATAGAGTTCACAACCCCACCGAATTGTAATAGCTGGTTGCCGCGCTTACCACCACCACCAAGGGTATTAAGCATTGGGTTAACAACTGCATTAAGCATACACATTGAGAAGCCTGCAACGAAAGCTCCTGTAAGGTATACAGCAAAACTATCTGCTATACCTGAAAAGAAAGTAATACATACCCCTACAAAGCCTACTACAATAGCTGCTAAAGCTGTTTTTTTGTAGCCAATGCGTTGTAGCATTAATCCTGCAGGGATACCCATAAAGGCATACGCAGCAAAATTGGCAAAATACCCTAATTGTGAAGCGAAGTTGCTTAGTCCAAATTGGGTTTTAGTAATGTTACCTAAAGGTGCTTGTAAGCCTGTTACGAATGATATCATAAAGAATAGGGCGAACATCATTGCAATAGGCAATACGTAACTCTTGTTTTGATTTTGGTGTTCCATTATTTTAATTATTATATTAATTGTTAGTTATTTATTTATTTCCTTTTCTGTTTGTGCCTTATCTTTTATCTAAGATGCGGCAAAGGTATGTAAAACCATTATTAAATGCAAAAAAAACGAAGACTTTTTTAAGTTTTATTTATGAATGGCAGTACTTTTCCTTTGATTTTCAAAGGTAAGGCTTTCTTTTCAATATTGTAAAATTTCACTCTTGAAGTGCGGATATACAATTTCCTATCCTCAATAAGGGCTTCTGTTTTAGCTGAAGGGTGTTTGCGCTTGAATAAAGAGTAAGGATAACCTTTGTTAAATTTTCCTTTTAGGGTAATAGTCTTTCCGTCACGTAATAGGCTGACTGAGATACTATCGCCAGCACGTTTTTTGGCAGTGTACATCATTGTAGCAAAGGGTGAGTTAATGGTATCTTGCTCCAAAGCTACAATAATATCGCCTTCTTTTATTCCTAAACGTTTAGCAGTAGCTGTATCGCTTTTAAAGAGTTCGACCTTTATTCCGCCAGTAGTCATATTTTGTTTTTTAATACCCAAATCGGCTTTGTTATTCCAGATGCGTGTGTTTTTGGCAGGAGAGTGCCACTGTTGGCGAGGAGCAAGAGTGTCAATCCCAGCTACAGTAAGCCAGCTTATAGTTTTGGGATTGGTAGAAGAGGTTTCCCATACAATATGAGTTAAGGTTTTTTTTGTATTGCTATTAATAAAATTAACTAAGGCTTCTTGTTCTTTATCCATATACTCCATAGTATGATTGCCTTGAGGAGAGTGAAAAACAACATTGGGGTTTATGCTTTTTAGTAATTCAATGGCAGGAGTTATTTGCTCCAGAGGATAAAGCATATCGGCAGTGGTATTGATAATGAAGAAAGGTTTTTGGTTCGTATTCTCTATAAAAAGCTCTTCTTCGCCTAACATATCGGCTACTTTCATATTACCATTTAGGGGAATGAAACCGGCAAAAGGCTCGGGGTTGGTCATAGCGAAGTAGTAAGTACCCGAACCCCCATCGGAAAAGCCCGAAAGGAAAATTTTATTCTCGTTTATAGCATACTGTTTTTTCACGGCTTCAATTTCACTCATTACCATTTCGGTACCTACACTATCAAACCAAGTAGCTCCTTTTTGCCCAAAGGGGAAGAGCAGGTAGGCATCGGCAGCATCGGCTAAAGCTATCATAGGAGAGCGTAGGGCGTACTTTTCGGGAGCAGCATTAATTTCGGGATTGGCAATAGCCCCGTGTAAAAAAATGATAAGAGGCTTTGCTTTGTTGGTGTTTGTTTTAGGAGTATAAACCACATAAGGGCGTTCTTTACCATCGGTACATTGCAGGGTGTAGGTTTTTACTTCACCACTTTGTGCCTTAACAAAAGGGCTAATTAGAAATAATAGAATGATAAATCTGTACATAGTTTTGTTTTCTATTTAATTCAACTTACTAGTTGAAAAGTTTAATAAAATCAAAAAGTAAAGGAAAAGGTTTGTATATTTGTAATTGGAAAAAGAAATCAACGCTTTGCAATTACAAAAATACGTCAAATTTTTATATTATAGATGATATTTTAAAAGGAATTACCTTTATGTAAATACAAAAAAGCTATTCAGCAAAAGGATAAGTATTAAAAATATTCTTTTTTACAGATGTTTATTTAGTGGTATTACTCAGGGCGTAATATATAAATGCATAAAAAACTATATTCATAAGCCAAAACACAAAGGTTATAGTAGATATTTTCAAAATTAATGGAATTGCCCTTTTCTTCATTTTTAAAACCATCTGATAAATATAAAAGATAGGATAAACAATAAAAGCTGTAAAGAAAACACAAAAACCCACTATCCTTACAATTGGATTAAAAATGAACTCTCTATTTATATGGAAGAGATTTTTGAATAACATCTCCCAAAATATAAATGGATTTATAAGTACACAAATTAAGCACCAAAAACTTAAAAACAAGCCCAATCTTTTCATTGTTTATTTCTGCTAAAATAACATACTTGATATTAGAATTTTGATAATTAGGTGAGGCAAACTCTATATCAGAAATCTAATCACTCATAAATACCACTTGCTATGGCAAAGGTTTGGGTATGAGCTCGTAAAATAGAGGTGAGTAGCGGCGAATAACCTCCTCCCATAGAACATTGTACAGGCAGGTTATACCGATAACACGTTTCAAAAACAAGGCGATCGCGTTCGGCGCAACCTTCTACCGTAAGGGATAACTTACCTAACTTATCGGTTGCCAGCACATCTACTCCTGCTTGATAAAACACAAAATCAGGTTGATGGGCTTCTATTAGCTGTGGTAAAACGTTGCGCAATATATCTAAATAGGTTTTATCATCTGTGCCATTGGGTAGGGCTATATCTTTATCCGATTGTTCCTTCTCAAAAGGGTAATTAGTTTGTGCGTGCATTGAAAAGGTGAAAACTTCGGGGGTATTTCTAAAAATTTCGGCAGTACCATTGCCTTGGTGTACATCTAAATCTACAATAAGCACCTTTTTTACTGCTGTGTGGTGTAGCAAATAAGCGGCAGCAATAGCTTGATCGTTAAGCATACAAAAGCCCTCGCCGCGGTTTGAAAAAGCGTGATGTGTACCTCCTGCTATATTAAAGGCGACTTCTCCCGTACGCAATGCCCACAAAGCCCCTTCTACAGTACCTTGTACTAAGGTAAGTTCGCGATCTACTAACTGCTGACATTGTACAAAGCCAATGGGTAGTGCTTCTTTATGTGAAAGTGTTAAGTGTAAGAAATTGTGTAAGTAAGGTTGCGTATGCACCAAAGCCGCTGTAGCTTGGGTAGCTTTTTTTGGGGTATGAAAGTTGGAGGCGGTTGCAATGCCTTCATAGAGGAGTTGCTGAGGCAAGAGGGCATACTTTTCCATAGGGAAGCGATGGTTTTCGGGTACTGGATGATTGTATAATGGATGATAGGCAATGTACATTAGATTAAGGATAAAATAATTTGTGCGTTTTGTAGTATTCGGGGATGTATTTACAGCCTTCTATGCAATTGCCTAAGGAATCTAACAGGAAGCAGGTATCGATAGTGGTTTCTTTGGTAGGAAAAATACGCATTGCATCATCTCCTAATAGGTTGATGACGTAAAAATCAATAGGGATAACGGTTTTTCTGTTGAAGTCGATAACGCCCTCTTTACCTTCTTTTACTACACGGATGTATTTAAGGTCGGAATCTTCCACTTCATCATAGATAAAAGGTATGATAACTTTGTTATTTTTATCGATATAGCCCCATTTACCATTTTTCTTTGCGGCACAATAGTCGTCGGTACCAAAATCATCTAATTCATCATACGCAAAGGGAATTATTACGGTACCTTTGGTGTTGATATAGCCCCATTTGCCGCCTTTCTTTACCAAACACAAAGTTGGAGAAAGCCATTTTCCTTGATAAAAAACTTCGGCTTCATCATAGATAAAGGGAAGTTCTTCTTCTGCATTTATGTTGATAAATCCCCACTTATCACCTTTTTTCACGGCTGCCATTGAGCCTGAGAATATTTTGGCGCCATCGTAGATAAAAGGAATAGCAACAGCTCCGTATTCGTCTAAATAGCCGTATTTACCGTCTTTTTTAGCCCAAAGCCAGCTGGAACCAAGGTATGACACCTTATTTTCTGTATCTTCATAAAGGGGCATGTCACTTTCTATATCTTCATATTCAACGGGAATAAGCACTTTGCCATTGTGGTCTGCCAAGCCAAATTTATGGTTTTTTCTTACTTTTACAGCGCTATTTCCGTAGATGGGTTCTACCCAATCATAATTAGCTTTCCAACTTTCAGAGGATATTGGTGGTACACCATTGGTTTTCTTATCAGTTGTGGGGGACTGACATCCGAGAAAAGTTAGAGATAAAAATAAGGAAAACAAGACTATATGTTTCATTTGCCAAAACAATTAATTGCGAGTCTAAGTGTAAATCCTTTGAAAACGGGATTTTCTTTAAAAGCAACAGCATAACCTATTTTAGCATCAACAAAATTGAAAACCGAAAGTCCTATATGAGGTTCTATAGCGTGGGTGTTGATAGATAAACCTCCACCTAAAAGGAGCGCACAAAATTCAGCACCTACTTCGGGGATGATTTGCACTTTTGAAGGCATATCGTTGTGAAAGCCTATATGCGTACCCCCATACAAGGATATCCCTCCTAAATCGGGTTTGGTATTTAGAGAAGCTCCGGCAAAAATTAGGTTATGAGAGCGATTGGTATGGGTATAGCCCATCCTTGCGCCCCAATAGCCAAAATCTTGAGCTACAACAGCACAGGGTGATAAAATAAATAGTAGGAGTAAGTATTTCATAGTAAATGGATGTGAATTAGAAATCAAATGGATGGGGCAGACGGTATCCCCTGAAACCTAAAAACTATCTCTTCTCATTCCAATAATAACTATCGGGGTAGATGCGTTTTCCAAATATATCGGTGCCTACACGCACTATAGTAGCACCTTCCTCGATAGCAGTTTCAAGATCGCCACTCATTCCCATTGAAAGCTCTTGGGGGTATACATTAGGTAGGTTAAGGGCAATAATATCCTGCTGGATGCGTTTGAGGAGCTGAAAGCAGGCACGTACCTTTTCGGTTTCAGCACTAAAGAGTCCGATAGTCATCAGTCCTTTGATATGGAGGGTAGACAGGGTTGCCACTTGCTTTACAAGCTCAAGCACTTCGGAAGGGTCGGCACCAAATTTACTTTCCTCATTAGAGGTGTTTACTTGGATAAAGATATCGAGTTCTTTGCCCTCACTAGTGAGGCGATTGTGGAGTTTTTGGGCTAAATCCCACCTATCGACAGACTCAACACAGCTTACTTCATAGCGTAATATTTCTTTAATTTTATTGGTTTGCAAGTGGCCTATAAAGTGGTTGGTGTGAGGAGTATCCTTTAAAGCCTCATACTTTTCTTTGAGTTCTTGTACTTTATTTTCGGCAATGAGGGTATTTCCTGCCTCAAGGGCTATTTTGATGCGTTCGGGAGTTACAGTTTTGGTGGCTAAGAGGAGTTTTACCTCTTCGGGATTGCGACCTACGCGCTGACAGGCAACTGCGATGCGTTCCTTAATATGCGCTATGTTCTCTAAAATATTTTCCATATAAAATGATTTGCCAAAGTGTTAGTTTTCTTTGTTTAAAGAAGCTAATATCTCTTTTCCTTTTTCAGTAAGGTAGTATTTTTGGTGCTTACTAGTGAGTTTATCAGGAAGTGTAAGGGCAACCAAGCCTTGCTCTATAGCAGGGACAAGATAATTTTTTCTGAAATAATCTCTATTTTTTAAGTTTAATTTATCTTGTATTTCTTCTCTATAAAGTACCCCTTCTAATACTTTTAATAAATCTCTTACTTGCATGGTACTTGCATGGTACTTGCATGGTATCTTGCGCGGTATCTTGCGCGGTGGCTCCTTCTTCTTGCTCTATAAGGGCTTGTAAATCTTCGTCTATAGGGAGAATGACCCTCAAGGTATTCTGCATAAGCTTAAACGCCTCGTTTTATAGTTATCTGATACAGATTGTAGAGGGGTTTATGGGGGCAAAGGTAGTAAACTATTATTAAATAACAATGAACAATTAGCAATTTTGTTGTGCTTACACGATTGCTAATTGTTCATTGCTAATTTGTGGGTGTGAACCTTTTATTTATCTAAGAGTTTTAGGTAGGTTCCGTAGCCTTCTTTTTCCATATTTTCTTTGGGTATGAACCTAAGTGAGGCGCTGTTAATACAGTAGCGCAGACCGCCTTTGTCCTTGGGTCCGTCGGTGAAGACGTGGCCGAGGTGGGCGTTACCTACCTTGCTGCGTACTTCGGTACGGGTCATATTATGAGAGCGATCGGTTTTTTCGGTGATGAGTTTCTTATCGATAGGCTTGGAGAAGCTAGGCCATCCGCAGCCTGATTCAAATTTATCGGTAGATATGAACAGGGGCTCGCCTGTTGTAATATCGACATAGATGCCCTCGCGAAACTCATTCCAATACTCATTGGCGAAAGGGCGCTCGGTAGCGCTTTCTTGGGTTACGGCATACTGCTCGGGGGTGAGCTGCTTGCGGAGTTCGGCTTGTGAGGGTTTTTGGTAGTTGCCTTTGGCTACTTTGGGTGTATTGGCCTGACGAGCCATTTCGAACAAGGCAGATGAAATGTGACAGTAACCACCTGGGTTTTTGTCTAAGTAGGCTTGGTGGTATTCTTCTGCTTTATAGAAATTATGCAAGGGGAGTACCTCGACTACTATGGGGCGGGTGTATTGGGTGGCGAGCTGTGCAATGGCTTTTTCGATAAGAGGTTTTTCGGAGGTGTTGGTATAGTAGATGCCTGTGCGGTACTGTGAGCCACGATCGTTACCTTGTTTGTTCACAGAGGTGGGATCAATGGTTTTGAAGTATAGGCTGAGGAGCTTGGTAAGATCGATAAGCTGGGGGGAGTAGGTTACTTTGACGGTTTCGGCAAAGCCTGTTTCGCCGGTTTTGACCTCATCATAAGTGGGGTTGGAGGTTTTGCCGTTGGCGTAGCCTACTTCGGTGGCTATTACGCCGTGTATTTGTTTGAAGAAGTGTTCGGTGCCCCAGAAGCATCCGCCAGCAAAATAGATGTTGGAGTTTTTTTGGTTGTTTGTTTGTGTCATTGTTTGAATAGTTTGTTCACTAGTAGCCTCGTTATTTTGAGAGGCAGGCCGTTGTGCGCAAGCAGTAAATAGGCTGCTGGCGAAAAGGGTGAATAAAAAGGTTTTCATTGTTTGTGTGATTGTTTTTAGCGATTAGTTTTTTAACAAAAGGTGCAAAATTCGTGCCAATTGTACTGATTTATTAAGAGGATTTTTTGTGTAGAATGTTAGAAGGGGTGAGGTAGTAAAAAGAGGCTGTGAAAAGATATGCGCTGAGTTTTGCAGATAAAGAAAATTAGGGCAAAAACGTTTTTTAACACACAAGATAAAACTTTAACTTAAATTTAACATAAGTAGCGTGTAAAATGCTTATTTTTGCGCCCTAAAAAGAAGAGACCGAAGAAACGGCTCGATAAAATAAGCTAAATACGTTGTTATAAACGAAAGGGAGATATGGTGATATATCTTTGGGTATTTGGCTTGATAGTACAGAAATATTTGCTTTTTATAAAGTCCTAACTTTTCAACTCTTTCATCTATTCTAATCTCATCGAAAAGTTGGGCAATTATGAGAAATGGCAGAGGGGCTTACCATCGCACACAAATGCTCCCCCCTCTGCTGATTTCTCTTTTTTTTAGGTAAGAGATAAGAGATAAGAATGGCTAATGCATAGCGTAATGCATTAGCCATTTTTTTGTTTTAGGGGTAGGCTGTGGGCTGTATGTAGGTGGCTACAAGATGATTATGCTGGGGGAGGGGCTTTTTTACCGAAAAAGTTGTTATCTTTGCGCTTTGAGAATAAACTTTTGAATTTACTTATGAAAAAGAATGCTTTTTTGATACTGCTGGTGGGGATGGTGCTGCTGGGGTATGTGTTGCCTTATAGGGAGGAGTACAATGCTTATTTTAACTTGGGGACGTTTATAGACTGGGGGATAGTGCTTATTTTTCTTCTGTATGGGCTGAAGCTGAACTTGCGTGAGGTGGTGAATGATATTAAGAACTGGAAGTTGCACCTCTTGGTACAGCTTGCGACCTTTGTGTTATTTCCTTTGCTAGTGCTTTTGTTCTACCCTCTTGCACGGGGTACTGCCTTTGGGGTATTATGGCTTTCGGTTTATTTTTTGGCGTGTTTGCCTTCGACGGTATCCTCATCGGTGGTGATGGTATCGATAGCGAAGGGGAATGTGCCTTCGGCTATATTTAATGCTTCGATTTCGGGGCTTATAGGTATTTTGGCTACGCCTATGCTGATGCAGCCTTTTTTGGAGGGTAATGCTGCTGGAGGGGCGAGTCAAGGGACTGTTATACAGCAGCTGTTGCTGAAGGTGCTGTTGCCTATAGTGCTAGGCTTGGCGCTGAATAGGTTTTGTAGAGGGTTTATTGAGCGTTATGGCAAGCTGATAGGGAAGTTTGACAGGCTTATTATTTTGCTTATAGTGTATGAAAGTTTTTCGGCGGCTTTTGTGAATAAGGTTTTTGGCAGTGTGCCGCTTATTACTTTTGTGATTATTGCGGGGGCTGTGGTGGGATTGTTTTTTGTGGTGTATGAGGTGCTGCGGTGGGCATCGGGGAGGCTTGGTTTTAACAGGAACGATACGATAACGGCTACTTTTTGTGGTTCGAAAAAATCATTGGTGCATGGTAGTTTGTTTATGATGGTGCTAGGGATACCGAGTGAGAATAAGGTGATGTTCTTGTTGCCGATTATGTTGTACCATAGTTTTCAGTTGTTTTATGTGAGTTGGCTTGCTAATAGGCTTGCTGGGAGTAGGAGATAGGAGATAGGGGTAGGAGATAGGGGGTAGGAGTTAGGAGATAGGAGATAGAAGAGGTGAGAATTAGTAGTTGAGAAAAATAGGGGGAAAATGGGGAAAGAGTGAGAATAATGTAAGGATTGGGGGATTTGGTTGCGGATTTGGCAAAAGGAAAGTTTAGGTACGGAAGGGTTGATTATCAGGGGTGTAACGCTTATAGTTCGTTTACAGTTCGTTTATCCTTCGTTATTCGTTCGTTTAAAGTAGGTAAGAGATAAAAGATAAGAGGTAGGAGGGTGGGGGCGGAAAAGGCTGATTATTAGGGAAGAGGGGTTAGGAGATAGGGGATAGTGTAGGGGTAGGTGATTTTTGCATTATTCGCAATTTAGGGGAATAGGAGGTAGGGGATAGGAAATAGATGGTGAGGCTGAAGGGATGGTGGATTTGGGGTAAAGACAGGGTAGTGTATGTTGCTAATTTGTTAAATTTTTGTACTTTTGCACCCGATAATAAAAAAGAAGAAAACTTATGGATACAATGCAAGAAACATGGCGCAGTAGATATGAAGAGTCGCAAATGTTCACTACTGATGGCCTTGCTGCGGCTAAGCGCAATGGCAAATGGGGTTTTGTAAATAGGAATGGGAAAGAAATATGTCAGTTTAAATATGATAGTGTGTTGCCTTTTATAGGAGGGGAGGCGCTTGTGCAAGTTGGTAAGTTTTGGGGCGCGATGAGTACATCGGGCAAGGAAATAGTGCCTGTGTACTATGATGAAATTTTCTACTTTCACGATGGATTGGCAAAGGTGAAGAAGGATGGAAAGTTTGGTTATGTGAACCGCAAAGGAGCGCTGGCCATACCACTGATGTATGAGAATGGGGAGAACTTTTCATCACTTACAGCAAGTGTTACCCTTGGGGGGAAAGCAGGGATAATTAATACCAAAGGGAAGGTTATAATTCCGTTTGAATATGATGAGGCAGCCTCGTTTAGTGGGGGTATAGCTGCGGTGAAAAGGGATGACCTGTGGGGTTTTATAAACAAGAAAAACGAGCTTGTAATACCTTATCAATACGAGGGAGTGGATTGGAATTTTGATGGGGTAGCCAAGGTGAAGAGCCAAGGTTTTTGGGGGATAATCACTAATGAAGGCAAAGAAGTGGTGCCGCCCTTATACGACGATGTACTTCCTTTTGAAAGTGGTTATGCTCCTGTAGAGAAGAATGGTAAATGGGGGATGGTGAATGCGCAAGGAACGCCCATTTGTGAAGCCATATATGATGATATATATCAATTTGATAAAAAAGGCATTTTGGCAGCAGTATGTAGAGATGATAAATGGGGGTATATTAACACAGAAGGAGCTGAGGTAATACCAACAGAATACGATGAAGTAGGGGAGTTTGTGAATGGCTTTGCCGCTGTGTGCAAGAATGACCTTTGGGGGTTTGTGAATAGAGAAGGTAAAGTAGTATTTGCCTTAGAATATGATGAGGTAGAGGATTTTCAAGATGAAAAATTTGCCTTGGCAGCTAAAGATGAAGAAGTATTTGTGCTGTTTAGCGATGGCAGGGTAGTGCCTTATAAAGAAATACAAGAGAATAACTATGAGAGTGAAAATTAAAAACTTATCGGGAAACCCGCTGCCTGAATACCAAACACAAGGAGCGGCAGGAGTAGACCTTAGAGCGAATTTGCTAGAAGAGGCGATTACTTTAGAGCCTTTGGAACGGTGTTTGATACCTACAGGATTATATATGGAGATTGAGGAAGGCTATGAAGCACAAGTGAGGCCACGTAGTGGTATGGCAATAAAATACGGGATTACAGTGATAAACAGTCCTGGTACTATTGACAGTGATTATAGGGGAGAGGTGAAGGTGCCAATAGTGAACCTATCGGTAGAGCCATTTACTATATCGCACGGGGAACGCATCGCGCAAATGGTATTTGCCAAGTATGAGAAAGCGACCTTTGAACAAGTGGAAGAGTTATCGGAAACAGAGAGAGGAGCAGGAGGCTTTGGGAGTACAGGGAAGTAATAAAGGAATGAAATATGAGTTACAAACTATCATTTGCGGAACGGGCAAAGTTGGCTATGGAGATACTATCCAAGCAGCCGCCAGTTACCTTAGAGGAAGCGAGAGAACAAGCACGCCGAGTAAAGGAGCGAAGCACTTCAAAAGTGAAGAAACAGCGCGCCTTAGCGAATGGGTAGAAGCAGAAGGGCTTTGGTACCCTGTAGATTTTTCATTGTTTGTATCGGAAGGAGCAGAACAAAAAGTCTATTTAAATGGAGAGAAAGAAGTATTAAAGCTAAATGATGCAATTTACTATACTTCATGGTTAGATTATTTTTATAATTTATTGCTGAATAACTATTTTTTTCCTGATACAGCGTATGAGTTAAAAGGCTTTTATAAAGATAAAGACACCCTATATGCGGTGGTGAAGCAAGATTTTATAAAGGAAGATGCACCTACTTCATTAGAAGAGGTAAGGGCATTTATGGAGCTTAATGGGTTTGAGAATATTAGAAATAATGACTATCATAATCCTGAATTAGGTATTATCTTGGAAGACCTTCACGAAGAGAAGGTTCTTACAAGGAAAGGAGCTTTATTCTTTATAGATACAGTATTTTATATAGAACCTTCTTTTTGGAATTAAGAGATATGAAGAGAATCATTTTGTTATTTGTAGTATTGCTGTTGGCAAGCTGTAAGACCAAGCAAGCAGTGGTAGAGCCTGCGGGCAAGGCAAGCATTGATAAGCATGCTAAAGAGATTATTATTCATCATTTGGAATCATCACCTACATTTAAAACCCTTAGCGGGAGTGTGCAGGTAAGTTATACCAATGGAGATAAGGAGCAGAGTATCCCTCTGACATTCCGAATGGAAAAGGATAGGGTTATATGGCTATCGGCGCCATTGGGAGTGGCTAAAGTGATGGCAACCCCTGAGAAAGCAGAATACTATAACCGCTTAGATAATTCTTTTTTTAGTGGTGATTTTAGTTACATCAGTAGTATGCTGGATATAGAAGTAGGTTTTAATGAATTACAAAATCTTCTGTTGGGGAATACTTTTTATCCTTTTTCATTTGAAAACGAGGGGATAATTACCTTGCTTAAAGAAGATAATAACTTGTACAATATACAGGTAGAAGATGAATCGCCAATACGGACTATTTATCGGTTTTTGCCAGACTCCTACCGTGTGCAAGCAACAGAGGTACGACACTTAGGTACGACACAACAAGCAATGGTTACTTATACCTATCAGCAGGTGGATAAGTTGCTTTTTCCCTTAACAGTTAAAATAAACACTACAGAAGGTGAACATAAGAGTGAGATTACTTTAGAGTTTAAAAACTTAAGTTTGGATAAAGAGTTGAGTTTTCCGTTTAAAATTCCATCAGGGATGAAAGAGATAACCGTTAAGAAGCAAGAATGAGGGTTTTATTAAAAATAGTATTTATATCATTGTTGTTGTTTCCTTGTTTGCTAACGGCACAAACAAAGCAGAAAGAGTTGGAACAGCGCAAGCGGGCATTGCTGGAACAGATAAAGCAGATGTCGGCACTGCGGCAACAACAGAGTCAGCAGCACCGCTCGACAGTACAGCAGATAGAAGCTGCTAATGAGAAAATATTGATGCGCACGCGACTGATACAGATAAACCAGCAACAGGCAAATCTTCTGACAAAAGAAATAGATGATAATGAAAAGCAGTTGCGTACTCTTAAGAAAGAGTTGGAGTTTCATAAGGAAGAGTATGCCAAGATTATAAGGCAGTCATACAAAAGTAGATCGGCAGAGAATAGGTTATTGTTTTTGCTGTCATCGGAGAGTTTTACACAAGCTTATAAACGATTGGCGTATATGAAACAATATGTGAACTATCGGAAAGAGCAGGTAGCCCTTATACAAACGAAAACTGAGAAGATAAAGAGCCTAAATGATACTTTACTAGTTCAGCGAGATGAGAAGAACAAAGTGCTTGCCGAGCAAAGGCAAGAGCAAGCAACCTTGCAGCAAGAAAAACGTGAACTGGAACAACTGGCAACTAATATACGTACAGTAGAGCGCAGTTATGAAAGCCAAATTAGAGAGAAACAAAAACAGGCTAATGCTATAGACCGAGAAATACAACGCTTGATACGCTTGGCTATTATTGAAGCAAATAAACGTAATAGTAAAGCAAATACTAGTACAGCAGCACAACCTTCAACTACTATTACTACTGATAGTAATACTGAGATTACTTTTGTGCTAACCCCTGAATCACGCCGAGTAGCTGATAGTTTTGAAGCTAATAAAGGCAACCTAATATGGCCTGTAGTGAAAGGGTATAAATCACAAGGTTTTGGTGTGTATTATGACCCTGTATATCCTGAACTTCAACATTATAACAATGGAGTGACTATAGCTACTGAAAAGGGAGCTGAAGCCCGTTGTGTGTTTGAAGGAGAAGTATCGGCTATACAATCAATACCAGGAAGTAACAAAGTAGTACAGGTACGGCATGGTAACTATATTACTATCTACTACAACCTTACTGATGTATATGTGAAAAAAGGCGATAAAGTGAAAGCTAAAGAGGCTTTAGGAAGGATATTTACGGATAGTCATGGTAAAACTGAAATGAAGTTCTTTTTATATAAGAATACCACAAGGCTAAACCCTGAATTTTGGATACATAAAATGTAGGCCATAAATACAATTACAAATGAACAGAGTTGTTATTACCGGAATGGGAATATATTCGTGCATAGGCACCACACTTGCCGAAGTACGCACATCACTATATGAAGGGAAATCAGGGATAATTTTTTCTCCTGAAAGAAAAGAATATGGTTACCGCTCGGCTCTTACAGGCTATGTGCCTACTCCTGATTTGAAAAGCCTATTAGGTAGGCGTGAGCGTATCTCGATGGGTCAAGAAAGTGAATTTGCTTATATGGCTACCCGTGAAGCTCTTGCCAATGCCTCTATTGATACTCATTATCTGCAAAAAAATGAAGTAGGAATACTTTTTGGCAATGATAGTGTAGCCGAATCAGTAATACTTACTAATGATAAAATACGTGAGAAGAAAGATACTACTTTAGTAGGCTCAGGAGCAGTATTTCGCACAATGAATTCTACAGTAACAATGAACCTCTCAACTCTCTTTGGACTTAGAGGTGTGAATATGAGCATCAGTGCAGCTTGTGCTAGTGGCTCACATGCTGTGGGATTAGCATATTTACTCATACAAAGTGGTATGCAAGACTGTATTATTTGTGGAGGTGCTCAAGAGGTGAATAAGTATAGTATGGGTAGCTTTGATGGCTTAGGGGTTTTCTCTATGCGTGAAGAAGCTCCTACCCAAGCTTCTCGCCCTTTTGATGCCGCTCGTGATGGCTTAGTCCCTAGCGGAGGCGCAGCAGCCTTGGTCTTAGAAAGCTATGAGTCGGCAATGCGCCGGGGGGTTACTCCCATAGCCGAGGTAGTAGGTTATGGTTTTTCTTCCAATGGGGGGCATATTTCTACTCCTAATGTAGATGGTCCTGCCCAAGCTATGGCACGTGCACTTCAAAATGCCCGCATGCAAGCTTCCGATATTGATTATATCAATGCCCATGCTACCTCCACCCCTATAGGTGATGCCAATGAGGCAAAAGCTATCCACCAAATATTTGGTAGCCAAACTCCTGTAAGTTCTACCAAAGCCCTCACAGGGCATGAGTGCTGGATGGCAGGAGCAAGTGAAATAGTATATGCTACCCTTATGATGCAACACAACTTCATAGCCCCTAATATCAACTTTGAAAATCCTGATGCAGATAGTCAAAAACTGCGCATTATAGCCGAGACTACCCAAATCTCTATCCGTGCTTTTTTAAGCAATTCTTTTGGCTTCGGAGGCACCAATTCGGCAATTATAGTTAAAAAGTAAGAGGTAAGAAATCTTGTGATTTCTTACCTCTTACTTTTTTAATCATATACCAGCTATAATAAGTTTAGCTCCTTTGCCCAAAACTAAAGGTCTTTTCCTATATCCCTTCTGTAGTAAGCCCCTTCAAATTTTATCTTCTCAATATTCTCGTATGAGTGTTTTAAAGCAGCTTTAAAATCCTTACCTAAAGAAGTTACAGCAAGTACCCTACCTCCAGCAGTTAGTAACTTGCCATCTTTTAGGGTAGTACCAGCATGATATACAGTACTTCCTATAGCCCTTTCAGTACCTGTAATAACCTTCCCTTTCTCATACTCCTCAGGATATCCCCCCGATACCATTACTACAGTAGTAGCACTCTGTGGGGTTACTTTCAGCTCTTGCGAAGCCAATGTACCATTATATAGTGATTGGAATAGTGGTATCAGGTCACTTTCTATACGTGGTAATACAGCTTCTGTTTCAGGGTCTCCCATACGCACATTATATTCTATCACATAAGGCTCTCCTTCTACTTTTATAAGCCCAATAAATACAAAACCCTTATATATAATACCTTCCTTATGTAATCCCTCAATAGTAGGTTTTACGATGCGTTCTTCTATCTTCTGCATAAAAGCTTCATCAGCAAAAGGAACTGGTGATACTGCTCCCATACCGCCGGTATTCAGTCCGGTATCTCCTTCTCCTATGCGTTTGTAGTCTTTAGCCGTAGGTAATATTTTGTATTGCTGCCCATCGGTAAGCACAAAGCAGCTTAGTTCAATACCTTTTAGAAACTCTTCTATTACCACCTTAGTGCTTGCTTGCCCAAATTTCTCTTCAATAAGCATCCGGCGTAATTCATCTTGGGCTTGGGTCAAATCTTCAAGAATTACCACCCCTTTACCCGCTGCCAATCCATCGGCTTTCAGTACATAAGGCGCTTTCATTGTGCTGAGGAAAGCGCACCCCTTTTCTACCGTTTCTTTAGTGAAACTTGCGTATTTAGCCGTAGGGATATTATGCCTTACCATAAACTCTTTAGCAAACTCTTTACTACCTTCTAGGGTAGCCCCTTGTTTTGAAGGTCCTATCACTTGCACGTGACTAAGTTCTTTATCGTTTGCAAAGAAATCATACACTCCTTGCACTAAGGGGTCTTCTGGCCCTACCACTACCATACTTATTTTTTTCTCAAGCACAAAGGCTTTTAGTGCTGCAAAGTCAGTAGGTGCAATAGCTACATTAGTAGCCACTGTATGAGTACCCCCGTTACCAGGAGCAATGTAAAGTGCCTCGCATAGCGGACTTTCGTGCAGTTTTACGGCAAAAGCGTGTTCGCGTCCGCCAGAGCCTAATATCAGTATATTCATTTAATCAATATTTATGATTTGTCATCTTATTTCGTATGATTTATTGTATTTGTGAGGAGTTACTAACGTCCCTTGTTTGTTTATTACGCCCCATTTCCCGTTATATTTTACCCCTATTGCATCGCCATTAAACTTTTGTATCTCTTCATATTGGCAGGGTACAATTAATTCTCCTTGCAGGTTGATAAACCCCCAATACCCATTAAGGCGTACTGCTATAATATCAAAACAAGTTTTCATCTCATCATATTGGCAAGAGGTTACTTCTTTTCCTTCTTTGTCAATACAACCCCATTTGCCATTGTGCTTTACTTGTGCAATACCTCTATCAAAATCTTTAGCTTCTTCGTATATGGCAGGCGTAATAACTTTCCCTTCATTATCAAAGAAACCTTTCTTATTCTTCAAGCTTGTCAAAAAAGTATCATAACAAGGACCCGAAATACTATTATAAGTATCAAAAGGAACAATTACTTTATGGTTATTATTTACCACTCCTTTTTTCCCTTCTTTGGTAACCAAACAGTAAATAGTACGTTCCCAATATTTACTTAGCAGGCTGATGTAGTCATATACAGCAGGAATGATAAGCTCGTTATTCTTATCCATCATCCCCCATTTATTGTCTTTGCTTAAAAACACACCAACCATATATTCTACCTTCACTTGGTCATAAACAAAGGGGAGTATCATTTCTCCTTTGGCATTAATACCTCCCCATTTATTATCTTTTTTCAGGAAAGTACTAGTATACCCCGTAAGCATTACCTCATCATACTCAAAAGGAGTTACAACTTCACCTTTTTCATTTACACGTCCCCACTTGTTGTTTTTTTGCACACAAAAAGGATTCCCATCAGCATAACTGATTTTAAATTTGTCATACTCAAAAGGAATTGCTATTTCTCCTTTCTCATTAATAGCCCCCCACTTGCCATTCATCTTTGCAAAAGCAATGTTCGACGGACATTCAAATGTACCTAAGTCTTCATATATCAAAGGGATAACAACCTTGTTCTTACGGTCTACCATACCGTATTTAGATGTCTTAATACTCTGTACAATATAAATCCCTTCTAAAAAACTTACATATACCGATTTGTATTCTTCTATCCACTTAAGTTGTCTTATTTCCATCGCAGCAATGTTTATACCGCTACTTTTATATATCCAACCTCTGCAACTGTAATTACTTCTTCCCAAAAAGTCCTGTCCCATCATAATATTACTTATCAATATTGCAAGATATATTATGAGTTGTTTCATTCTTTACTTCTTTATTTTGCAAATCGGTATCGGTTGCATCTTGTGCTGGTTAGCCCTATTCAGGCGCGTGTATATCTCAAATACTTCACGCTCCCTACCGCTAAAATCATCAGCCTTTTTCCCTTGTTCAGTTTGTAGCATTGCCCATTCCAGCTCGTCGTATGTAGCCTTTAGCTGGTCTTCATCACTGCGGTCATCGCCAAAAAGACCGTCCGAAGGTTTCGCCTTCAAAATACTTTTCGGGATTCCCAAATACTCTCCCAATTTATATACCTCACTCTTCATCAGGTCGGCTATCGGACTCACATCCACACCACCATCGCCGTATTTAGTGAAAAAACCTACCCCAAAATCTTCAATCTTATTACCCGTGCCCACTACTATATAGCCTTCCAGTCCAGCAAAATAGTACAAAGTAGTCATACGTAATCTCGCTCTTGTATTGGCAAGCGCCATTTCATAAGTATTTTTATCCGTCAAAGGCACTTGCACCACAAATTGATCAAACACAGGGGTTAGGTCTACCCTCATATTACTCACATTTGTGTATCTATCTTTTAAAAAAGCAATGTGTTCTTCAGCCCTACTCACGTGGCTTTCTGCCTGATGAATAGGCATCTCCAAGCATAATGTAGGCAGTCCAGTGCGCGCGCATAAGGTCGAAACTACTGCCGAGTCCACCCCGCCCGATATCCCTATCACTAAGCCCTTAACGCCTGCTTTCTCGGCGTAATTCTTTAACCATTCTGTAATAATATTAGCTGTATTTTCCATATATCTTTTGTTATTTCTGTTAGAAAATTACGAATAAAAAGCAAAACTACAAAAAATAATGTAATTAGCTCATACAAAGAGGATTAATTTTTTGACAGGAAGATAAGAGAAGACAGAGTCTTAGATATTTTAGATAGGTTTTTTCAAAAATAGGTTTCTAAATCGTTACCTACTATACTGAAAAATATTTTTTATTAATAGGTTATATTTCAGTGTTTTACACCTTTTTTCATATTGTACAGTAACTTGATAAAAAGTACTTTCGCAAATTAAAAAATTAGAGTATGAAAAAAGTAAAACGCTCAACTTTTAAGGTATTGTTCTACCTTAAAAAGAACGCCCCAAAAAAGAACGGTAAAGTTGCTATTATGGGGCGTATTACCATTGACAATCAGGTAGCTCAGTTTAGTACCAAACTTGAAATCCTTCCACAGAAATGGGATTTGAAGTACGGAAGGGTAACAGGTAAAACAGAAGAAGCTACCCAACTTAATCGCAAGCTGGAAGAGATTCGCTCACGTATCATTACTCATTATGAGGTGTTGATGAAGTACGAGGGAGTGGTTACTGCTCAGAAGCTAAAAGCTACTTTTCTAGGCATAGGAGTAATGGAAGATTCCTTGCTAAAAGTCTATGAGAATTTCAAAGAAGGCTTTGCCTTGATGGTAGAAAAAGGTGTTAGAAGTTACAGCACTCTTAACAAATATGAGAATGTATACACTCATTTGAGCGAGTTTATCCAGTACAAATACCGCAGAAGTGATATTTCTTTCAAAGAGCTTACAGAAGACTTTATTAATGATTTTGACTTTTACCTTAGAGTCAATAAAAGTCTTACTCACAACACAATATGGGTTTATATGATGCCCCTTTGTAAAATGGTAGAAATAGCTATAGACAAGGGTATCATCTATCGTAATCCCTTTAAGAATTACATAAGCTCTATGGAGGAGAAAGACAGAGGCTATTTGCTTAGAGAGGAAGTAGAAACTCTTTTACAATATCACCCTAAGAGTGCTTCTGCTGAATTAGTACGAGACCTATTTGTTTTTAGTTGCTTTACAGGTTTTTCGTATATTGACATTAAGCAGCTCAAAAAAAGTCACTTACAATCATTCTTTGACGGCAACAAATGGCTTATCAAACGACGTCAGAAATCCGATGTGCCTTGTAATGTTCGTCTGTTGGATATAGCCGAGAAAATTATTGAAAAATATGAGGGTACGACTCGTACAGAGGCACTATTTCCTACACCCTCCAATGCTAATTGCAACCTCCTGATTAAAAAGATGATGAAAGATTGTAACATCATTCGTGAAAAACCTATCTCCTTTCACTGGGCACGCCATACCTTTGGTACTCTGTTCTTAACAGAAGGGGTTCCCTTGGAAAGCGTTAGCAAGATGATGGGACATAAGAATATCAAAACCACCCAGATTTATGCTAAAATCACCAATGAGAAAATTAGCAAGGATATGGAAATTGCTGCCGAACGATTAAAGAATTTAAAGATAGGCTAACTAACAAATTTCTTCTTAGAATTAAAATCCATTGATAACATTTCAAAAAGAGATGTGTCAATGGATTTTTTTGTTGCCTTACAGAAAGCTATTAGAAGAGAAAAAGACTTCAACAAATAAGGAAAAGGATATTCGTTTGTCACAAATAGAAATACGTCATTAAGACTTACCTATTTTCCCTGTTTTAAACACTTAAGGCACGTAATGGCGGTTCGTTGTTCGAGTGCAAAGGTATTTCTGTGTTATTAACGCTTCTTGCAAGGTCAAGCCCGATGGGTTTTCAAAAAAATCTCCAGCCCTTGTCCGTTGTCCTGCGGGTAGTATTTTTTTGAAAAACCTTGCAGAAGCTAAACACAGACCTTTTATGGCACTCGAAACGAAACCAGCTCATTCCGACCTTTAAGCGAATAAAAAAAATGTCAAATATGAGAAAAATGCCGCTTCTTACAGATTGTTTTTTAAAACGAATACCGCTTTTCCTCCCATTGTCGAATAAAAAATTTCAAACTATGTAGCTACTTAATTACGTTTTTACTTTCGTACATACTTGCTTGCTTTGATACGTGAATGCAAAGTAATGTACAAATATACATATAGCTTTACATAGAATTGTAAATAACTTTGTAAGTAAGTGATTGATTAAATATATTGCTAATATGCCCTAAATCACTTTATGAGCTTGTAGTGTTTATCTTCTTTTCTTATGGTTAATTAAAATTTGACCTTTAGGGAGAATTTTCTGTTCACCCGAACAGAGCAAGTTGTGTTTTGAGGCACGCATTAGGCGTTTAGGCACTCAAAACCACTTGCCCTTGCAGGGAGCCGAAAACCTCTCCAAAGTCGTGGTTTTTACTTACTAATGAAATTGTATATGGACAATAAATTACAACCTCAAAAACGAAAATTAGGAAGAGTTCCTAAAATAGATAAGGCTATTTACCGGTATACTATCAGTTTCAATCAGGTAGAACATACTCGATTTTTATCTCTTTTCGAACAATCAGGAATGAAAGTCAAAGCTCATTTTATCACTTCGGTATTATTTTCCAAAGAAATCAAAAGTGTAAAAATCGATAAATCAGTAATGGATTTTTATATCAAACTCACCGAACTCTATGGACAATTTCGGGCAGTGGGCGTGAATTACAATCAGATAGTAAAGATTTTGTATCGCAATTTTTCCGAAAAGAAAGCCGCTGCCTATCTGTTTAAACTCGAACAGCAAACCGCTCAAATGGTGGCTATCTGTAAAGAAATTATGGCTCTTTCGCAACAATTAGAACAGCATATCACTGAAAAAAACAAGAAAAATGGTCGCTAAAATACATCGAGGAAGTAATCTTTTGGAAGTATGGACAACCAAAAGGTAAATACCGAGATGAAAAATTATCAGAAAATCCCGCAAATTCTATCCTTTTTAGATGAAGAGGGAACAGATAAGATGCAAGAACAAATACAAACCAATTACAAGCAAGTGAAGTTAGATATTGTCAAACTTATCAAAAACGAACTTGAACACATCGAAAACGATTCTAATTTGGCTCATTTCCAAACATCATATAAGTAATAAGTAGTTGATTTTGTTGAATATGATTTATTTTCTATGTAATGAAAAAAATCAGTTCTTTAAATTATTGATTATAAACAATTTGTTTAATTTAGAATAATATAAGGTAACGACTTAATAACGGAAATAATTTCATTGATTTTACTTGTTTTGTGTCGTAACTCAATGTCGCAGAGTTACGAACTATTTACAAATCGGCGAAAAAACTTCTACCTCTTTCAAAAGGTTAATAGTAAGACAATCTCAAGTGTCATCGAACCAAAATGTGAGTATTGAAACGAAAAACATTTATCCTAATTCTTAATATATATGCACCGTTTACTCTCCATTTTAATGAAATTACTTTGTTCTTAATCTCCGTTATTATATTAATTTTTCAGAGTCATCAACATTTACGTTTTTGTTCATACAAAGTTCTCCACTTCCGTTTTTCAAGTTCGCGTTTCAGGAGCATCGTAGCGATAACCCTACTGATGGGCGTGTTGTTATTTTCTTGCAAGGCTACTTTGAGTTTTTCTTCCGAAACATCTACCCGATAAAGTATGCTGATAAGCTTGTTGAAATCCGTCTGAATCAAAAAATCTACATACGCAACTAAAACCTCAAATTGTTCTCCAAAAGAAATGTTTTTTTCAATACTTACTTCTTTATTTAATTGAGAATAAACTTCTCGAATAGCAAGTTTCTTTTCTTCCAAAGAAATTAGAGAATCGTTATTTGATTGATTTTCCATCTTTTTATTTAAAAACGAATAGTTTCAATAGAAAGTTAACTTCCACACGCCAAACATTCCTCAGGGTTGTCTAGCGAGCAGGCTACTTGTGATTGTCCTAAAAGCAGCTGCGTATCTACGGTAAATTTGATGGCATCTACGGCGGCTTTGGTGCGGAGGTAGTACATACCCGTTTTGAGTCCGCTTTTCCACGCGTGGAAGTGCATCGAGGTGAGCTTTGCCAAATTCGGCTCTGCCATAAAGAGGTTGAGCGACTGCGACTGACAGATAAACGCTCCTCGCTCTGCCGCCATATCAATGATGGTTTTTTGCTTGATTTCCCAAACGGTTTTGTACAATTCTTTCAGCTCCGTAGGGATTTCAGGAATGTTTTGCACCGAACCATTTTCGGCGATGAGTTTGTTTTTCATCGTAGGGTTCCAAAGTCCCAACTCGATGAGGTCTTTGAGTAAGAATTTATTCACCACCACAAATTCGCCCGAAAGCACACGGCGGTTATAAATATTGCTGGTGTAGGGTTCAAAGCACTCATTGTTGCCCAAAATCTGCGAAGTAGAGGCGGTAGGCATCGGTGCTAAAAGAAGCGAATTGCGTACGCCGTGGGTCATCACCTCTTGGCGAAGTTTTTCCCAATCCCAACGGTCAGAAGGGACAACTTGCCACAAATCAAACTGAAATTTCCCTTCCGAAAGCGGCGACCCTGCAAACGAGCTGTATGCCCCTTGCTCCTTTGCCAAGTCCATCGAGGCTTCCATCGAGGCAAAATAAATCGTCTCGAAAATATCCTTGTTCAGCCTCCGAGCTTCTGGGCTTTCAAAGGGCAAACGGAGGAGTAAAAACACATCTGCCAAGCCCTGCACGCCTAAGCCTATCGGACGATGGCGGTCGTTGGAAGTTTTGGTCTCAGGAATGGGATAATAATTTCCATCGATGATTTTATTGAGATTTCGCGTAACGATTTTGGTTACTTCGTAGAGTTTTTGAAAATCAAATCCCCCACTGGAAACATAGCGAGGCAATGCCAAGGAAGCCAAATTGCACACCGACACCTCATCGGCGTTGGTATATTCCATAATTTCGGTGCAGAGGTTAGAACTGCGTATCGTACCAATGTTCTTTTGGTTTGATTTTTCATTCACGGCATCTTTGTAGCACATATAAGGCGTGCCGGTTTCTATTTGAGCTTCGAGAATGGCTGTCCAGAGTTCGCGTGCTTTGATTTGCTTGCGGAATTTTCCTTCGTTTTCGTAAGTGGTATAAAGTTCGTTGAATTTTTCGCCATACACCTCGTACAGCCCTTGTGCTTCGTTGGGGTCAAAGAGCGACCACATTTGGTCGGCTTCTACGCGTTGCATAAAGAGGTCAGGAATCCAAAGGGCAGGAAATAAATCCCTTGCGCGCATCTCCTCCTTACCGTGATTTTTACGAATATCAATAAAATCAAAAATATCCGAGTGCCACGGTTCGATATACACGGCAATGGCACCTTTGCGTTTGCCTCCACCTTGATCTACATAACGAGCCGTATCGTTGAACACGCGAAGCATCGGAATGATGCCGTTGGAAATTCCGCCAGTCCCTTTGATATAACTGCCTGTGGAACGAATGTTGTGAATGCTCACGCCAATTCCGCCTGCCGATTGCGAAATCAAAGCACAGCGTTTGAGGGTATCGAAAATCCCTGCGATACTGTCTTCGGTCATACTCAGCAAGAAGCAAGACGACATTTGCGGTTTGGGCGTACCTGCGTTGAAGAGCGTTGGTGTGGCGTGGATAAACCATTTTTCGCTCATCAGGTTGTAAGTTTCAATCGCTGCCTGAATATCTTCTTTGTGAATGCCCAAGGCGACACGCATAAAGAGATGTTGCGGTCGTTCGGTTACCTTTCCGTTGGTGCGAATGAGGTACGAACGCTCCAAGGTTTTGAATCCGAAGTAATCAAAATTATAATCACGGTCGTAGATGAGACTGCTGTCGAGTTCATCTGCGTTTTTACGAATGATTTTATAAATTTCTTCCGAGATGAGCGGTGCGTGGGTTTGGGTTACAGGGTCGGTGTATTCGTAAAGCAATTTGGCGGTTTTAGAAAAGGATTTGAGGGTATTTTTATGCAAATTGCTCACCGCGATGCGTGCCGCCAAGACCGAAAAATCGGGGTGAATGGTGGTTTGTGCAGCGGCGGTTTCGGCAGTGAGGTTGTCCAGTTCGGTAGTGGTAACATTGTCGTAAATCCCTTGAATTACCTTTTTAGCAATTTCGATGACATCTTTTTCCGAAATCGATAATCCGTAGATGAGTTTATAAATACGAGCCGTGATTTTATCAAAATGAACGGCTTCTTTTTTTCCGTTTCTCTTTATTACAAACATTTCTTTCTTTATTTGAATTTCATAAAATAATTGGGTTGTAGTTTCCCTTTCAATAATTTTTGAAGTTTGGATTGCATCAATTTTTTCGTCAAGGGTTTCACGCGGTCAATATAGAGAATGCCTTCCAAATGGTCGTATTCGTGGAGAATCACGCGTGCGGTCATTCCGCTAAAAGTCTCGGTAATGGTTTCAAATTGCTCGTTTTGGTAGCTCAATTCTACCGACCACGAACGGGCTACTTTTCCTGATAAAAAAGGCAAACTCAAACAGCCCTCTACTTCTTCCCATTGTTCTTCGGAGAGATTTTTTATTTGCGGATTGATAAACACTCGCCGAATACCCGTGTCGCCTTTTTCGAAATAGGCTATTTTATCCCTTTCGTCCATCGCCTCGTAAAGCAATTGAGAATCGGCAACGAACAACCGCAACGATTTTCCGACCTGCGGTGCTGCCAACCCACAGCCATTGGCCTTTTCCATCGTTTCCCACATATTGGCGATGAGTTCGTGCAAATTGGGAAAATCAGAGGCTACGGCTTGTGCCTTGACTTTGAGTACATTATTTCCGTAAGCAAATATGGGAAGTTTCATTTTTTTAATGGTTTTATTTGGCTAATAGCTAATGGCCGATAGCCAATAGTTATTTTAAAAATCTTCATCGAGTGAAAAGGTGTTTTGTTCGCTGTTGGTTTGTGCTACGCCTGTTTTTTGGTATTCGCCTACACGCCGTTCGAAGAAATTGGTTTTTCCTTGCAGAGAAATAAGTTCCATAAAATCAAACGGATTGGTAGCGTTCCACACTTTATTGCACCCCAAGGCAACGAGCAATCTATCGGCTACAAATTCGATGTATTGGCACATCAGTTCGGCATTCATTCCGATGAGTTTCACAGGGAGTGCATCGGTAACAAATTCCTTTTCGATAACAACGGCATCTACGATGATTTCTCGTATGGTTTCTTCCGAAAGTTTGTTTTGTAGATGATTGACATAGAGCAAACAAGCAAAATCGCAGTGCAAGCCTTCGTCCCGACTGATGAGTTCGTTAGAAAAGGTGAGCCCTGGCATCAAGCCGCGTTTTTTGAGCCAAAAAATAGAGCAAAAACTTCCTGAAAAGAAGATGCCCTCCACCGCAGCAAAGGCGATGAGTCGCTCGGCAAAACTTCCTTTGGTAATCCATCGCAACGCCCATTTTGCTTTTTTGGTAACACACGGAATGGTTTCGATGGCACGAAGCAAATAATCCTTCTCGGCAGGGTCTTTCACATAAGTATCGATGAGGAGCGAGTACATCTCGGAATGGATATTTTCAATCATAATTTGAAATCCGTAGAAACATCGTGCCTCAGGATATTGCACCTCTTGGAGGAAGTTGATGGCAAGATTTTCATTCACGATGCCATCACTGGCAGCAAAAAAAGCCAACACTCGCGAGATGAAAAATCGTTCGTTGTCGTTGAGTTTGTTTTGCCAATCGTGGAGATCGGGCGACAAATCTACTTCTTCTGCCGTCCAAAAACTGGCTTCGGCGTTTTTGTAGAATTGCCAAATATCATTGTGCTGTATAGGAAAAATGACAAAGCGGTCTTTGTTGTCTTGTAAGAGGGGTTCGGTAATCATTTTTTAGTTTCTTTTAATTTTACAGACGCCTGAATATCAACATTTTCCCATACTTTACTTATACCATCAACACCTTTATGCAAATCAAAACAAACTGAGTTAAGTACTTCTAAGGCTTTCAAAGCTTTAAAATCTTTCAAATCGATAGAAGATTTGACACTCAATAAATTATCTTTGAATTGAATTTCTGCTGGAATATTATTCACACTAACTCCATTCATTCTTAGCTTAATAGTCCATTGATGGTTTTCAAAAATGAATTTTCCTGATATTTTTCCTGCTTCGTTCATCAATCCGAAAAAGGAATTTTTAATTTTTTCATCTCTGGAAGGATCTCCTGTTGATAACTCCAAAGCACGAATAGAAAACTCAGCATTGTTTAAAAAATCTTCAATGGATTTTCCTTCTGAAAGGTTGATTAAGTCCACCGATTGAAAAGTTCCTTTTACAGGTAATTTCTCGGTAGTTTTATATGCCGTCCATTCTACTTTTGCTGAATTTTCAACGGGTTCAAAAGATGATTTTTCATTTTTACAAGAATACAACAATGTACCTCCTATACCTAATAGTACGATGAATAATTTTTTGATTTTCATTAGCATTTACTTTTTACAAATTCATAAATCAGTCTTACAGGCACTGCTGTTGCTCCGCTTTGTTTATAGCCTTTTTTGTCTTTGAGGAAAGCAGCCCCTGCGATATCGAGATGTACCCAAGGGTAATCGGTAAAATGCTCCAAAAATTTGGCTGCTGTACTCACTCCGCCGATGGGTCCGCCAATGTTTTTAAGGTCGGCAATATCAGATTTTATGAGTTCGCCGTATTCTTTCCAAAGAGGGAGCTGCACAATGCGTTCATAGACTTCCTCGCCAATGGATTTTAGAGCATCGATACTTTCTTGGTGGTTGGAAAGTCCTGCAATTCCGAAACTCCCTGTAATCGCCGCCGAAGCTCCCGTGAGCGTAGCCATATCAATCACTAATTCAGGGTTGAATTTTTTCGCATAGCAAAGTGCATCTGCCAAAACAAGTCGTCCTTCGGCATCGGTATTTTGCACTTCTACCGTAGTGCCGTCCATTATGGTAATCACATCATCTACCACTAAGGCATTGGAATTGATTTTGTTATCCGTGGCGGGTACAATACCAATCACATAGTAAGGCAATTGATTCCCCGCAATTACCGAAATGATACCCAATACAGCGGCACCACCTGCCATATCGCATTTCATTGTACTCATTACGCCGCCCACTTTGAGTGAGTAACCGCCCGTATCGAACATTACACCTTTGCCTACCAAAACCAAAGGTTGAGAATTGACCGCATTTTTCGGTTTGTAGTGCATAATATTAAAAGTGGGTGGTGTTTCCGAGCCTTTATTCACGCCGAGCAAACCTCCCATTTTTAGGGTTTCGATTTGTTTTTTATGAAGAATTTCCGTTCCAAAACCGAATTTTTCACCTGCTTCCTGCACCCATTCTGAAAACTTGAGAGCATCCATATAATTAACAGGTTCATTTACTGCGTTTTTGGTGAGGGAAATGGCTTCAAGAACTGTGTTAAGTTCATTGTATTGCTTTTCAGAAAGAGCGGTTTCCGAAACAAATAGCGTGATTTTACCCGTCTTTTTTTTGGATAGATATTTATCAAAATGATAACTGCTAAGCAACACACCTTCCAAGAGGGCGTATTTTTCTTTTTCGGAGAAAAGTTCCAGATTTTCAAGAACCGCCTCCACCGAAGATGAAACAGAAGATGGTTGTAGTTGTTGCACAATGGTTGCCCCTACTTGTCTTAAATCCTCTAATTCGTATTTGGAAACGGCTACCAGCAAACTTTTTTCTTCTTGCCAAAGATGCCAATGTTTATTCTCCTTATCCTCAAACGACTGATGAATTTCTTCTTTCAAATTTTCCTGAATATCAATATTTTGCAAATCTTTTTGGCTACGAATAAAACGAATTATTGTGCCTTTCTCAAACGATAATTTGTCGGCAGTATAGCGTTTTAGCTCTGTATAAAGGTAAGTATCGATCATTTTATTTATTTTTTTAATTGTTGAGAAAGTGTTTGTTCTCCCGCCTTCCACCCACAAGCGGTTAATTCTTCTGTTTGGAGAGCATCTAATACGCGAAGTACTTCATCTACATTTCTTCCCACATTCATAGGATAAACGCTCACCCATTGTATAATTCCTTGTGGGTCAATGATAAAAGTAGCTCGATAAGCAACTTTTTCTTCGCAATTTAAAATTCCCATTTCTTCGGCTAAAGATTTGGAAGTATCGGCAAGCATTGGAATAGAAAGTTCTGCTAATTGTGGATGATTTTCTCTCCACCCTAAATGTACATATTCGGTGTCGGTAGAAGCACCAATCAACATAGCGTTTCTTTCCAGAAATTTTTTATTATTTTTATTAAATTCTATAATTTCTGTTGGACAGACGAAAGTAAAATCTTTAGGCCACCAAAAAAGCACCATCCACTTTCCTTGTTCGGCTGCGTAGTTGTGTGTGATTTCAGAGATTTCTATGCCTTTCTTTGTAGAAATAACGGCTTTTTTAACAAATTCTGGTAATTTATCTCCAATGCTTAGTATTCCTTTTTGGATGAGTTGTAATTGCTCTTTCTGAACCAATTTTTTAATTGAATTGCACATAATCAAATGTTTTTATATTTTCTAAATTGTTTGTTATCAATCGTTTTTTCAAGTAAGTTAAAAAAATAGTTTTACTTATTGTATCTAAATTATTTTTTTGAATAAAGTTTATGTAACTAATGACAGATTTTTTCAATTCTCCCTGAATTTCTTCTTTTTTATAATTCTTTTCATAGAGATATAAAAGAAAATATATCACTTTTTGCAACATTTCCTCTGCATTTTTCAAATCTTTTATTTCCTGATAGCAATTTGCCAAGTTGTTACACGAAACAACGTACAATTGTACAAAAGGAACTTTCAGTCGGACGCAATCGAGAAAATTACCATTAAGCACTTCAGCTCTGTACAAGGCATTTAGATAGCCACTCAAAGCAACTTCATAATTTCCTTCGTTAAAAGATTCATTGGCTTCTTCGGTTAAAATCTTCCAATAATTTTCGATATGGTTTACACAAGTATCACTCATTATATTTCAAGTTTTGGTTAGCAAAATTCCAGTTTACAAGTTCCCAAAAACCTTCCACGAATTTGGGTCTTGCATTTCGATAATCGATATAGTAGGCGTGCTCCCACACATCGAGGGTAAGGATAGGAGTTTTATTTTCAGTCAGTGGAGTGAAAGCATCTTTCATTGGGAGAATTTCTAATTTTCCTTCCTGATTTTGAGCCAGCCACGCCCAACCAGCACCGAATAATTTTACGGCAGTGGCAGAGAATTGTTCTTTAAAATTTTTAAAACTTCCGAAATCGCGGTTGATGAGTTCAGCGATTTTTCCAGTAGGATTTTTTCCGCCATCGGGCGAGAGACAATTCCAAAAAAAGGAATGATTCCAATGTTGAGCTGCATTGTTGAAAATGGCTACTTGGTTTTCGTTGTAGCTTTTTCGGATGATGTCCACGATGTCTTTTTCCGCCCATTCGGTATCTTTTACCAATCCCGCAAGGTTGTTTACATAGGCAGCGTGATGCTTTTCGTAGTGATAATCAAAAGTTTCCTCTGTAATAATCGGATTTAGAGCATTTTTGTCATACGGAAGCTCTGGGAGTGTGTGATTAATATTCATTATTTTTCAGGTTTAAATAGTTAGCTTAATTGATTTTCAATTGTTTAATATTATTATTTTTAATATTTTTAGATTTGCAAAAATAATAATTTAGATTTATCTAAAAAAATAAATTGATGATTTTTTTATTTATCTTTTCAATATAGTTTTTTAATAATTTGTAAATCAAATATATAAAATAAAGTTTGATGTTTTACACGTTATTTATTTTTTGTTTTTTTCGGTGAGATGCTATTCTAATCTTTGCGAAAGAGTCATAATTTCTTTACAGATAGCCACTATTTGAGCGGTTTGTTTTTCAAGTTTAAACAGATAGGTGGAGGCTTTCTTTTCGGAAAAATTGCGATACAAAATCTTTACAATCAGATTGTAATTCACTCCCACTACCCGAAATTACCCATAGAGTTCGGTGAGTTTGATATAAAAATCCTTTACCAATTTACCGATTTTTACACTTTTGATTTCTTTGGAAAATAATACCGAAATAAAAATATATCTTAAATGCCTAAAGAAATGACTGAAAGTCTTATAGTCAAAAAAGAAGCCCTGAAATGTAGCGGTAAAATCTATTCCGAGCAACACAGGCGGAACTTTGATATAAAGGATGATATTTTAAGGGTGGAAAATGACCCTGACGATGAAAGCAGGCTGAACCTGACAATAAACAGGAAGCCGATTGCCGACTGGTTCAGGGAGCAATGGCACAGGCTTAGATATGGAGCAAGAGTGCCGCAACAGGAAGAAAGAAAAAGTAGAGGATTCAAATTATAATAGAAGCAATTTGATTAGTAATCTAAAAGCACTCCGATAACGATTAGAGTGCTTTTAGATTGTTTATCATTAATTATCAAAGCAAGTGCAGTTTAAGATTTTACTGAAGTTTGCATTAATAAAGAATATACTACAGCTGATATATGCGCAACATATTGTGACGCTTGTGATTCATTTCCCTTGAAATCCTTAACAAATACCGCTAAGGTATAACTGATATTATTAGGCAGACATATATAGGCAACATCATTGTGAGCTGCAAGAACACCATTTTCATTAACATAACCTGAACCTGTCTTATGCGCTATAACAACCCCTTCTTTATCAAGAAGTGGAGCTGCTATCCTATCTACACCTGTTTTGCATTCTTTTAACGTATTCTTAATGAAACTTTGTTTCTCATCATCGATAAGACCTTCAGTAAACAAACGATTCATCAACATTGCAGCACCAAGAGGAGATGTATAGTTAGAGTAAGCCTTGTTATGGTCAGCCGACATTTCCTCTTCCGTATAAGCTATCTGAAAACTTGAACGAGGAATGAGTGTGGCTATAAAACTATCTGTTTGAGCGACATTAACCATATCCTTAAACATAAGGTTGCTTGCATTGTTGTCACTCTGAGTAAGAGTATAACGCAGCAAATCTCTCACTGTCAATGATATGACTGGCCCTGAATAATCTTTCAGCATAGGACTCCAAGTCTTTGGGTCAAGTTTATCCCTATTTATATTTACTAAGGTATCAAGTGAAATTCCTTTATTGTCAAAGTCATTACAAAGAGCTAATGCCTGATGAACCTTAAACACACTCATCATAGGATAAACACTCTTATTATTGACCTTAACCGTATCTCTGTTATTAACAATAACCGCCACACCAATTTCGCCAGGACAAGCTGAGACAATTTGAGAAATGCTATCAGTCAAAACATTTGTTAAAGGAGGATTTGCGCTATCTTTTGTCGCTGATTTATGGAACAATGAAAATACCAAGATGAAAATGCAAACTAAAGCTATACTCAAAACTACGATTTGTTTTTTTCTGTTTTTTTCCATGTTTATATTATTTATTTAAATATAGGGCAAAATTACAAAAGTTTTTTTACTCTCACAAAGGCTTAGGCAAGTTTTTTATTTCTTGTAGTAATTCTACTACATAGATAGGTAGTACATTGACATATTACCAGCCCCACACAAACGTGCGTTGCAAAGGTATTTTTTTTTTGGTTATATTGTCAAGATGTTGTACCTTTGCACCTAGAAGTTATTGAGAAAATAGGTATAATCAAATGAAATAAGAACTATTACTAAACCATTACCTAATCTTCTTGTAATTCCTGTATCTTCTTTATTTAAAATAGATTATAAAAGTAGTTTCAATTTTGGATGAAAAATATGATTAACATTCTCCTCTGCTATGGCAAACTCTCCCCAACGCAGAATCTTTTTTCAGGCACAAAGGTACGGCTTTATTCCCAAATTAGCAAATCTTCTCACTCACACCTCACCCTCCCATCTATCTCCTAATCCCTAACCTCTATCTTCTCACCTCTCCCCCTTCATTGCGAATAATGCAAAAATCACCTACCCCCACACTATCCCCTATCTCCTAACTCCTCTCCCCTAATAATCAGCCCTTTCCACCCCCACCCTCCTGCCTATTATCTCTTATCACTTACCTACTTTAAACGAACGAATAACGAAGGATAAACGAACTGTAAACGAACTATAAGCGTTACACCCCTGATAATCAGCCCTCACTTCCCTAAACTTTCCTTTTGCCAAATCCGCAACCAAATCCCCCAATCCTTACATTATTCTCACTCTTTTCCCCTTTTCTCCCCTTTTTTCTCACCCCCTATCCCTTATCTCCTATCCTCTAACTCCTATTTTCCCCCTATTTTTATCAACCACTAATCATCACCTCTTCTCCCTGCCTAACCCCTATCCCCTATCTCCTATCTCCTAACTCCTCCCTACCTATCCCAATCCAACACTATGAAAAGTTTTTTCAGTAATAATTACGTGGTCTAAAAGTTTTATATCCAGCATCTCCCCAGCTTTCTTTATCCGCAGGGTCACATCTATATCCTCAGCACTTGGGGTATCATTCCCCGATGGGTGATTGTGCGCCAATATCACCCCCACAGCACCCTGTTCCAAGGCAGTTTTAAACACCAGCCGCACATCCACCGTAGTATGAGTAATTCCCCCAGCCGAAAGACGCGTTTTATGTATCACCCTCCCAGCGCTATTCAGGTACAACACCCAAAACTCCTCATAAGGCAAGTCCCCTATCAGCGGTTGCATTAGCTTGAAAACGTCCTTAGCACATTCTATTTTGGTCAAAGGTTCAGGCGTTTCCCCAGCACGTCTCCTCCCCAATTCAGTAGCGGCAAGTATAGTAATAGCTTTCGCCTCCCCTATACCCTTAAAGGCTTGTAACTGTTGCAAACTCTGCCTGCCCAAAGCCGTTAAGCTATTATCCACCGAAGCTAAAATACGCCTACTCAGTTCCACAGCACTCTCCCTTGCCCATCCCGAGCCTAGTAGTATAGCCAGCAGTTCAGCATTGCTCAATGCCGCTTTCCCTTGCGCTATCATCTTCTCACGCGGCTTATCATTATCCGCCCAATCTTTTATAGTCATAATCAGTTCTTATCAGTTAGTTTTCAGTAGTCAGCAATCAGTATTTAGTAATGAGTATTTAACAATCAGCAACAATGAATAAGGAATACCCTCCCCCTATCTCCTATCCCCTATCTCCTACCTCCTAATCTCCTACTGTGTAAAATATATTAGCTTCCTTCGGTATATACTTAGTAATTTCGATTTAGATATAAAACCATAATACTTACCCTCTTTCACCACAGGCAGGTTCCAAGACCCCGTTTGTTGGAACTTATCCATTACCGTACTCATTTTGTCCTTGCCCACTTCTATAACAGCAGTAGGCTGCTGCATCAGCTCTACGGCAGAAATCTTATCATAAAAATCAGACTCAAAAATAAGATGACGTATATCGTCCAGAAGAATCACCCCCTGTAAGGCACCCGTTTCTCTATGCACTACAGGGTAAATATTGCGGTTCGAAGTGCGCACCACCTCATACACCACCTCCCGCAGCTTCATATCAGTGTACACAGGGGTAAAGTTGTGTTCCACCACCTGCTCAAAGTCCATAAGCGTCAGTATCGATTGGTCTTTATTCTGCGAAATAAGCTCACCCTTACGCCCCAACTCCATAGTATAAACCGAATATTTGTTAAAATATTTAGCCACCAAAAACGATACCGCAGCCGTAAGCATAGCAGGCACCAGTAATGAGTACCCTCCCGTTACCTCCGCTATCAAGAATACCGCCGTAAGCGGTGCGTGTAGTACCCCCGTCATCAGTGCCGTCATCCCCACCAAGGTAAAGTTAGGCAAAGCAGCCTTATAACCCAGTATCGGGAACTCATTGATGATGCGCGCCAAGCAGTTACCCATCACACCTCCCATAAATAGCATAGGCGAAAAGATACCCCCCACACCCCCAGCACCAAAGGTAAGTGAGGTCGCCACTACTTTGGCAAAAGTAAGCGCCGCCAGCAGCACTATCACCACCCACGCATTGCTCAAGTCCCAACCAAAGATGTTAGAACTAAGTGATAACTCAGGGTGCCCCTCTTTCAGGTGATTGATAATCTCGTGCCCCTCACCATATAGCGGAGGCATAATATATATCAGCAGCCCCAATAGCGCACCCCCTATTACAAGTTTTAAGTACGGCGAACTAATCTTCTTGAACGAAGCATTAATCTTTTCATACACAAAGGTAAAGTAAGCCGACATCAGTCCGCCTATAACCCCCAATAGTATGTAAAAAGGAATTCCTTTTAATGAAAAAGCCTGTGTAATAGTCATAGGTATCAGCACTTCACTACCAAAGAAGAAGTAAGAGGTAAACACCCCACATAACGAAGCTATAAATAGTGGGATCAGTGATGATAAGGTAAGGTCTAACCCAAAAACCTCAATAGCAAATAATATGGCAGCTATAGGCACTTTAAAGATAGCAGCCAGCGCAGCCGCACACGCGCAAGCCAGCAGCAGCATACGGTTCGATTGGTTGATGTGAAAAAACCTACAAATATTCGAGCTGATACCAGCCCCTGTAACCACCATAGGCCCTTCCAATCCTACCGAGCCCCCAAAGCCTATCGTTATAGGAGCAGTAAGTAAACTACCATACGCCTGATACCGCTTCATCACCCCCTTTTGGTGTGCCACAGCGTGCAGTATAGAAGGGATACCGTGGTTCACATCGTGCCTTATCACGTATTTCTTTACCACATACACAATAGCAAATCCCAAAGTAGGCAAGATAAAGTAGAAACCATAAGTAATAGTCTGTGCCAGCTGCCCATCCAGCAACCACTGGATAAAGTGAGTAAATGAGCGCATAGCCAAAGCCGCCAATCCCGTAGCGATACCAATCAAGCCGCTCAGTATAAGAATAAAATTCCGTTCAGGTATATGCTTCACCCGCCATATAAGCAAGCGTTTTAGCAAAGGTTGAGGTGTATTCATTATAATACGAAGGTTTTTTGAGCCGCAAAAGTACGAATTAATTAACAATTAACAATTTTTAATCATTAGTTCTTAGTATTTCCTTCTTTTCCTCTAACCAATCCTGCTTTTGGTATAGAAAACTTCCCTTTTCCCTTTTTTTTAATCTTTTATGCCCTACCTTTGCAGCATCAAAAGGTTAATTTTTATTACAATGAATAAACTAATAACACTCATAACCCTACTGGCTGCAGTAGCTACTTCGGCTCAAATCAGTGTCAAAACAGAGTATATCAGCAGCTCCAAGTTCTATGATGCCGTCGCCGACGCCAATACAGGCGATGGCTCGGCTATGATTTACTCTGTAGGGGCGTTGGTACCTCTCTCTATGCAAGCCCCTAAGGAAGACGACCCCTACCAGCGCCCTACGGTATGGGGTGTAGGGCTTAACGGCACTTTTGTCAAGATGGATAACCACAACTTCCCTATCGGCAAAGAACTCCCCTCACAAGTAATGAACCTCGGCGTAAGTGCTATCCATCTCCGTCCCTTAAAAACACGCTGGTCTATGCTTATGGCGCTCGGAGCAGGAAGCTATACCCCCGAAAATCGTCTTTCGTCTATTCACATAGGTGAAAATGTAGTAGCAAATGGGGCTTTGGTATTTGTATGGCATTGGCGGCACAACTTAGAAATAGGTGGTGGTGTGGCTCTTAATAACAGTTTCGGTTATCCTATGGTGTTCCCTGCTTTTTATTTTAAATACAATGGTGCTTTTAGCGATAAATTTACTATTGAAGTAGGGAGTATTGATGGGCTAAAAGTTGCCTTAGGGTATAACTACCGCGAAAACCTCAGCCTTAAATTAATAGCTAATATGGGAGGTTATTCAGCTTACCTCAGGCGTAATGGAGAAAAGGAAATGTTCAGTCAGCAAACTTTTGTTGTAGGTTTGCAACCTGAGTTCAAGATAGGTAAACACGTGAGTATTCCACTTACTGTAGGGGGAAGTTTTATCCGCTCAGGGCGTTATAGAGAGCGCAAACTCAGTGCTATGTTTGCCTCAGAAGCTAAAAATGAAGACGGCACTTCTCGCTCCAGTCAGTTCAATCCTGCATTGTATTTTGCTGCTGGAGTCACAATAAAATAATTAACAATGAACAATTATTAAGTAAGTGAACTGGAGATTTTTCGGAAAGCCCTGAGCTTATCGGAGTTTCTCATAACTAATAAATATATAAAAAGAATGAAAAAAATTATTATCTTAACAGCCTTAATAGCATTCACTGCTACAGCTACAGCACAAGTGAAATTTGGAGTGCGTGGAGGCTATACTTTGAGCCCCGTGAGTAAAAGTATTCACACCGACCGTTATGAAAACCAAGCTCATAGCGAATCAGCGAGTAGTTGTGGCTCGGCTTATGCAGGACTTACCGCTGAAGTGTCAGCCTCTGAAAAATGGTTCTTAGATATAGGACTTATCTATATCAATCAAGTAACCATAGGCGAAGGAAGTACTATGTTGCACAATATCAATTTGCCTATTGCAGTGAAATACGATATCAGTGGTTTCCGTCCTAAAGTAGGAATCTACGCCAGCTATATCCCTGGGGTTACTTCTTTTGAAGATGAGCATCGTTCACTTACTAAAAACGACCTTAAAAAATTCGACTGTGGGGCTACTTTTGGTTTGGAATACAACTTCTTTGATAGATTTTTTATAGACGCCAATTTCAACTTAGGAATAGTCAATCTCCTTACCGAAGACCCTCGCCACAGTAGCGACTATTTGCGCACACGCTCTATCCTTATAGGAGTAGGATACAGATTCAATTAACAATGAATAATTAACAATTGGAGATTCCCTGAAAGCCCTGAGCTTCTCGGAGTTTCTCATCACTAATAAACACATATAAAAAATGAAAAAAATTATTACAATTATAGCCTTAATAGCACTCACCGCTACGGCTACAGCACAAGTAAAATTTGGCGTCCATGCGGGTGCTGGAATTGGATTGATGAGCAAAGATGTTCACGACGACCGATATGAAGGACAAAACAAAACGGACAAAGAGCCTTTTAGCACCTCTTCTTATGGTGGTTTCTTTGTTGAAATCCCTGCTTCCGAGAAATTATTGTTAGACCTTGGGGCAATGTATACCAATTATTCCACTATAGGAAAGGGAAAAACAATGCTTCACAGGATTGATGTGCCTCTGGCTATCAAATACGATATCAGTGGGTTACGTCCTAAAGTAGGAGGCTATGTGAGTTATATACCTGGGGTTACTTCTTTTGAAGACAAACACCGTTCATTAACCAGAAAGGATATTGAAAAATTTGACTATGGGGCGCTCTTCGGTTTGGAATATAACTTCAATGAAAAGTACTTTATAGAAACCAATTTCTATTTAGGATTAGCCAATCTCCTCACCAAAGATCCTCGCCACAGTAGCGACTATTTGCGCACACGCTCTATCCTTATAGGAGTAGGATTCAGATTTTAATGAATAATGATTAATGGTTAATGAATGAAAATCCCTACATATTTTTGAAGAACAATTTCTTCTTACAATTCCTTATTGCCGATAGATATCGTATCTATCGGCATATTGTGGCTTGTAGTTCGTTGTTATTATTTTACACACTTGGCAGACAATGGAATGATTACGAAGGAATGATAGACTATTGGGATTGGATAGAGAAATGGTTGGGGATTACCGCTACTTTTTACTTGAATATGTATGTGCTTATTCCACGTTTTTTCTTCAAAGGGAAGCTCGCTACCTATATTATCCTCCTTACGCTATGGGTACTTTTTATGTTGGGTTCTACCTATTATCTCAATTTTGTACTATGGAAAGACTATATGATTGGGAAAGAAATCAAAATAGCATCAGAAACCCCCATTTCTATAGCACTTTTTTCTACTTTGGTATATGTAGTACCCTTTATAATGACTTCTACGCTTATCAAAACCCTGCAAGTATGGGTAAAAGATAGCGAGAGGATGCAAGAATTGGAGCGCCAAGCCAACGAGAGTGAACTGCAAGCCCTAAGAAGCCAAATACAACCGCACTTTTTGTTCAATATGCTCAACAGCATCAACACCTTGTTGTATATCGACCCTGAAAAAGCCTCTTATACCATCACAAAACTATCCGATTTCTTGCGACATTTGCTGTATCAAACGCACGAAGAACAGGTTTTTCTCAGTTCGGAACTACGTTTTTTAAACGATTATCTCTCTTTGGAAGCAATGCGTCGTGATGATTTTACTTATGAAATTACTTACAGCGAAAAAAACCTACAAGGCATACAAATTCCCCCTAATATTCTGCTTATCTTAGCTGAAAATGCTGTAAAACACAGTGTTGACACCCTCTCCCCTACTTATATTTATATGAAATGTGAGGAAAAAGAAGGGCTTCTACACTTTTCAGTACGCAATTCGGTACCTTTAGAGCCTCATCGCAAACACAAGTGTAGTGGCATAGGCTTACCCAACCTAAATCGGCGATTGGAATTGCTCTATGGCGAGCGTTTTAGCTTGTCGCAAGAGCGTTTGCCACAAGAATATATAGTAACCTTAACTTTGCCCTTATGAATTGTTTGATTATAGACGACGAACCTTTGGCGCGTATCGGGATGGAGCGCCTCATCAGGCAATACAGCAACTTGAAGGTAGTAGGCACTTTTAAGAATGCGGTAGGCGTTACCGACTTCTTAAAAAAGAACGAAGTGCACTTGCTGTTCTTAGATATCGAGATGCCAGGAATCAACGGTTTGGAACTGGCTAAAACCCTACCCGAGCAAACACTCGTTATCTTCACTACAGCCTACAGTCAGTATGCTTTAGAGAGTTATGAGGTAGATGCCCTTGATTATTTAGTAAAGCCCATCACCCCTGAGCGTTTCAAAAAGGCTATTGCCAAAGCCGAAAGTTATCACCAGTTGCTCTCTGAGCAAAAAACCGACTTAGAAGCGACCGATGCCCAATATATCAGCATTCGTGCCAATAGGCGCAATTATCGCATTCCTCATAGCGATATATTGTATATAGAAGCACTGAAAGACTATGTAATCATTCACACCTTTACCGATAAGTACATCACTTGGATCAATCTCAAAAACATACATAACCAGCTCCCCGAGTCACTTTTTGTACGCATCAATAAGAGTTATGTAGTGAATATACAGCACATTACTTCCTACACCCACCAGTTTGTTTATCTAAGTGATACAGAAATCCCCATTGGCAGAGCCTATCAAGAAGACTTCTTATTACATTTGAAAAAACAGCCATAACAATACAACAACAGCCGTTAAGCACCTTGCTTAACGGCTGTTGTTAAGTTTTAGTATTTACTAACAACTTCTTATTTTGAAAAACTTCCAAACTAACATATAATTTACCCAAATATACCAAGCCATTCCTCAATATTTTCAGCCTTATTAAAGTATAACGCTCTTTCTATATCGGTATCGTCGGGGGGCATTAGTTCTACGTTGATATACACTTGTTCTCGTGGTTGGTTGAGGGCAAAAATACCTATCTCGTCGAGTTTTTTCATCGCATATACCATAGCAGCAAGTCGGAGGTTGTATTCCTTATCCCATTGCGCCTCATTGTTGTAATCTATAAGAGAGTCGCGCTGCTCAAACAACTGAACTACCTGCTGAAAATATTCCTCATAACCAAAAGTGTAATAAGGGCTATCGGCAAATGAGTATTTGTAGTATGGTATTTCCTCTTGGGAGATAGCATTTTCATTTACGAATCGCTCTAAAGCTTCCACCGACCACGCCGCAATACAAGGGGGAAGCGCCTCCCCCGTAGTGAGTAACACACAATAGTAATAATGCTCTCCGTTTTCAAAGAGTTTTAAAAATGCTTTTTGAGTAGCCTCAAAAATAGCTTCGCCTAATGGTTGTAGTTTGGGGGTCATTTTGTTTTTAATTTTATCCTTTCAATTTGTCCCAATCTTTTTTAGGGTTAAGAAGTTCGGTAGAGCGGTACAAGAGTGAGCCTTCGTCATTTTCGTCGTAATCATCTATATAGAAGGCAAAAAGAAGTAAGCCGTTTTCCTCGCGATTGCCAAAAAGTCCTTCTTTATCACACTCGGCAAGTGCATTGAGCAGACAATCCTCAAAGTCCTTGCGCAAAGCATCATATTGTTCTTCTTCATCGTCACCATCTAAAGCCTGTACCAACAGATAAGTCTCTTTGTACAAATGACTTTGGTTGTCAAGCCAGTCACCAGTGTTTTTTTGTACAGGCACATAAGAACCATTGTAGTCCTCTTCACATTCGCCACTCCATATAGCGTCTAATATAGTAGCATTGGGGTCATAAGCCTTGATAGCTTCCCGACTGATAGCGGCATCACTAACAGCAAAGAAATCGTCTACTAAGAATAGATAATAAGCCTCTAAATGAGCTCCTTTACTATCGGCTTTGGCTTTGATGTGAGAAAATGAGTAGCGAAAATGTTCTTTCGCCAACTGTTGAATGTAGTTTTTTTGTTCTTGAGTCATTTTATTTTTTAGTTATAATTATATTTTCTTCAAAAAAGATTCTTCTTCATCACTTACCACTACTACAAAGTCATCGGTGGAGGGAATGCCCAGTGATGCCCATTCTTCTTTCAGGCGTTTGGCACAAGCGACCAATAGCTTCGTGGCAGCGCTCTCCCTTTCTTGCATTTCAGTCTCTTGGTTAAAGAGCTCAAAGAGGGCAGCGTCTTCATTGTCTGTTTCAATCTCTACGGTATGGGCATAGTCGGCAGTGTTCCAAAGTAAGCCATCGGCTCTTTTTCCGTAGCTTTCCTTCCATTCGAGCCTCTCGCTTTCAGTGCCAAAACCTATTGTTGGGGGCATTATATATTGGTAATCAAAGGCTATATTCAGACAATACAAAGACTCTGGGATAGGATAAGCTTTGATTGCAGGAATTAACAGCGCATAGAAGCGCTCGGCTACACGCTCCGAGAGCTTTTTATAACTCACTTTCTTATCTTTCTTCTGATACCATACTCCCCCATCTTCCCCTATAATACTGTTGAGCTCGCCCAGCATATCATAAGTATAGACAAAACCACGTTCAAACCCTTTTTCAGCCGAATAATCATCTTTACCTATCCAATCACAGCTTATAAGTTTATCATTTTCATAAAACATTGTCTTTTGTGACCATTTATTGCCTTTAAAAGCTGCATAGATAGCCTGCAATAGCCCATTGTTATAGACAAATATCTTTGTGTTGATACATTTTTTTTCCTTAGAATAATCAAAATGATAACTGATAATTTGGCTATCTTCTCGGAAGTAGAAAGTTTCATAACACTGTTCTTTAAACTGAGTATAACTGCGTTCCACGATAATCTCATCTTTCTCATTTACTCCATATTGATGCTTATTGTCAGTATCTTTAGGAGCTTCTTTTAAAATTTTACTCTTGGGAAAGCGATTGTGTTCGAAATAAAAAGGCTCTAAGGAGAAGAGTCTTACGCCTCCTGCTGCCCAAAACCAACGCACTACTTGCGCCTCTATTTGGGTTTTCAACGCTGGGTAATCCGCTTGGGCTTGGTCATAGAGTTTTCTTGCTTGTTCGTTCATAGAGTTTTATTTGTAAAATGATTAAGGGTTATTAAGTTCTTTCCAGTCTTCAAGGGCTTGTTTGTTTGCCCGATGTTCTGATAGAGGATAGATAAGATCTTCTTCCTTTAGCTTTTTAAGTCGGGTAAGGTACATTTTTTCATATTTTGCCATTAGTTTCTCGTCACCCTTTTGCTTGTATATTTCTTTGAGGTAGAAAAAAGGTTCCCAATCCTTATTAGCCACAGTATATTTGCCTGCCTCTACCGCCTTAAGCAACTCTTCTTCGGCTTCGTCTATACGCCCCAAATGGAATAGAGCGTCCCCTAAAGCAGTACCATAGTAAGCTCTTTGTTTTTCGTCAATCCACCCTTTACTATTTCTGTTTAGTGCTTTTTCTAGCCAAGGAATAGCTTCTTCCCATTTAGCTTGATGAAGATACATATTCCCATAATTATAGAAGATATAGTTTAAAGTAGTATACCCATTTTCAGTTATGTATTTTAAGGCTTTAGCAGCCATTGCTTCCGCTTTGTCATACAGGGCAACATCTGCCAATAAGCCAAAGTAATCCCCAAAAAACATAGCCCTATCAAAAGTATCCGAGAGTTCTGTCTCTACCTTTGGGCAGAGCGTTTCATAGATAGCCAAAGCCTCCTTATATTGGCATCTTTTTAGAGATTTAGCTGTGTCCCATTGTTTGATTATTGGATTCATTTTATATAATTTTTACCTCTTTTAATATCCACTTATCGGGAAACTCACCCCTATCGAAAACCGAAACCTACCCCCCTCAAAAGGATAGTCATCACTACTCTTACCCCAAGGAAAGCCATAGCCCGCCTTCAAATGCAAAACAAGAATTTGTATCCCCGCCTCCGGAGCAAAGTAATAAGGCGAAAAATTCAACTGAGGGCGCAACATAAGCATAGGAACATCAACAAAACCACTCTGGTGCTTATCCACCCTTAGCAAGGCCGAAACTTGCCCCTCAGGAATAAGAACAAGCCTCTTATTTTCCGAGCGCATATTAGCCGCAAGCCCCCCAAGTAGCACCGTCTTATCACGATCCAAAAACGCACAATGCAACCCCAATTGCCCATAGGTCGAGCCCTGTTTAACATAGCCCACATCCACCAAAAAAACAGGCTTTTCCGCAGTTTGAGCCACAGCACCAGTGCCCGCCCACATACATAAAAGTAAAAAAAGTTTTTTCATTTAATTCTCGTATTTTTCAAGTACATATTTTATTATCCAAGCCTCCAAAAAAGCTACACACAGGCACATATCACCCACTATCGCCACCGGAAGCAAAACAGCCGTTCTCACCCTACTGCCCAAGGTATCACTACGCCTTCCCAACAAGCGCAACGTCATAAACACTTTTATATTCAAAATAACACTTATTAATGGCGCAAAGATAAAAATAATTTCACAATACACAAATCACTCATCCCCCAACCTCCCCCCAGCCACCCCCTATCCCGAACGAACGAATAACGAAGGATAAACGAACTATAAACGAAGGATAGTTAGCCAACACGCACAACTAAGAATCTCCCCAACTACAGCCCACACCACACTACCCCCTAACTCCCCCCACGAAAATTCTTAATTATTTGCTAATTCAAAAAATATTCGTAATTTTGCACTTTACTAATAATGATTAATTATGTCTTGGTTTAAAAGAACAGCAAAAGGAATACAAACCTCAACCGAGGAAAAAAAAGACATCCCTAAAGGGCTATGGTTTAAATCACCTAGCGGAAATATTGTAGAACAAGATGAGCTGGTAACCAACTTCTATATAAGTCCAGACGACGATTACCACGTGCGTATCGGTAGTAAAGAATATTTCCAAATATTGTTTGATAACAACGAATTTAAGGAACTCGACGCCAATATGACCTCTAAAGACCCCCTTGAGTTCGTCGATACCAAAAGCTACACCAAACGATTGGAAGAAGCCACCCAAAAAACAAACCTAAAAGATGCTGTACGCACCGCCGTAGGTAACTCCAAAGGAGCTCCCATCGTAATAGGTTGTATGGATTTCGCCTTCATCGGAGGCTCAATGGGTAGCGTAGTAGGCGAAAAAATATGCCGCGCTATCGATTACGCCATCAAGCACAAACTCCCCTTCTTGATGATCTCAAAATCAGGAGGCGCCCGTATGATGGAAGCAGCTCTTTCCCTTATGCAAATGGCAAAAACCTCTATCAAACTCGCACAGTTAGATCAGGCAAAACTACCATACATATCCCTCTGTACCGATCCTACCACAGGAGGTATTAGCGCATCTTTCGCAATGTTAGGCGATATCAATATTGCCGAACCAGGCGCCCTAATAGGATTCGCAGGCCCACGCGTCGTGAAAGATACCACAGGGCAAGACCTACCCGAAGGATTCCAAACCGCCGAATTCGTCCTCGAACACGGATTCCTAGATTTCATCGTGAACCGCAAACAGCTAAAAGACAAGGTAAACCTATACATCGATTTGGTAATGAACCGACCCGTAAGGTAACATTTCACCTCAAAACCAACAAAACAATGAATTTACCAAAGTATGATGTAGTAAGTAATACCTCTCACACTTATGAGTTTATCAGTGAGGGCAAAAATGGTAAGATTTACAAATCAGTATCTTTTCAAGAAACAAATATTGAAGGAGTATACAATTTAGGTTTAGTTGATAAAAATCCTATTACAGGTCAAGTAGATGACAAAGTTGTTTCTAATAATGGAGATAGAGATAAAGTACTTTCTACTGTAGTAGAAATTATTTATCTTTTTACTGATCAGTTCCCCGATGTATGGATATATGCAGAAGGAAGTACACCAGCAAGAACAAGACTATATCAAATAAGTATTGTCAAGTTTTTTCATATAGTAAAAAGGGATTTTGAACTACAAGCTCTTTTAGAAAACAAATGGGAAGAATTTCGCCCAAATGTTAATTATCAAGCATTTGTAATAAAACGCAAAAAGTATTGAATTATGAGTACAAAAGAAAAGAAAAAAATAAAACAACCTTTTGCAAAAAAAATAGCTGAAGCTATAGTTCCTTATACTTTTTGGAAAGTAGACGACACCGCCTATACAAATCAGCCCGCTCTAATTGAAAAGTTAGCACGTGCCAACGAAACACTCAAAAAAGTAGGAATGCCTAAGAGTTTTACACGCTAAAAAAATGATATCATTTAAAGCACCCAGTAATATTGCACTCGTAAAGTATTGGGGTAAAAAAGGAGAACAACTCCCAGCCAACCCTTCAGTAAGCTTTACCCTTACCCACTGTTATACCGAGACCTCCGTTGCCTACCAGCAACGCAGTAGCCTCGCTATACCCCCTACCGAAAAGTTCTCTTTTACCTTCAACTTCGAAGGAGAAGCCAAACCCTCTTTTCACCCCAAAATCAATACCTTCTTTCAGCGCATATTACCCTACCTGCCTTTCCTTACCGATTATCATTTTACCATAAACTCACATAACTCATTCCCTCACAGCAGCGGCATAGCCTCTTCAGCCAGCGCAATGGCAGCACTCTCACTATGCCTAATGCAAGTAGCTCAAGAGCTCGGAATGAACTTCACCCAAGATCAGTTTTGGCAGCAAGCCTCACTCTTAGCTCGTTTAGGATCCGGTAGCGCCTGCCGCAGTACACACGGCAGCATAGTAGTATGGGGGCAACACGCCTCTATACCCCACAGCACCGATCAGTACGGCATACCATACCCCTTGCCCGTACACCCCATTTTTGATCAATACCAAGATACCATCTTGCTTATAGATAAAGGACAAAAACAAGTAAGTAGCACCTTAGGGCATAACCTAATGCACGGGCACCCCTTTGCCCAGGCACGTTTCGCACAAGCTCACCAAAATACCGATAAGCTTATCCAGTGCTTCGCCACCGGCGATCTCGAAACATTTATCCAAGTAGTCGAGAGCGAAGCCCTTACCCTACACGCTATGATGCAAACCAGCATCCCCTACTTTATCCTTATGCGCCCCAACACCTTAGAGGTTATACAACACGTATGGCAATACCGCAAAAGCACAAGCATACCACTGTGTTTCACCCTCGATGCCGGCGCCAATGTACACCTCTTATATCCCAAAAAGTATAAAGAAGAAGTACAAAAATATATCCAAGACGTATTAGCCCCCTATTGTGAGGGCAAACACTATATTCACGATTGCCTAAATACTAACCCCTAACTCTAACTTTACATCCTAACTCTAAACCCTAACTCCTAACCCCTAACCCCTTATGCTGTATATAGCTGTTATACTAATAACAATAGGCACCACATACCTGCTTTATATGCTTATAAGGCAAGGTATCGCCAATGTAAAACGCGAACGTACCATTGAGGATCTTCGCGAAAAATGGCAAAACGCCCTGTTAGATGAAAAACAAACCCACGAGGTAATAATGGATACCATTAAAACTTCCTATGGCGAAAACACCCTTAACGCTATCGAAAAAGGCGTGTATAGTGAAGGTATGCCCGATTTCCTTGTCAAAATGGCCGTAGGTAAGCCCCGCGAAGTACAAAGCGCCGCCTTCCGCGGCGCCTCTACCGAGCGTTGGCACTACAAAACACTTATCCTCACCTTTCAAAACGGCCGACTCATAGGATGGGAAAGCAATGATAATTCTACTACAAAAGCAGGAATATAATGTTGAAAGATTACTACGAAATATTAGGCGTAACACCCAAAGCCTCCCCCGATGAAATACGTGAGGCTTATAAAAAACTCGCCAAAGCCTTCCACCCCGATAAGCATCAGGGTGATGCTTTCTTTTCCGAAAAATTTAAAAGCCTACAAGAGGCCTACAACGTACTTTCCGATGCCGATAAGCGCAAAGAATACGACACACAATTTGCCGAGCAGCTTAACGCTCAAGCAAATCCTACCAAAAAGCAATCCACCTCCCAATCCACCTCCCCAAACACTACACAATCCTACTCCGTAGTCGATTTGCCTACCCTAGTCGATATGTACTTTGAACGACACACAGCTACCATACAAGCCCGCAAATTCTACGATGGCTTCTTAGCTACTAAAAAAGAATACTATATCAGCTGGCTCAAAGTGGGCATAGCCCTATCCATCATTGCCACTGGCATAGCCCTATTATTTACAATCTCTTAATAATCCATCATTGAACGAAACTGCTTTACAGATTTTTCGCTTTCAATATGAGCATAACAAGGTCTACCACCGCTTTTGCTCACTGCTGGGGCGTACCCCCGATAAGGTACACTCCCTTACCGATATTCCATTCCTTCCTATCCAATTCTTCAAAACCGAAAAAGTATACTGCGGTACTACTCCCCCCGAGGCTGTATTCACCAGCAGTGGCACCACCGGTGCCCAAACCTCACAACACTTTGTAAAGGAACTCCCTCTATATACCCAAAGCTTCCGCCAAGGCTTTGAACTATTCTACGGCGATATACAACAGTATGCCGTATTAGCGCTCTTACCCTCATATTTGGAGCGTACAGGCTCTTCCCTCATCACTATGGTAGCCGATCTTATTGAGCGCTCCCAAAACCCCTATAGTGGCTTTTATCTTAATGAGTATGACCTCCTAGCCCAGCACCTCCAAACATTGGATAGTAGCGGACAAAAAGTTCTCCTCATAGGTGTTTCCTTTGCCCTTTTAGATTTGGTAGAACAACATTCATTCTCACTCAAAAACACTATTGTAATGGAAACCGGCGGTATGAAAGGTCGCCGCCGTGAGTTAGTCCGTGAGGAACTCCACGCCATCCTATGCCAAGGTTTTGGCGTCCCAACCATCCATTCCGAGTACGGAATGACCGAACTCCTTTCTCAAGCATACTCCAATGGCAACGGTATTTATCATACCGTCCCTTGGATGAAAATCCTTATCCGCGATACCAATGATGCCCTCTCTTACCTGCCCAATGGTAAAACTGGAGGACTTAATATTATTGATTTGGCTAATAAATACTCTTGCAGCTTCATAGCCACTCAAGATTTAGGTAAGCTCCTCCCCGATGGCTCTTTTCAAGTACTTGGCCGCTTTGATAACGCCGATATCAGAGGTTGCAATTTAATGGTAAGTTAAGCCTTTTAATAGCCAAATAACAACAAAAAAGCTGTAGAACTACATTTGTATTCTACAGCTTTTTTTGTAAATAGTTTAGTCTTTAAATCCTCATTAGTCTAATGATTGGTTCTCTTGGCTTGATACGTGTAACATCTCAGCATATTCACTAGGGGTTAAGTTACCGTAGTAAAAGTGAATAGGGTTAATATGCTCTCCGTTCTTCATCACCTCATAGTGCAAGTGAGGTGCTTCCGAGCGCCCTGTACTACCCACTTTACCTATCAAATCTCCTCGCTTCACGTGTTGTCCCGCTCGCACATTATAAGCCGATAGGTGTCCGTACAGTGTTACATAACCATACCCGTGATCTATCCTAATATGGTTCCCATACCCCGATGCTCCATCATCAGCCCTAATAACCACCCCATCACCCGAGGCATATACAGGCGTTCCTTGTGGCGCCGAAAAGTCCATACCGTAATGAAACTTACGCGCCTTAGTAAAGGGGTCACTCCGCCAGCCATACCCCGAAGCCATACGCTTCAGGTCTTTGTTATTTACAGGCTGTATAGCAGGTATCGAAGCCAAAAACTTCTCCTTCTCTTTTGATAGCTTTGATATCTCATCCAATGATTTTGACTGCACCACCAGCTGCTTCCGCAGCACATCAAGCCGCTTCATAGTATTGGCAACCAGTTTAGAGCTACCCTCATTCTCCAAGTCCTTATATTTATTAGCATCAATACCCCTCTTGCGCACACTATCGGGTATGATAGGCGCATTAAAGTAAAGGCGGTACATATTATTATCTCGCTCCTGTAAGTCTGCCAACACATCCTCCACAAGCTCCATCTTCTTGTTCAAAATCTGGTAGTTATTCTCATAATTCTTTATTTCACGCGCCAGCATAACTTCTCTCGGCGTAAAAAACATACGCGAGTTAATAATGATAAGCGACAAAATACTGCCAAACAAAGCCGCAGCCAACAAGAAAATCAGCGCATTACGCACCTTCGTCCGCTTCTTATTCCTGATGCGTTTGTACGACAACGTTTCTGGGTCATAATAATATTTTATCTTCTTCATAGAGGCAAAAGTATAAAAAAAAGTTCAATGTTGTTCATTTATCACAAAAAAAATGTATTTTTGCACTCACCCTTTACTATTGTCCTTACCCAGTAAGGAATCAATAATACCCACAGCCTTGCTACAGCTCAGTATGTACCAAAGCATAGTCAGCCCCCAGCCTACCCCTATCCCGAACGAACGAATAACGAAGGATAAACGAACTATAAACGAAGGATAGTCAGCGAGCTGGCACAGCTGAGTATGTCGCGAAGGATAGTTGCTCAGCTATCTATCACAACACTAACCACCCCTTACCACCACAAATACCGTGCCTTTGCCCTATAGCAAGCCACACCACACATATCAAAAATAAATTATACAGCACTTAATACCAAATACCTAAAAAACACACTATGGGACTCTCAGAAATCATCTTAATACTCTTCGTAGTACTCCTACTCTTCGGAGCCGATAAGCTCCCCGAAATGGCACGCACCTTAGGCAAAACCATACGCCAAATACGTGACGCCACCAACGAAATCAAAACCGAAATCGAACAATCCACCCACCAAGCCACCGATATCGATACCAAATTCATCACCGATACCCAAAAAGAAATCGACAAACTCAAAAACGACCTAACAAAATGAAACCCCATTCTTAATATTTCACAATCAACAAACAAGCAAATTAGAGATGAGTACTCCAAAAACCTCCTATACCACTGCTACCCAGCAGATAAAAGAAGCTATTCTCAGCAGTCAATATACGGCTGCTAAGCAAGTAAATGCCTTGCAACTCTCCTTGTATTACGGCGTAGGGCGCTATGTCTCTCAAAATACCCGCAAAGGGGTATGGGGAACAGGAGCTATAAAAGCTATTTCCGAACAACTCCATAAAGAGCTACCAGGACTTAGAGGTTTTAGCGAACGCAATATCAAAAATATGCGTGCCTTTTATGAGGCGTGGCAGGAGTTAGATACTAATTTGGAAACTACATTTTCTAAACTGCAAAGGTCTGATAACAAAGGTCTTATTAATTCGGCAGCCGTAGCTGCCGAATTAGAAACAACAGAAGCACCCATATTGTTACCGCGCTTTGATATGCTTTATGACAATGCTTTTCTTGAGGTACCATTTACTCATCATAGTATTATCATAGCAAAAGTGAAGGATATAGAAGAGCGTTTGTTTTACATTCGCAAATGTGCCAAAGAACATCTTAGTAAGTATACTTTGATGAAGTTTATAGATGAAGGTATCTTCCCAAAGGAACCTATCCCTAATAATTTCTCCCAAACGCTCCCTTCCAAGAATTTAGCCCGTAAAGCAGTTGAAATGTTCAAAGATGAGTACTTGCTCGATTTTATCAATGTAGAAGAGATAGGAGAACGAGACCTCGCTGATATAGACGAACGAGTAGTAGAACAACAGATTATCCACAATGTAAAGAATTTTATTATGACTTTCGGCAAAGATTTTACTTTTGTAGGTAATCAATACCATTTGGAAGTGTTTGATATAGAACAATACCCCGATTTGCTCTTCTTTAACCGCGAACTTAACTGTTTGGTGTGTGTAGAACTCAAAAAAGGAGATTTCAAACCCTCTTATTTAGGACAACTCACCACCTATTTGCGAATTTTAGATGACACAGTAAAGAAACCACACGAAAATCCTACCATTGGTATCATTCTTTGTAAAGACTTTAATAAAGATTTTGTACAATATGTCATTCAAGACTATCACAAGCCAATGGGAGTAGCTCGTTATACCACTACTGCCGAAATGCCTGAACAATTTCAGCGTGTATTACCCAATATAGAAGAGTTGCGCAAAGTATTAGCAAATCAGCCACCGATATCGATACCAAATTCATCGCCGATACCCAAAAAGAAATCGACAAACTCAAAAACGACTTAACAAAATGAAACCCCTCTTAAGCGCCATATTGCTACTCTGTTGCAGCTGCCACCAATATATCTCATCCTCTCCTGCCCAAGAAGAGGCAGCCAAAACAACCACTGTGGTTTATACACAACAGAAGGATTCAGCAGCCAGTAAACACCCTAAAACAGGAAAAATAGGCAACCCTATTGATTATAACAAAGAGCCTACCATCAAAGAAGTTTATGTAACCACCCGCGATAGTATTGATTTTTATGAGGAAGCCGACGACAAAAGCGCACGTCTTGGCAAATTACCCTATGCCGAAGAAGTAGAGGTAGTTCAAGAACTTAACTCTTGGTATGGCATAAAACAGCGCACCCAAAGAAAGTACAAGCGCAATGGCGAAGACATTATCTTGTGGCAATGGGAAAAACTCTTTATTAAAAAAGAACAAACAGGTGATATTAGCCAAATAAAACTCAACTATAAAGACCTGATTACTACTGAAGACAAGAAACCGCTCAAGAAGATAAACATTCGTTTTGTGACTAAAGACGAATATCTCGCTCAAAAAGCCAATGCCGTTAATTTTATAGACACTACCACCACCATCAAAAAAGTAAAAGGGAAACTGCGCCTTCCTTGTCAGGAGTGTAAAAACAAATATATTACTTATATTGATAGCCTTGCGCCTAAGTACGATGACAATAGAATAGAACATACCTATATAGGGGAAATACCCTTTCTAAATCAATATCTTATCAGTACTACATACTATGAAGATTGGGATTATACCTTGATTGACAAAACTACAGGTAAAAAGGTTTATTTACCCGCTTCCCCTTACATCACCCCCGATAAGCAGCATCTCATCATCCTTTTCGACAATGTTTGGGAAAGTATTACTGAATTTTCACTTTATAGTATTGAAGGAACAAATAAAATAAAGCAAGTATTTTCAACCACTTTTACTCAGTGGGCATTAGTATTAGATGAAAAGGATAGAGAACAAGTCTTTATGGGAAGTGACGGGAATCTCTATGCCAAAGTAATTAATGTCTCTGTTCGTTGGGATCAAAAAGGTCACTATAACCCACGAGGTCAGTATATCTGTATCAGCCTTAAATAATAAATCAAACTTATATGAATTACAAAACGCTTACTACATTATTAGCCTTTGCTCTTTGCCTATTGGCTTGCAACGCACAAGAAAGATTCACTACCCTACCCAAAAAAAACTGGGAATGGTTAAACCTTCACGGCAAAGTTAAAAAGCTAGAAACTGTCAAGCAAATGATGCCTAATTACCTACCACACAGATATGAGGGTTCTGGAACTATCTCCTCAACTATTTCCTTTAATACAGCTGGGTATGTTCAGCAAATAAAAACGTATGATGATATTCAAAAGGAGGTTACAACAGCAAATTATGTTTACGACACTCAGCATAACCTCATTACTGAAACAGTAGTAACCCTCTCTGATCAAGGCGCTCCTTTAGATAGAAAAACTATTCATTATAGATATAACCAAGTAGGTAAAGTAATTCAAAAAGATGAATATATAAACGACCAATACGCTTTCAAAAATCTTTATTCTTATGATGAAAAAGGAAGATTCTCCAAAAAGAACACCATTCCTATTAGCGAAAAAGATTCTTTAACCTCACAAACAACTTATTCTTATAATGACAAGTATTACGATACTGTAACGACAATTACGTATCCAAAAGGAAAGTCCACAGCTAAAGTATTTAGATATAAATATGACAACCAAAATAATCTGATAGAAATGGAATATAAGATTTATAAAAAGTTTATTAAAGTTCTTTCTACTTACAATGAAAACAAGGATGAAATCTCAAATAAATATTTTTCAGAAGGGGAACAACAAAGTGAAGAAATCTACGAGTACGAATACGATAAGCAACACAACCCCATAAAGAAAAGAACCTTAACAGGCAGTCGCGATTTACATAACATAAAAACAATAAAATACGAGTATTATGAATAATAAAATTTCCCCCAACGAAGAATATCCCTATATGGTGGAAGCTACCCGTGAAGACAGTCCGCTAGATATTGATGATATCGTATGGGATTTGTTAGAACTTGCCTCTCCTTTTGAAGGCAATTACGACGGCTGGGGCTGTGTAAATGTACAATAAATATGAATCACACTTTACTTGGTAAAGTATTAATAATAAATTGAAAAATTGAAAATGAAGTATTCTAAAATAATTGACTCTATTTATGAGCAAGTATTAAAGGGAGAAAATGGTGGTAAAATGCCTACTTATATTCCCGAATTGGCACAAGTAAACCCTGAGAAGTTTGGGGTGTATTTTTATAGCCTTAACAAGCAATCCTATGGTATTGGTGATTGTGATGAGAAGTTTTCGGCACAAAGTATTGCTAAGGTGCTTGCGCTATCACTTGCTTATAGTATTATTGGCGACCAGCTGTGGCGCCGTGTAGATGTGGAGCCTTCGGGCACTTCGTTTAACTCGCTGATACAGCTTGAGGCTGATAATGGCATACCGCGTAACCCGCTTATTAATTCTGGGGCAATAGTGGTGTGTGATATCTTGCTTTCTATCTTGGAAGATGCTCCTTCGGATTTTCTTACCTTTGTGCGTGAATTGGCTAATGACGATAGTATTAACTACTCGGTATTAGTAGCCGAGTCGGAAAAATCGGTGGGGTATAGGAACTTTGCTTTGTGTTACTATATCAAATCATTGGGGAATATTGAGAATGATCCTATTGAGGTGCTTAACTTCTACTTTAAACTTTGCTCATTGGAGCTTACTTGCAAATCATTGGCGTATATATTCTCTTTTCTTGCTAATGATGGTATCCGTATGCATGACCGTGTACAGATACTAACGGAGACTTGCACTAAGCGTGTGAATGCGCTGATGCAGACTTGTGGTTTTTATGATGAATCGGGGGAGTTTGCTTTTAAAGTGGGTTTGCCTGGCAAGAGTGGTGTAGGTGGGGGTATTGTTGCCTTATTGCCTAATCATTACAGTATAGCGGTATGGAGCCCTAAGCTGAATGAGAAGGGTAATTCATACAGGGGGATGAAGTTTTTGGAGGAGTTCACGGCGCAAACGCATACTTCTATTTTTTAAAATAGGGTATAAGAGTGAGAGGTAAGAAATATAGCATTTCTTACCTCTTACTTTTATCTTATAGTTAATTTAGGGCTTTTTTTATGTTTAAAAGCTCTTGTTTTACGCTTTCTAACTTTGCGATTATTTCGTAGTTGGAGAGCGTTTTTTGTGTATCTTCTTTCAGGCGTTGGCGGGCGCCTTCAAGGGTAAAGCCTTGTTCTTTAACAAGGTGGTAGATGAGTTGTAGTTTCTTCACATCATCGGGGGTGAATTTTCTGCCTGCAGACCCGTCTTTTTTGGGGCTGATGATTTTGAATTCTTTTTCCCAGAAGCGTATGAGCGATTGGTTTACGCCAAAGGCTTTGGCTACTTCGCCTATACTGTAGTATAATTTGTGTGGGAGAGAAACTACCATAATGTAATTATAATTGATAATTAATTAGCGCGAGCTGTGGTATGGTGTTGTTATCAGGCTGCGGTGTATCTGTATTATCAATTGGTAATTGTTCGGTTTTAACGGAGTTGATTGTGGGGTGTTCTTCGGCTGTGATATGTGAGGTATCGTAGCCTGCGAAGTGTTTTAGATAGTTCTGCAAGGTGATGCCGTTACCATCGGCAAAGTTATAGTTACCTTTGTGTTTGAAGAACTTACGCACTGAGGTGGCGCCTGCCAGGTGTGCTGCGGCTAATATGCCGGACTCGGTAATTTCGATGCCATTGATTTTTTTGCCTGCGAATTTTGCGATTTCTTTGCGCAGGAACCATTTGCTGTGCTGAAGGCTCATAACGAATACTTCTTCTTGTTGTTGGGGTGAATTGAGGAATGCCTCTGTGTTGGTTACGCCGAAGAAGCGTAATATTCGTTTGCCAAACTGGTATTTGCCCATATAACCGAATCGGTTTACTACTGTGTAGCTTCCGCGTGATTCGCGGTATGCGAGGGCTTCTTTAAAACCTACAAATGTTTTGCCAGCGTGTAGGGCACTGTAAGTAATTAGTTTTGCTTCGCTATTGTTTTCGGCTGGTATAGCGGTAGCCAGTTGAGGTATATCGGTTGTAAAGTTGGCAGGGACTGTCATTACTTTAACTTCTTCATCTTTGATGGTGAAACCTAGGAAAGAGAACACCATAATCACAAAAAAATACCTCTTTTTTAAATATTTCATAAAACTTGTTTTCTTTAAGACTTATAGCACTTTGGGGGTCCCGAAAGTGCCTGCTTAAAATTAATTCGGGGGCAAAAGTACGACTTTTTTTTGAATTGACAAAATTGGGGTGGTTTTTTGGGGAGGTAAGAGGTAAGAGAGGGGGTAGGGGAGAGGAGATAGGGGCTGGCTGTCCTTCGCGACATACTTAGCTGTGCCAGCTCGCTAACTATCCTTCGTTTATAGTTCGTTTATCCTTCGTTATTCGTTCGTTTAAAGTAGGTGAGGGGTGAGAGGTAAGAGGTAGGAGGGTGGGGGAGGGGTGGGGTAAAAAAAAGCCCCTTGCGTATTGGGGCAAGGGGCTTTGGGTGTGTTGTTATGTATTAGTCTTTAAATGAGAACAGGTATCTTATTCCTGCGAATATTTGTACTCCGTGTGAGGGGTAGTAGGCCCATAGTTTGTGGTTTTGGGAGCTTAGGTTGTTGGCTTTTGCGAATACTTGCCAGTGCTTGTTAAAGGTATAGTCGGCGTGTAGGTTTACGTCTATATATCCGCTGAGATTTACTTTGGCAGGGGTGGCTATTAGGGGTAGTTCGTAGTCTAAATCATAGCGTTCGCCGGTGTAGAATAGGTCGAGCCCAGCAAATAGGTTGGGTAGTATTTTAAAATCGGTATTGAGTGACACGCGTATGTTGGGTAGGTTCCAGGCTGTTTTGTCGCGCTGGGTGCGTGCTTGGTAATTGTTATATTTGCCTTCGAAATTAAAATAGACTATATCTTTGAGTTTGCCTTCAATACTGGCTAAGAATTCAAAGTCGGCCAATTCATCATATATTACTTTGAAGGAGTTATAGTATTGGTAGGGTAGTATTTGGGTGGTGAGGGGGCTTTCGGTAAGGGTGGTGAACAAGGGGTGTTCTTTGCTTTGGCGATAGCTACCTTGTACGCGGTATTGCAAATCGGTAGTTACTTTGCCATTTAGTCCTACAAAGGCATCGACTTGTACGTTGGTGGGTTTGATTTCTTGCATAGGGGCTATGAAGGGGTTTTCATTGCTTAACTTGGCAAGGGTGTTTTGTTGTAGTTTGCCGCGTATTCCTGCTGCTAAGATGGCATTTGGGGAGAAGCTGTAGGTGGCTTCTACATCTGGATAGGGGCGGAATTTGTTTTGGTTGGACTGGTTTGCGTCGGCATATACTAATGATAGTCCTAATTTTAGTGAAAGGGCATCTACATTTAATACGTATGAAGGGTTAATGCCGAATAGCATCCAGCGGTTGTTGATTTCATTAATGAGGTTGTTTTCTCTGTTAAAGCTACCTTCATAGTAATCTAATAGTACGCGTGCGCGTATAAATTGGTCTTCGGTAAGGGGAACCTCGAAGGTAGGAAGGGCTTTGAGGTTTAGTTCTTTGCTTTTGAAATGGTCGGATAGGGCATCGACGTTAAAATCAAGTCCTTTAAAGTAAGGGTTTTCCCACTGTAGGTAACCTCCTACGCCATAGTCGAGGTATATTTGCTGTACATCATCTACTTTGCCGCGTAGTTCATTACGGGTGTATACATTGGGGCGTATGCCGTACCAGTTGTGCATTCTTCTTCCTAGATAGCCATTTAAGCCCCATATCAGCTCTTGGCCTTGGTAGTCATAGTGTAGTTTGGCTTTGCTTAGGGCGTAGTTACTTTCGGGTATAACGTCATCTACATCACCGTTGCTTGATAGGTGATTAGCCAGCAGAGAAAGCTTGCTATTATCATTTACTGGATAGGTTATATTAGCATCGGCATATAGAGTGTTTAACATACCAAAACCTGCTCCTATATATGAATCATGATATTCATCACGTATGATTTTTGGTTTTACGGGAGCTGCTTTTCCTTTTTCGGGTACAAAAGTAGAAGCTACAGGTACCGAGTTGATAGGATAGCTTACTTTTTTCTTTTTCACAGTAAGCGAGTCTTTAATTTTAGCATCTTCCCGTTTTTTATAGGCGTCGGCTATAGTAGGGGCGTATGATTTTACCACTTCTACAACTTTGGTAGAGAGGCTATCTTTGCGGCTTTGCGCTATAACAGAGGTAGTGCAAGCAGCCAGCAATAAGGTTATTATAATGTATTTGTTCATTTTGTGTCTATTTTACTGATGAATTACTTTTAGCGGCTTCGGCTTTAATAGCGGTTAGTTCTTTTTTAGCTTCGGCTACTACTTCTGGATATTCTTTAAAGTTCTTAATTACGCTTTCTAGTACATAAGTAGCTTGGTAAGCATCTTTTAGTCCGTTAAAGTTTTTAGCCATTACTATAAGACTCTTAGCAGCAAACTCTTTATGTCCGCCATAATCTTTAGCTAGTTTTTGAACTACTTCGTTAGAGCCTTTATAGTCTTTATCTTTATTTTTGAAGTAAGCATCGTAGTACAAGGCTTCTGCTGCAAGGCTACCAGTAGCTGTTTTCTGCACTTCAGTGTAATACTTACGTGCTTGAGCCTCGTTTCCTGCTTGGGCATAGGCACGAGCAAGTACTATATAAGCATCATTTTTAATGCGAGTATCAATAGATTTTTCTTCTAGAACCTTATTAGCATACTCAATAGCTTTATCATATAGCTTTTCATTATAGCACACACGCATTAAGTTGCTCTGTGCATAAGTTTTGTTCTGTGCTATAGTAGCTTTGTTTTCTAGTTCTTCCAAATAAGGTTTAGCTTTAAGGTAGCTACCAGCATCCAATAGTATTTGGCACACACGGGTAAGTGATTGTTCTCCATATTCGGTCGAGCCACTTTTCCATACTTTTTCATAATTAGCAAGAGCCTCCGCTTTTTTACCTTCATTAAAGTATAACTGAGCTTTGTAGAACTCTGCATTAGTCCTACGCATACCATTAGGGAATTCCTTCAAGTAGTTATCTAAGGCAGTCATAGCCTCCTTGTTATTACCTTGTAGGTATTGGCGTTCAGCAGCTTCAAAGGAAGCAGCTTCTAGCTCTAAGTTAGTAACCTCCACATAGCCCAAGCTCTTAGCCCAAGCAGCATATTCACTTACTTTACCCAAATCTACATACACCAGCTTTGCCGATGAAACAGCCTGTGAAGCCTCATTGGTATTAGGGTAATCTTTCGCTATTGATTTGAATAAGGTAAGAGCTTTTTGGTTTTCCCCTCTATTGTAGTACACAAGTCCTTCTCGCAACATAGCACGAGGCACAAGGGCATTACCTTTGTAGCCATTGCTAAGCTGTTGGTAATAAGTTACCCCCTTATCTGTATCGCCTTTTGAAATGTATGAGTTACCCAATTCATACAAAGCATTAGGTCTCAAGTTTGATTTAGGGTAATTCTTAATAAAGCGTTCTAAATCTTCAATCTTGTTATTGAGTCTCTCCACAAAGCCATAGCTTATAGCCTTTTGGTAAGCCGCATAATCTTGATCTGCCGATTTGTTTTCTATCAGCTTATTATAACCCTCCATTGCTTGCCAGTATTTACCGGTAACAAAGTATGAGTCGGCAAGGCGTAGCATAGCATCATGTTTCCACACCTCATCTTTAGGATTTTGCTTCAAGTAACTCTCAAAGTTACTAATAGCCTCACTATAATCATGCTGGTTAAAGTTAGCGTAAGCCAATCCGTAATAAGCCTTGTTATATTCCTCCGTTTTAGGAGCAACACTATTGGCGAAGAACTGTTTAAAGTACGTCTCCGCTTTGCTGTATTCTTTAAGCTGATAAGCCGATTCGCCTGCCCAATAAGCAGCACGAGCCGCAATAGCACTATTATCCGCTATAGCCTTGTCTAAGTAAATAATAGCCTCAGAGTATTGTAACTCATTAAACAGCTCTATCCCCCTATAAAAAGCCACCTTCTTATAAAGCTCTTTATCCTTAGGGTCGTTTGATTTTTCCAACAAGCCGATAGCCGCTTGGTAATTCCCCGATGAGATATATGAATCTACCAAAAGCGATTGTATCTCATCCTTATGGTCACCAGGGTAAGCCTTTGCATAAGCTTGCAGCACACTCGGCACACTCTCGTAAGGGTTCCCTATTTCATAGCCCAGCCTAGCGTAATTAAGCATCGCATCTTTCTTTATCTGCGCATCAAAGTCCATTTGCGACGCATTTCTAAAAGCATTCAACGCTTGCGTCTTCTGCCCTGTTTTCAAATAACATTCAGCCAAGTGGTAATACGCATTTTGCGCCACATTATCATTACCATCCACTATTTTATTGAACTGTCCAATAGCCCCCGCATAGTCATTATTCTTGTACAAAGCATAGCCTATGTAGTAATAGTCAGTATTGCTAAACTTGCCCTTCTTGCCTTTATAGTTTTGCAAGTAAGGGATAGCCTCCTTATATTTTTTAAGGTTGAAATAACTCTCCCCTATAATCTTGTTCAGTTCCGATACCTCTTGAGCGTTTTTAGTCTTCCCAAGCTGCTTCACACCCTCCTCAATAGCCTCCTCATACAAAGCCTGACTAAAGTACATATTAGCCTGGAAGTATGACACATTGTTATTCACCTGTTGGCTATTATCCACCTGTCTGAAATAACTCTCAGCCTTCGCATAATCATTAGCATCATAAGCAATATAACCCAAGTAATATTTAGCATCATTAGCATATTTAGGATGATTCTGCACCGCCTCAAAATGAGGTTTAGAAGCCCCTTGGTTCCCCGTATGAAAAAGCGCATAACCCTTCTGGAAATTATAACGCTCCCGCTCCTCACCACTAAGGCTCAAAGGGTCAATAGCCTCATACCACTCAAGAGCCTGCGCATAATTACCCTGCTCAAAATACAAATTAGCCATTTGCACATAAGCCTCCGAAGCCAGCGCCGATTCAGGATGATTCACAATAAAATTATTCACCAGCGCATCAGCCCCATCTTGGTTCAGAAGCGCCGCTATCGTAGCCACATAATATTCACTATGCGTCCGGATAGATTTATCAGGATGCGTATTCTGTTGGTTTCTAAACAAATTTTGAGCAGGCTGATACAGCTTGCGATTATACAAAGCCACCGCTTTTTGGTACTCCGCATTAGGGTCAGTAACAACAGTAGTCTCTTGCGCTACAAGCCCCTGCCCCCACGCCAATAGCAAAGCCACAGGAAGAAATGTTTTTTTCATACAAATAATGATTAATGAGCAAAAAGGCACACCACGCCAATTCGCCAATGAATGAGGCGGCAAAGTTACAAAATAAAATCCAAAACACAAAATCACCCACCCTCCCCCATCACCCCACACCCACCCCACCCACACCCCAACACCCCCAAAAACACCCCTTAGGATGAACGAACGAATAACGAACTATAAACGAACTATAAACGAAGGATAGTTCACCAGCTACCACCCCTACCCCCTTCCTCCTACCCCCTATCCCCCAACCCCCCTATTTTTCTCCACAAAAAATTTGCTTTTTATTTTTTTTGTTTGTACCTTTGCCCCACTATTAACCGCAACACATTAATACAAAAACAAAAGAATTTAAAACCAACGTATTATGATGGAATTAACAGAAAAAGACCGCTCACTACTCGGTAAAAAAGGCATTACCGAAGCAATGCTACAAGCACAAGTAGCACAATTCAAACAAGGCGTACCCCCCATACAACTGCAAAAAGCAGCCATAATAGGCGACGGTATAATACCACTACCCAAAGAAGAAGCCGCCAAATACGCCGCCATATACCAAAAACGCAAAAAAGGAAACAAAATAGTCAAATTCGTCCCCGCATCAGGCGCAGCCACACGCATGTTCAAAGCCCTATTCGCCTTCCGCGACGCCTTTGAACCCGAACGCGAATCATTCATCGCATTCGTCAACCGAACCAGTAACAAAGAAATAAAAATATTCTTCGAAGGCCTCGAACGATTCGCCTTCTACCCCCTCCTAACCGATTTTATTAACAAACACCACCCACAATTCAACACCCTTAATGACGACGCACAAAAACACCTAATCGTCAGCACACTCCTAAATGACGACGGACTCAATTACGGCAATATGCCCAAAGGACTACTGCCATTCCACCGCCATTCCGAAAAAATAGCAACACCCTTTGAAGAACACTTCCGCGAAGCCGTACTATACGCCTCCGACCACGAACAAGCACACCTACACTTCACCATCACCGAGCAGCACACCGAAGCCTTCTACAAAGAACTCACCCTCATACAACCACAACTCGAACAACGATACGGAGTAACCTTCGACGTCGATTTCTCATACCAAAAACCCAGCACCGATACCATCTCCGTAACCGAAGATAACGAGTACTTCCGAGACGAAGAAGGAAAACTCCTCTTCCGCCCCGCAGGCCACGGAGCACTCCTCAGTAACCTTAACGACATCGACGCCGATATCATATTCATCAAAAACATCGATAACGTAGTCGTAAAAAAATACACCGACGAAACCGTCTTCTACAAAGAAGCACTCGCCGGCAAACTATGCGAAGTACAAGACGAAATATTCACCATCCTACGCCGCATCGATAACAACAAAATAAAGAAAAAAGAAGTAAAACACATACTCGATTTCCTAAAAAAAATCAACATCTCCGTCCCCGATTACCTCTACAAATTCCGCAGGCAATACGCCCTCGAATTCATCAAAGAACAACTCAACCGCCCCATACGAGTATGCGGTATGGTCAAAAACGAAGGCGAACCCGGAGGCGGACCATTCTGGGTCAAAGAACCCGACGGATACAGCCTACAAATAATCGAGTCAGCACAAGTCAATATGACCGACCCCAAGCAACAAGAAATATTCCAACAATCCACACACTTTAACCCCGTCGATTTAGTCTGCGGAACCAAAAACTACAAAGGAGAAAAATTCAACCTCCCACAATACATCGATGCCAACCAAGCATTCATAACCAGCAAAACCTATATGGGCAAACCCCTAAAAGCACTTGAACTACCAGGCCTCTGGAACGGCTCAATGGCACGCTGGATAACCCTCTTTGTCGAAGTACCCATCATCACCTTTAACCCCGTTAAAGTAGTGAACGATCTACTGAAAAAAACACACCAAGGATAAACACCCTATCCCCCCTTAAAAATGCTCAGGCCAACCCCCTGAGCATTTTTACTATGAAGCAAAAGCAAAGGTAAAGACCCCAAATAAAACACTGAAAAACAAAATATTACATTTCTAAGAGTAAAAAAATAACTCTTTTTATTTGCCGTTTCTGAAAAATAACGTACCTTTGCCCGAAATCTTAGGGAAACGAGTTAAGCATTAGGTTTTCAGCACAAAGCACACCTAACCCCTAACCCCAACCCCTAACCCCTAAAAATAAAAAGAATGTTTCAAAAAGGTAAAGTAGCACAAGTAATAGGTCCGGTGGTCGATGTCGAATTCGCATCGGATAAAGAACTGCCTCGTATTTACGATTCACTCGAAATTACGCGCCCCGATGGCACCAAGCTCATCTTAGAAGTACAATCACACATAGGTGAAGACGTAGTACGCGCCATCTCAATGGATTCAACCGAAGGGCTAAGCCGAGATACAGAAGTAATCGCTACCGGTAGCCCCATCAAAATGCCCGTAGGCCAAGATATATACGGCCGCCTCTTTAACGTAATTGGCGACGGAGTAGATGGACTAGGTAACCTACCCAAAGAAGGCGATAACGGGCTCCCTATACACCGCCCAGCTCCTAAATTTGAAGACCTATCCACCACCACCGAAGTACTCTTCACAGGCATTAAAGTAATCGACCTTATCGAACCATACGCCAAAGGAGGTAAAATCGGTCTATTCGGAGGCGCCGGAGTAGGTAAAACAGTACTTATCCAAGAACTCATCAATAACATCGCCAAAGGCCACGGAGGGCTATCAGTATTCGCCGGAGTAGGCGAACGCACCCGCGAAGGAAACGACCTATTGCGCGAAATGCTAGAGTCCGGAATTATCAAATACGGCGACCAATTTATGGAATCAATGGAAGCCGGAGGTTGGGACCTAAGCAAAGTAGATAAAAACGCCCTTAAAGAATCCAAAGCTACATTCGTATTCGGCCAAATGAACGAACCACCAGGAGCACGCGCACGCGTAGCCCTATCAGGACTTACAATAGCCGAATACTTCCGCGACGGAGCCGGCGACGGGCAAGGGAAAGATGTACTCTTCTTCGTCGATAACATATTCCGCTTCACACAAGCAGGATCCGAAGTATCAGCCCTATTAGGGCGTATGCCATCAGCCGTAGGTTACCAGCCTACCTTAGCTACCGAAATGGGCGCAATGCAAGAGCGTATCACCTCTACCAAGCACGGGTCTATCACATCAGTACAAGCAGTATACGTACCTGCCGACGACCTTACCGACCCCGCTCCAGCTACTACCTTCGCCCACCTCGACGCCACCACCGTACTATCACGCAAAATAGCCGAACTCGGTATCTACCCCGCCGTTGATCCGCTCGACTCTACCTCACGTATCCTTACCCCCGAAATCCTCGGTAAAGAACACTATGAGTGCGCCCAACGCGTAAAAGAGCTATTACAACACTATAAACAATTACAAGATATCATCGCTATCTTAGGTATGGAAGAACTCTCCGAAGCCGATAAAATAGCCGTAGCACGCGCACGCCGCGTACAAAGGTTCCTTTCACAACCTTTCCACGTAGCCGAGCAGTTTACAGGCCTTCCAGGCGCCTACGTCGATATCAAAGATACCATCAAAGGATTTAATATGATATTAGATGGTGAACTTGATCACCTACCCGAAGCCGCCTTTAACCTTAAAGGCACTATCGAAGAAGTAATAGAAGCTGGCGAAAAAATGTTAGCAGAAGCAAGTTAATTATGATAGTAGAAATCCTTACTCCTGAAGCCCTATTGTACAAAGGCGAAGTAACCTCGGTAAGTGTACCAGGTGCCAAAGGCCCCTTTGTAATATTAGAGCACCACGCCCCTATAATCTCAATGCTTACAGCCGGCGAGGTAAAACTTTTTCAAGGCAAAAAAGAACTGCAAAGTATTACTATCAAAGGAGGCACCCTGGAGTGCAACCATAACAAAACAGTAATACTAGCCGATTAAACCCTCTTAAAAAAACAACACAAAAATAAATGCGGTAGGCACCTTACAAGGTGCCTACCGCATTTATTTTATAAAAGTACTTTAGTGCTTAAAAGGCAACTTTACCGCCTTTCATAATCTCCTTGTAGGTAAGGTAACGCACAGGAGCTTTATTGTAATCAGCAGGTTGGTTTATGATAAGCTTATCATCTATATCGGGGTCGGGGGATATGGTAAAATACTCTTCGGAAATAGTATTCCTAAGAACACTGAATTTCTTGCCATTTTCTAAGTGTATAGTAGCTTTTTTAAATAAAGGCTTGCCCAAATAGTACTTACCATTGGCAGGATCTATAGGGTAAAAGCCCAATGCCGATAGTACATACCAGCTACTCATTTGCCCACAATCTTCATTACCACAATGCCCAGCAGGGGTGTTGTGGTATTGTGTTTTTAATATCTGCTGTACACGCTCGCCTGCTTTTAAAGGGTGGGGTGTAAAGTTATAAAGGTATGCTACGTGGTGGCAAGGCTCATTGCCGTGTACGTATTGCCCTATCATACCGGTACTGAAAATAGGCAGCTTCTCATCGGGGGTAACAGGCAAGGTGAACAGTGAGTCCAGCTTTTGCTCAAAGGCTACCCATCCGCCCATTTTGCGTATAAAATCATCGGAGATGTCTAATTTATGAGGTACAAAGAAACGGTAGTGCCAAGCGTTGCTCTCACAGAAGTATTTGCTGTAATCCTTAGGGTTAAAAGGGGTGAGGAACTTGCCTTTGGAGTTTTTGGGGCGGAAGAACTGGGTGCGCTCATCAAAGAGGTTTTTCCAGTTCTCGGAGCGTGCTTCAAAGTAGTTGGCATCGGTAAGGTAATTTATATCTTCATTAAGGCGTGCGTAGGCAAATTGTGCCATACAATAGTCGTCATAGGCATATTCAAGGGTTTTGGATACTGACCAGTTTTCGTCGGAAGTATCAAGGTCATAGGGTACGTAGCCGTATTTTTTGTACAAATCAATCTGGCGCTTGTTACTCATAGCGCTGGCTTTGCACGCCTGATAGGCTGTATTCACATCCATAGGGATGCCTTTTAGGTAGGCATCGACTATGACGGGGATGGCGTGATAGCCTATCATCATATTGGTTTCGCCGCCTTGCATACTCCATACGGGTAGCTCGCCGTTTTCTTTATAATGCTGTAAAAAGCTGCTAATAAAATCGGCTGATCTTTCGCGGTGTAGTATGGTGTATAGGGGGTGTGCTGCCCTAAAAGTATCCCAGAGTGAGAAGGTGTCGTAACGTGGGGGTGCGCCGGCATCGGAGTAGAGGTTGGGGGCGAGCATTGTTTGGTAGAGCATAGTGTAGAAGATGGTTTTGTCTTTCTCGGTAGCCTCTTCAATAATGATTTTTTGTAGTTCTTTTTGCCATAGCTGGCGGGCTGCCTCGCGGTATTGTGCAAAGCTGAAGTGTGTGGCTTCGGCTTGCATATTGGTATAAGCCCCGCTGATGCTGTGCATAGAGAGTGCTGTTTTGACTATTATTTGCTCTCCTTCGGTGGTGGGGTACTGTAGGGTGAGCTGTGCTGGTTGTTTTTTTCCTTCTATGGTTTCTTCGGTAATTAGGTGGTTGGTGAAGGGTTTGGACAGTTTTATTACGAAGTATACTTTTTGGTTACGTGTCCAGCCGGTGGAGAAGCGGTAGCCCTCAATAGTGGTATCATCAACTACTTTGAGGTGGGTTTCGGTGGGTTTGTCCCAATTGATATGGTATGCTAAATCGATAGTGATTTTGGAGTTGGTATCTTGGGGGAAGGTGTATTGCTGTATGCCTACGCGTGGTGTGGCGGTGAGTTCGGCCTTGATGCCGTAGCTAAGCAAATCGACGGTGTAATAGCCTGCTGTGGCTTGTTCTTTACTGTGTGAGAAGTATGAGAAGGGTTTGTTATTGTTTTCGGGGATTCGCTTGTTAAAACGGCTGTTGGTGGGCATAATGAGCACGTCGTACAAATCGCCGGCACCGGTGCCTGTGAGGTGGGTGTGTGAAAAGCCTGTTATGATGCTGTCTTGGTAGAAGTAGCCTGAAATCCTGTCCCAACCGGGGATGCCTATATCGGGGCTTAGTTGTACCATTCCAAAGGGTGTGGTGGCGCCGGGGTAGGTATTGCCTGTGCCATCGGTGCCTATGAAGGGGTTCACATAATCGGTAAGTGATGGGATGCTTTCTGCTTTATCATTTTGGGTTACTTGTGTGTTTTGTGTGCAAGCGGAGATAAATGCTAATGTTATAAGGATGAAGTGTTTCATAATTTTTAAATTTATAGGCTGCAAAGATAAGTATTATTAAAGAATTGGGCAAGTGGTGTGGGGGGTAAAAAAGAACTTTGCCAAAGGTATAGCTTTGTGGGCTATTGCCTTTGGCAAAGTGTATTGTTGTGCGTTATGTTACTGCTTAGAATTTGCAGTTCACGCCTAAGCCGAATACTTCGCGTATTTGGACAGCGCGTGCGGCATTGTCGTCATAAATGGCTTGGAAGGTGAAGTTGGTTGATAGGTACTTGTTAATGGTAAGTACGGCGTTAAGGGTGTAATCGATATCGATATTTTGTGGTTTATCGAGGTAGTTACTGTAAAGAGATAGGATGTTCTCTAACGATACGTTATCCATAATGTTGAATTTGGCGTAGGCGTTGGCAGAGAAACCGAGCTCAAAACGGATGTTTTTGTTATCTTCAACCCCGTAGAAATTAGCGATGTAATTGGCGCTGGTAGGTGAGGTGAACTGCTTGCGAGCTGTTACGATTTTGGCGGTAACAGGTGCTAAGTTTACTTTTAGGTTGTCGCTTTTTTTCCAAAGCATACCGATACCTGATTGTAGATATCCTGGTGAAAGGAGTTTGTTGATAAGGGTACGATCGGTAGCGGTGTACTTGTAGCCGTCGGTAAGTTGGGTTTTGAAGTTTAAGAATAGTGAATAGTACCAGAATTCAGTAGCTTGCTTACCGAGTACTGAGTTGATCTCGAAACGGTCGTTGGTTTTGCGAGTGAATTTATCGTCTTGCAATTTGGTTAAGCCGTAATCGATGTAGATGTTGTTATCCCACGCCCATTTGTCTTTTTTGTAGTTAAAGGCGTAGCTGATGGCTAGGTTACCGGCAACGTTATTGGTACCTCCTCCAGTCCAATCGTGGTTAAAGGCTGATTGGGAGAACATAAGGGATGCGTTCCCGCCTTTTGTCCAACGAGGAGTAGCGGTTTCTTGAGGTTGTACTTGTTGTGTTTCTTCTTCTTGAGCGAAGAGGGTCATTGAGGTCAGCGCAAGGGCTGATAGCAAAAGTTTTTTCATAAAAGTGATTTATTATTTAGTGTTACAAAAATCCGAGTTCGAGTTTAGCGACTTCGCTCATCATATCTTGATGCCAAGGGGGATCGAAGGTGATTTCGACAATGGTTTGGTTTACCTCATCAATGCTTTGTACTTTTTCTTTTACTTCCATAGGGAGTACTTCGGCTACGGGGCAGTTGGGAGAGGTGAGTGTCATTAGTATTTTCACGTCGTGGTCTTCGTTCACGAATACGTCGTAAATGAGTCCGAGTTCGTATATATCGACGGGTATTTCGGGGTCGTAGATGGTTTTGAGTACTTCTACGATTTTTTCGCCTAGGGCATCAGGATTGAGTTCTTGCATACTCTCTTATTTTTTGGATCATACTAACCAGCCCGTTGGCGCGGGTGGGTGAAAGGTGGTCTTTTAGTCCTATTTTATCGATAAAACTAAGGTCGGCTTGTAGGATATCGGTAGGGGTTTGGTTATTGAAGACGCGTACAAGGAGTGCTACGATTCCTTTGGTTATAATGGCGTCGCTATCGGCGGTGAGTGTTAGTTTGCCGTTATTGAGCTGTGCGTGTAGCCATACTTGGCTTTGGCATCCTTTGATTAGGTGAGAGTCGGTTTTATATTGTGGGTTGATGATGGGCAATTCGCGTCCGAGTTCGATAAGGTATTCATATCGTTGGGTCCAGTCGTCGAACAGGGCGAAGGTGTCTATCAGTTCATTTTGAGTTTCTTGTATAGTCATTACTGATGTAATTTGAGGGCGCAAAAGTATGAATAATTTCTGAAATAGCAAAATTTTAGGAGATAGGGGATAGGAGATAGGTGGGGAAAGGAGGTGACTATCCTTCGCGAGATACTCAGCTGTGCCAGGTTGCTAACTATCCTTCGTTTATAGTTCGTTTATCCTTCGTTATTCGTTCGTTCGGGATAGGGGGTGCTTTGGGGGTTGGTGGGGGTGGGGTAGGAGATGGGTGGAGAATTTGTGGTTTAGAAATTATTTTGTACTTTTGCGCCTTAAGGTTAAAGGCTTTATATATGCAGAAAAATTATTTAATACTTGCCCATAAAAACCCGCAGCAGCTTGCGCGGATGGTGAATGCACTGAATGATGGGCAGGCAAAGTTCTTTATCCATATAGATGCTAATGCTGCTATTGAACCTTTTGAGGCGTTGCTGGAAGGGAGGGATATAGTGCTATTGAGGGAAAGGGAGCGTTGTGTATGGGGGGATTTCTCGATAGTGCGGGCTACTATTCGGCTTATGGAAGAGGCTGCGCAGCTGGGGAGTAAGGGGTTTTTTATTTTGATGAGTGGGCAGGATTACCCTATAGTTGATGCACAAAGCCTTAATGTTTATTTGCAGGAACATCAGGATACTAATTTCATAGATTACCTGCCGCTGGAAGAGAAGTGGAGGGCTAAAATGGTGAAGGATAAGGTGGAGCATTATCATATTTTGCATTCTACCCGTAGGGGGGATAGTAATTGTTATGCGCCTTTTTATCATAGTTCTTTATTCCAGAAGGGTAGAACTTTGTGGCATCTGCTTAAAGGGAGGCTTTCGGTAGGGAATTTTAAGAGATTATGTAGGCTGCCTAAGCGTGAGCCTCTGTTTGCACAGCAGTATGCTGGTAGCCAGTTTTGGGCTTTTTGTGAGTCTACTTTTTATGAGGTGCTTGGTTACATACGGGCGCATAGTAGGGAGCTGGAGTTATATTATGAATATACTTCTTCATCGGATGAGGTTTTTTTTCATACGATACTGCTTAATATTGAACATAGTGCGATAAAGCCTTCACTTACTTATGTGAATTGGGAACGCAAGGGGGTGCCTTTGCCTGTGCTTTTTAAGAGAGAAGATTTTGGTGAGCTTAGGTTACAAAAAGGAAAGTTTTTTGCTAGGAAATTTGATGTGGATGTAGATGAGGGGATTTTGGATGAATTGGATAAAAATATTTTATGAAAACTATTTTAATTTTTACTCAGGAATATTTACATAATAAACAGCCCGCTGCTGGCGGGACGGGATCCTTCTATACAAAATATGTATCTTCTCTGTTAGAAAAAGGATATAAAGTGGTGGTTTTTGGGAATAGTAGTATGGCGCTAGAAGAGAAGCAAGGTAATTTGCATATCTGCCTTTTGAAAAAGAACTATTTTAAGAAACATTTCGTACAAGAACTTTTTAGGTCGATAGGCAAGAGGCTTAAAATAGCTGCTTTAGAGGCTTTTTTCTTGAAGAAGGAGGTTAGACACCTTACTAATGAACTTAAAAGGTTTCTGAAGAAAGAAGATATTCATCCTGATGTGATAGAGACACATGATTGGAATGGTATTTCTTTGTTTTTAGATGAATTGCATATTCCTTATGTGGTAAGAGCACACGGATGTTATACAATATTGAATAAATATTTTGGATACAATACTTCTTTAGGAGTATCATTAATAGAGAGAGAAGCTTTGAAAAAAGCCTCCCATCTGATATGTGTTTCTAAAAGTTCTCAGTTAATGTATGAAGAAACATTTAGCAAAAAAGGAACTATAATCACCAATGGAGTAGCTTGCTATGGTGAGCAAGACTTTTCTCAAACGATTCCTTTTTCTGTATTCTTTTTTGGTACTGTTACATTAAAAAAAGGTTTTGATACGGCACTGAGTGTTTTCAATAAGCTACTTAAAAAAAATCCAAAGACAACTTTACATATAATAGGGAAAGGTTATAAAGATTATTTAAGAAAAAATAACTTAGGAGAAATAAAGAATGTAGTAGATTATGGTTTTTTAGAAGGTGATGAATTGAAAAAAACTTTACAAAAAGCAAATGTTTTTATTTTTCCTTCTAGAGGAGAGACCTTTGGGTTAGCCCTTTGTGAAGCAATGGCTATTGGTAAGGCAGTGGTGGCTGCAGATATTCCTTCATTTAGAGATATTATAACCCATAAAGAAAATGGTTTTATAGCTAAGAATGATGATGAATACTATGAGTATATTACGAAACTATTTGAGGATGAAACTTTGAATAAAACTATTGCGGAGAAAGCGTTGCAAACAATTCAAAATCAATATAATTTTGAAAAGACTATTGAAAGTAGTTTATTATACTATCAAAAAATAACAGATACAAAATGATGCGTTTTTTTAAAAAGAATTATTTTTTATTACTTGCTCTACTACCTCTGCTTATTGCGTTTATATATTTACAAATAAACATACCAGTATGGGATAAAAGCACTCAAAATATACTATTTTATAGCGTATTTCTATATGATATTGCTATCATCTTATCATTTTTATATGTAAACCATCGTTTTTTATTTGAAAAAGGAGATTGGCTGCGAAATGTTATTACTATAGTAGCCTGTGGAGTAGTTATACTATGGACATACAAACACAAAATCACTTTCCGCTTGGATGTTTTACTTCTTTTTTTGTGTGCTTTGTATGGTATTATTTACCGGCAATTTATAAAACCAACGGTTCTTACTATAGTATTTTTTAGTTTTATTATCTTCAAAATTATAGGTCTCTTATGGGCTAAATATTTTGATTATGGGGTGAAAACTCTATTTGAGGGAGAAAGTATTGTTTTCTTTTTGGTCATTCCTATTATTCTGTTAGGTTTTTCGGTAAGCCAACGCCAACAATTGAGCTTTATAGCTATTTGCTTCAAGGGATTTTTACTTTTATTAGTAGCCAATGTAGTGTTTTATAGCTTTGCTATAAGTGCTGAAGGAACTAAACCTTTTTTTAGCTTTTTAGCCTTGAATAAAGGATATCTTTCAGACAATGAAGGATTTTCATTATATGAGATATTGTTTTGGACAAGGTTTAAGCACCCTAGCTTTCTATCTTGGATTATCTTAGTAATAGGAGGATTAGGTTTTTTCTTATGGAAGAAGTACCACACTATTATCACTACCTCTGAAATAGTAGCCTATGCACTTTTGCTTTTTTGCTTTATATTTATGATGCAGGCAAGGGTAAATATTATTGCTTATTTTGTAGTAATAGCTTTCTTTGTATATCTATCAATAGCACACCTATTTAGCAAAAGGCTGAAGTATGGGTTATTTGTAGGTGTGGGGCTTGTAGCTATAGGGATAGTAGCCTATCTAATCACACATACCGCTTATTTTTCTGACCCTATTCGCAATCAATTATATGCCACTGCCTTTCAGGCAATAAAAGAAGGTAATTTATGGATAGGCAATGGCTCTGGATACCAACGGTATATAATGGATGGGTTTGTAGGTTATGTACATAATGATTTTGTAGCCATATTAGTAGATATAGGTATTATAGGCTTAAGCCTCTTTATTAGTTGGTTAGGAGCAATAATGTTATCTAAAGATACAATCAAACAATATTTATTACTTGTTTTTTTGCCTATTATGAATACTGATATACTTTTTCATACATTTGAATCTACTTATATACTTATGCCTTTACTTATTTTTATCTTATTTGCATCCCGATTCAAATCCTAATGCATGTTTTACCCAATTAGAGAAGCTGTACTTCTCTTTTATCTCTTTAGCTAAAGGAGTGTATTCACTTCTCAAAAACTCATTGAATCCCTCAAAATTATTATCTTCAACTACATAAAAATTATTTGGGTGATAAAAATCGTATTGTTTTATATCTTTATTATCTGTGATGAGTTTTTTTTCATACTTAAGAGCTTCAAAGATTCTGAAAGATAAGCCATTGTGTTCTGTTGTTTTTACATCTAATAAAATAGCTGCTTTTTTCATAATATCTAAGTATTGAGAGAAACTAATTCCTTTAGATGAAAAATTAATATGAGGATGAGTTAGCGGAGGAGTTTTTCGTCCATTGAAGAGGGTTATGTTAAATGTAATATTATTATACTTACTCAATTCATTTACTATTCTTAAAAGAGAATCTATTCTGTCTTTTAAATAAACCCCTACATATAAAACTTCACCTTCATTAGGAGAGCTATTATCTTCTGGAATGTTAAAATAGAAATTAGTGCAAGGTAGTATATTTGGATATTGTTCTTTGTAATGATTATAGTCACTAGGGTCAAAAACAAAGAAGCGCTCAAAAAGAGGAATTGTTTGAAATACTTTATTAAAACGCGTTAACCCGTCCCATTGGTAGGCAACTACTTTGTTAGCAACAGTTTGTATGAGCTTAATAGTTTTTAGGTCTAACTTGTCAGGCCTAATTATAATAGCATAGTCCACACTGCCTGCTGCCAATCCACTTAAAGCTTTGCGTACTGTAGTAGCATAATAGGAGTCTATCAGCTGTTTTTTGTATTGTTTATTCTGGAAAATAGTTTTTTGAATGAAGTTTATAACCTTGTCTTTTAGTTTATAGCTAAAGGTAGGTGCAAGCACAGTTACACGACTAAAGCCCATATACTTTAAGTTCTCTTCTATCACTTTATATACCCCAAAATCAGGAGGCATTACCAGAATAATGTGTTTGTTGATATTCATAAATTTTTGCTAAGCAAGAAAATTTGTATTGAGCTTTTAGTACGGCAAATATAAAACCTCGTTTACCATCTAAACATCCTTTCTTAATAAAATAGTATTTTACAAACCAAAACAAAGGAGAAAATAGCAGCTTTATCCACCCTATTTTCTTACCTTTATGTCGTTCTGCTGCTTGGGTACTATAGTTGTTATTTTTGTTAAGGATGGTAGCTACCGAGTCATTAGCCAAATGCTCAGAAGCTAAGTCTTTGCGCCCTCGTGGTAGCTTGATAACTTCACCCTTTACTTTAACAGTCGAGTGTATCTCAGCCGACCAGTCCGCCCCTTCTTTCTTAAAAAAGCGCAGCTTGAAATCAGGGAAGGCAGAACGCATAAACTTATCAATAAAATAATTTTTAAATGAGATATAAACTCCACCAAGTTCAGGCTTTTCTGCCAGTTGGTAGAGGTAGTTTTTTAGTTTTTCAGGTACAGTTTCATCAGCATCTATTACAAGTACCCAATTATGAGTAGCTTGTGCAATAGCAAAATTCCGAGCAGGCTCTACATAAGGATAGCGCTCACAATACACTATTTTGCAGCCGTATTTTTGAGCTATAGCAATAGTGTTATCAGTGCTGTGCATATCACAGATAACTACCTCATCAAAGTCCTTAGTGCTCTCCAACACGGTAGCTAAGTGTTTTTCTGCATTATAAGTATTAATAACTACTGATATCTCCATTTGCTTTTTATTTAAATTACAACATCAATTCTCTTTATAAGCTACTTTGTTTTTCTCTGCTAAAAAACATCTCAGTACTCACTGCATTCCAAACAGTAAGTTCTTAAATACTAATAACAGTGATAGTTGTGGTAGCATACCGGCAAGATAGCTTACAAACAGCCATCGCATAGGTTCGTGGGTAAAGTAGCTTTGTGCTGTGAAGCTTCCTCCACTCAAAAAGATGAACAAAGCCACAGGATAAGTCATTTCTTTTTCGTATAGGATGCTTAACAGTATAGTGAAGGTTGTAAGGGCGGCTATTCCCATTACAAATATATTACCTCGTACTTTAAAAAACTGCATAAATACAATAATAAAGCAGCTTATAAGCAAATTCAGTATATAAAAGTACAATATAGGGTAATTATTCATAGGGGTAATGCCAAAGGCTACAGCCAAAAGCATCGCTATATACCCATACAGCAGCCATTTCTGTTTTTCAGCACTCACCACAAAAGGGTGTTCTATCCACCTCAAAACAAATAATAGCAGATAAACCAATATAGGTAGCGCCACAGTAATGAGCAGTAGCAATAACCAGCTAAAGCGCACTGCCTCCATTGGCAATGTAAAAGGTATGTAAGAAAAAACCAACATTGCCCCATATATAGGCAGCCATATAGGGTGCGTAAAAAATGATATAATATAACTAAAGTAACGCATTACTCAGCAGCCAAAGTATCAGCGGTAGCTTCTGCCTTTGGTGTTGTTTTAGTTGTATCGGCAGCAGCTTCCTCAAAGTACACATCTATCTCCTTCTCATCCATATATAGACGCACTTGCTCTTTAAAGGTTTTCCACTCTTGGTCATAGAATTCCTTATCATAAGGTTTAGTTATCACAAGTAGCTCTCCATATCGGTCTATACAGTACTGTATTTTAGATGAGCTTTCTCGCATTTCTGTTACAGGCAAGTGGTTATAGTAATTCAGTTCTTCTTTGTACTTCTTAATCACTTGGCGGGCAATATCACGGGCTTTCTCCACCTCTCCTATGCGGTAATAGCCTTGCACAAAGGGGTCAAGGGTAAAGTAATAACCATAACCCTCCACTGGCATATTAGCCATTGCTATATCCAGCATTTCTTTAGCCTGAGCTTTCTTGCCTTCTGCTATCATCTGTTCAGTAAGTCGTGCTATATTACCGCGGAATATAATACTGTTCTTCCTTGTTTCTGGGTCTAAATAGATACCTTTTTTGCCCATATTACCCCACGTCCATTTCTTTATAATGTTGTACATCAGGTCAGTATCTATACGTCCCATATCGTAAGGATGATTCTTATCTATAGCGGTTTTAATAGGCACAAGTTTGTACACAAGTCCATCTAGCTGTAAGTAGTCTTTCATCCACATATATTCAGCTGCATCCATACTACCACCGGTAAAGTATATAGGGCGTTTCCAATCGTTATTAGCCAAAATGTCTAACATTACAATACGCGCCTTATCAATAGCCCCTGGTAGGTTGATGTCTATGTAATCTACTATCTTATCAGCATCTTCAGGTTTTACAATGCCGCTTTTCAGTACGTTTTCTTTATTCACAGGCACACGTATTTTATTAGTAGGGTAGTAGTAGAAGGTCTGTTGCACCTCACCATTACCACGTACGCTACGTGTTGCAGGGTCGTCCGATGTTACCCAGTTCACAAAATCCTTAATATTCCAACGGTTATCAGTACGCTTTTGGTAATAGATACCTTCACGCACTCCGTGTGCATATTGCTTATGTACTATTTGTGCAGGTATAGGCGAACTCTCATAAGCTTGTCTTTTCATTTGGTCTATGTACCAGTCTGTTTGTAATAAGCTTGTGTTTATCACACGCACATCAGTACGGTAGCCTTCTATCTCTTGGGCATACCATAGTAGGAAGGTATCATTATCCCCTATCGTGAATATCATAGCATCCTTATCCTTAGCTACCGAGTCTAAGTAAGCATCAGCTATAAACTCTGCCGAATATTTCTGTGAGCGGTCGTGGTCATCCCAGTTTTGATATGCCATAACAGCAGGTACACTTGCCGATAGCGCTACAGCAGTAATAGCTATTGTATTAGAAGGCATCAGCTTCCTGCCCCAGTGGAACAAAGCATACACTCCCATTCCTATCCATATAGCAAAAGCATAGAAGGAGCCTACAAGTGCATAATCTCGCTCTCGTGGTTCAAACGGCCGCTCATTCAAGTATATTTTCAGCGCCAATCCTGTAAATAGAAATAATACCAGCACCACCCACGCTTGCTGCTCACTTCTGGCCGACATAAATAGCAGCCCTGCCAATCCCAATATCAATGGCAAAAAGTAGTAAGTATTCCGTGCCTTGTTATTCAGTACATCCGAAGGTAAAAACTGTTGCGACCCCAAATGCGCCTCATCTATAAGGTTTATCCCCGATAGCCAGTTGCCGTGGTCATTATCCATCTTCCCTTGCACATCGTCTTGCCTACCTATAAAGTTCCAAGCAAAGTATCTAAAATACATATATCCAAACTGATATTTAAAAAGATACTCCATATTCTCCCAAAAGCTCGGCTTTTTCACATCTATATAGTCGCGGTAGTCTGTCAAAAACTGGTCATAACGCTCCAATGGCATTCTCTCTAAGTTCGCAGGCTTTTGTATCTCTTGTAGGAAAGCCGCCAGCTTAGGCTCCTCATAAGCCTCTTCTTTAATAGTAAAGCTCAAAGGCCCTGTAAGTTTCATATAGTTAGCAGCATGCTGTGAGCTCCACATACGCGGCAATAGCCCTTCGTGCTTGCTATTGGCAGCCATCTGCGCATTCTTGTACTGGTTCACAATCACATACTGCCTCGTAGTGTAATCCCTTTCATATTTAGGCTTAGCATCTTCATAAGGGTTGTTCTCATCCATCCCCGCATATTTGTCCGAGTACATAGGACCGTAAAACAAATGCGTCTCAGGATATTGTTCAAGATTGTAATACGCCAAAAGCAAGCGCGCATCAGTCGGACTGTTCTCATTTATAACCGTATCAGCATTTGAGCGGATAGGAACCATCAACCACGACGAAAAACCTATAAATACAAACAATAAGCACAATACCCCCGTTTGCAACCGCGCATACCCCTTCTTACTAGCATACTGAAGACTAAAATAGAAGAACGCCACCACCGTAATACCCGCAATTATAGTACCCGAGTTAAATGGCATCCCAAAACTATTCACAAAAAATACCTCCAAATACCCAAAATAAGCCAGCGTATAAGGCAATATCAGTTTAAATATAAGTAGCAATATCGCTATCGATACCACGTTAGCAATAATAAAATTCCAGAAAGTCTTCTTGTAATGACTGTTAAAGAAGTACAACATCCCTATAGCCGGAATAGTAAGCAATGCCATAAAGTGTACCCCAAATGAAAGTCCCACTACCAAAGCAATAAGTAACAACCAGCGGTTGCCACGCGGTTTATCAAGGCTGTCCGTCCATTTAATCCCCAACCATAACATTACCGACATAAATAGCATCGCCATAGCATACACCTCCGCTTCCACAGCATTGAACCAAAAACTATCCGAAAACGTATATGCTAGCGCCCCCACAGCACCACTGCCCATTACAGCTATCGTCTGTGCCACACTAAGCTCCTTCTGCCCACGTATCGCAATCTTCTTAGTAAAGTTCACGATAATAAAATACAAAAAGAATACCGTGAAAGCACTTGATAGTACCGACATAAAGTTCACCAGCAGCGCCACCTTATCAGCATTAGGAGCAAAAGCCGAGAGTACAGCTCCCATCATCTGGAAAAACGGAGCCCCAGGAGGGTGTCCCACTTCCAGTTTTGCCGAAGTAGCAATATACTCACCGCAATCCCAAAAGCTAACCGTAGGTTCCACAGTAAGGCAATAAGTAATTAGGGCAATAACAAATACGCCCCATCCAGCTATCAAATTGTATTTAGCAAAAATCTTTTCAGTCATTATCTACTTATAATAGTTTTTTCAAGCGGCAAAAGTACAAAATTATTTACAAATACCAAATAACTTCTTTCACTTCCTCTCTCACATCATCCATTTATCCCCACACATCTCCCCATAATTCTCCTACAATCCCTCTACCTCTCCTCTTAATCTCTAACTCCTATCTCCTAATCCCTCCCCATCTATCTCCTATCCTCTATCTCCTATCCCCTAAATTACAAATAATGCAAAAAACACCTCCTCCCTCCCTATCCCCTATCTCCTAACTCCTCTTTCCTAATAATCACCCCATTACACCTTCACCCTCTTACCTCTTACCTCTTATCTATTGCCTACCTTAAACGAACCTATAACGAAGGATAAACGAACTATAAACGAAGGATAAACATTACTACCTTGATTTTCAGCCCCTCCACCTCCCCGCCTTCCCTTTGCATTATCCGCAACAAAATCCCCTAATCTTTGCATTTTTCTCACTCCTACCCCCTATCCCCTATCTCCTACCCCCTTCTCTTGCCTCTTCCCTCTTATCTCTTACCTTATGAATTCTGTTAAAGTTTAAACTCAGCTAATAAACTACCAATCAGTCTTTTATTCCCCAATCACCCTCCAGATTTTATGTTTTAGCTGTTTTATGCGTAAAAGTTTAACTTTTAATTAACACCCTGTGTAAGTAATAATCATTATATTTGCCCCGTTTAATGATTCAAATTACTTATAACAATGAAAAAATTAGTATTACTAGCAGCAGCAGCCCTTACTGTGGTAGCCTGCAAAAAAGACAAAAACGAAGACAATCCTACACCTCCTCAACCCGAAAAACCTGTTGAAGTACCCGCTGGTTTTATTAAGCAAACCATCTTTACACAAGCAGGTGTTTCAACCGAAACAACTACCTATAATGTTGAGAATAATGTGCTCAAAGGATGGACAGTAACCAATAACTATGGTACTGTTACTCACTCACTTAGTTACGAGGGTAAAAACCTCAAAACTTACAATTATCAAGATGGCGCCAGAGCTGTTAATGAGGAATATACATTTATCTATCAAGATAACAAACTCACTAAAATAACCTCTACCAGCAATGGGCAAACCGATACTTTTATAGTTACTACCGATAGCCAAGGTCGCATTACCTCAAAAATCAATACAGGTATAGGTAATAATTTCAATGCCGATACTTGGACAGTTACCTTCCAGTACGATACCAACTCGTTAAAAGTAGTGAACACTAAGGACGGTACAGCCACCTATACTTACACTTATAACAATGGCAACGTTACAAAAATAGAAACCATTAATTACCAGCGCCTCGAAGAAAATTTTGAGTATGACACTATCGTTGTTAATGAGCTTAATAACCAATACATCTTATTAGCCAATTTAGCAAGATTAAATATACGTGGTCATCAAGATGTTAAATTTGGTACAGATCAAGACCTTTTCGTAAAACAGTCTAAAAATATAGTGAATAAATTCACTCCCTATTCTTATGAAATTACTAAAAATGGTAATAAGCCTACCAAAATTGTAAAACGCGATGTTACCGGCGCCCCTATATCAACTCTTGAATACAAATACTAACATTATTTTTTTTCACACTAAAACAAATTCTCACATTTCCACTATTACAAAAAAGCCCTATTGCACACCGCAATAAGGCTTTTTTCTTCTCCACCATTGCTCAATCTCCAAATTATAACTACCTTTGCACCTCATTAATTTAATTACCGATGTTTGATTTCATTATTGTAGGCGCTGGTCTATCTGGCGTTACTTTTGCCAATATATTACAACAGCACCAAAAATCCTTCTGCCTCATTGCCGATAACTCACAAGTGGCAAGCCACATCGCCGATGGCGTATATAACCCCGTTGTACTAAAACGCTTCACCCCTATATGGCGCAGTGCCGAAACTATGCTCGCCGCACAGCAGTTTTACACCCAAGTCCAAAACAATACCCACACAAGTTTTACCTACCCAATGTCGGTATTGCGCAAGTTCACTTCCGTCGAAGAACAAAACAACTGGTTCACCGCCTCCGATAAGCCCCTGCTTTCTCCCTACCTCAGTACAGCCTTAGTATCACCTACCAATCCCGCTGTCCCTGCCCCCTACCTTTTGGGCGAAGTCCTACATACAGGCCGAATGGACGTCAATGCCTACCTCACCACCTGCCTTACACGCTGGCAGGCCGAAGGCTTCTTCTATCCCAAAACCTTTGATTACCAATCCCTACAAGTCTTTAATACCCACGTAGCATATCAGGGGGTCGAGGCGCGCCACATAGTCTTCTGCGAAGGTTGCGGCATCAGTAAGAATCCTTTTTTTAGTACCCTGCCTATGCGCCCTTGCAAAGGCGAAACCCTTACTTTCAGCGCACCCTCACTCCAACTGCAACACATACTTAAAAGCGATGGCAGTGTAGTACCTCTTGGGGGCGACCTCTATACCGTAGGAGGCATCTACCACCCCGAAGATCTTGAGGAAACCATTACCCACCAAGCCCGACTCACCCTTATCGAAAAACTACAACAGATGATTACCTGCCCCTTCGAAATTATATCACATCAGGCAGCACTACGCCCCACCGTAGCCGATAGGCGTCCACTGGTAGGCGCACACCCCCTTCACCCCACACTTTGGGTACTCAATGGCTTAGGCACACGCGGGGTACTCAATGCCCCTTATTGCGCCCAAGTGCTTTATGAAGCAGTGTATGAAGGCAAACCCATTCCCCCCGAAATGTGCGTTACCCGATTCAAAAAAAGACTCTCTTCTGTCTAAAAAGCAACCTAAGCACTTTTTCTCTCTTTAGCACCCCCATAATTTGCACTAATAACCACTCTATTTAAATAATAAAAAAACCTTGATAATAAAACCCTTGCAGTTCATATAGCAAGCTTTTTATTATGAGCGCTTGCTTAATAACTACCTGATAAAGAGGCGAATACCAAGCCAAAAACCAAGCCGTAATACTACCGATAACTATCACTTGCTAATTGATAATTATTTTGTACTTTTGCACCCGAAATAAATAAACACGCCCACATATACACACAAGGGCAATAAAATATTAAGAAAAATTAATCACATACAGAAATGGGAATATTTGATAAACGCGAAAACTACAAACCTTTTGAGTATCCCGAGGTTATGGAGTTTGTGAACGCTATGCACCAATCCTTTTGGGTGCATTCCGAAGTAGAATTTACAGCCGATATTCAGGATTTTAAATCCAACTTAGATCCTTACGAACAAGAAGCCGTAAAACGTGCCTTGCTCGGTATCGCACAAGTCGAAGTATCGGTAAAAACCTTTTGGGGCGATTTGTACGACCTCTTCCCCAAACCAGAGTTCAATGGCTTAGGCGCTACCTTTGCCGAGTGTGAGTTCCGCCATAGCGAAGCCTACGCCCGCCTACTCGAAGTATTAGGCTACAATAACGAGTTTGAAAACCTACTCGAAGTGCCTATCTTTAAAGAGCGCAGTAACATCCTCAAAGAGTATTTGGCTAAAAACCGTGAGAACGCTATGGAGCGCATCCTCTTCTTTACCCTTATCATCGAGAATGCCTCTCTGTTCAGTCAGTTCGCTACTATTTTATCCTTCACACGCTTCAAAGGATATTTAAAAAACGTAGCCAATATCATTGCTTGGACCTCTATCGATGAGCAATTGCACGCCAATGCAGGTATCTATATCCTGAAAAAGATTTTTGAAGAACGTCCCGATATGAAAACCATAGCCGAGAATGAAGCTACCGATTTCATTCGTAACTACATTCTTCTGGAAGACAAGATGCTCGATTGGATCTTTGAAGAAGGCGAATTAGAGTTTTTCACCAAAAAAGACCTTTCTAACTATATGCGTTATCGCCTTGACGATTCCCTCACACAGCTCGGGCTCACCAAGCCTTTTAACATCAGTGCCGATGAGGCAAAACCTATGATGTGGTTTGAAGAAGAAGTATTCAGCAATGAGCTTGATGATTTCTTTGCCAAACGCCCTACCGCCTACACCAAACACGACAAGAGCATCACCGAAAACGATTTGTTTTAAGGATCTATTATTTAGGAAACAGGAGAGATGAACTGGAAAGCAATTATTATTTTAATAATTATAGCATCAGCATTTATAGGAGGTATTGTATATATCTGTATTCTCGACCGCTGGTTCTTTATCCCTCTGCTCATAGCTTTAGGAGCTGCAATAGGGGTGATGTACCTTTTAAGAGGTATTAGCTCTCCATCTGCTGGCTTGCCTATAATAGGAGTCGTGGTGCTAACGTTTCTGTTAACATTGCTTATTTACTACTGTATTTTTAACACAGAAGTAAGAAAGGCTGTGTTTTCCTATTTAGTAAATGCTTTTAAAGAAGGTTGGTATTATCCTTTGATCATTCTAGCAGTAGCATACTTTCCACAATGTATAGATTATATAAAAGATAGATGGAACCAAAAAAAGTAAAAGTCTCCTAACTCCTATCCCCTAAATAAAAATGAACTGGAAAGCAATTATTATTTTTATAATTATAGTATCAGCATTTATAGGAGGTATTGTGTATATTTGTATTCTCGACCGCTGGTTCTTTATCCCTCTGATATTGGGCTTAGCAGCTGCAATTGGGGTGATGTATCTTTTAAGAGGCATTTCCCATCCCGAAGCAGCCCTCCCTATTCTAGGACTTGCCGTATTTGTATTTCTGTTGGTGTTGTTTATTTACTATTGCATTTATTATGGAAAGACTGTTCTTTCTTATTTAGTAAATGCTTTTAAAGAAGGTTGGTATTACCTTTTGATATTTGTAGCCCTAGCATACTTGCCTAAATGTGTAAAATATATAAGAAATAGAATCGGAAAGGATAGCGAAAAGTAAAAAACTAGCATCTCCCTAACCCCTATGATAAAACGTTGTATTCAATTAGCATATAATGGTCTTGGCACCACTTACCCTAACCCTATGGTAGGGTGTGTGATAGTACACGAAGGGAAAATCATCGGTGAGGGTTGGCACCAAAAAGCAGGTGAGCCTCACGCCGAGGTGCGTGCTATTGCCTCGGTGAAAGATAAATCATTGCTGGCAGAAAGCACCCTGTATGTGAGCTTAGAGCCTTGTTGCCATTATGGCAAAACGCCCCCTTGTACCGATTTGATTATAGCTCACCGTATACCGCGTGTGGTTGTAGGCTGTACCGACCCGTTTGCCAAAGTAGCCGGACAAGGTATCGAAAAACTACGTGCAGCAGGCTGTGAAGTAACTGTGGGGGTAATGAAAGATGAATGCTTATTGCTTAACAAACGATTCTTTACCTTTCACCTAAAAAAGCGCCCTTATATCTTCCTTAAATGGGCCGAAACTGCCGATGGGTATATAGCCCCTGCTACCAAAACAGAGCTTGCCCCTGTATGGATTACCAATGCCTATACCCGCCAAGAGGTACACCAGCTGCGCAGTACCGAACAGGCTATATTAGTAGGTGTAGGTACTGTACTAGCCGATAACCCTTCACTCGATACACGCAATTGGTATGGCAAAAGCCCCTTAAGGGTTATTATCGATCCGCAGCTGCGTACTCCTAATGATTTTAAGGTCTGGAATGACCAAGTGCCTACCCTTTTTATAACTGATAAAAAGACAACACAAGTAACAAACAAACAGCAAACAGAAATTGTAACTATCAACTTTCAAGAAGATGTACCCCAACAGGTATGTGATATACTTTACCAGCGTAACATACAAAGCCTCATAGTAGAAGGAGGCGCCTATACTTTGCAACAGTTCATAAATGCCAACCTCTATGACGAAACACTTATTTACCGAAGCGATGTAGAATTTGGCAGTGGGGTAAAAGCTCCAAGAAGATAACTATTAATTTACAATTTATAATTAACACCCGTAAAAGCGCTTATTTTGGTGCTTTTACGGGTGTTTTAGCTTTTGGGAGTAGGTAGAAAAGCAAGAGAAAGGAGAACGGCAGAAAAAAGCGCGCTTTGGACGTGTGTATTGGTGAATTAATATAATCATAATTAACGTTATTCTTTCATAAAAAGCTCGGAAGTGTTATTTTAATTTTATACCTTTGTCAGATAAAAAAATGCGATTATTTATTACTAATTGCTCTTTTTTTATAGTGAAGAATAATAATTAAATTTTATTTTGTATGAAAAAAATGTTTTTGTCTGTAGCATTGCTGGCTATCTCGGCAGCTACATTTGCCCAAGGAAAAATAAAAGACGTAAGAACCAACCCCGACCTTTACTTCTTACAAATTGGTGATGTGGCCAATAGTCTTGAACTACTTCCTCCTCCTCCTCAACCTGGTAGCCTCTTGTTCCTTAATGACGATGCTCAATACCAATGGGGATTAATGCAACGCCGTACCCCTCGTGGCGATCAGGCTGTAAGCGATGCGCGTGTAGGAGGTAGTGGCGTGCCTAATGCCTTCTCCGAAGCTTTCGGTATTAAGATTACAAAGGAAGAAACTCCTGAAATCTACAAGTTGGTAGTAAATATGCGTGAAGATGCGGGCGACCTTGCTACACGTGCTGCAAAAGAGCACTATATGCGAGTACGTCCGTTTGCTTTTTATGAAAAAACCACTTGTAACCCCGAGCAACAGCAAGAACTTTCAACCAATGGTTCATACCCTTCAGGACATACTGCCATAGGATGGGCTACTGCATTAGTATTGGCCGAAATAAACATTGATAGGCAAAATGAAATCCTTAAACGTGGGTACGAAATGGGACAAAGCCGTGTGATTTGTGGTTATCACTTCCAAAGTGATGTGGATGCTGCTAGGCTAGTAGCAAGTGCTGTAGTAGCACGCTTGCATGCCAATGATGCTTTTATGGCTCAATTAGCAAAAGCTAAAAAAGAATTTGCCGCCCTTAACAAAAAAGGAAAGGTGAAAAAGAGTGAACGCGTGAACAAATAAACCTCCTCTTTATGAAAAAAATAGTATTTAGCATAGCTGCCTTAATGGTGGCAGGCTATGCTTTTGCCCAAGATAATACTCAACCACTTACTGAACTTGTGCCTGCACAACCTATACAACCAGCTGCACCTGCTGAAGAGAAGATAGAAGTGAAACCTTCGGGACGTATCTTGATGGATGCTGGTGTATTTGGGGCTGATGCACAAAAGGACAAGTTTTGCAAGTGGGGTAGCCATACCCGATGTGCGTATGGGCTTAGGAGTGCGCTATGGCAATTGGAAGGCAAAGATTGATATAGGATATGCCTTTAATAAGCTATCGCCTAAGGATATATTGATAGAGTACCTTTTTAGCAAGCATACGCTATTGCGCGGAGGTTATTTCGTGCATCAGTTTGGGATGCAAAGTGCTACAAGCTCTTCTTTCAAAATATCAATGGAAGAACCCCAAAGTAACAATGCCTTCTTTAACGGTAGGCTTATAGGGCTGATGCTTTTGCACCAAAAAAATGACTTTATGGGTACACTGAGTGTTTTTGCCGAAAACGAATCGATGAAGCAAAACACTACTGTTACTGGCGATCAAGGTGTGGGTATGATGTCGCGCTTGTTATATAGACCACAACGTGAAGAGGGTAAGATTTTTCACGTAGGTATTTCGGGGGCTTGGGAAACCCCTCGGTATAACAAAACGGCAGCACTTAACCACAGCTCGTATGTATTGGAAACTCCTTTCCCTACTCGTATTGCTAAGGTAAATGCGCAGGAAGCTACTATTGATAACGCTACTTTCCTTTACAAATTCTCGCCAGAATTACTGTTTGCACGCAACCGTTTTGGGATTGAAGCTCAGTACTATTATGTACATGTGAACCGCAATAATGGGGTGAAGGACTTTGATGCTAGTGGTGCTTATGGTATGTTCCGCACTATAGTGAAGGGCGCGCCTTATACTTATACTGATGTAGATGGTGGTATTGCTACTCCTAAACCAGGTGCGCTGGAATTGGTACTTGGTTATAACTACACCGACCTATCGAAGGCAGAAGCGGGTATTTGGGGTGGTAGGCTGAATGATTATTCGCTTACTTTTAACTATTACATCAATAAGTATATGATATGGCGTGTGCGTACTTCGTACACTGGGGTGCGCTACAGAGCAGGAGTGCCTGATACTAATTTGAGCTTGATAGAAACCCGCTTGCAAATTAAATTTTAATACATAAACTAAAACGATTATACAATGAGAATAAGAGTAATGAACTTGATGCTGCTGCTGTTATGTCCGTTATTGGCAATGGCGCAGTTGGAGCGCTCACAGGCGTTTCGGGATCAGTATAAGCTTAAGGAGGTGGTTATTTTGAGTAGGCATAACATTCGTTCGTCGTTATCGGTGAATGGTAGTATGCTACAAAAGATGACGCCGCACCAATGGATAAAATGGAGTGCTGCGCCCAGTGAGCTTACCTTGCGGGGTGGAGCCCTTGAGACTATTATGGGTCAGTTTTTTAGGAAATGGACTATAGATGAGGGTCTGTTTGTTGAAAATGCTACCCCTTCGGTAGATGAGGTGCATTTTTATGCTAATAGTATGCAGCGTACGGTGGCTACGGCTCAGTACTTTTCATCGGGGTTTATGCCGCTGGCTAATTTGCGTATTCATCATAGGTTTACGCCCAGCAAGATGGACCCTGTTTTCTTCCCTGCCCTTACTAAGAGCAGTGAGGCTTTTAAGGCTCAGGCGATGAAGGAAATAGCTGCTATGGGTGGCAAGAAAGGTATAGTGGGTATTAATGAGGGCTTGAAGGATTCATATCAGCTACTGGAAAAGGTGTTGGACTTGAAGAACTCGCCTGCTTGTAAGGGGGGTGAGCTGTGTGCCTTTGACGATTATAATACTAAACTTATACTTGAGAAGGGTGATGAGCCTAATATGAAGGGGTCGTTAAAGTTTGCTAACTCGGCTTCGGATGCGTTTATTTTGCAGTTCTACGAAGATAAAGACCCTGTACAGGCGGGTTTTGGGCATAAGCTTACTGCTGCTGAATGGGAGAAGATAGCTAAGGTGAAGGATGTGTATGGCGATGTGCTGTTCACGGCTCCTATTGTGGCGGTGAATGTGGCTCACCCTTTGCTGGTGTATATGAAGGATGAGCTGAATGCTAAGAACCGGAAGTTCACGTTTTTGTGTGGGCACGACTCGAACATAGCTAGTGTGGGTGCTGCTTTGGAGATTGAGGAGTATTCGTTACCGAAATCGATAGAGAAGAAGACGCCTATAGGTAGCAAGCTGGTGTTTGAGAAATGGGTGGATAAGGCTGGTAAGGAGTTTGTATCGGTAAATATAGTGTATCAAACTACTGAGCAACTACGTGAGGTGCAACTACTGGATATGGAGAACCCTCCGGTGGTGTTTCCTTTGAAATTAAAAGGTATTACGGCTAATGCTGATGGGTTGTACACTTTGGAGAGTGTGAATGGTCGTTTTGATAAGGCTATTCGGGCTTATGAGGCTATTAAGTAGTATGATATGCTAAGGATATACGAGATGAGAAAAATCTCGGTGGATTGAATTGATGAAGGACAGTCGTTAAGCGTAGTGCTTGACGGCTGTTCTTTTTTTAGGGGATAGGGGGTAGGAGTTAGGGCATAGGAGTTAGGGCATAGGAGATAGGAAATAGGCGGGGAGTGGAATTGACAAAAATAGGGAAAATTTAGAGAAAGGGTGTGAAAAATGTAGGTTTTGAGGGATTTTGTTGCGGATTTGGTAAAGAGAGGGAGGGTGGGGAAGGGGCTGGAAATCAAGGGAGTAATATTTATCCTTCGTTTATAGTTCGTTTATCCTTCGTTATAGGTTCGCTTAAGGTAGGTAATAGATAAGAGATAAGAGGCAAGAGGGTGGGGCGGAAAGGGCTGATTATTAGGGGAAAGGAGTTAGGAGATAGGGAATAGGTGGTTTTTGCATTATTCGCAATTTAGGGGATAGGAGGCAGGGGATAGGAGGTAGATGGTGAGGGAGTAGGGGAAAGGAGTTAGGAATTAAGGGGGAGGAGGTAAGAGGGACGAAAGATAGATGGGGAGGGAGTAGGGGAAAGGAGTTAGGAATTAGAGGGGAGGAGGTAAGAGGGACGAAAGATAGATGGGGAGAGAGTAGGGGAGGATGAATGGGATTAATGAATGATGTGAGATTGGGGGGGAGAGTGTGATTAGGTGGATTGGGGAATTATTTGTATTTTTGTAGTTGGAAGGGGAATAATTGGGGAGGAAAGATAAAAGTATTTGTAGTGCTTGATGAAAAAAGGGGAATATGAGTAAGAAAGATTTTTTGCTAATTAAAAAATTATTTGTACTTTTGCACTTTCAAATAGAAGTATACTAAAAAAATCAACAATATAAAGATGATTAAAATTACCTTACCCGACGGCTCGGTTAAAGAGTACCAAAGTGGGATTACACCTGCTGAAATAGCTGCCTCTATTAGTGAGGGGTTGGCGCGTAACGTACTGTCTGCCAGTTTTAATGGTGTTACAGTAGAGACGGTTACACCGCTGACGACGGATGGTAGTTTGGTGCTTTATACTTGGGATAATCCTGAGGGTAAGAAGGCTTTTTGGCACTCATCGGCGCATATTTTGGCTCAAGCGCTTGAGGAGTTATACCCAGGGATAAAACTTACTATAGGACCTGCGATAGCTAATGGTTTTTATTACGATGTTGATTTCAATGGGAAACCGATTTCGGAGAAAGATTTTGCGGCTATTGAGGCTAAGTTTTTGGAGATAGCCAGAGGCAAGCACCCATTTAAAATGCGCCCTGTGAGCAAGGCAGAGGCTTTGTCGTACTACGTGGGTAAAAACGAGTATAAGACGGAGCTTATTGAAGCGCTTGAGGATGGTAGTATTACCTTCTGTGATCATAGTACTTTTACCGACCTTTGTAGGGGAGGGCATATTCCTAATACTGGATTTGTAAAGGCTGTGAAGGTGCTAAGTGCTGCTGGTGCTTACTGGCGTGGTGATGAGCATAAACCACAACTTACGCGTGTGTATGGTATTTCGTTCCCGAAACAAAAGGAGCTTACTGAATATCTTGAGCTACTGGAAGAGGCTAAGAAACGTGACCACCGCAAATTGGGTAAAGAGTTGGAATTGTTTACCTTCTCGAACAAGGTGGGGCAGGGATTGCCGCTTTGGTTGCCTAAAGGAGCCGCCTTACGTGAGCGCTTGGAGACGTTTTTGCGTAAAGCCCAAAAACAAGCGGGTTATGAGCAAGTAGTAACCCCACATATAGGACATAAGAATTTATATGTTACCTCGGGACACTGGGATAAATATGGTAAGGATAGTTTCCAACCGATAGCAACCCCTAACGAAGGTGAGGAATATTTACTAAAACCTATGAACTGTCCGCATCACTGTGAGATATATAACTCACATCCTTGGAGTTATAAGGATTTGCCTAAGCGTTTTGCGGAGTTTGGTACTGTATATCGTTATGAGCAGAGTGGTGAATTACACGGGCTGACTCGTGTGCGTTGCTTTACTCAAGATGATGCGCATATTTTCTGTACTCCAGAGCAGTTAGATGCAGAGTTCAAGCACGTAATAGACTTGGTGCTTTATGTGTTTGGATCGTTAGGATTTGAGAATTTTACTGCGCAGGTATCATTACGTGATCCTGAGAACCTTACTAAGTATATAGGTAGTGATGAGAACTGGGCTAAGGCTGAAAACGCGATTATTAATGCGGCTAAAGAAAAGGGGCTTAACTATGTGATAGAAACAGGAGAAGCAGCTTTCTATGGACCTAAGCTAGACTTTATGGTGAAAGATGCTTTGGGCAGGAGTTGGCAATTAGGTACTATACAAGTGGATTATAATCTTCCTGAGCGTTTTGATCTTTGGTATAAAGGGGCAGATAATGAAATGCACCGCCCAGTGATGATACACCGTGCGCCTTTTGGTAGTATGGAGCGCTTTGTAGCTATCTTATTAGAACATACAGGAGGTAACTTCCCGTTATGGCTTACCCCTGACCAAGCTATAGTACTATCACTTAGTGAGAAGTATGAGGGATATGCCCAAAAGGTACTGAAAGACTTAGAAAATCAAGATGTACGTACCCTTATAGATAATAGGGCAGAAACAATGGGTAAAAAGATACGTGAGGCTGAGAAGCAAAAAGTGCCTTATATGCTTATTGTAGGTGAGAATGAAGAAAAAGAAGGTACAGTATCGGTACGCAAACGCGGAGGAGAAGACTTAGGCAGTATGAGCGTTGAGGCTTTTGCTAACCTTATAAAAGGGGAGATAGCAAAGAGTATCAAACAATTTGAATAAAAATTTAAAATTTAAATAGCCATCATTAAAAAAAGTAACACACCAGGTAGAGATGACAAACAACCACATCGCCTTAATAGAGATATTAGGGTGCCAGAGGTACGTTTGGTAGGGGAGAACGTTGAGAGCGGCGTATACCCCACTCGTAAAGCATTAGAAATTGCTAATGAATTAGAACTTGATTTGGTGGAAATATCACCAAATGCCACGCCACCAGTTTGTAAAGTAATAGACTATAAGAAGTTTCTTTACGAGCAGAAAAAGCGTGAGAAGGAAATGAAAGCTAAGGCTACTAAGGTAGTGATTAAGGAAATTCGCTTTGGGCCTCAAACTGATGACCATGATTACGACTTTAAGAAGAAGCACGGTGAGAAGTTTCTCAAAGAAGGCTCAAAAGTGAAGGCCTACGTGTTTTTCAAAGGGCGTTCTATCATCTACAAAGACCAAGGTGAAATACTGTTATTGCGCCTAGCTACCGACCTTGAAGAGTATGGTAAGGTAGAGCAGATGCCTAAACTTGAGGGGAAACGTATGACAATGTTCCTAGCCCCTTTACCTAAGAAGAAATAATCCCCTCTCTAACCCTCCCCCAAGGGGAGGATAAAAGTGAGGGTAAAGAATAAACTCCCATAACTCCCCTCCTTGTGAGGGGTAGGGGGAGAACGGAATTATATCAATAAATATCTAAGCAAATGCCAAAAATTAAAACTAAATCGGGAGCTAAGAAGCGTTTTAAGCTAACAGGCTCTGGCAAAATCAAAAGGAAACACGCGTTCAAAAGCCACATCTTAACTAAGAAGGCTAAAAAACGCAAGTTAGCACTTACACACGCTACCCTTGTACATACTAATGACGAAGCGAGTGTAAAGAAACAATTAGGCTTAAAATAATTGTTTTATAGTAGGAATTTAATAACCGTGGAGTAGGTACCCCTAAGAGTTTGTTTTAAGCACGAACCACCTGCTACAAAAATTAAAAAAAAGAATTTATGCCAAGATCAGTAAATGCAGTAGCTCGTAGAGCTCGTAGAAAAAAGATAATGAAGCAAGCCAAAGGTTTCTTTGGCCGCAGAAAAAACGTTTGGACGGTAGCTAAAAACGCTGTTGAGAAAGCAATGCAGTATGCTTACCGTGACCGTCGTAACAAGAAGAGAACCTTCCGCGCTTTGTGGATTGTGCGTATTAACGCAGGTGCTCGCTTGCACGGCTTGTCATACTCACAATTTATGGGTAAACTTAAAGCTGCTAACATTGAGCTTAACCGCAAGGTTCTTGCCGATTTGGCAATGAGCCACCCAGAAGCGTTCAAAGCTATTGTAGAAAAAGTAAAATAAACGTTTAACACACGATATAATTCCGTATATAGAGAAAGCTGCCTTAAAGAGGCGGCTTTTTTTGTGGGAAGACTTGTTAGGGCTTGAAAATCTTTTTGTTAGTTGGAATTTGTTTTGTACATTTGCGGCAATTAGATAAATAAATATGAATACTTGGAATATTATAGTTGAAGGCTTTGATAAAGCTGAGGTTACAAAGCACGAGAGTATTTTTAGTCTTGGTAATGGGGCTATGGGTATGCGTGCTAATTTTGAGGAAGATTACAGTGGTAATACCTTGCAAGGTAGTTACATAGGCGGGGTGTATTACCCTGATAAAACACGTGTAGGATGGTGGAAGAATGGTTACCCCGAGTATTTTGCTAAAGTACTGAATGCGCCAAGCTGGATAGGACTACATATCAAAATAAATGGGGAGTTACTGGATTTGAATACTTGTATTGAGGTGAAAGACTTCAGGAGGCAGCTGAATATGAAAGAGGGATGGTATGAGCGTTCATTTAGGGCTGTGCTACCTAATTATCAAGAAGTGGAAGTGAAAGCCTTGCGCTTCCTGTCGTTGTATTGCGATGAACTTGGCGCCTTACGCTACCAAATTACTCCGCTTACTACAGATGCTACTATAGAAATAGAAAGCTATTTAGATAGCGGTATCAAAAATAATGATGCTAACTGGGATGAGCATTTTTGGGATACCCTATCTGTAGCAAGTACAGAAAACAGCGCTCAAATAGTAGCTGAAACTAAAAAAACAGGCTTTAGGGTACAAACCTTTATGCGGAATGATTTGTTTGTAGGCAAAGAAGCATTGGCTATAAAACCTAAGGAACATAGGAAAGAGAACTATATAGGCTTACAATATGAGGTGAGGGTTAAGAAACATCAGAGGTTTTGTATTGAGAAATATGGGGGGTATCTTACAAAAAAATCGGGAGGTGCTGAATTTCCTGCTTTTGATGAGAAAGAAGGGCTTTTTAATACACTCTTAGACTATCAAAAGAAGTGCTGGGCGGCTATATGGGAGACATCGGATATAGTGATTGAAGGAGATGAAGCTGCCCAACAGGGTATCCGGTTTAATATTTTCCAATTGAACCAAACATACTCGGGCAAGTATGCAAACCTAAATATAGGGCCTAAAGGATTTACAGGTGAGAAGTATGGCGGCAGTACTTATTGGGATACTGAGGCGTACTGCTTACCTTTTTATATGGCTACCAAAGGTGCTAATGTAGCACGTAACTTACTAATGTACAGGTATAACCAGCTGCCTGAGGCTATAGCTAATGCTAAGAAATTGGGCTTTACTGGTGGGGCTGCTCTTTACCCTATGGTTACAATGAATGGTGAGGAATGCCATAATGAGTGGGAGATTACCTTTGAAGAGATACACCGCAATGGGGCTATAGCTTTTGCTATTTACAATTATACGCGTTATACGGGTGATGAGGAGTATGTAAAGAATTACGGGGTGAAGGTGCTTGTAGCTATCGCTCGTTTTTGGGCACAAAGAGCTTCTTTTTCGGCAGATAAGAAGAAATATGTTATACTAGGAGTAACTGGGCCTAATGAGTACGAAAATAACGTGAATAATAACTTTTATACTAACTTTATAGCTATATGGTGCTTACGGTATGCTTCGGAAATAATGCTGAAATATGAGGCTGAGGAAGCTACAGGGCGTATAATTAAAGAGCTTGAGGTAGGTGCTGATGAGATAGAAAGCTGGGGTGATATTGCTAAAAATATGTATTTGCCTTATGATAAAGAGCGGGGCATTTTCTTGCAGCAAGATGGTTTTTTGGATAAAGAACTGAAACCGGTGGGCTGTATTGATGCGGCTGAGCGCCCTATTAACCAGCATTGGTCGTGGGATAGGATACTACGCTCGGTGTATATTAAGCAGGCGGATACGCTGCAAGGGTTTTACTTTTTTGAAGATCATTTCAGCAAAGAAGAACTGCAAAAGCACTATGAGTTCTATGAGCCTTTCACGGTACACGAATCATCCTTATCACCGTGTGTGCATAGTGTACTGGCATCGGCATTGGGCAAAAGAGAGGAGGCTTACCAGCTGTATTTGCGCACTGCTAGACTTGACTTGGACGACTATAACAAGGAGGTGCACGAGGGGCTTCATATTACCTCGATGGCTGGTACTTGGCTTAGTATAGTAGAGGGGTTTGCTGGTATGCGGGTGAAGAATGGTGAATTGGTATTTAATCCGCATTTGCCTAAACACTGGAAGAGTCTTAGCTTTAAGGTGGATTTTAGAGGAGATATAAGGAGTTATACGTTTACAAATTAGCAGGCGTACTTATTGGCTTGTGGTGGCTGGATAGGTATCGATAATGATGGTGAAGTACTGAGGGTTGTAGAGGGTAGTCATAGTGGAAAAGGTGTCTTTGCGCACCTTTTTATCGGTGGGGAAGGCTATGTAATGGAGGTCATTATCTAGGATTTGGTAGATGAGCTCGGTGCAATAGAGTTGTGAGGGCTCATCGATAGTGCCTATGTGATCAAAGGGTATTTTTGCTTGTAGGTAGTATTGGGCTCTTTTTACTACTTGGGTGCCTTGTGCAGGGGTGATGTTATTGGGGCGTACTACTAATAGTTTTTCGGGCATAGAGTACTGTAGGAAGTTTTTTAAAGGCTGTTCTTGTACTCCGTCGGTATTACTTACATCGGAAGAAAGGGAATGAATTACGTACCATTCGTTCCCTTTTTTGTGTAGGATACCTGAATGGGTGACGTCGTATTTTTTGTTATTGAGCATATCGGCTATCATATCGCTGAAGAGTCCGTAGCCACGGCGTAGGATGATGTCGCCTTCTTGTAGTTGGGTGAGTTGTAGTTGGGTGAGTCGTGTTTGTTTGAGGTTGGCTGCTACGAGGCGTTTTTCTTGTTGGGCATCGAAGTAGAAGAAAAGTTTAAAGGCTGCCCATAGGAGAAAAAAAATCCCAAGAGTGATAAGGACTACTTTGGTAGTTTTTTTCATCTTGGGATTTTTAAATTGTTTAGGCATATCTACTATTGATTAGCTTCAGTAGTAGAGGTTGCGTCTTCTGCTTCTTCGATTACAGAGGCTCCTTCTTCTTCATCTTCTTGTGTATCAGGAACGTCCATAGAAGGGGTTTTTCCGCCTTCTTTACCATTTTCTTTATTTACAGTTACGAGCCATTTGCCGTCGATTTTTTTAAGATCAACAGTATCTTCTTTTTCTTCTCCTTCGGTTTTGAAGTATACTTTAGCGGTATCGCCGTTAATTTCTTCTTTTGTGATGGTGAATTTTTTAGCTTTTTTCTCCTTTTCGGGTACTGCTTTGGAGAAGCCTTCAAGGGCACTTAACATTTGAGCGGTAGGCTGGTCGCAATATTTTTGAGCTTCTTTAAAGTCGTAGTCATAAATGGCTTTCATAAATTTTTCGGCAACGGCTTTAGGTGAGTTTCCTGAACAAGAAACTAAGAATAGGCTTCCTAATAGGAAGAGGGATAAAAACAGTTTTTTCATTGTATATAAATATTTAAAATTAAGTTATTTTCGGGGGTGAGACAGCGTGTGCTGTTACTATTATGGGGCAAAAGTACGAATTAATTTTAAATAAACAAATGTTTTTGGAAATTTATAAGGAGATGAGGGGCTGGGTGTGGGGGCTAATGGTGGGGTGCTGTTAATATTGGTTTTAAGATAGCAGTCCATAGTTTGTAGCCTTCGGCGTTTAGGTGAAGCTCGTCTTCTTTGAAAATATCGGTGCGCAACTGTCCTTGGGCATCGTACATAACCGAGGTGATATCAATGTAAGTATAGCCTTGTAGTTCGGCATTTTGTTGAAGGAAGGCATTTACTAGGAGTTGGTCTGCCAGCTGGTGGGCTTTATGAGGCGAAGGCTTTAGGGAGAGAACCCAAAGGGGTGTGTTGGGGTATTCGGCTTTTAGCTTGCCTATAAGGATGCGGAAAAGATCAAAGCACTGCACCGCATTTACACCCTCTTTGTGAGTGCCCAAATCGTTCTCGACATATAGCACTATGTTTTTGGGTTGGTAACCTTTGGCAATGGTAGGGTAGTTGTAAATCATATCACGAAGGGTAGCCCCTCCGTATGAGCGACGAATGAGCTGTAGAGGCCCAAAATCCTCATAAATGCTGTCCCACATATTGATAGAGGAACTGCCCAAGAAAAGGGCATCACACTGAAGGTTTGGTAGGCGCTTGTTCTGTTTTTGGTAATAGTTGATATCCTTTTGGTAGCGGGTAAGCCAAGGGAGTTCATCGGCGTGCTCAAAAGGGATAGCTGCCTTAATAACAATAGTAGGAGTAGCCGTTTGGGCTGAGGTTAGCCACCAGCTCATCAGCAAAGTGAAAGTGAAGAAGTATTTCATAAGTGTAATTATTAATAATAGGAAGATAAAAGAATAGGTTCATTTACCACAAAGAAAAAAGCTAATGCTTGAGGAGTTATCTTTTGTGATACGCACAAGCATTAGCTATTTTTATAAAATGGTAATAAATAAGCAATCGGGTTTAGATTCTTGCACTATTTTTTAGGGTTTTTGATATTGTCTATCTCTTTTAATAATTGTTGGTAGTGCAAGTGGTTGATAGAGTTTGCAGGCTCGGTAGGGAGCGCTTGTTTTAAGTAACTTTCTACTTTGTCTAAATGCTGAAGGGCAAATAGGCGTGCATCACTCATTTGTTGCAGGGTGAGTTTGGCTGTTTTGTTCTCTTCAGGATTGATAACCTTAGCCAAGGTGAGCAGGTAAGAGCGCTCGGTGCCACGGCGTATGGCATTTTTGCGTGCTTCGGGACTGTTAAGAGGTTTCCATACAGCCGCAAATAAATCATTTAAATACTCATCAGCTGGATACGGATTTTTGGAACTTAAAGCCAAATGGCTGAAGCGGTACAGCAGATTATCACTAAGCAAAACAGTTAGGTTTGCAGCTTGCCATTCCATTATCTCTTTATCGGCATCTACACCTGTTATATTGATAATAGACTGAGGGTACAGCCAAAGAGGCGCATCAAATAGTTCTTTATCTAAGAACGCAATAGCCTCTTTCATTTTTTCTTTAGGCACTTCTTGATAGAATACCTCATTGTTATTGATTAAGTTGGTATATCTGCTTCCTATGAACTTTACCACGTGGTTGGTGTAACGGCGGTATTGTAGTACAGCAGCATTTTGCATATCAATAAAGTAAGTGTAAGTATCATTAGGCTCTTTAAGCCACTGATGCAGATTGCTTACTATATAACGAAGGTTCTTGAGGGCATAGGTGTTTGCCTTCATCACATTATCGGATAGGTCTTCGGTTTGGGCGCGAGGGTCTTCTCCTTTGCCTTCACCACCAAACCATAAGTTGGGATGTGCTTTCAGTTTTTCGGTAACCATAGCGGCAAGGGCTTCTTGCTCGGCGTACTCATCTTTGTACTTGTTGGGGTAATAGCGGTAGCCCCACTCAATAGCCCATTTGTCATAAGCCCCGATGCGAGGGTAAAGCCCTTTGCTGCCTATATTATCTTCGGGTTGTGCTACGTAGTTAAAGCGTGCGTAATCCATAATAGATGCTGTGTGGCCATTGGCTTCAACCCATTTTTTATCACGTAGTTTCTCTACAGGGGTTTGGCTACTAGCTCCCATATTGTGGCGCAAGCCTAAGCAGTGACCTATTTCGTGAGATGATACAAAACGTATCAAATCGCCCATAAGCTCTTCGGAGTAGTGCAATGCACGTGCGCGCTTATCAACAGCACCTACTTGCAGCATATACCACTGTTGTAGGATTTTCATTACATTGTGATACCAACCTACGTGGCACTCAATAATTTCGCCACTGCGCGGATCGGCTATGTTGGGGCCATAGGCATTGCTAATTTCGGAAGGTAGGTAACGTATTACATTGAAACGTGCATCTTCCAAGCTCATAGTAGAGTCCTTAGGCCACTCTTTAGCTACGATAGCATCCTTAAAGCCTGCTTGTTCAAAAGCTACATTCCAATCGTTCACACCTAAGATAAGGTATTTTTGCCATTGCTTAGGGGTAGCAGGATCAATGTAAAAAACTATTTGCTTTTTGGGACGAACTAACTGCCCTGCAAGGTATTTTTTCATATCTTCCTTGCGAGGCTCTAAGCGGAAGCGGTGTATGTAGTACTCGGTTTCGGTACGCTGTTGCTTATCACTGAATTTGGTGAAGCCTGTAGCAAAGAATCCTACTCTGTTATCAAATAGGCGTTTTTGCATAGGGACTTTGGGTAGTAATACCATTGAAGTGTTTAGCTCCAAGGTTACAGCCCCTGTGTAGTTCGCCGAAGGGATATTGCTAGGTGATGCTGAAAAGGTTTTTACAGTATGCACTTCGGTATTGATAGGGTAGGTGCGGATATCGTGTACAAAAGAGCGATCGGGGGCAACGCCTCCTAATTTCTTTTCTGTTTTAAAGCTGCTAGGCAGGCTGATAATGCTGTTATCTTGCTGGAAGAAATAGCTAACATCTATGAGTTGGGCTTTGGTTTTGGGGTTGCGCCCTATTACGTTGAACGAAGCTACTATTGGGTTGGTGCTAGAGTTCATTACTGCTGTGTAGATGTTATGAGTGCTATCGGCTTCTTGACGGTTTACAAATGAGCGCATTATGAGGGTTTTCTCATCTTTTTGCTCAAAGTAAACTGTTTGTTGGTTCATTTTTTCGCCGGCATAGTAACCGAGGTTTTGTGGAGCTGTTTTAAGCCTTGTTACACACAAAAAGTAGCGGTTAATAAGTGTGTCATGTACTTCAAAATACCATTTCTCTTCAATCTTGCGGACGGTAAAAACCCCATTGCGTTCTGTTCCTCCTTTTTTGATGAGCTTATTGTATTCTTCAGTTCGTTTTTGCTCAGGAGTTTTTTCAACTGTTTTAGTTTTAGTAGTGTCCTTAGCAATAGTGTCTTTAGTAGCAGGCACTTTTTGAGCATAAGCTAGTGTGCCAACTGCCAAAAGCAGTAATGTGATGTGTCTCTTCATATTTTAAATAACGTTTTATTTTGATTCGTTTTTAATTTATATTTTGGTGTGTGATTCGAGTAATTCGGCTATATCATATACCTTTACTTGTTTTTCTTTTTCTTTGGTTTTTACCCCATCGGACATCATCGTATGGCAGAAGGGGCAAGCGGTGGCGATGATATCGGGGTTGACTTGTAAGGCTTGTTCGGTGCGCAGTATGTTTATTTCTTTGTCTCCTTTTTCGGATTCTTTAAACATCTGTGCGCCACCAGCCCCGCAACATAGGGCTCGTGCTTTGCAGCTTTTCATTTCGACCAAATCGGCATCGAGTTTTTCTAAAAGTTCGCGTGGTGCGTTATATACTTTATTAGCCCTACCGAGGTAGCAAGGGTCGTGAAAGGTGATTCGTTTGCCTTTGAAGGCGCCATCTTCTATGGTAAGTCGTCCTTCTTGTACAAGGCTTTTGAGCAGCTCGGTGTGATGCATTACTTGGTAATGGCCGCCGAGTGCGGGATATTCGTTTTTTAGGGTATTAAAGCAGTGTGGGCAAGCGGTTACTATTTTGGTTACCTGATAACCGTTGAGCACTTGTATGTTCATCATTGCCTGCATTTGGAAAAGGAACTCATTTCCTGCCCTTTTAGCAGGGTCGCCGGTGCAGCTTTCTTCGGTGCCGAGTACAGCGAAGCGCACTCCTGCCTGTTGTAGTAAGTGAGCGAAAGCTTTAACAATACGCTGTGCCCGTTGGTCGAAACTGCCTGCACAACCTACCCAAAAAAGCACTTCGGGGCGTTCTCCTTTCGCCGATAGTTCTGCCATTGTTGGAATCATAATAATCTAATTTGGTGCGAGCCGCACGGGCTGTAATTTGGTGTTTTGGCACGAGCTACAAGCTCGCACTAGCGAAATGCTGTAGGTTATTTTACGATTACTAAATCACCGTCTACAAAACCTACGGCTATATGTTGTACATTAAAAAGTTTGATACTGTTTTCAGCTACTATTTCTTTAAGAATCTCGGTAATCATTGAGAGGACTTGTTCCCAATGTACCTCTTCAGAGATTTCTTCTAAAGGTAAAAAGCAGTCGTTGGGTACAAAATCGTCATCGCAAGCCCAATCGGGGTCTTGCTCATCATACCAAGAAGAGCCTATAAGTTCCAATTCGTAAGGTTCGGAGATGTTGAAATTCAGCGCAACAATGTCATTAGGTAAGGTTTCTTGACAATCAATCGCAACTAACCAATTTTTAATCTTGTTTTTAACGATTTCTTTCATTTTAAAATAATTTGTGGATTTATCAATTTAGCACGAGCTACCAACTCGCACTGTGGGGGTGCTTAAGTGCCTTTGTGCAGGGCATTAAGGTATCCACTTTTTCTCGAAGTTTGGTTTGCGTTTTTCTAAGAAAGCGTTTCGTCCTTCTTTAGCTTCATCGGTCATATAGGCAAGGCGGGTAGCTTCCCCTGCAAAAACCTGTTGCCCTACCATACCATCGTCGGTAAGGTTCATAGCGAACTTTAGCATTTTGATAGAAGTAGGTGATTTAGCCATTATCTCTTGAGCCCACTGAAAAGCGGTAGTTTCGAGTTCGGCGTGAGGGATTACGGCATTGACCATACCCATCTCGAAGGCTTCTTGAGCGGAGTAGTTGCGCCCTAAGAAGAATATTTCGCGGGCTTTTTTCTGTCCGACCATCTTGGCGAGATAAGCAGAGCCGTAACCGGCATCGAAGCTGGTGACATCGGCATCGGTTTGTTTAAATATAGCGTGTTCTTTGCTGGCGAGGGTAAGGTCGCAGACTACGTGTAGTGAGTGTCCGCCCCCAACAGCCCAACCAGGGACTACTGCAATTACGACTTTGGGCATAAAGCGGATGAGGCGTTGAACTTCTAAGATATTGAGGCGGTGGTATCCGTCTTCGCCTACGTATCCTTGGTGTCCGCGTGCTTTTTGGTCGCCCCCGCTACAGAAGCTCCATACGCCATCTTTTGGGGAAGGTCCTTCGGCAGAGAGGAGTACGGCGCCGATATTCACATCTTCATACGCATCTTTAAAGGCGTCCAGCAGTTCGGCAGTTGTTTTTGGGCGGAAGGCATTGCGCACTTCAGGCCTATTAAAGGCGATACGTGCTACGCCCTCGCATTTTTTATAAGTAATATCTTCGTATTCTTTTACGGTTATCCAGTTCATAGGATTTGTATATAAGTTGAACCTATTATTTTCGGGCTGCAAAGATATGAAATAATTTCGAAATCACAAGTTGGAGAGTGGAATTAGGGGATAGGAGATAGGGGGTAGGAGATAGGGGGTAGGAGATAGGGGGTAGGAGATAGGGGGTAGTGGCTGAGGAAAATGAGGGGAAATGTGGGGAGGGATGAGAAAAATGTAAGGATTGGGGGTTTTGGTTGCGGATTTGGTAAAGTGAGGGAGGAGAGGGGAAAGGCTTGAGAATCAGGGAAGGGAAGGTTATCCTTCGTTTATAGTTCGTTTATAGTTCGTTATTCGTTCGTTTAAAGTAGGTAAAAGATAAGAGGTAAGAGGTAAGAGGGTGGAGGTGTAATGGTCTGATTATAAAGGTATAGGAGTTAGTAGGTAGGGGATAGGGAGGGAGGAGGAGAGTTTTGCATTATTCGCAATGAAGGGGAGAGGAGTTAGGAGATGGGGGGTAGATGGGAGGAAATTAGGGGAGAGGAGGGAGGAGGGGAAAAGGGTGTTTGTTTTTCTTTTTGCATAATCAGCAACGAAATGGGTTAAATGTTGCATTTTTGTTATTGCCTCTTATAGGCTGCTTCTTATTTAGTATCTTTCTATCGAAAATTTTGCTCATTCATTAATTATTTGTACCTTTGCACCTCCAATAAACTGTTTATTATCAAATTATATCATTTTAATTAATAGGATTATCAATAAAACTTATGCAGCAGAAATGCGAGGGATTGTTCTATTCCTTACTTTTGCGCGCTTTTTACACTATAGAAATTTTAATTCTTAATTCTGATTTTTAATAAAAAAAACTTAAATTTAGTATGCAGAAATTTTTTTTAAAGAATGTGTTACTAACATTGTTCCTTTGCTGTGTCGGGAATATTTCGGCACAAACCATAGTAGGACATATAGTAGCCCAAACGCCAGTGAACTTCGCTAATGAAAATTTTAGCGCTGGTACGCTTACGGTAACTCTTACTTTACCTGCAAACACTGCCTCTGCCGAAATTACTTTCCCTACAGGGATTGAGTATGTGGCGGGTTCACTTGCCAAAGCGAGTGGTGCAGCAACGGTGGACTATGTAGCAGGATCACCTGCAGGTAAGCCTAAGTTTACTTTCACCGGTGCATCAGGGGGCATTACCTTTACTATTAAGAGGAAGGTAACTAAAGCCGCCCTTGCTACCCTTAACGCTTCTTCGGTAACACTCAAAGACCGCATAAGCGTAACATCAGGTTCCGCTACTGATGCTAAGGACTCCAATGACTATTCGCTTCCTGTACCTAAGATAGTGGTGCAGTTTTCTCCTATAAGTGAGGAAACTCATAACAATGCTTCGGGGACAAGCAACAAGACCTTTGTGTTGCGTAACTCGGGGGACGGGAAAGTAAAAGATATATATTTTAGTGTGAAATATCCTACAGGTATCACTGGTAACAGCATCCGTTATAATGGGGCTGTGCTTAGTCCGGTTGGTACAGTACCTTCTGGTGTAGGTAATAATACGGGAGAAAAGCTATATCGTGTAACAAGTACTAGTGGTGGTTTTGGAAAAAACGACGAGATTACCATTACTGAGAATTATACCGTAACAGGCTGTGATTCTAACCGCAATATAAAATATGAAGCCTATTGGGGCGAAAGCATTACCCAATTGTATGAAATGCGTGACCGTGCAAGAGCTATTAATGTGCTTACTGGTACGCCGAAGATTGAAATGAATACCAATAACACCGAAAGTTATTTTCAGTGGGCGGATGGTATTTGTGGGAATAAGCTGGGTGTTTTCACAGTAAAATTCACCAATGCAGGTAGTGGTAACGGTACGGCTTATGACTTGAGTATGCTACTACAATCATATCTTAGTAGCCAGAAGTTTAAGTTTCATCGTCCTACTAACTTCCGTTTGGTAGCTACTGATAATACTGAGGTGCCAATCAGCTCAATGACTCCTGATAACACTACTATTGTAGACAGGAATATAGACTTCAATAACCTACCTGAGCTGTTGCATACTACTTTGGGTACTAAAGATATAGGTCTTACCGATATTGATGGTGATGGTTTTCGAGATGATTTAGCTACCAACGCGCAGCTTACTATCCGTTTTGATATGGTTAAGAATGAGCCTTTGGTATGCTTGAAAGATGCAGGAGGGCAGTTTGCTATTTCACCTCAAGTGCAGTTTTTCTATAAAGATGCTTGTGGAGCCTCATTAAAATCGGATGCCTTTGCCATTAGTGCTAACACTATGCGTCGCCTTTTCTTAGGTATTAACGATGCTTCTAAATTTCCTACTGAGCTTGCTCAAAATACCTCTAAACCTGGTTATGTTATCTTTGGAGGGCATACTTATTATAACTATGAGGTGCTTAAAGGTCAGTATTTAAAACATAATGAACGCCGCTTCCGTTATGAAGTAAAATTACCTCAAGGTATTGGGCTTAAAAATGTGAAGTTCTATATAGGTGATGACTATGGTACCTCGAAAAAGGCACCTATTGCACTTGCTGATGTGCCGCCAGGAGGAACCCTTTCATATACTACTGCTGATACCGAAAAGGGTTATATCAGCTTTGATGTTGAACTTACAACACCTTGTACTTCAGGCAATCTAAATATAGATTATAGCATCTATCACATTGATAATGCCAATACACCTCTTGCTTGTGAGCTTCAGTTAATATGTGAGCGCCACACTCTAAACGCTATATGTCCTGGCCATTGTGGTATTGCAGCCCCAGAGTTGTTAAATACTAAAGCCGAACGTGCTGAAAACTCTTATGGTTGGACTGACTATACTATGACCACTCGCCAAACACGTGATAATGTATCGGAAATACAACGCCAACGTGCTTTACATCTTGACGAAATTGAGATTACTGCTGTAGGTAAACAAGGGGCAGATGTTGCTACCAACTTGTTTTACCACGCAACTATAGTGAAACACGTGAAGTTAGTACCTAAAAAGATTACTATTAAAGTAGGTAATAACCCTGTGGCAACCCTGCCAGCTAATGCTACGAATGTAGCAGAGGTAAGTGATAATAATGGTAACTACTATCGTTGGGATCTTACTTCTGTATTGCCTACTGGAGGTATACCTGCGGGAGCAACTTTTAGTGTAGTAGCTACCTATCAGGTAAACAACCCTAATACTACTAATATTAAAGACTATACCTATGATATACCTTCTGGTGGCGAGTCATTCTTTTATATGCTTGCTAACTATTCAGATAATAGTATAGATGCAAAAGGTATCCATACCAATGCTCTTTATTGTGGGGCAAAACAAACACCTGCATTTTATGTAGCCGAGACCTATACTATTATGGGTACTAATGCTTACACCATAAAAGCCTGCAACATAACAAATATAGGTTCTAACCAAGGTTATTTAGCACGTCGTTTTGCTACTATAGGTGCTTACTTTACCGATGAGTTTCGTCCTGGTAGGCGTATTAAGTATTTCAAAGTAATAGTGCCTGTATCCTATAACCTTGCCAAAGATGTTGAATATGGTTTTAGAAAGAAATATAGAGATTATGCCGAAGGGGGTAGCGCTATAAAAATACCAGTGTCTAGCTTTACCGTTAGTAACGATGGTATCTTCAAAACCTATACCTATATTAACCCTGCCGAAGGTAGTGCAGGTTACTTGTACCCAGGTGAAATATCGGTAGAAAATGGTTATGATAGTGAAATCAAAACATGGTTACAAGCTACCTGTGATTCAAAATTATTTGTAAACTACAACCAAGCCATTGCTGATAACCAAGTGGCTAAGCTAGAGATAGAATATGAAGATTATTATTACCATTACGCTGATAAAGCTAATAAGATGGTAGTCCCAGCAGCTATTAGTCAGGATATTAGATATTTTGAAAAACCTGCTATTAACCTTCTTACTCAAACCCCACAAATTATTACGGCTAACCAGCGTACCCAAACCTTAGAGTTTAAGATTACCAATACCAGTGTGGCTGATGCTCCTTACGGTTGGGTATCAATACCTGATGTACAAGGGGTTAATATCAGTAAGCTTACTGAAATTGATGCAAGTGGCAATGTGATAAATACATTTACCCCTCAAGCTATTTCTGGTGAAAAGATGTACTTCTTAAGTGAAGGTACTACCACTGGTACAGGTACTATTCAAAAAAATAAAGAACGCCGTTTTAGGTTAGAGTACCAAATTACAAACTGTACAGCTGGTAATATTAACTTTGGAGTGTATGCAGGCTGGAACTGTAATGAGAACCCTACACGAGGGTATGCTCATACCTGCCATGAAAACCAAATCACCTATAATGTAAAAATTGCTAAGAGCTTAAAACAGATTACTCCTAGCCCTACAAACCCAGGAGAGAATAATCCTGATAAAATAGGCTCTATATCAATGTGCCAAAAAACTAAGTATGAATATACTATTAATAGTGGTGACGAAGGTGATATTTTTGATGCTAAACTTGTAGTAGTAAAACAAGATGGTCTTACTATTAGTGATGTAACAGTAGAGTATCCACTTAATAGCGGTACCTACTATACCACTACTAGCGCTAAACCTATAGGTGTACAAACCATAGGTAATAAAACTATTTATGATCTTAGTGATATATTGCCTAACGGTAGCCTTCCTGGTACTATTACCGAGCAGAATAATGTGAATAGGCGTAACCTAAAACTCAGCTTTAATGTACAGCCAGGCTGTGAATTTACTGCAGGTTCATCTTTTGACATTGATATTGAAGGTAACAACCTTTGTGGTAATCCTGCTGAAGGAGATAAAACAAAAGTAATTATTGCTGGTATTGCTGGGGTGAACGCCAACCTTTATAAGGTGAATAACTCTATTGTAAGTGCTGGTGGTAATGCCAATGCTTGTAGTACTGAGTACGCTCTGTTTAAAGGGAAACATCAAATTATTGATCTTTCTCCTGGGCAGCACTTCAAAACTGAAGATAAGGGTATGGTAGTAATACGCATCCCTAAAGAGTTTGAGTATATTGCCAATTCATTTAGTTTTATAGGTAAAACAGGTACTTATTTCGCCGATCCTACATTAGCTACTCCTGCTACAGTTCCTACCCCTGATGGAGGAAGTGACTTACATATCAAAATCCCTGCTGAAATGAAGGGGAATGATTACTTTGAATACACCATTCGTATTAAGCAGAAAGCTAATACACCTATAGATAACTGTACTGAAAACTCTAAAATACAGTATTTCACTACGGATAAAGTACAAGGGGTAACCTGCCCTGGTGGTGTTGTGAATCCTTGTCCTACTATTACTGTTGAAACTACAACCAAACGTGGAGAAGTAGTTATTCCTGTGGAAAGAGCAGGAATAAGCCTTCAAAACGTACAAGTAGTAAAAGCTGTAGCCCAAAACGGTAAGGAAAAACTTACCTTGCAGTACTTGCTCACCAATGCTGCTTCATCTACAGTTACCTTTACAGGTACTCTTAAAGTGAGCTTATATAATGACCTTAATAACAACGGACTTATAGAAGAGGCTACTGATGAAAAGCTGGAAGACTTTACTCTTACAGGTCTATCAGTGCCTGCAGGAGCTACTCTTACCCAAACAGCACTTATTGAGATAGCTCAAAATAAAGTATGCCGTTTGTTGCTTTCTATACGTAATACAGCTAACCATTGCTTGTGTAATGATGTGGCTGTAACAGTACCTGCTCCTACTGTAGTAGAAGCTTTGGTAAGTACTGTAACTACTTGTAGCAGTACTCCTATTACCCTTACTCATATCTCGGGAGCACCTACTTATGAGACCTATACTTGGGAAGCTACCGCTACAGGTACTTTGGCTTACCTATCTGACTCTAATATCAAAGAGCCTGTATTTACTTATACAGGAGCAAGCCTTAGTGCTGCACATACCATTACTTATTTGTTAAAAATAAAACGCACCAATGGTTGTGAAGCTACTCAAACAGTAACAGTAATAGTGAAGCCTTCGGCAGCTACCCCTACTGTAAGTAACAATACTTTATGCCCTACAGCTACCCCTAATGTGGTATCGTTTGCAGGCTATGTTACTGCAGCACCTGCTCATAACTTACGTTGGTATGCTACAGCTACTAGTACAACTACTATTGCAGTGCCTACCATTAATACTCAGGTAACGGCTCGTACCATACAAACAGTATATGTAGCACAAGCACCTGCTGTAGGTTGCGAAAGTGCTCGCGTACCTGTTACCTTAATAGTTGATGATACAACCTTACCTACCCTAACAGCTCCGGCTCCTTTGGTACTTAATTGCCAAAACGCTACGGCAACTATCACTCAGTGGCTAGGTATAGCTACTGCTACCGATAGTTGTGGTGTGGTAAGTATTACTAACAACTATAACGCTGTAAAACCAGCTGATTTGTGTAATAGTAACGGAGTGGTAACAGTTACTTTTGTAGCAAAAGATCCATTTGGCAATACTGTTACCAAAACTAGCACTATTGTTTTAGTAAAAATAGATGCAGTAGATGATGACTTTGCTGTAACAGATGGTTCGGTTGTTACTACTTCAACTAAGACAGTATTCGCAAATGATAAAGTAGGCAACCAAACAGCTACTGCTGCTACTGTAAGTATGACGGTAACTACCCCAGCTGTAGGAGCTACAGGTAGTGCAACACCTACCCTTAATGCTGATGGTACAGTTACTGTTCCAGCAGGAACTAAATCGGGTACTTACCAAATAGGATACAAGATTTGTGCTGTAATATCAGGTATTACTGCTTGTGATACAGCTACAGCTACTATTGTAGTAGGTACACCATCTATCACAGCTAATCCTGATACCTTTACTATTACCACAGGAACTAGCACCAAGTCGGTACTTGATAATGATAAGATAGGTATAGCAACTACAACAACTAGTACTGTAAATGTATCGGTAGTTACGGGAGCAACCCCTAAACAAGTAGGTACTAGTACCCCTACTTTGGATAGCGATGGTAAAGTAACCGTTCCTAACAATACGCCAGCAGGTACTTATACTATAGTATACCAAATCTGTGATAAGCTAAACGCTGGTAATTGTGCGACAAGTACAGCTACTATTGTAGTAGGTACACCATCTATCACAGCTAATCCTGATACCTTTACTATTACCACAGGAACAAGCACCAAGTCGGTACTTGATAATGACAAGATAGGTACAGCAACTACAACTACTAGTACTGTAAATGTATCGGTAGTTACAGGCGCAACCCCTAAACAATCAGGTACTAGTACCCCTACTTTGGATAGTGATGGTAAAGTAACCGTTCCTAACAATACACCAGCAGGTACTTACACTATAGTATATCAAATCTGTGATAAGCTAAATAGCGGAAACTGTACAACAAGTACAGCTACTATTGTAGTAGGTACGCCATCTATCACTGCTAATCCAGATACCTTTACTATTACGACAGGAACCAGCACCAAATCGGTACTTGATAATGATAAGTTAGGTACAGCAACTACAACTACTAGTACCGTAAATGTATCGGTAGTTACAGGCGCAACCCCTAAACAATCAGGTACTAGCACTCCTACATTGGATAGTGATGGTAAAGTAACCGTTCCTAACAATACACCAGCAGGTACTTACACTATAGTATATCAAATCTGTGATAAGCTAAATAGCGGAAATTGTGCAACAAGTACAGCTACTATTGTAGTAGGTACGCCATCTATCACAGCTAATCCAGATACCTTTACTATTACCACAGGAACAAGCACCAAGTCGGTACTTGATAATGACAAGATAGGTACAGCAACTACAACTACTAGTACTGTAAATGTATCGGTAGTTACAGGTGCAACCCCTAAACAATCAGGTACTAGTACCCCTACTTTGGATAGTGATGGTAAAGTAACCGTTCCTAACAATACACCAGCAGGTACTTACACTATAGTATATCAAATCTGTGATAAGCTAAATAGCGGAAATTGTGCAACAAGTACAGCTACTATTGTAGTAGGTACGCCATCTATCACAGCTAATCCAGATACCTTTACTATTACCACAGGAACAAGCACCAAGTCGGTACTTGATAATGATAAGATAGGTACAGCAACTACAACTACTAGTACCGTAAATGTATCGGTAGTTACGGGAGCAACCCCTAAACAAGCGGGTACTAACACACCTACTTTGGATAGCGATGGTAAAGTAACCGTTCCTAACAATACGCCAGCAGGTACTTACACTATAGTATATCAAATCTGTGATAAGTTAAATACAGGAAACTGTGCAACAAGTACAGCAACTATTGTAGTAGGAACACCATCTATTACAGCTAATCCTGATACCTTTACTATTACCACAGGAACAAGCACCAAGTCGGTACTTGATAATGATAAGCTAGGTACAGCAACTACAACTACTAGTACCGTAAATGTATCGGTAGTTACAGGCGCAACCCCTAAACAAGCAGGTACTAGTACCCCTACTTTGGATAGTGATGGTAAAGTAACCGTTCCTAACAATACACCAGCAGGTACTTATACTATAGTATACCAAATCTGTGATAAGTTAAATACAGGAAACTGTACAACAAGTACAGCTACTATTGTAGTAGGTACGCCATCTATCACAGCTAATCCAGATACCTTTACTATTACCACAGGAACAAGCACCAAGTCGGTACTTGATAATGACAAGATAGGTACAGCAACTACAACTACTAGTACTGTAAATGTATCGGTAGTTACAGGAGCAACCCCTAAACAAGCAGGCACTAGTACCCCTACATTGGATAGTGATGGTAAAGTAACCGTTCCTAACAATACACCAGCAGGTACTTACACTATAGTATATCAAATCTGTGATAAGTTAAATAGCGGAAATTGTACAACAAGTACAGCGACAATAATATTACCAGCTCAACCTACAGTGACCCCAACTATAACAACAATAGGAGATGAGTACACTGTAACAGGTACTGTTACTACGCCAGTGACCGTAGGTAATATACTTACTAATGATACCATAGGTAGTCAGACAGCTACAGTGGCTAGTGTAACAATCCACACTGCGACACCAACAAGTGCTACAACCCCTCGTATCGACCCAGTGAGTGGGGATGTGATAGTTCCGACAGGTACGCCAAGTGGTACATACACTATGACTTACTACTTGTGTGAAACGGCAAACAGCAGTAACTGCAGTAGTGGAACAACTGTAACAGTAACCGTGGTAGGAGTGACAACACCAACTGCTACACCGACTATTACAACAGTAGGAGATGAGTATACTGTAACAGGTACTGTTACTACGCCAGTGACTGTAGGTAATATACTTACTAATGATACCATAGGAAGCCAAAGTGCAACCGTAGCGAGTGTTACTATTCATACAGCTACGCCTACTACCCCTACTGAGCCATACATCAACCCAGTGAGTGGGGATGTGATAGTTCCTACAGGTACGCCAAGCGGTACATACACTATGACTTACTACTTGTGTGAAACGGCAAACAGCAGTAACTGCAGTAGTGGAACAACTGTAACAGTAACCGTGGTAGGAGTGACAACTCCAACAGCTACCCCAACTATTACAACAATAGGAGATGAATATACTGTAACAGGTACAGTTACTACGCCAGTAACCGTAGGTAATATACTTACTAATGATACCATAGGTAGTCAGACAGCTACAGTGGCTAGTGTAACAATCCACACTGCGACACCAACAAGTACTACAACCCCTCGTATCAACCCAGTGAGTGGGGATGTGATAGTTCCTACAGGTACGCCAAGTGGTACTTATACTATGACTTACTACTTGTGTGAAACGGCAAATAGCAGTAACTGCAGTAGTGCAACAACTGTAACAGTAACCGTGGTAGGAGTGACAACCCCAACAGCTACTCCAACTATTACAACAGTAGGAGATGAGTATACTGTAACAGGTACTGTTACTACGCCAATAACCGTAGGTAATATACTTACTAATGATACCATAGGTAGTCAGACAGCTACAGTGGCTAGTGTAACAATCCATACTGCGACACCAACAAGCGCTACAACCCCTCGTATCGACCCAGTGAGTGGAGATGTGATAGTTCCGACAGGTACGCCAAGTGGTACGTATACTATGACTTACTACTTGTGTGAAACGGCTAACAGTAGCAACTGCAGTAGTGCAACAACTGTAACAGTAACTGTGGTAGGAGTGACAACCCCAACAGCTACCCCAACTATTACAACAGTAGGAGATGAATATACTGTAACAGGTACTGTTACTACGCCAGTGACTGTAGGTAATATACTTACTAATGATAGTATAGGAAGCCAAAGTGCAACCGTAGCGAGTGTTACTATTCATACTGCGACACCAACAAGTACTACAACCCCTCGTATCGACCCAGTGAGTGGAGATGTGATAGTTCCGACAGGTACGCCAAGTGGTACATACACTATGACTTACTACTTGTGTGAAACGGCTAACAGTAGCAACTGCAGTAGTGCAACAACTGTAACAGTAACTGTGGTAGGAGTACCAGCGGCAGCACCTATTGCAGTTGATGATAGAGTAACAACTCCGCTTAATACACCGGTAACTATTAACGTACTTGGCAATGATACCCCTCAAGGAGCAACGCCTAACATTACTACAGCCCCAGCTAATGGTACAGCGGTAGTGAATGGAGATGGTACAGTGGAATACAGACCTAATAACAATTTTGCAGGAATAGATACCTTTGTGTATGAGCTTTGTACCGCAGGAGGTTGTGCTACAGCTACAGTAACTATTCAGGTTATTAAGAAACTTGTAATCTACAATGGAGTATCGGTGGGAGGTAATCCTGAAAATGATCACTTCCATATTGCGGGAATAGAGAACTACCCTAATAACGTGGTACGCATCTATAACCGTTGGGGAGTGAAAGTATGGGAGGCTGAACACTATGATAACGTTCGTACAGTATTTAGAGGTATCTCGAACGGACGTGTAACTATAGAAGCTCCTGAAACATTACCTCAGGGTACTTATTACTATGTAATAGAGTATACTAATGAGAATAATGAAAGACAAAATGAAGTAGGCTGGTTATACCTTAAAAAGAACTAGTATTATCAGGCGCTTATTGTAATAAAACAGGAAAGCCCCTCGCATTCTGCGAGGGGCTTTTTTTGTGTTGTTTTTGGGCTTTTAATTATCTTATTTTTTGGTTTTGGATACCTATGGTAAGGTAGTACTGTCCGGAAGTATCGCGTAGGCGTAAACCGTGATCGGCACCTTTATCAAGGTCGTATAAATGACCTTCGTTTTTCTTCATAACAGCGCGTACTAAATCATCAAATGAGGGTAGGGGGAAAGTAAGCTCTATTTTTCCGCCTTTATCTTGCTGTATTAGTACATCGATGTTGATGCTTTCTCCTTTCTTAAAATCGACCATTCTTTGGCGTATAGCGTAGTAATAATGGTCGTAAGTGAGTTTGCTAGATCTGGTGGTTACTCCTTTTTCATCGGTTCGGTTAATGACGTAGTGTAGGGTTCTTTTTTTATTGTTGAATTTATCGACTAAGTTATCTCTTTTGGCGAGAATGTCAAAATCAAGTTTTTTATTATCGATAGCACCTACATTATTTTTTTGGTATTTGGAGTAGATAACAGTTTTAAAAATCTGGTTGCTGCCCAACTCGCGCATACGGTATGAAAGAGGTACTCCTAAGTTATCTTTGCCCAGAGTGGCACCTTCTTGTAGGAATTTCCTAATGGCGGCAAAATCGCCTATGCTTTCGCCTGCTAATTTGGCATTTCCGCCATATACACGTCCTGTAATGGTAGATTTTTTTCTGAGTTCATTATAGGCAGCTTCGGCTTCGACGGTAGCTTTGCCACTTAAGAAAGATGCGTTAATTTTTGATTCGACTTCTAATTTAGAGAGAGAAGACTCAATGCCTAAGAGCAATACACGTCCGTATTTAATAGATGAGATGTAGATAGGTTTTTCGTTTCCTAAGGCATTTTGGTAATCGAAATTATCGCTAAAGAAGTCGGATGGTTTTTCGGGTTGATCGACATCGATGGTGTAGAATACTTGTTCTATTTTGACGATATAGCGTGTTTTTTCGGTGTCGTATTTAAATCCTACGCTTCCTTTTACTTTATTGATAGCTCCTTCGTAATTGGCTCCTAAGGCGACTTTGAGGTGTTGTTCGTCGTGTACCTCATAGCTATCGTAGGTGATGTTGGCGGGAGGGGCATTGAAGTTTTTGTTTAGCAGTTCGCTAATAGCATCGCGGGCGGCTGATAGTTTGGCTTCTTTGATTGTAGTGCTTGTTTTATCGCCGGTAAGTGATACGGAGATGGTGTAGGGCTTGCGGGGTGCAAAAATGGTGTTATAAGTGCCATCAACCACTGATTTTGCCTTGAACATAGCGCCTGGGAAGAAGGCTTCTTCGTTATCGGCGTATAGGAGTTGGTTTTCATACTCTTTGGCTTGCTCATAGTACTTGGTGGCGGCTATGGGCATATAATCATCGAGTAGAGCAGCGGTGCGTGCTGTATTGGAAGAAACAACTCTTTCTTTGAAGGGTTCTCTTTGTTTTACTGATGGTAGTTTGGCTACGTAGGCGTTTAGGCTTTTAGCATCTAATTTTGGTTGTTGGGGAGTGTTGTTGTCCTCTTTTTTACAGCTAAAGAGGGTGATAGCAGCTAAAATTAACAGGCTGCTTTTCAAATACATACTTTGTACTTTCATATTGAAAAAATTATTAATTAGTTACGTTAATAATGTTTTCAATTCATTCTTTCATGCAATATTTGCCAAAAAGTAACAAATTCTGTGCCAGAATTTAGATTTTATTAAGAAATTATGAGGAAATGGAGTTCTTATGGATAGTTGGGGAAGGGGGATAGTGGTGATATTTAGGATAGTAGGTTTTGGGAGGCTACAGCTGTTGTTTGTGAATACTCGGCTGCGGGAGCTTGGTAACTATCCTTCGTTTATAGTTCGTTTATCCTTCGTTATTCGTTCGTTCAAGATATGGTTATGGTTTTTTGTTGGAGGGTGCTTATTGAGTTGAGTTGGTAACTTTCCTTTGGTTATTTTTTGGGGTGTTTTTGGTGGGAATGTTTTTTGGTTGTGGTTTTTTTGGTTGTAAAAAGGAAGGTAAAGAAGGTGTTTTTTGTGGTTTTTGTTTATTTCTTAACGTTTTTCTTAACATCTTTTTTTAGGTTGCTTTTTATAATAGCTTAATATTCAGCTATTTCATAAATGGTTGTTAAATATTTCACAAAAAACTTGTCAAAATATTTTTTTATATTAAAAAACTTACATATTTTTGCGGCGTTATTTCGTAGTGAAATAAAAATTACGTAAAAACGAAATATGTTAAAAACCAAAAAACAGAGTATTAACCGATAACTTACCCGTTATCACAAACCAATGAATGTATGATTCAAAGATTATTGTTATGCTTGTTGGTTTTGATTAGTTTTGCTCCGACAGATAGTTATGGGCAAACCAAAACCAAACGAATTATTACTGGTACCGTTTCGGATGAAGGAGGTCCTTTGTCTGACGTTAACGTCTTTATCAAAGGGCAGCCTAAGAAAGGGGTTATCACAGATCTTGATGGGCACTACTCTATTGAAGTAAGCGGTGCTAAAGATGTACTTGTGTTTTCTTACATAGGCTTTAAGCCTGAAGAGGTAATTGTAGGGAAGCTAGGGGTAGTGGATGTAAAACTGAAATCGGAAAACGAGCAGTTGGAAGAAGTAGTAGTCTCAGCAGGAGGTGTTACCCAACGCAAGATTAGTGTGAGTGGGGCTATTACGAGTATTAAAGGTGGAGACCTTAAGATGCCTACATCATCACTTACTACCTCATTAGCAGGTCAGTTGGCAGGTCTTATTTCTATCACAGGAAGTGGGGAGCCTGGTAGTGTATCTAACTTCTATATCAGAGGTATCAGTACCTTTGGTGGGCGTGCTACTCCGCTTATTATCTTGGATGATATTGAGATTTCGGCTAGCGACCTTAACAATATTCCTGCTGAAACTATTGAAAGTTTTTCTTTGCTTAAAGATGCATCAGCAACAGCAGTGTATGGATCACGTGGTGCTAATGGTGTGCTTATTGTAAAGACTAAAGATGGTAAGAACAATGAGAAAACTCGTATTGGTGTAACTTATGAGCAATCTTTCAATACACCGATGAACTTCCCTAAATTTGTGGATGGTGCTACTTGGATGGAACTTTATAATGAGGCGCTACTTACTCGTAACCCTCAAGGTTCGACCAAATATACTCAAGAGATGATTGATAATACTCGTAATCATGTAAATGAGTATGTGTATCCAGATGTAGATTGGAAAAAAGTGCTTTTCCGTGATATGGCTCTTACCCACCGTGCTAACCTTAACGTACAAGGGGGTGGTGATAAAACTACTTACTATATGAGTGTACAAGCTAACCATGATGAAGGATTGGTAAAAACTAAGAAATTGTATTCTTGGGATAACTCAATTAGTCGCTGGTCATACAACTTCCAGAATAACATTACTTACAAACTTACTCCTAGTACTAAGATTGAGTTACGTATGAATGCACAAATACGTAAACATTTAGGAGGTAACTATAATAACAGTGGATTATTTGGAAAATTATTAGATTCAAACCCAGTGAACTTCCCTGTTATGTTCCCTGCACAACCTGGTGATACTCACATTCGTTATGGTAGTTCGGTAATTACAGGTACATCATACAGAGAGAACGTTTTTGCTACAATGAATACTTCATTTAGAGAAGAACGCCAAAATACTTTGAATACATCATTGAAAGTAAACCAAGATTTTGATTTTATTACTAAAGGGCTAACAGGTTCTGTACTTGTTAACTTTAAGAACTGGAGTCAGAACTATTATACTCGTACTATTAACCCATATACTTATATGGTAAAATCTGGCTCGTATGACCCTGCTACTGGAACTTATGACTTAGAGAGGTTAAATCAAGGTACTGAGTATATTGCACAATCAGCTATTGCAAAAGGTGGAGATGAAACTTTTTATTTGCAAGGTAATTTGAACTATAGCCGTAAAGTAGGAGATCATTCTTTTGATGCTATGGCACTTTACACTCAACGTGAATATAAATCGGATGTGTTACCTCACCGTAACCAAGGGTATTCAGGACGTCTTACTTATAACTATGCTTCTAAATACTTATTAGAAGGTAACTTTGGTTATACTGGTACTGAGCGTTTGAAAAAAGGAGCTCGTTTTGAGTTTTTCCCTGCAGTTTCTGCTGGTTGGGTAGTAAGTGAAGAGAAATTCTATGAGCCAGTTAAGAAATATATGAACTTCTTAAAATTCCGTGCTTCTTATGGTTTGATTGGTGAAGATGGAACAGGACTTGGAGCAGGAGCTGAACACTTCTTATATCTTAATACTGTATTGTTTGATCAAAATGGTTATGGCTATACTACAGGTATTGATTTGAATACCTTGAAAAAAGGTCCTAAAGTTAAAAACTATGCTGTAGAAAATGCTACTTGGGAAAAAGTTAAAAAGCTAAATATTGGTGCTGACTTTAACTTGTTTGGTGTAGCCTTTACTGCAGACTACTTCTATGACAAACGTTACGATATTTTGTTAAAACGTGAAGCTTTTCCTCAACAATTGGGATATGATGAAGCTAAGCCTTGGGTGAACAAAGGTAAGGTAGATAACTGGGGATTTGAGTTTAGTGCTAACTACAACAAGAAGCTGAATGAAAACCTTCACCTATCTTTAAAAGGTAACTTTACTTACACTCAGAACAAATATGTGGATATAGATGACTTATACTTCAAATATCCTTGGCAAATACGTACTGGAAGACCTATGTCTCACCGAGTAGGTTATATAGCAGAAGGTTTGTTCAAATCACAAGAAGAGATAGATAACAGTCCGCAACAAAACTTAGGTAGCAAGCCTATGCCAGGAGATATTAAATACCGTGACCTTAATGGTGATGGTGTGATAGATAGCAATGACCAAACTATGATTTCGGAATATGGAGGAGTGCCTCGTATTCAATACGGTTTTGGATTTACTGTTACTTACAAGAAGTTTGACTTTGGAGCCTTCTTTAACGGAGCCGCCAAACGCAATATAATGACAGGTCTTACTACTCCGTTTGGACGTAATGACCGCCACGTATTCCAACATATAGCTGATACCCGTTGGACAGAAGCTAATCCTAATCCTAATGCTGTATACCCACGTTTGGGATTACAAGAAGGAGATGTGGCTAACAATGATCAAAATAGTACTTATTGGTTACGTGATGGTGATTTCTTACGTTTCAAACAGTTATCAGTAGGATATAACTTTAAATATGGACGTGTATATTTTGCAGGTAATAACTTGGCAGTATTTAGCAAGTTTAAACTGTGGGATCCTGAATTGGCTTGGAACATTTATCCATTGCAACGTATTTACAGCTTAGGTTTCCAATTTACTTTTTAACCCTTAAAACAGAATTAATATGAAAGTTTTTAAATATATACAAGGCAATTTCTTACGCTTGTTGCTTGTGGCAATGATAGCGTTGGCTAACGTAAGATGTTCTGATTATTTGGATGTAGTGCCACCTGAACAAGCGGGGCTTCCTGATGCTACTAAAGATTATGATAGTACTTTGAAGTTTTTGTATTCTTGTTATGCAGGGATAGCTAGCCCTTACTACTATAGTACTTTGGAAGGAGCTTCGGATGAATATGTATTGCCTCCGTTATGGAATGAGGGTATGCACCGTATTCTTCAAAATACTAACGCTCCAGGCTCGGTTGCTGATGGCTGGCGTTGGGGTAATAACTATTACAAATTCATTGGACAATGCTATTTGTTCTTAAGCCAAATAGATAATGCACGTGAGGTAACAGATGCACAAAAGAAGCAATGGAAAGCAGAAGCTAACTTTATGATAGCTTACTACCATATGATGCTATTATGTACTTATGGTCCTTGCCCTATACAAGATTCTTTTACCCCAATGAATACCGATGCTAAAGAGTATAAAGGACGTTATCACTTTGACTATGTAGTGAATTGGGTAGTAAACAAATTTGATGAAGTAGCAGCAGACCTTCCAGCTAAACAAGAAAATGAAAACTGGGGACGTGCTACCTCTACTATAGCTAAGGCTTTAAAAGCACGTTTATTAGTATATGCTGCTTCGCCATTATGGAATGGTAGTTTCCCTTATCCTAACTGGAAGAACACTAATTTTGAAACTCCTGGTTATGGATATGAATTAGTGAGCAAAACTTATGATGCAAGCAAATGGCAACGTGCTAAAGTAGCTTGCCAAGAGGCTCTTGACTATGCTATGGGAGAAGGAGGTTGCTCATTATTTACAGATGAAGAAATGTACACACGTGGAAACATAGACTTACCTTATGTGCCTGGTGTAGATAAAAACACTCCTGAAGGAAAAGCTTTCTTGAAAAAAGTAATGCTAATGCGTTATCTTACTGTGAGTCGTTACTCTGAAGGTAATCACGAAATAGTATGGCCATCGGCTGACCAAGGTAACTTTATATACGGACAAGTGCCTCACCACGTATTTACTCGTACAAATAAACAAAACGTAGGTTATTATAGTGGTGTATCGCCAGTGTTAAATACTTCTATACATTATTTTTATACCAAAAATGGTAAACGCCCTGCGAATGACCCTACTTTTGCGCCAGAATCAGAATGGTACAAATCGGCTGGTATAGCTAATGAATCAAGAGATGTTACTAACCGTAAGGATATTATCAAACTTAACGTAAACCGTGAGCCACGTTTCTATGCTTGGTTTGCTTTTGATGGTGGAGACTTTGCAAGTAAACTAAATCAAGGAAAACCATTACATATTGAACTACGTAATGGAGATAAACAAGGTTATAACCCTGTGAAATACCAACGTGATAACAACGTAACTGGTTATTTCAGCCAAAAAGGGATAATGCCTAAACTTACATTTGATGCTAATGGTGGCTGGAACTATGAGAGCAAACCACGTTCACTTATCCGCTTGGCTGAATTGTACTTAAACTTAGCTGAATGTGAGGCAGCCTTAGGAGAAAATGCTAATGCTATTACCCACCTTAATGTAATACGCGAACGTGCTGGGGTACCTGCCCTTACTGCAGCTGATATTACAGGTAACATGACTATGACAGAATGGGTGCGCAATGAACGCTTTATAGAACTATGGGGTGAAGGACAACGCTATTACGATATACGCCGCTGGATGATTGCTCCTGAAACTATGGGTACAAACAAACGCTTAGGACTTAATGCTTATGGTATAGTGAATCCTACATTTGAACAGTTTAATACAGTAACACCTATTAAACAACCTTTTGAATGGAACAACCGTATGTATTTATTGCCTATCTACGTTAATGAGGTGTACAAAAACCCTCAGTTAATACAAGCCCCAGGCTATTAATAACCTTAATATTATACCACTATGAATATATTAAAACATATTGCTTTGGCAGCTTCGTGTGCTATCTTATTGGTAGGGTGCGAAAAGTATGGCGACCTTGTGCCTGCTGAATACCACAGCGTAACACTGATAAAAGAAAACGGTAACCAAGATGTAACTCTTTATACCGAAGTGGGTGAGCAAGGAAAATTTGAGTATACCATAATTAAATCGGGGAGTGAGCCCGATGCTGTTGCAACAGTTCAAACAGAAATATTAACCTTAGAACAGCTAAAAGAGATTGGTTTTACTAGTATTAAACTTTTCCCTGAAAACTTATATACAGTAGACCAAACATCATTTAACCTTGATGGTAATAATCGTTATGCTAAAGGTACTATTACCTTTAAAAATGATGAGTTAGACGCTTTTCTTAAAACCATTGAAGTTAATGACCGTGATAACTATAAAGTGCCTTTGCGCATAAAAAGTAGTAATGCTACTGTAAATGAAGAAAAGAGTTACTTTTTATTACGTCCACGCTTGTTAAAACCTTCTATTAACTATGAAGTAGCTGCTAAAGAAGTAACTGTAGGTGCTACTGGTACAGAGTATGATTTCTTCTTGGAATTGCCTTTTGCAAGTCCTTGGGATTTTGAATGTACAGTGGTGAGCAGTACAGGTGCTAATCTTCCTGCTGATGCTTATACTATTGAGAATGAAGGTAAGGTTACTTTTGCAAAAGGAGAACGCCGTAGTAAAGCTTTGAAAATAAATGTAAAAGGTGAACTAATAGGTAAATATACCTTACCGCTTAAAATAAGCAATATTACTAAAGCAGGTATTACCTTGCCAGCTAAAGACTTTAGACTTACAGCTGTGATAAATATAGAGGCTAAGAATAAATTGGCTCTTACTGCAAGTATGATAAGCTCTAACGCTCCGCAAATAGGAGAAGGTTCTATAGCCAACTTATTGGATGGAGATACTAACAGCTACTTCCACTCGGCTTGGAGTAATGACCCTACAGCTTCGGGTGTGGCTCACAACTTGGTGGTAACCCTTAGTGCAGAGAAAAGCATTTTTGCTCTTAGTTTCAATAACCGTAACCATGCTAATGGTAAACCTAAGGTTATTAAAGTGTTAGGCTCTGATGATAATGGTGCTACTTGGTTTGATATTACAACTTTAAATCAAGGTATGCCAACAGCTAATGCTGGCTTGTATATCTCGCCACAGATAGAAAGCCCTAAACCTTTCAAAAAATTGCGTTTTGACGTGACAGAGACTCAAGCGGGAAGTAAGTATTTCTGTTTATCAGAATTTGCATTGTACGCTAAATAGGAAAAAAAAGTAAACAAATTCTATACATTCACTTTTCCATTGCAAAAAACTGCTAAGTAAATTTACTTAGCAGTTTTTTTTTGGAGTTAAAAAGATAACAACTAATGAGGAAACTTGTAGGGATGGGGTGGTTTTTGGTTGGGGTTTGATATTTGGTAGTATTTAGAGGGGGTTTGTTGTGATTTTATTGTTAATTCGGAAATGTTTTATAATTTTGTGGTTTGAGAAGCTTGATTTGTTTGAATATAATGTATTTTCACGATTATAATATAGTAACCCCTTTGGGATTTGATACGGCAAGCACTACTGAAGAGATGCTTGCTGGGAAGACGGGGATTGCACTGCACTCTGCCTTCGGGCAGATAAAAGATGTGCAACTCTCGGTATGTGATGCGGAGGCTACTGAAGAGGCTTTTGCTAAGCTGGGTGTAAAGGGTGTGTTTTCACATCTTGAGAAGCTCTTACTGCTTTCGGCAGTTCCGGTGCTGGATAGGTGTGCTATAGGGCCGCATACGGCACTTATTCTTTCAACCACGAAAGGTAATATTAGTGCTTTGGGAATGGGTGAGGAGTTGCCTTATTTGAACCTACTGGCAGAGAAGATAGCCAAAGTACTAGGGATTACTACTACCCCAATAGTGGTGAGTAATGCGTGTGTATCGGGGGCGATGGCACTGTCGGTAGCGGGGAGATTACTGCAAGGGGGTGTGTATGAAAACGCTCTTGTGCTGGCTGTGGATGAGGTGAGTGAGTTTGTGCTATCGGGGTTCCAATCGTTTCAGGCAATGAGTGCTACCCCTTGCAGGCCTTATGATGCCCAAAGAGATGGTATTAACTTAGGTGAGGCTGCTGCTGCTGTGGTTGTGAGTTGTAGGCGTGAAGGGGCTGTGGCAGAGCTGTTGGGCAGTAGTAGCATCAACGATGCTAATCATATATCGGGGCCTTCGCGTACTGGTGAGGGACTGTGGCGCAGTGTGCAGTGCGCTCTTGCCCAAGCGCAGCTGGGTGCTGATAAGATACAACTTATTAACGCTCATGGTACGGGGACTTTGTACAATGATGAGATGGAGAGTATTGCCTTTGGTAGGGCAGGATTGCTGGATGTGCCTCTGAATAGTTATAAGGGTTATTTTGGGCATACCTTAGGAGCTGCGGGCTTGGTAGAAACTTTATTAAGCATAGACTTTAGCAGGCGTGATATTCTGCTAAAAAGCTTAAATTTTAGCAGCTTGGGGGTATCGCAGCCTATAAATGTATTGAAGGAGACGCTTAGGCAGCGGGTAAGGTATTTGCTGAAAACGGCTTCGGGATTTGGGGGTAGTAATACGGCTTTGGTAATTAAAATGTTGGACAATGACTTGTAGAATAGAACATCATACGATTTGGCTAAATGATAAGGTTGTTTTTGCTGAAATGGACAAGGAGGAGTCTTTTGCTGTTTTTGCTAAAAATGCTTTTAAAGCCTTGGAGATAGAGTATCCTAAATTCTTTAAAATGGATAATTTGAGTAAGCTTGCTTTTTTGGGGGCTGAGGTGTTGCTGGGAGGTGTAGGTGCTGAGGCAAGAGGTGATACTGCGTTGGTGTTTGCAAACCGAAGTGCGAGTTTGGACACTGACTTGAGGCACAGAGAGAGTATAGAGGGGAGTGAGGGGTATTACCCGAGTCCGGCGGTGTTTGTATATACATTGCCTAATATTTGTATGGGGGAGATAAGTATACGCCACGGGCTGCATACGGAGCAGAGCTTTTTTGTGTTGGGGAGTTATGAGCAGGCGGCTCCTTTTTTGGAGGGGTATGCCCAGCAGCTTATTGCACAGGGTGTTGCCCCACAGGTGCTTACGGCTTGGGTAGAGTTGCTTGGGGAGGAGTATGTGTTTGTGAGCAAATTGGTGCAGTAGAGAAATAAACTAACTATATAATAGGCCGGTGTACTTAGTTGTATACTGGCCTTTTTTTTAGGTAAGAGATAAGAGGTAAGAAGGGATGGGGGGAGGAAGTGTGTGCTGCAACTATTTTTGGTGAGATACTTGGCTGTGTATGCTTGCTGACTATCCTTCGCGACATACTTAGCTGTTCCAGCTCGCTAACTATCCTTCGTTTATAGTTCGTTTATCCTTCGTTATTCGTTCGTTCGGGGTAGGGGAGGGATGGAGGGAGAGAGAAAGGAGGGTGGAGGGTGAGAGAAAGGTAGTTAGAAAGAGGGTGGAGAGTGGGCGGAAATTGTTGGGATGGTGGGGGAAAATTATAAGAGGAGCGGGTGGGAGATGAGGGGCGGGAGGGAGGAGTAGAAGAGTGCCTAAGAGGGGGTGTTTTTAGGTGTTTCTTCATAAAAAGGCAAAGGGAAAAGAAAGGGAGAGTTTAAATTAATAGAAAATAGGTTTTTATATTTATCTAATAATCAAACAAGTAAGAAATTGATAAAAAAAAACTTGTTAAAAGATAGTGTCTATATCAAAAATTATTCATAATATTGACGGCTCAAATGAGCTTGTATAACCATTAAATGTGTTAAAAAAATGAGATTATTATTGTTTTTGATGGGCTTTTGGATGGCTTTGGGACAAGCCCAAAATGCGCCTATTACGCTTGATGCTATTTGGGGGCAAGGGGCTTTTTACCCGCAGCGTATGTATAACCTGCGTGCTTTGCAGCACTCGGCAGAGTATACTGTGTTGGAATACAATAGCGAGAAGGGTTCATACCAAATCACATTATACGATTTTGCTACTTTGAGCAAGGTGAAAGACCTATTTGTGGCTAAAGACTTCGGGATAGGAAGGATTAGTGACTATAGTTTCAGTCCTGATGAAAAGCAATTGCTTATAGCTACTAACAGGGAGAGTATTTACAGGCATTCATTTTTGGCGGATTATTATTTGTACGATATAGAGAGTAAGAAGATACAACGTATTTCGGATAAGAAAATAAGTATCCCGACGCTATCGCCAGATGGGAAAAGACTGGTTTTTTCAAGGGAAAACAATCTCTATCTTTATGACCTTGCTACTGGCAAGGAAAGTGCGATTACCACTGATGGTAAAAAGAATGAGATTATAAATGGTACCTCGGACTGGGTATATGAAGAGGAAGCAAGTGTGGTGCGACTGTTTGATTGGAATGCGGATGGGAGCTGTTTGGCATTTGTGCGGCTTGATGAGCGCAAGGTGCCTGAGTTTTCGATGAGTATTTACGGGAATGGTTTGTATCCTACTTATAATACATTTAAGTATCCGAAGGCGGGTGAGAACAACTCGGAAGTGTCATTGCACTTGTATGATTTGAAGACAGGGAAGACGAAGGAGGTGCCTTTGGAGGCTTATTATATTCCGCGTGTGCAGTTTAGCAAGAAGGCGAATTTGCTGATGGTGCAGACTTTGAATAGGCACCAAAACCATTGGGAGGTGGTACAAGTGAATGTAGATAACTTGGAAGTGAAGCCACTTGTGACTGAGAAGAGTGATACGTATGTGGAAATTAATGATAACTTACATTTTTTGGCAGATAATAGTTTTGTGTATCAGTCGGAAAAGGATGGTTATAATCATTTGTACCACTATACGGCTCAGGGGAAGGTGCAGCCTTTGACCCGAGGAGCTTGGGAGGTGACAAACTTTTATGGTTATGATGTTAAGACGAAGCAACTGTTTTACCAATCGACAGAGAAGGGGAGTATTAATAGGGCTATTTATGCGATAGGGCTTAATGGGAAGAATAAGCGGTTACTATCGGCAGAGATAGGGACTAATAACGCTACTTTTAGTGGGGATTTTAGTTATTATATTTTGGCATATTCTAGTATTACGACCCCTCCGCGTTATGCTTTGTACCAAACTAAGACAGGTAGTGAGGTGAAAGAAATACTAAATAACAAGCAGTATTTGGAGTATTTGCAGTATTATAAGTTGGCTAACAAGGAGTTTTTTGAGATAAAGACAGGGCAAGGGACTTTAAATGCTTATATGCTGAAGCCGAAGGATTTTGATGCTACTAAGAAATACCCTGTACTTATGTATCAGTATTCGGGTCCTGGTTCACAACAAGTAGCCAATCATTGGTGGGATATGAATGATTTTTGGCATAGTATGCTTACTGAAAAAGGCTATATAGTGGTGTGTGTAGATGGCAGAGGTACGGGCTTTAAAGGAGCGGAGTTTAAGAAATGTACTTATTTGGAACTTGGCAAGAAAGAAGTGCAAGACCAAGCTGAAGCTGCAAAAATAATAGGCAATTATCCTTATGTGGATAAGAATAGGATAGGGATATGGGGATGGAGTTTTGGAGGATTTATGGCGAGCAACTGCTTGTTCCAACAATCGGATGTATTTAAAATGGCCATAGCAGTAGCACCTGTTACGAATTGGCGTTTTTATGACACTGTATATACGGAACGGTTTATGCGCACTCCGCAAGAGAATTCGCAGGGGTATGATGATAACTCCCCTATAACACACGCTGCGAAACTGAAAGGTAAGTATTTGCTTATTCACGGTACGGCAGATGATAATGTACACGTACAGAATGCTATGGTACTTATAGATGCCTTGGTGAGCTATCGTAAGGATTTTAATTGGCTTATTTATCCGGATAAAGACCATGGTATTTATGACAATACAGGTAGTACACGCTGGCAGTTATACTTAAAGATGACGGAATTTATAGAACAGAATTTGTAAACAAACTTTTAAATTATTATATTACGAACAAATGGATACAAACGTAGAAAATGTGAAAAAGAAGCACCCTAAGGGGCTTTATCTTGTGTTTTTAACAGGGATGTGGGAGCGTTTTAGCTACTATGGTATGCGTGGTATTTTGATGTTATACCTTACCAAGACGTGGTTAGAAGGCGGGTTGGCTTTTGATGAAAAAACAGCGTCGCTTATTTATGGTTTTGCGACAGGGCTTACTTACTTCACCCCTCTTATTGGAGGTTGGATAGCAGACAACTTCTTAGGGCAGCGTAAAGCGGTGTTATTAGGTGGTTTTATTATGTTTTTAGGAGAGGCAGTGCTATTTGCATGGACAACCCACGCAGGGCTTTATTTAGGACTTTTCCTACTGATTATTGGTAATGGCTTTTTCAAACCTAATATTTCGGCACTTGTAGGGGGGCTGTATGAGACAGGCGATAAGCGCTTGGACTCGGCTTTTTCTATCTTCTATATGGGTATCAACCTTGGGGCGTTTTTAGCGCCATTACTAACAGGATTGCTTACAGATAATATTTTTGCTAAAACGGCTATTGATATGAACACTGGTGAGGTGGCAATGTCATTTGGTTACAAATTTGGTTTTGGAGCAGCAGCTATAGGGATGCTTGTGAGTGAGTTGATATTTATTTTCTTTGCTCAGAAATACTTAGGAGACCTTGGCAAAAAACCTCAAGGAGGTAAGAAAAATGCTGTAGAATTAAATGAGGCAGAAGCAAACAAGCCACTTACTAAAGAAGAGAAAGAACGTATAGCAGTTATCTTTATTTACTTCTTCTTTGCTATCTTCTTCTTTGCAGGTTTTGAGCAAGCAGGATCATCGCTAACCTTGTATACAGATAGGTACATTGATAGAAATGTTATGGGCTTTGAAATTCCAACAGCTTGGTTCCAATCGGTAAACCCATTGTTTATTGTACTTTTGGCACCAGTATTTGCTTCATTATGGAATACAAAGTTTGGACAACGCCTGACAACACCTTTCAAGATGGGAGCAGGTATGGTGCTTTTGGGTATAGGTTTCTTCTTTATGATAGGAGCTGTGTATGAACGAGGAGGAGCCATAGGATCAGATCCTGAAGATGTGGCTATAAAAGCGAGTTTGGCATGGTTGGTGCTTACTTACTTAACACATACAGTGGGAGAGCTATGTTTGTCGCCAGTAGGATTATCAATTGTGACTAAATTATCGCCTCCACGTTTGGCAGGTATCTTAATGGGAGTTTGGATGATGGCAGCTTTCTTTGCTAATGCAGCTGGAGGAGTTATTGCTTCATTTGTAAAAGAACACGGAGCAAGTGTTATATTCACTTCAATATCTGTTTTTGTCATCCTTTGTGGTTTAGGTATGATACTACTTAATAAGAAACTACAACAAATGATGCACGGAGTTAAATAATTAGTAAATTAGCCAATTTGTAGAGTTTGCAAATTGGCTAATTACATATTAATTAAAAATAAAAAATATGACAAAGTTTAGAACAGAATCAGACCTTATCGGTGAATTACAAGTGCCCGCCGATACTTATTATGGCGTACAAACACAACGCGCTATAGATAATTTTCGTATTACAGGCACTAAGATGGGTGATTATCCTGAGTTTGTAAAAGCCATAGCTTATGTGAAACTAGCTGCGGCACAAACAAACAATGCTTTGGGGTTGTTACCTAATGAGTTGCTAAAACCCATCTCGGAGGCTTGCCACGAGGTGATTAGCGGGAAGTATGATAATCAGTTTCCAGTGGATATGATTCAAGGAGGTGCAGGAACTTCAGTAAATATGAATGCCAATGAGGTGATTGCTAACCGCGCTTTAGAGCTTATGGGACATCAAAAAGGGGAATACCAATACTGCTCACCTAATGATCATGTGAACCAATCACAATCAACCAACGATGCTTATCCTACAACAGTAAAGCTCGCTGTGATTAAGATGAACCAAAGCCTAATTGAGAAACTACGTCTTCTTATTGAGGCTTTCCGCAATAAAGGCAAAGAGTTTGCTGATGCTATAAAAATGGGACGCACTCAGTTACAAGATGCTGTTCCTATGACCTTAGGACAAGAGTTTGAAGCGTTTGCTGCCAACTTAGAAGAAGAAATAGCACGCCTACAAAACAATGCTAATCTCTTTTTAGAGATTAATATGGGAGGCACTGCTATTGGTACAGGCTTAAACGCTCCTAAAGGCTATGCAAAGCTATGTGCTGAGAATTTAGCTAAGATTACAGGTGAGGCATTTGTAACTGCTGCTAATCTAGTAGAAGCTACTCCTGATACAGGTTCATACGTAATTTATTCATCAGCCCTAAAACGTATGGCAGTGAAACTTTCTAAAATCTGTAATGATTTACGCTTGTTATCATCAGGGCCTCGTGCAGGGCTTAATGAAATTAATTTGCCCGCAATGCAACCAGGTTCATCTATTATGCCAGGTAAGGTAAATCCTGTTATTCCTGAGGTAGTAAACCAAGTGTGCTTTAAAGTATTTGGTAATGATCTTACTGTTACTTTTGCTGCCGAAGCAGGTCAGTTACAGCTAAATGTAATGGAACCTGTGTTATGCCAATGTATTATTGAATCTATTGTATTCTTAGAACGCGCTATTGATACCCTCCGTACCAAGTGTGTAGAAGGCATCACAGCCAATCGTGAGGTAATGCTTAATATGGTGAAAAATAGTATAGGTATTGTAACAGCCCTTAACCCGCATATCGGATACAAGAACAGTACTAAAATAGCTAAAGAAGCTTTGCAAACCGGTAAGTCAGTATATGATTTAGTATTAGAGCATCAATTATTATCTAAAGAGCAGTTAGACACTATTTTAGACCCTAAAAATATGCTATAATGTTAAGAGTTAATTCTATCAGAGCTAAAGAAGCAATTAATGCCCTTTGGGTTACCTTTGCTTTTCAATTTATACTTATCTTTGGTGATATATATCAGCTTTCTATTATTAGTGAAATAGAAGCTGTAGCACAAGCGGGAGGTAATGTATATGAACTCCAAGAAAAAGCAGATACCTCTGATACTATAAACACAATTGTTGCTATTATCAATGCCGTAATTGCCATTATTACAGGTATTCTGTTTATCAGGTGGTTCCGCAGGGCATATTATAACCTGCACTTGATAAAAAATCCTCTCAATTATACTGAAGGGTGGGCAGCAGGAGGTTGGTTTATACCTATTATGAGTTTTTTTATCCCATTTAGCATAATGAAAGAACTCTTTACCGAAACACGCCTTTTTTTTATTCTTAAGAACAGAAAGATTGATAATCTTTCTGATAATATACTACCTATATGGTGGTCACTCTTTATTTTAGGGAGTGTTATCCACTATATCGCATTTAGAATCTCCCTTTCGGCTAATGATATAGACGATTTTTACAACATAGGTATCGCAAGTGTAATTGCTGAAGCTATCAAGATATTTGCCGCCTATTTTGCTATTTTAATCGTTAAAAAATACGCCGATGCCGAGAGAGTCTTGTATGAGATAACCCTCCCAATAACTGATTCAAAAAACATTTTTGAAACATCAAAAGTTATAACCCAATGAAAAAAATAGTAGTAACCGGTGGCTTAGGCTTTATTGGCTCACACACCGTTGTTGAATTACAAAATGCAGGCTTTGATGTGGTTATTATTGATAACCTTTCCAATGCCCAAGAAAATGTAAAAGAACATATCGCTAAAATCACAGGTAAAGCACCCGCGTTTGAGAAGTTCGACCTTCGTGATAAAGCCGATGTACAAGACTTCTTCAAACGCCATCACGATGTGCAAGGCGTAATTCACTTCGCCGCCTCCAAAGCAGTAGGCGAAAGCGTCGAAAAACCCTTGCTCTATTATGAAAATAACCTCACAAGCTTAGTATACCTCCTACAAGAGCTCAGTAAGCTCCCCAAAGCTCACTTTATCTTCAGTTCTTCCTGTACCGTATATGGGCAAGCCGATGAGTTGCCTATTACCGAAAACGCTCCAGTGAAAAAAGCCGAGTCTCCTTACGGTAATACCAAGCAAATTTGCGAAGAAATTATTAGCGATACCTGCAAAGTAACCCCTCACCTACACGCCATTGCCTTGCGCTACTTCAATCCAATAGGAGCGCATCCATCAGCCGAAATAGGTGAATTACCTTTAGGAGTACCCCAAAACTTAGTGCCTTTTATCACCCAAACAGCCATCGGCCTACGTGAAAAGCTCTCTGTTTTTGGCGACGACTACCCTACCCCCGATGGCACTTGTATCCGCGACTATATCCACGTAGTCGATTTAGCAAAAGCACACGTAATAGCCCTACAACGCCTCTTAGATGGTAAGGACACCCAAAACTACGAGGTATTCAATGTAGGTACCGGCAAAGGAAGCACCGTGTTAGAAGTAATTCAAAGCTTTGAACGTGTCTCTGGCAAAATGCTTAACTACCAAATAGTAGGCCGCCGTGCAGGTGATATTATAGCCGCTTATGCCAATACCGATAAAGCCAATAATGTACTTGGATGGAAAGCCCAAAGTTCTTTGGATGAAGCAATGCTCTCAGCTTGGAAATGGGAACAAAAAGTACGAAACAAATAGCAAAATAAAAACAAATAACCTAATTAATTTTGCAAAACAAAAATCTCCTTGCACACTACCGCAAGGAGATTTTTTCTTTTTAATAACCATTTTTCTACCAAAATCCTCACCTACCACCCCGCACCATTCACCACCCTTTTATTTACTCCAAAGCATCAGCCCACCCTGTCAGCACCCACATCTAAGCACCCCCCAACAACAGAAAACTCTTAACAAACGACAGCCATAACTAAGTATATCGCAAATTATAAACGAAAGATAGTTATCTCCTTATAGTAGCTTACTCCACCATAAGTTTGAACGAACGAATAACGAAGGATAAACGAACTATAAACGAAGGATAGTTGGAACACTCTCACAACTCACTATATCCCAAAAAATAAACAAATCATCCTCTTTCCTTCTTATCTCCTACATTATTCCAAAAAAATAAGGCTAAGTCCACCAACGGACTCAGCCCTAAAAATATACTTTGCAGTAAGTTTTAAGCAAATACTTCTTTTTATTTTTCAAACACCTGCTCCAAAATCTTCTTTGTAATCAAGTAAGTAGGTTTTACCCCAGTGGTACCCAATCCCCCCGAAGCAAGCGTACTACCCGTTTCCAAAGGATTGTCCGATGCATAATAAGCATAACGCACCTTCACATCCTCCCGAATGCTCTTCCGTATTTTCGATGCCGATTGAATAGCTTTTTGGTAATGAGCACCCTCCATCTCCAATCCCACAGCATTCCAAGTCGAGTGCAGGAAGAATTTTAAAATATCCTTATTCTGCAATGAAGTACCCAATACCGTAATCATCGAGCCCTCAAACACCTTTAATCCATTCCCCTCAAAGTCAGCCTTAGCAAATTCATTATGAAACGGATAGTTATCTGCCGTACCCTCAAAGATATGCGCAGTAGGAATCATTAAATCACCCTTATCACCTTCCAATATGCCCGCCTTACCCATTATAGATAATGAAAACACATTCATAAAGTACGTTTCACCTCCTTTGTGATAAGGTTTTAATAATTCATCAATCGTCTCATAAGCCTGCTCCCCAAAAGCGTAATCCATCACAAAAAGCACAGGCTTCTGTTCATCTTCCAGTCCCTCCAACGAGTAAGGAGTACCACTAAAGTCCATTTTAGCAGTGTCAAACAGCTGTACATCTATATTAGTCCCCGAAGTATCATCTACCGAAATCATTCCGTGTTCGTGTGCATACTCTTTAATCTTTTTGCGCAATCCCTCACTTTCGTGCATACTTAGCAACTCATAAAGCTCAATATCAGTCTCAGCTGTCACTTCATTAGCAAGCGCTTTACGTGCAAAAAAAGTATTCATTACACTGTGCATATTCGCACTAATAATATGTAATGGGCGATGTAGCAATCCATTTTTTAACAGAATATGCTTTAAATGCTCTGCCCATATCTCACCATGTAGGTGATGACCCAAACGCTCGCGTAGCACAGTGCTAAAAGTAATAGTACGTTTGTCATCATTCAGGCGCTCGTTTAAGGCTAATTTGCCTAACCAATACACAATATGAATAAAGCGGTCGGGTAGGGTAGAGGTAGCAAGCGCTTTATGAGCTTCCAATACCTCCTCAAAAGTACGCCCTAATAAGTTACCTATATGTATGAATGAAGCTTCACGTTCAGCCAAAGTCAGTTTGTTTTTAGCTACAGCAGCTTCCAATTTTTCCCAGTCGTGTGATATTTTATTATCTTCCAAAAGGGTACGATTTGCTATTTTGTGCGATTCAACAAAAAGGAATGTAAGATGTGTAAGCACATCATATATATCCGATCTCCCACGGGTAATTTCAATGTTCATTTGCTGCTCATCAATACGATAGCAGTTTCTACGTCTTTTGGGCGGAATAATAGGCTTAAAATGCGATTTCCGATACCCTTCATCTGCAATAAGGTTGATGTACTTACATTGTTCAATACCCTCTGGCAAACGGTCAAGAACATAAATAAGCCCGTTTAGTTCTGTTTTACTTTCAGCTATTGAGCCGTATATCTCAGGGCGCAGTACTAATAGTGATTCGCGCAAAGCCTCCCCCGATACCCCCATAGGCTTATAAAAGCCCCTTGTGAACAAGTGCCTCATTGTTACATACATACGCTCTATCGCGTTAGTCGATTCTTGTGCTCTACTCTTCATACAATTCATTAATTTTTTCGTAAACAAGGTCTGGCTCCCATCCTCTATATAGTAAGTAATTAGCCAGTTTAGCTTTAGCTTTATAATGATTACTCTCTTTGATAGTTGCAAATTTCTTTTCAGCTATCATTTCAAAAGTATCTATATACTCATTTTCGTCTATTTCTTCCAGTCCCGCTTCAATTACATACCCCGATAGTCCACGGGCTTTCAGTTCGCGTTCTATACGCACTTTACCCCATTTTTTTATCCGGAACTTCCCTCTAGCATAGCTACGGGCAAAACGTTCTTCATTTAAAAAGTCATTTTTAATAAGATGGACTATTATGTCATCAATAGCCAGCGGTATCATTCCCATAGAGTACAGTTTCTGTCGCACTTCACGATGGCAACGCTCTTGATACGCGCAATAGGCTTCCAGCTTCTGTTTTGCTTCAGCTACTGTATAGGTTTTTATAGCTTTCTCTTCCATAAAATAATAAAAAGGGGCTACTCAAGATGTATTGAGTAACCCCTTTTATAACACTTTATACTATGCAAACAAATATATTAGGCTATTTTTAGAAAATAGCAGCTAAATCTTTTTTGTATTTAGAAAGTAGCGCACGTGTCAAACCAAGGTTAGCCTTAGTTGAGTCAACCGCTAAGTAGATAAAGTAGCCACCACTTGCTGCTATATCAATAATATGAATTTGATCAGTAAGGGTAACAAGAATATCAGCTATCTTTTCTCTTGATGCTAACCCCAATACTTGCAAAGCGTTTTGTTTAGCTTTTACTACTTCGAGGTTGTAAGCAGAAGCAAGGTTAGGATCAAAACTAGGGTCTACAGTATCAGAACCATAAGATACACCTGAGCGTACTTCGGTAACTGAAACAGCTATAAATCCAGGAACGTTTGTTTTCATGTCCTGAATAAATTTGTCTAAAACATTTGTCATTGCTGTGAGGTTTTACTAATTGATGGAATATTTATTTAAAATGTGAGGCATCGAGCGGATTTGAACCGCTGTATAAGGTTTTGCAGACCTCCGCCTAACCCCTCGGCCACGATGCCTTTTTTTCATTCTGGGTGCAAAGATATAACAATTTTTTAAACTGTCAAACTTTTTTCACTTTTATTTTTACACTTACATTTGCCACATCGCCAGCTATGGGTGGGTTAATCTTCGCAATCTTTAGTGTTATTTTCTGAATATCAGTGAGTTCATCCAGTATGCGGTCTGCTATTCGCTTTGCTACATTTTCTAATAATTTAGAACGAATAGCCATTTCTTCTTTTACTATTTTGTTCAGATGTACGTAATCTACCGTATCGCTAAGAGCATCCGTTTGCATTGCTTTTTGTAGGTCAGCACTTACTTTTAGGTCTACCCTATAATCACTGCCTATCATTCCTTCTTCAGCCAAACATCCATGATAAGCATACACTCGTATGTTCTTTAAGATAATCTGTTCCATTTTGCCTGTTATCGTTGCGCACACTTACAGTTACTAACTCCTTGGAATAGGTCAAGACCCAAAGTGATCACGTGAGTTCCCGAGTTGTATCCTATTATCTCATTCAAAGTAAGCTGGTATGAATAAGCAAAATATAACATACCTCTCTTAATACCTCCCATAGGACCTATGTTCAGTGGTTTTAAAATCTGGTCATTTAGTGAGCGGTAATTTACTCCTACCCAATAGTAATCTTCCAAATCCATCCAGCGGAATTTAAGATTCACATCCGTGGTAGAACGTCCATCACTCTCATAAAACTGGTATAACAAAGAAGGTTCTATCTCAAAAGTAGCTTTCTTGTCTGCTTTGTATCTATAACCAGCATAAACCATATAGTTACGAAGTGCTTTTGGTTCTTCTTGGTAAAAACGCTCAATATCTTTATTCAAAATATTTAGTGCAGTAAGGTTTACATACCAGTTTTTGTAACGGTATAATACCCCAACATCAAAGTTGTGGTTTACAGTAAAGCGGTCATTAGTTACTGCTTGGTCATTACCCGAAATAGTTTTATTGAACTTGTTAATATCAATTTTAAAAGTATTAAAAGCGTATGAAATACCAAAAGACACAAAGTGATTGTCATAACGGTCAAGTGTCAAGTGGTGTGCAAAAGTAGCTTTACCACCACGCTGATAGGTATGCCCATTGCGGTCATTGTAAAGCATTAAACCTGCACCACTGCGTTCTCCAAGTCGCATATCTCCTGCAAGTGATTGGTAATCAGGAGCTCCTTTTACTCCTACCCATTGCGTAATACCCGATAAACGAATTCGTACAAAGTCCCCAATACCTGCATAAGTAGGGGCTATTAAAAACTCGCTGTCTGCCAAATACTGGTTCTGTTGTGGGAGGTTTAGCTCCTGTGCAACACTCTTACCAGCAAAAGCACATACTGCCAAAAGTAAAAATACTATTTTTTTCATTGTCGATAAAAATTAACTTTAACTATTTTGCTTGCTATATTGTTAGTTGTTATAAGCTTCCTTTACACCTATATAGTGAAAGGATAAAACTTATAAATTTGCAGCAAATATACTTCTTTTTTTTATACCACCATACTTTTTTAGCTAATAAAGTATAACATTTAACATTTTTATATCTTTATTAACAGTTTTAGAAGCCAAAAAATAACCCTCTTAATAATACTCTATAACCCTCTTAGTAGTACTTTTAAGCACACCATCTATATATTCCTTTATTTCAGTAGCACTACCTTGGCTATCGTATTTATATTCATAAGTATCTACCTGTTTGTTTTCAGTTAAAGCATAGTAATACTCTCTACGTTCTATATAGTCTTTGCTATTATAAAAAGTGTTGCTTTTTACTGTAGGCTCTTTTGAAGGTGGAATGTAATATGTCCCCTTTATAATACGTCCTTGTTTATTGTATTCTAGCACCCCCCTTTCTGTTCTATCAATGCCACTTGTTTTGCTTATTGCTTCTACTTCTCGCTTGTCATGGTTATAAGTGTGTTGTAGGGTGGTAGTTCTACCATTATCCTTATCATTAATCACTTTCGTAAGTACTAATCCTTCAGGAGTATATTTTTCAGTAACTTGCTCCATAACATCGCCAGTATTATTATTGTATGTTATGCTGCTCATTCCTTCAGGATTATAAGTGTAGTAGGTCGTTATCGAACTGTAACTAGGCCCTTCTCCCTCTATTCCTATTTTAGAATGTTGTACTACCTCAGTAAGATAACCTTTCTCGTTAAAAGAGTAAATTACCGAATCTTTTAAGTGTAAGGGAAACGCCTTTTCATTGTTTATAACCTCTACCATCCGCTTCACCTTTCCTCTCAGGTTATTCTTCTCCACATCGTTAATAGCAGGAATTCCCTTACTACAGCTTGCTAATGTCGCAACCGCAATGATTATAAAACCTATTTTTTTCATAAGTGTAAATTGTTGTTTATCAAAATAATTTTAGTTGTTGCTCTTCTAATAGGCGGAATGTCTTGCGGTGGTGCTCTGTAGCCCCGTATTCAGCTATAGCTTTGCGGTGTTCAGGGGTAGGGTACCCTTTGTTTTGTTGCCAATGATACTCAGGAAACTTCTCTGCCAAAGCCGTCATATAGTCATCTCTATACGTTTTCGCTAGTACCGATGCCGCTGCTATTGTCTGTATTTTCCCATCACCTTTTACCACACAGGCGTGCCGAATATCTTTATAGGGTACAAACTTATTGCCGTCTACAGCTATAAATTCAGGTATTACTTTTAGTCCATCTATCGCGCGATGCATTGCCGTGATCGATGCCCTTAAAATGTTCAGCTTATCTATCTCTGCCGGTAGCACGTGGCATACTGCAAAAGCCACTGCTTCTTGTTCTATAATAGGCCGAAGTAAGTAGCGTTGCTTTTCTGTTAGTTGTTTTGAGTCCGTTAGTAGCTCATTCTTAAAGTCAGCAGGCAATATCACAGCCGCAGCCGTTACAGGGCCGGCAAGGCAGCCTCTTCCTGCTTCATCTGTACCAGCCTCCAAAGCCGAATGATAAAAAAGCTGTAACATCTCTCTTTCTATACTATTTTCTTAGTAATATTCTATAGTGCGTTGGCTAGTATTAATTTTTTCTCCATTAGTATACAGCTCTCTAGTCACAGCACTGCCCTTTGCATCGTATTTATATTTAAATTGCTCTACTCTTTTCTGGTTCACCCCGCCAAATTCTCTTATAACCTCTTCCAAGTAACCTTTGTCATTGTATTTATAAGTCGTCTTATCAGTAATTTTGCCGTCTCTACCTTGTGAGATTTCCGTAAGCACTCGTCCTTTTTCATCAAAAGTTACCTTTTCTTTTAGCTCTTCCTTTCTTAGGGCTGTTACAGCTGTTATGGTAGCCTCTTTACCTCCATTGGTGTATGAGTAGGTAATAGTATACCCTCCCTCATCACTGCTATCGGTTTTTAGCTCCAAAATCCTCCCTTTATCATCTGTTTTTTTTATGAATTTCTGTTCTCTACCGTTATCATCAGCATCAGTAATCTCTACTACATTATCATTTTTGTAGTCAAATACACGTTTGGTGCTGGTTTTTATGGTGTCAGTTCCGTATGCAGCAGCCGAAGTATGTGTTATTTCCGTAAAATAACCTTTTTCGTTAAACAGAAACGTAGTTGTAATCTTTCTCTCTTCCGAGTTTTCGTATGTAGTAACCTCTACCACACTTTTTACCTTCCCGTTTAGTTGTATGCTTTCAGCATCATTAAGCACTCCGCTCTCTTTATTGCAGCTCACAAGCGCTACCAATCCTATCAGTGTAATAGCCAATTTTTTCATTGAAATATTCTTTTTTTCTTCTTATGTTATTCTTCTTCCCAATCTCGTCAAAGGTACCACTTGTCCTCTTTCAGTCGCCAGCTTCCTACCGGTTCTTTGAGAATACCAGCGTACTACAATTCCCCCCAAACCCAAATGAGTTTGAAAGCACATTGTTTATACTCTTATGTTTTAGTTTTGTCTCAGGTCGTATACTCACCTCTTCCATCGGGGTATGATAATTCAAGTTCGCAAATACCACCCCATTGCGTAATGACAGTAATGAGAATACAGCCTCCACTGCCGATGCCGCTGCCAGTGTATGCCCCGTATAAGGCTTTGTCGAACTAAAATCAGGCACCTCTTCCCCAAATAAGCGTATTAGCGCACGGCTTTCCGATAGGTCATTGTTAGGCGTAGCCGTCCCGTGAGCGTTTATATAATCTATATCTTTAGGTTCCAGCCCAGCCACAGTCAGTGCCTTTTGCATAGCCAGATAAGCCCCCTCACCATCTGCCGATGAAGCAGTTTGGTGATACGCATCATTAGCATTCCCCCAGCCTTTAAGTACCGCCTTTATAGGTACCTTTCTCGCTTTAGCACTCTCTTCCGATTCTAGTACTATAAATGCCGCAGCTTCGCCCAAGTTCAGCCCTTTTCGGTTTTGGTCAAAAGGCGCACAGTCGCTATCACTCAGTATCATAAGTGAGTTAAAGCCGTTTATTGTAAATTTCGAAAGCGCATCAGCACCTCCCGCTATTAGGCAGTCAGCCCTACCACTGGCTATCAGTTCAGCCGCCGTAATAATCGCATTTGCCGATGATGAGCAAGCCGTGCTCAGGCTCGTTACCAGTCCTTTTATCCGGAAGTAGTCCGCTATTTGGTGCGTCACATCGCCTATGTTATGGGTAGTAATATACCTCCTTGCCGATTCATTAGTCGCATACTCATAAAAGTACCGCTCGGTCATATCCATACCCCCCACACTCGATGCCATCACCACCCCCACATTACTCGTAAGCAGCTTTTTGCTAAGCCGTGCATTAGCTATCGCCTCCTGTGCCGCCATTATCCCCAGTAGGGCTGTCCGTGAGTAAGCATTTAATGAGCGTAAGTGTAGCAGCTTGCTAAGTTCAGCATTAGTGAGTTTTATCTCACCCACTTTTATATTGTTAGCGTGAGCCGTATCTATATTGCTTATACGCGTCAAGCCCGCTTTCTTATGAGCCAACGCATAAAAGTTCGCTTCCACCGAGTTTCCTATCGATGAAATTATACCAGCCCCCGTAATAACTACCTTCCTTCGCATTATTTAGTACGATGAGCAGTAATATACTCAGCCATAGTCCTTACCGAACTAAAAATATCCTTCCCCTTCTTAGGGTCATCTAGCCTAATACCGTATGTTTTATCCAAAAGCACTATAAGTTCCAAAGCATCGATAGAGTCCAGTCCCAATCCCGACCCAAATAAAGGGTCATCTTCTTTAATATCCTCAGGAGTTACCTCTTCAAGGTTAAGCACCTCAATAATTTTGTTTTTCAGTTCTGCAATAAGAGCATCCATATAATTGAAATTTAATTAGGGCACAAAAGTACAAAAAAAATATGAAGCAAGCAAATAATCACACCCACCATTCCCCCATTCCCCCACTTCACCCCATCATTCCCCCACCCTCACACCCCACACCCCTAAATTGCGAAAAATGCAAAACCCACCTCCCCCCACACTATCCCCTGCCTCCCAACCCCTCTTCCCTAATAATCAACTCATTACACCTCCACCCTCTTACCTCCACCCTCTTATCTTTTACCTACTTTAAACGAACCAATAACGAAGGATAAACGAACTATAAACGAAGGATAAACCTCACCACCCTGATTCTCAGCCCTTCCACCCCCAAACATTCTCTTTGCCAAATCCACAACCAAAACCCCCAAATCATACATTATTCACACACTTTCCTCCTATTCACCCCATTTTTCTCAATTATCAAACACCCACCTATCCCCTATCTCATCACTCCTCTCTCCTCACCCCTCTCTCCTCACCCCTAACTCCTCACCCCTAAAAAAAACTTGCATATCAATAATTATTTTGTACCTTTGCGGCACTAATTTAACAACCCCAACTTTTTAGCACCCCACCAGTAGCTATACCGATGATTGCCAATCCGTTGGGACAATTAATCATTAAAATTTATGAACTTTAACCAAGCTCGTGAGCACCTCAAAAACGTGCTCCTCCCCACTCACCTCATTTACAGCCCCATCTTCTCCGAAGAATCAGGCAATCAAATCTACATTAAGCCCGAAAACCTACAAAAAACAGGCGCATTCAAAATACGCGGGGCTTATAACAAAATCCTCAAACTTACCGACGACGAAAAAAAACGAGGCGTAATAGCATCCTCAGCCGGTAACCACGCACAAGGCGTAGCCTACGCAGCACGCGAACTCGGCATCAAGGCAGTCATCGTAATGCCCACCACCACACCACTTATTAAGGTCGAATCCACCAAAAAATACGGAGCCGAAGTAGTACTACACGGCGATGTCTATGACGACGCCTACCAAAAAGCCAAAGAACTCGAAGCGCAAGAAGGATACGTATTCGTACACCCCTTTAACGACCAAGACGTCCTCGAAGGACAAGGAACCATCGCCCTCGATATCCTCGACGAACTCCCACAAACCGACGTCATCGTAGTACCCATAGGAGGGGGCGGACTCATATCCGGTATCGCCTGCGCAGCCAAACAAATAAAACCCTCTATCAAAATAGTAGGTGTCGAACCAAGCGGAGCAGCTTCAGCTACCGAAGCCCTCAAAAAAAACAAAGTAATCACTCTACCCGAAGCCAATACCATTGCCGACGGTACAGCCGTAAAACGAATCGGCGAACTTAACTTCGATTACATCAAGCAATACGTCGATGAAGTCGTTACTGTCGATGATTATGAACTTACCGAAGCTTTCCTACTACTGGCCGAAAAACACAAACTCATAGCCGAAAACTCCGGAATACTACCACTCGCAGCACTTAAAAAATTAGAAGATAAAGGAAAAAACATAGTCCCCGTAGTAAGCGGCGGTAATATGGACGTGCTAATGATCTCCTCAATGATTAATAAAGGACTCATCAGCCGCAATCGCATATTTAACTTCTCCGTTAATATCCCCGACCGCCCCGGCGAACTGGCCAAAATCACACACATCATCGCACAAGCAGGTGCCAATATCGTCAAGCTCGCTCATAACCAGTTCAAAAACCTCTCTCGCTTCCGCGATAAAGAAGTACAAATAACTGTCGAAACAAACGGATCCGCACACATACAAAAGCTCATCGAATTGTTTGAGGAAAAAGGATATAAAATCAGTTAATTCACCACACAATATTTATGGAACCCTACATCATCGTATATCTCATACCACTCACACTCTTTGCCAGCTTAATATACTTTATTCTCATACGCCAAAACAGCTTTGAAAAACGCGTAGCTCAGTACACACCTAGGCACAAGCTGCCCCAAAAAAGACAAGTTCATATCGAACAACAAAAGCGCCAACTCAAGCAGTACCGCTTAATGTTCCCTCTCATAGGTATCGGTATGATACTCTATTTTGGATACCTACATTACTCCGATGAAGGCACACTTACTTTAAGCCCCCTTCTCATAAGTAATGTAATCTTTGCAGCCTGTTTTACCTTCTTAATGAGCTACCTCTTTATAGGCATAACCAAACGCAATATCAAAGCACAACAAATGCTCTTAGAAACAATGTCCGATACCGATTATAACCTATACCTCAAAATAGTGAAAGAACAACCTTCCTATCTCCCACAGGTTATGGTCTGTCAGGAAAAGCTCTATTTCATCCTTAACTACTCCCTAAAAGAGTTTGAGCTCTCCAAAATAATATGGGCATCACTTGATGAAGACCGAGGTTTATTCTTCAAGCTAAGTGTAATTCAAGGCGAAGAAAAAGACGGAGTAATAAAGCAGCAAAGAAGTGGAAGCGTAACCCTACCCAAGCAAGTAGGACAGATGCTCAAAAACCTCATCGACTCCTACCGCTTCCCCTCCTATTATGATGATGATAACCAAAGATAATGCAAATAATAAAGCATAAAAAAACTGAGGCTACCTATAAGAAGGTAGCCTCAGTTCTTTATTTTGGGTACTAATTTGTAGCACCATTTTACGGCAGATACATCGAGCTATCAGCAGCCTCTTCATAAGGTTGCTTCCCCGTGTTATTCCGCCTCTCATCTTGAACATTCCCATAAAGGAAATCTTCAGAATCTAATGCAGTTGCCGTAGCCCCCGCATCAGCAGATTTGTTCAATCCGTTGCGTACAGACATTTCTACAGAATCATCAGCGACAATCCCTTCATAGAAATTCTCGATTTTGAGTTTCACACTTTCTGATTTCATTTTGTCTGCGTTTTAAAATTATTATTATACTTCCATTTTTAGTTCCTATCTCTTGCCGCCTACCTTAATCTTTCACCCTTTCAATAAAGTCACTCAGCACATTCATATAGTTTATGAATGCCTCATAAGGTGATTCATAAGGTAAGATGTATTTGTGGTAATCGGTATTTGAGAATAGTTTAGTGCGCATAAAGTAAAAATGCTCACTAGCCTGTAACCTACTGTAATCCTCAGTAAGTTCAGCATTCTTTTTCTTTCTCACTAGCGGCTGTATTTTAAATAACTCACTAAAAGCCTCTTTCTGTAATTCATTACCCAGCCACGAGGTAATGTCACGCTCCTCATCTGTCCATGAAATAGGGTAAGGCACAGGCAAAATATCCTTAGCAGCGTGCTTTTTAGCTACTTCTTTAGGTAACAAAAACTGATAGTTAGGCTCAGCCATCATATATTCAATAAAGTAGCGCAAAAAGTCAAAAATACCACTTTGCGCATTGTTGTAATAACCTATCACTTCATAGTTCATAAATAAGTTTAGCACATCAGTGTCTTGCAAGCTGCTTTCCACCCAGTGCGCATATTTCTCCGAGGTAAGAGGGTATTCACTCCAGTTTCTGTCCGAAAAACGAATCGCAATATCATCACTCAGCTTGCTGTTTTTAAGCAGAAGGGTTAGATTCTCGTCCAAAGCGTTTTTGTACACAAAGTTCGGACTCTTCCAGCCCAATACGTGTTTAGCACCATCAGTAAGCATTGTTTTAAAGCCCAATTTAGCCACACGTTCCCCTATTTTATCCGAGTAGATAAGTGAAGTATTCCTAAAAGTTACAGGCTTCTTGCCAAACAGTTGTTTAATGGTAGTAGCATGGCGCTTTACTTGTTGTTCAAACTCATCAGTATCTTCCGATAATGAGGCCAATGAATGTGAATAAGTCTCAGCCAAAAACTCCACATTACCAGTCTCAGCTAGTTCTTGAAAGCTCCTAATTACCTCAGGAGTGTGCATTTCAAGCTGGTCAATAGCCGAGCCCGAAATAGAGAACGCTACTTTGAATTTGCCTTCGTATTTCTTAATAAGGTCTAATAATAAGGCATTAGCAGGCAGATAACACTGTTCTGCCAAGTCTTCTAATTCCGATCTGTTGGCGTAGTTGTCAAAATAGTTGTGTTTTTTGCCTATATCAAAAAACTGATATTTTCTTAGGCGTTCAGGGTGATGAATTTGGAAATAGATACAAATTGACTTTTTCATAGTAGGCTCTTATTGAATAATGTTTTGATATATTTTCTTTAGTTTTAATGAGGCATTCTCCCATTTCAGCTTATTCACCTCATTATAACCTTCACGTTGCATAAAGTTGGATAGGGTAGGGTAGGTTATGATACCGTAAATAGCATCGGCAAGGGCGTTAATATCCCAGTAATCTACCTTAATAGCGTGATCTAATACCTCCGCTACCCCCGATTGTTTTGATATGATAGTAGGCACTCCCGAGCGCATAGCCTCTAACGGCGAAATACCAAAAGGCTCCGATACCGAAGGCATCACATATACATCACTGTATTGGAACATACGCTGCACATCATTACCCCTAAGGAACCCTGTAAAGTGAAAGCGGGTACCCAAGCCTAATTGTGCCACACGGCGCACTAAGGGGTTCATCTTCTCTCCACTACCAGCCATTACAAAGCGCACATTAGGTACGCGTTTCATTACCTTAGCAGCAGCTTCTACAAAGTATTCAGGTCCTTTTTGCAGGGTAATACGTCCCAAAAAGGTAACTATTTTATCGGTAATACCGCGCTCTTCACGGTTTTCAAGGTCAGTTTTGAAATCCACAGCATTGTGAACAGTAACTACTTTATCAGCAGGTATACCGTACTTTTCAATTACTATGTTACGTGTCCAGTTACTTACGGTAACTACTTTATCAGCAGCTTCCATACCGCGCTTTTCAATATCGTACACAAGGGTGTTGCGGTTGTACTCACCCCCACGGTCATACTCGGTAGCGTGTACGTGTACAATAAGGGGCTTCCCCGAAATCTTTTTGGCAATAATACCTGCACTATAAGTAAGCCAGTCGTGGGCGTGAATTACGTCAAAATCATGGTTTTTAGCTACAGTACCAGCTACTAAGGCATAACGGTATACCTCTTCCATCAGGTTTGCTCCATACTTGCCTGAAAACTGAAATTTGTTGTGGTACGAAATGCGTTCACGGCGTTCTCCTTCTTTAAGGTACTGGTCGCGTTCACGGGCGAAAGTTTCGGGGTCAAGGTAAGGCACAAGGTTTGAGCCTATCTCCATAAAATTGATATTTTTCCAGAACTCCTCAATCTTCTCGGTATTTTGTAACATTTCCACATCACTAGCATTGATGATGTTGGCTACACTAGCATCTTCATCACCGCTGGCTTTGGGCATTACAAAAAGCACCTTTACACCATGCTTGGCAAGCCCTTCGGCTATACCATAACAGGCAGTTCCTAATCCACCACTTATATGTGGCGGAAATTCCCAACCAAACATTAATACTCTTACATTCTTCATACGCTATTATTTGTCCTTCTCATCTCCCTCTTCCCGAGGGGGTGGGAAGGGTTCGTGTTTTTATTTTTTATTTTTTAGTAGCCATTGGGCGCGCAGTATCTCGGCTACGTTTTTAGCTTTGGATATACATCCCCTTGATTGGAATGGTGGGTTACCATCATATATAGCCGATATACAGCTCACCCCGTGATCTCTTACCTCTTCTTCAAAGTCGGCTAAGATAGCTTCGGCATCGGGTATGTAGGTATCACCGTATAGTTTGAGGTTTGCTTCAATATATAAACCTAATAACCAAGGGTGTGCCGAGCCGTTAAAAGTAGCCTTATCACGCACAAATACGGCTCCTACACTTTCACCTTCATAACGTGGGTTTTCAGGCGATAGGGTGCGCAATCCTCGTGGGGTAAGTAACTCTTGAGTGATAATTGCTAAGACTTTGCGTTGGCGTTTCTCGGTAAGAGGAGAGTAATCCAAGGCACAAGCTATAAGCTGGTTAGGGCGCACATCGGTGTTTTGGTGGGTGTGGTTGGCATAGTCGGCAAGGTATTTTTCGGTTTCATACCAAAAAGTGTCATTAAAACTTTCTGCTATGGTTTGTGGTAGTGTAGCCCAGTGTGCCAGGAACTCTTTATCTTTACTTTCTTCGGCCAAAGCTATGGCATAGCATACGGCGTTATACCAAAGGGCATTCACTTCTACTACATAGCCGTTTCTCGGTACAATAGCCCCATAATTGCTTTCGGCATCAAACCAAGTAAGTGGGCGACTTAAATTATCACTCCATATAAGCCCATTGTCATCCATACGCATATCCTTACGGCTACGGCTGCGGTAGGTGTTTAATATGGCTTTAAGGGTTTCTCCATATTCTTTCCAAAGTTGTTTCTTGGTTTTCTTGGTTTCTTTTTCATATTGCTGAAGTGTCCAGAAGAACCACAATGAGGTGTCGGCATCAAAGGCAGGGTCCACTACGTGTGTGCTTATATCACGTGCAAAAAGCCCGTTATAGAAATATTTAAGAGCCGAGCTTAATACTTCATCAAATATCTTATCTGCTTTCCCTGATAGGGCAATACCTGGCAGCGCAATGAAAGTGTCGCGGGTATTACTTTCAAACCAGTGGTAACCTCCTTTAATACGAGTTTCACCTGCTTTTTGAATTAGGAACTGTGAAGCGGTATACTGTAAGCACTCTTCAAACGAATTGCGCTCTGCACGTTCTTTGAGGTATTTGTCAAAGTTTTTAGCTAAGGCTTTGCTATCGGCTTCTTCCAAGCTGGCTGAAAATACAATACTTTCCCCTTTTTTAAGGCTTACTTCAAAAGCACCCAAGCTAAGTAAGTCTTCTTGGTAGTCATAACCACGTTCTTTTTCTTTGGTATAGTAAATATTGTTATTCCAATACGCTTTTCCGCCAAAGTTAGCCTCTTTGCTTAGCTGCATATACAGGTAAGGGAACTCTGGATATAGTTTTACCTTTACGCCACCTTTTACAGCTTCGGCTTGTGTATTGGCTACAGGGTTTTCTTTGCTAAGTGAGTGAATGTCTCTAAAAGCTAATAGTGGGTTTAGGCGCAAGTGAGTAGCCGAATGAGCATCAAGCAATGTGTAGCGCACTAGTACTTGCGGAGCATTGTGCATCATTAATATTTCTTTTTTGAGTACTACCCCACCTACTTGATAGGTCACTGTAAAGGCTTTTTCATACGATATATCAACAATGTACTTATGCCCACGAGGCTCGTATGTACCTTCATACTTATGTACTCCAAAATTAAAATCACGCCCGTGTTGTAGGATGGTTTCGTCTAAAGATGAAAGCATTACATAGTTTTTACCTCTGAACTTTTCGATAGGCACAACTAGTAACCCGTGGTACTTACGGGTATTACAAAATACAAGGGTAGAGGAGCAGTAACCTCCACCGCGGTTGGTTCCAAGAAACTCCCTATTAAGTGAGTATTCAAGATTAATTAGCTGATCTTTTTTAAATGATATATAACTCATATTTCAATTGACAATTAATAATTAACAATTATTTCAATTAGCAATATCAATGTAATTGATTGACTTTATCCTGCTTCATTTCTCCCAAAATTTGCAATCTTCCCATTGATGATTGTAAAGTAATAAATTACTGATGACTCTACTACTACATCGTGTTCTTTTAAGTAGTAGGAGTACAGTAGGTGCAGGGTGAAATTACAGCTTTTTGGGTAAAAGCTTATATAGATTTTGTTTTTCGCATTGTTGGCTTGCTTGGCAAACTCTGGGGGTACTAACTTGTAATGGTATGTTCTTTCAGCAATCATTTCGCCTACAGACTGCTGTGAAAGGTCTTTTTTAATATCATTTAAATACCTATTGAGTATTGTTGGGGTGATATTTACTGTTTGGGCTTTGCCTTTTGGGTATTGTACTGTTGTTACTGAATCAATCTTTTTGAAAAAATCGGCTTGTAAAGTTTTACTTTTTAATGATAAAAAGACCTTTAAATTACACTCCTGAGCTTTCTGTGCTGTTATTGATTGACAAGTGAAACACAGAAAAACTAATAAGGGTAATATGTGATTGATAAGTAACAATGAATGACTAATTAAATTAGGTTGTATTTATTTGCTAATCTGCTAATTTCAATACCATTCCAATTCTCGCGGGTATATACAATGATAGTAAATTCTCTTTGCCGGTGTACTGTGTGAAATGTTCTACGCTTTCATCGATACGGTTATCGCCTCCAAAGGCGGGGTTATCGGTACTGAGTACAGTGATGTATTTGCCTGCTGGTACATCAAACTGGTAATCGGTGTAGGAGGTGGTGGGGTTGAAACTGAAAACAAATAAATAACCACTGCGTTCAAACACAAGTAATTGTCGGTTGATGTCGCGCACCAACACACGAGGCTCACGGTTTAGTAGCTTGCTCTTGCTGGCAAAATGTATCATTGCACTATCAAAGGCGTTGAGGTATTTAAACTTCAAGTCGGGGTTATCAACCAAGCTCCATAGCCTGCGAGCGTGTGCATAGCTCCAACCATTACCCTGACGAGGAAAGTCAATCCACTCGGGGTGTCCCCATTCATTACCCATAAAGGCGAGGTAGCCTCCGCCCGAAGTAGCCAATGTAATAAGACGTATCATCTTGTGCAAAGCCATAGCGCGGTCTATTACCAAATTCTGATCGAATATGCTCATACCGGTATAAACCTCTTTATCGGTAAGGCGGAAGAATATGGTTTTATCGCCTACTAAGGCTTGGTCGTGGCTTTCGGCATAGCTAATGGTGCGTTCTTCAGCACGCTTGTTGGTCAGTTCGTAATAGATATCGCCTACATGCCATTGTTCATCGGGGACTTCTTTGAGGAGCTTGATCCAATAATCGGGGATGCCCATACTGAGTTTAAAATCAAACCCCATACCCCCTTCGTTAATAGGGTAGGCAAGCCCAGGTAGTCCGCTCATTTCTTCGGCAATGGTGAGCGCTCCGGGATAGAGCTCGTGTATAAGTTGGTTAGCCATAGTGAGATACACCAAAGCGTCATCGTCTTCATTGCCATCGTAATAGAAGCTATAATCGGTAAAGGCTTTGCCTAAGCCGTGATCATAGTAAATCATACTGGTAACCCCGTCAAAACGGAACCCGTCAAAACGATATTCTTCCAGCCAATACTTGCAGTTGGAAAGCAGGAAATTTAGTACTTGAGGTTTGCCATAATCAAAACAACGAGAGTCCCAAGCAGGGTGCTTGCCACGCTCGCCTTTGTGAAAATAGAGATAATCGGTACCATCAAACTTGCTAAGCCCTTCAGCCTCATTACTTACCGAATGCGAATGTACAATATCCAGCAGTACGCATATGCCCAAACCGTGGGCAGCATCGATAAGCTCTTTTAACTCTTCGGGGGTGCCAAAACGCGAGCTCACCGCAAAAAAGTTGGCTACCTGATAGCCGAATGAGCCGTAGTAAGGGTGCTCTTGTATGGCCATCAGTTGGATAGTGTTATAGCCCAAAGCAGCAATGCGAGGTAGCACATAGAGGCGGAACTCTATAAAAGTACTTACGCGTTGGTGCTCGGTACACATACCTATATGTGCTTCGTAAATGAGTGGGTGCGCTGTAGCCTTAGGGCGTGGGTGTTGCCATTGGTAAGGATGCTCGGGACACCAGACTTGTGCGGTGAATACCTTGGTGTAGTCGTCCTGCACGGCACGGGTAGTATGTGAAGGGATGCGCTCACCACACCCCCCTTCCCACTCTACCAATAGCTTATAAAGCATTTGGTGATGTAAGGCCGAGGCGGGCAGCCGCAACTCCCAATCTTGTTCGTTAATTTTAGTAAAAGCGTAATAATTATTTTTTTGCCAGTCATTGCTATCGCATAGAAGAAAGATAGCAGTTGCATTAGGAGCCCACTCACGCAGCACCCATTCGGAGCTATTGCGGTGCAAACCGTAATAGAGGTGCGAGTTACAAGCATCGGATAGAGACGAAGCCCCTCCTTGCACACGTTGTGCTACTTGTATAAAATGCTGATGCCTCCCCTTAATGATAGGGAGGTATGGTTGCAAAAGTGGGTCGTTCATAACTTATAGGTATTTATTGGCTTATGGAAAAGTCAATTACTATTGGCTTTTGAACAAGTCAAGTTCTTTCACGGCGTAAAATTAGTATATTATTTTGAAACGGCAAAATTTTTTTCATATTTTTTTTGTTTTATTTACAATTTTCTAAACAAAGGCAAATAAAGAAATAAAAACTATCATTGTACTACTGTAAAAAAACTACTTATATACCCCTGTAATACTTGAAATGAGAGGTAGTAATACCTGAAAAAAAACAGCGTACCTAATATATTAAGCACGCTGTGAATCGTTAAAAATTGAGGTAAAAGGCTAACTGTATACCCCTCCGTTGATGTTTATCACCTCTCCGGTAATGTAACTTGCCTTATTGGATACTAAAAACGACACAAGGTCGGCTACTTCTTCCGCCTCGCCAAAGCGACCTACAGGAATCAGTTTTACAAGGTCTTCTTCATTTAAAGACGAAGTCATATCGGTACGTATGAACCCAGGGGCAATGGCATTTACTGTAATGTTGCGTTTGGCTACCTCTTGCGCTAATGCTTTTGTAGCTGCAATAATAGCCCCTTTGGCAGCAGAGTAGTTGGTTTGCCCTGCTGTACCCTTCACTCCTGATACTGATGCGATATTAATAATACGCCCATAGCGGTGGCGTAGCATCTTTTGGATAAAGAAGTTGGTTACGTTATAGAAGCCTCCGAGAGTTGTTTGGATAACTTTATTCCAATCCTCTTCGGGCATCCACATAAAGAGCCCGTCGCGATTGATACCGGCATTGTTCACTATCACCTCTACCACGGCATCTTTATTGTCGTGCTGCCATTGGGTAAGGGCTTTGGTAGTGCTTTCGTGATTAGAAACATCAAAGCGGATAATATCACCTTCGCGTCCTAATTTCTTAATGTGGCCGAGTGTTTCGCGAGCGGCAATCTCATTACTTTGGTAAGTAATAAGTAAATGATAATCGGTGTCCTGAGCGAGTTTTTCGCATATAGCGCGCCCTATACCCCGAGATCCTCCTGTAATAATAGCGTACTTTCTCATTTGATTTAGGTAAGAGGTAAGAGGTAAGAGATAAGAGGGTGGAGACTCTTGTCTGCTTTTGGTCTTACTTCGTTTTTTTGTTGTTATTAATTTTGTTTAGGTAAGAGGTAAGAAGCCTATGTGGCTCTTATAACTCTATGTCTTATTTCATTCTGTATTTGTCAGAAAGATTATCTGTCATAATTTAACTCTATATACCAATTACCTCCTAATTCTTTCAATAAATGGCAATTCTTCATCAAATTATAACGCTTTTCCGACATATCTACCTCTGGTGGACAGATTTCGGTATAACTATCATTCAAAGCCTTTTGGGTATAAAGAAAATTTTTATCAACACCCCAACCTATTCCGCCATAGGAATAATAATTTTGACACCTCAATTAATTATTTAAATTTGTATACATAAATTCTATTATCTTCTTTAGGATAGACCATTATGAGTTGATCTTTTAAAAATACTTCAAAATTTCTAATTGTATCTTTCCCATCTATAAGACAATCCAGTTTTCTATTTATTAATATTTTATTACTATACCCCCTATTTTTGAATATAATATTTCCATCACTTTTATTTCTTGTGTGAATAATAAAACCCTCTGAAGCACCATCATATATTTGCAAAATACCTAAACTATCGTAAATAACTTTTTCTTCAACAACATATTTAGTTTCTCTTATCATTTCTATTTTTGATTGTTCAACTGTAATATTTTTTTTCTCAAGAACTCTTTCTCTCTCATAAATAAATGTGCCTTCTTTTAGCATCTCTAATTTCTTAGAAGTGTTGTTACAACTAATAAACAACAAGGTGATTGCTATTAAATTTATAATTTTCCTCATCTTATTGATTTTTTAAGGTTCTTAATTTTTCTACTTTATCTCTTTTCTCAACAACCACTTGTATAGCTCTCCCTTCTGCTTGTCCTACAATATATTTTTGAGGTGTCTATTTAGCTACATACTAATTGACTTTGGGAAACGGAAGAACGTTCTACAATTCTTTTCATTAATTTGTTAAAGATAGTCTCTTTATTTTGTGAACGATTAATTCTAAAACTATACTCAGCTAAATAGCGGTCTATGTTAAATTCTGATACCCAAGAATATGTACCTCTTATCCAAGACTTTACTTGATGTATTATCTTATGTAATGTAGGAAAATTCTTCCCATTATTACTAGGAATTTGAGTTATATTAAAGTCTTTTATTTGTCCCTTAAATAATTCCATAATACATTAATTTTCACAGTGCAAATACATGAAATTATTTTGACGCCTCAATATTTATATTTATTATGAATTTTAAATGCCATAATATTCTTCATTTTCAACCTTTATGTTTTTTGTGGAAATTTCTACAAATTTACCTGACTTACAGTCTACGCTCCAAACTTTGTGTATAGCTGTAAAATATTCTTTTTCAGATTCTATTCTTGTGATGGCTGCAATAGGTTTATTGATTGTCTTTCCACTATTTATATATCTATCCGAAATGAGGACGAAATTCTCTCCAGTTTTTAATAAGTTTTCTTTCGATAGATTTAAAATATCTGTAATCTTGTTTTTCCCGTTTTCCTCATTCTCAATCAATAGGAGGAGCTGCGGATTTTCACTCCCATTGGGGTATATCTTTACTATATCTATTTTCTTTTCTCCATATTCTGGTAATAACTCAAAGCCACCATATCTACAATCTTTAAATTCGTTGAACTCATCTAAATATTGATATGTTTTTCCTATAAATTTTGCCTCGTTAAATGCCTCAAAATCTATGACAACTGTGTCGTTGGTTTTTATAATAGCATCTGCATAAACAACTTTTTGCTTGTTTTCTGTTTTACAGGAAAAGAATATTACTGCTAATAAAATGTATAGTATTTTCATTTTTTTATTACTTTTAAATTTTACCATTCACCACTTGGGGTTATCCCATCTTGTTTTCTATGGGTTTCTTCTCCACTTGAATCAAGGTTAATATATTCTTTTTGAGGTGTCTATTTAGCTACATACTAATTGACTTTGGGAAACGGGAGAACGTTCTACAATTCTTTTCATTAATTTGTTAAAGATAGTCTCTTTGCTCTGTGAACGATTAATTCTAAAACTATACTCAGCTAAATAGCGGTCTATATTAAACTCTGAAACCCAAGAATATATACCTCGTATCCAAGACTTTACTTGATGTATTACTTTGTGTAATGTAGGAAAATTCTTCCCATTATTACTAGGAATTTGAGTTATATTAAAGTCTTTTATAGGTTTATATCCTTTCCATTGGTCAGTAGTAACTTGTGCTGTTTTACTAAAAATTCATCAAATTATTTCCTTATTATCACAAACTCATTACTACCTTGGGGAAGATAAAGCAATACATTATAATAGCCCGCTCCTGATTTTTTCCCTTTTAGGATTAAAGGACTCCATCCCTTAATGTCTAATGGTGATTTATTATTAAACTCCTTTGTATGCGTTTTTCGCTCTAAACAGACCAATTTCCCCTCTGCATAGAGTTTCATCTCATAGTCCTCTAACGGTATCATCATATTTGTACAATACTTTACAATATTTTGTTGATTATTTTTTATTGCCTTCTGATTTTCCTCTTGACTTTCATAATAAAAAATAGCAGTTTCATTGATTCTTTTTTGTGTAAGTTTTGTCCATCTTTCCCCTTCTCCATTATTTAAAATACTCCATAGCTTCTGATAGTATGCTACTACTTTTTTCTCCAATTCTTTTTTATCCCATTTACGAAGGTCTTGACCTTTGCTCCAACCTTCTAATTCGTAAGGTAATTCTGTAAGCTCTACCTCCCACTCCTGCTCAAAATAAGGTACATCCTCCTTAGGGGCTACAATAGGAAGGGCTACATCTGCTTTGTAATTTAGTATCTTATCGGTCTCTTTATTTCTGATGTAGCTGCCAAAAAACAAATTACATCTCATAATATTCTCTACTGTTACCAAAGTATCTCCTTTTCTAAAAAGTGGAAATATCTGTAATTTTATTTTACATTTCCCATTTTTTAATACATAAGGATTTAAATCTATGGCTGTGCCCAAAGGCATATTAAGTTCCGAAGCTTTTATATCATTAACATAAACAATTACTGGAATATTGGTTGTTATATCAATCATATAAGTTATTTGTTTTTCCAAGGGTATTTGTTGTATTTTCATTTCCCCTGTATTTTGTGCATTATGACAATTAAACAATAAAATAAAACACAAAAACACTAATTGTCTCATAACCTTAATGTCTTATTATTACAAATTCATTACTACCTTCAGGTAAATATAATTTAACGGGAAATTCTGCTCCGCCTCTTACTTGACCTTTTCGCACTAATGGGCTCCAACCTTTCAAATCTAAGGGGAAATAATTATTAAATTCTCGGGTATGTGTTTTTCGTTCTAAACAAACCAATCTTCCTTCTGCATAAAGTTTCATCTCATAGTCTTCCAACGGTATCATTCTATTTACACAATGCTTTTTTATATCGGCAATTTCAGATTTATTTGCTTCATCAATCTCTGTATCATAATCATATATAGCATTTTCATCATCGGCTTTTTCCCAAAGTTTCATAAACCTTTCGCCATCTCCATCGTTAAGCATTTTCCATAGCTTCTGATAGTATGCTACTACTTTTTTCTCCAATTCTTTTTTATCCCATTTACGAAGGTCTTGACCTTTGCTCCAACCTTCTAACTCATAAGGCAATTCTGTAAGCTCTACCTCCCACTCTTGCTCAAAATAAGGTACATCTACCTTAGGGGCTACAATAGGAAGGGCTACATCTGCTTTGTAATTTAGTATCTTATCGGTCTCTTTATTTCTGATGTAGCTGCCAAAAAAAAGTCTTGCATTCTCTATATCTGATTTAGATACTGTAGTTTCATTCAAATGCCAATAAGGCAATAGCCTTAACTTTATCTTGTATTTCCCATTTTTTAATACATAAGGATTTATATCTATGGCGGCGTTTGAACCTCGTGAGCGACTCACTGCCAATATATCATTGATATAAAGCTCGTGAGGGGTCTTTAATGTTAAATCAATCATATAAGTTATTTGTTTTTCCAAGGGTATTTGTTGTGTCCCCATTTTTTTTTGTGCATTATGACAATTAAACATTAAAATAGCTATAGCTAATAAATATACTTTTTTCATAAGTTATAATTTAAATTCATACGAAAATCCTTCGTGAACGACACTACCAAAGAACAGGTAGAAGCCAATTACCGCCAAATAAAGTTAGATGTCGTTGAAATCATTGAACGCGAAAAAGAACGTATCGCTAACGACCCTGAGCTAAGGCATTTGGTGGAGAAGGAGTAATTACCACTTCTCAAGGATAAATACCCTATAGCTAAAACTAAATGAAACTTTTTCATCAATTTTCCTCCTTATCTTTCTCAATTCTTCTCGTATAAGATATATGACTAGTGTTTTCTAGTATGACCTCAATACTTTTATTTGTTTTAACTTCTTTTATTTCCCCAGTGTTCCCATTAATCCAAATACCAGATAAGTTATAGTTTGCTGTTTTCAAGCTATATGGTTCCCACTTCGGCTTAAAAATATAATAATCTCCATATATAATATCCAATTCAAAAAAACCATCATTAGCTATTTCTTCTTTTAAAATATATTTTATACATTTTTGCCCTGCTTCATCCAATGAAAGTTTAAATGTTTTTTCCTTTTTTTTGAATTCCTCTGTTCTATATATAGAGATGTCTTTTTCTACTTTACAAGAAAAAATACTACTTAATATACCCACAATAATAACTATTTTAATGACTTTATACATATTTTTATTTCTAATTACTCAACTGTTGGTTATAACTTAATCCAAAATCTCTTTTCTTTCATACATTATCTCTTTTTTATTATATACAATAATTTTCTTAATATAATTTTTATTCTCATCTAATATGAACTCAACTAATGCGATTAAATCTCTATCGTAAATTAAGCCATTATCGCTAATTTCTTCGGTATCATTCAAGTTAATTCTCCTATACCACCATCTTTTAGTATAAAAAAAGCAATATATCTCTGCTCTTTTATTTTTCGCAATAGATGAAATATAACTATTATCAACAAAATCTTCTATTTCATATGCTACCTTGCTATAATCCTTATGGGTATAGTTTTTTATTTCATAGTAGAAATAATTAAACTTGTAAGATGAGTTTTCATTCATAATCTGTAAAATTCTAGCATTGTAAGATTTATCCATTTCGGATATTTTGATATTTTTACTACAAGAAAAAAACAGAAAAGAAATAATAAAATATACAAGATAATTCATAGCAATATTTTTTCAGAGTTTTCAACTTTAGTAATAACAGAAAAAATGGCATTACCCTTCATCTCTGTCATATCCTTGCTCAGCGTTAAGGTTTGTCCTTCTTGTGAGGCACTGATTTGTATACGTATTCCATTAGGAGTAACTGCGTGGCACTCTTCAAGGGTTAGTTGCAGCTGGTTGTAGTGATCCAACAGCACGTGCATCTTTACCGAATCGCCTACCACAGGTTGTAAGCCATAGTTAAGGTCTATGGTTTGTAAGGCTATGGCATCTCTAACGCTGTCGGTAACAAAGTCCTGCACAGCAATAAAATGGCTGCTGCTTAGCTTCATTCCGTCTATCCAATTCACAGGATAATGGGTGAGTAGGTTGTTCATTGTTCTATCTTGTTTGTTTGTTTTGCAAAGGTAAGGGTTTTTTATTTAAGGTTTATAGTCTTCCCAACCATATTTTCTATATTCAGGAGCAGGAGAAAATTCAGCTGCACCCCAATCTAAGTCTCCTGAGCAAGGGATGCGACAAATGCCCCAATTAGCTACTTTTTTAACTCCTGTCTTATAACTTGTCCAAGTCCCTACAAATTGGTTGTTTCTATAGTCATCTGAATATTCTTCAATATCATCAAATAAAAACACTCCTTTATTATTAACATACCATCTTAATAAAACCTTTCCTTCAAAGATACCCGTAGCTGATAATTTCTTATCTTCTCTAAAATGATAATCTGCAATGATAATTCCTTGTGATTTTATTTTCCCCACCATTTCATCGTCTGCTCCTCTAGAATGCTCTGCAAAAAAATATACATGTTTGATTTTTATATCTCCTTCAAACAATCTTACATTTTTACCAACTTTTGTTTTCCCTTTTGCTATATAAAGACTATCATTTGTTGTTGATTTTTCTATTTTTAGAAAATTAATCTCTAATCTTCTTTTAATCTTTATATCAATAAACCCAATATAAGGAATAACCCCATAAGGAAAAGATGGTTTAGAGAGCATTGAACTTATATCAATGTTCCCTAAATTAAGTCTTCCTTTGCTATTAAAAACGCCATTTGTATAGCCCATCTCTTCCTTAATAAAATCTTCAAAATCACAATGTTCTTGTGCATTAGATGTAGTGAAACATAAAAAGATTAATAAGCTAATAATAGCAATTTTATTTCTTCTTTCTTTTTTCTTCTTTAGCTCTTTCTTTGTCTCCATCTTTTTTCTTAATTTGTTGTTTAATGTTGTTTCCATCTTCGATTTCATTAGTTATTTTAATATTTTGACACCTCAATAAAATGATTTATCATCTGGGCATCGGTAGGGTCTTTTACCTCTGGTTTTCAGTTTTTTAAGATAAAAAGTATGAATAATAACAATAGTATTCGCATTGTTCTATTTTTTCAACCACGATACCATATCCTTCAAATAAGGATAAAACACCATATCTTCTTTAAAGAATGGGATAATGGTTCTTATTTCGTTATACCATTCTTTGGTAGTGCTCGAAAGCTCCTCATAGCACCCCAAAATATCAATAGCCTGCGCAATGGTGATAGCCTCAATGGCCAGTACTTGGAAAGCGTTCTCTATCACCTTGCGGGTGAGGGTTGCGGCATTGGTACCCATACTCACGATATCCTGATTGTCGTTATTGTTCGGGATACTATGCACATACATAGAGGTAGAGAGGGTTTGGCACTCGGCAGTGGTGGAGGTAGCGGTGAACTGCACCCCTTGCATACCGAAGTTAAAGCCTAATTTACCTGCATTGACAAATGGCGGTAAAAGCTCGTTGATTTTAGGGTTCAAGAGGTAGTTAAGCTGTCGTTCGGCTAACATTGCCATACGGGTAACTACGAGCTTGAGTTTGTCCATTTCAAGGGAAATATAATCGCCGTGGAAGTTACCCCCGTGATATACCTGCTTGGTAGGCACATCTACAATAGGGTTGTCGTTGGCTGAGTTCAGTTCCTCTTCGACAATGCGTAGTGTTCGCAATATAGTATCTGCTACTGGACCCAATATCTGTGGTACGCACCGCAAGGAATAGTATTCTTGTACTTTTTCTTTGAAAACAGCCTCATTGTGCTGCCCTTGGTAAAGGTGTTCTGCACGTTTGCGGGTGCGCTTGCTGTCCTTTAGAAACTCGCGCATCAGTCCTGCTATATCCTGCTGACCAATGTGCTGTTTGGCGCTGTTTAGTTCAAATGAAAAATGGTCGTCATAGCTCTGCACCAGTTCATTGATAGCACAGCTGAATTTTACTGTCCAGCTCAATAGCTTTTCGGCGTAATACACATTGACCCCAGCCAAGCCTGTCATTACCGAGGTGCCATTCATCAGGGAAAGCCCCTCGCGCAAGTGTATTTGTAGCGGTTTGATGCCTACTTCGGCAAATACTTCGGCAGTAGGCCTACGGCTGCCTTTGTAGAATACTTCTCCTTCGCCTATGAGTACTAAGGCGAGGTGAGCCAACTGCACGAGGTCGCCACTGGCGCCTACGCCTCCATGCTGGAATATAAGGGGTGTGATGCGGTGGTTTAGCAAGTCGCGCATCAGTTCGATAGCTTCTATATGCACGCCTGATTTGCCCAGTGATAGGCTATTGAGGCGGCATAATATAGCTGCGCGTACGGTTTCCTCGTCGAAATAATCGCCACAGCCTGAGGCGTGGCTGCGGATGAGGTTATATTGGAGTTGTAGCTGATCGGTAGTATCAATGCGGTATTGCGCCATAGGGCCGAAGCCTGTATTTACGCCGTAGATGATTTTGTTTTCGGCAAATTCTTTTAAAAAGAGATAGCTTTCATTGATAATTTTTGCTTTCTCGGGTGAGATGGTTACTTCTTTTTCGCCAAAAACAATATCTATAAATTCATCGTAAATTTTCATAAATGTTATTGAAAGTAAATATGGCGCAAAGATACGAAATAATTATTGAAAAACAAAATTTGAGTTGGGAGATAGGGGATAGGAGATAGGGGGCAGGAGATAGGGTATAGGGGGGTGTTGGCAAAAATAGGGTGAAAAGGGGAAAAGAGTGAGAATAATGTAAGATTTTTGGGTTTTGGTTACGGATTATGCAAGGGGAGGGGTTGGGGGTTAATGGCTTGGGAATTAGGGGGGTGAGGGTTATCCTTCGTTTATAGTTCGTTTATCCTTCGTTATAGGTTCGTTTAAAGTAGGTAAGAGATAGGAGATAGTAGGTGAGAGGGTGGAGATGTAATAGGTTGATTATTAGGGAAGAGGGATTGGGAGGTAGGGGAATGAGTGGGGTGGGTGATTTTTGAAGAAATGGTAATAAAAAGTGTAAAAGGCTGTGTTTTCTTTATTTTTGAGGTGTTTTTTGGGAGAGGCTTGCTGTAATGAGCCTTGTAAAACCTACCTTATAACACTTGCTTTTCAATAATTATTTTGTACTTTTGCAGCTCGAAAAAAGGTTTTTAAACACAAAAAACTCTCCATTAAATTAATATATGAAACCAATAGAACGAGCGGCAAGGCTTTTTGCCGACATTAACGAACTGCTGATTTCAAGCGGTGCCAACACCCGCAGGGTAGAACGCAATGTGGAGCGCATCTCAAACGCACTGAACTACCATTGCGAAACCTTTTACTCACACGCTGCCATAGTAATTACGGTGCACGATATGAAGACGGGTGAGAAAGAAAACATTACCCGTACCATTCCGCATCACGGGGTTAATTTTAATGCCATTTCGGATATTAGTATTCTGTCGTGGGAGGCAGTACAAGAGAAGCTAACGATAGAAGAGGTTGAAGAGCAAGTAGCTGCCATCAAGTCTCGCCCACATTACAATATGTATGTTATGTGGTTTTTTGTAGCCGTAGCGGGAGGTTCATTGGCGTATGTGTTTGGTGGGAAGCACGCCAGTTATGCCGAGTTTGGTATGTCGTTCTTGGCGACCTTGATAGGCTTGGCAGGTAGGCGCGTGTTGCAGTTGCGCAAGTTCAACGTATATATGTGCTGGGGCTGGGCAGCTTTTGTATCGGTATCGGTAATGAGTATTTTCCGCTTGCTTGGGGTACAGGATTACCATAATGCCCTTGCGGCTTGTGTACTGTGGTTGGTGCCAGGGGTGCCGCTTATCAATGGGTTTATTGATATGCTTTCGGGCTGTGTAGTAGCAGGAGTGGCTAAGCTTACGCACTCGGCTATATTAGTGTTTATGATTTCATTAGGTTTTTATTTAGCGTTACTATTATTTGGTTATGAACTTCTTTGATGCATTTTTAGAGTTAGGAGTACGCATCTTCTGGTCGATGTGGATATCCATAGGTTTTGCCTTATTGTTTAATACACCACGCCGCGCCTTGTGGATTACAGGGCTACTCGGCGGTATAGGCTGGGGCATTAAGTTTATGCTTTTGGAAACTATTATGCCTGGCCAGATAGTGATTACCTCTTTCTTCGGGGCTTGTGCCGTAGGATTATTAGCCGTTTACTTCGCACACCGCGTGCATACCCCGCCAATAGTATTTACCATTCCGGCGGTTATTAATATGATTCCTGGTAAGCTCGGGTATGAGTTTATGATGAATATCATCAAGATAGTAACTATCGAAACACCACAGGAAGAGACCCTATCCTTATTGTTTAAAACCGTAAAATTAGGACTACAAACTGGCTTCATTACAATGTGTTTGGCCTTTGGGGTCATTGCTCCTATGTTACTCTTTAATACCTACTCGGTAAAAGGAAAAGACCTGAATGATCTTATCAAACGCCGACTCCTGCGCAAAAAGGATGATAGTGGAAAAATTGAAGAAAATGAGCCTATTTAGGTAAAGAAAAAAAAGAATCCTACTAAGTGTTATGATTTAGTAGGATTTTTTTATTCATAAATCATTGTTTATTGTAAATAGTTTGTTATCTTTGCCCCCTAAAAGCAAAATATTGAAAAACTAAAAGTAAATACCTTGCTTGTAGCATTCTCATAAAATGCTTATGGTATAGGGCACTCAGCCCAATAAAACAGACTAATTATCTAATTAAATTATACGTATCAATGAAAAATTATTTGAAAATTGGCGGCACCTTAGCAGCTCTGGCTATGTCGCCATTACTGATGGCACAGCACAAACCCTTAGGGGGCTTTGCCTACGGCGATAAAGCCGCTCCCTCTGGGAAAGAATGGGAGTCAGTAGAAGAACTTTCCCTTAATAAGGAGTACCCTCGCGCATACTTTTTCTCCTTCAATGGCGAAAAAGAAGCTACACAAGTACTACCTGAAAAGTCACCCTATTGGCAGTCGTTGGATGGCCAATGGCGTTTTCACTGGTGCAAAACTCCAGAAGAGCGCCCTGTGAACTTTTACAAAACCAACTATGATGCTTCTGGCTGGGATATGATACCCGTACCCTCTAGCTGGAACGTGCAAGGAATCCAAAAAGATGGCACCCTAAAATACGGTTTGCCTATCTATGTGAACCAACCTGTGATATTTTATCACGAACGCAAGGTAGATGACTGGCGCAAGGGGGTAATGCGTACCCCACCTGAGAATTGGACTACCTACAAGTACAGAAATGAAGTAGGTTCATACATCCGTTATTTCGAAGTCCCTGCCTCTTGGAAAGGGCGTGAGGTATTTATCGATTTTAATGGGGTAGATTCCTTCTTTTACTTGTGGATTAATGGGCAATATGTGGGCTTTTCAAAGAACTCACGTAATGCTGCGTCATTCAATATTACTAAATACTTGAAAAAAGGACAGAACAAAATAGCAGTAGAGGTGTACCGAAACTCTGACGGGTCATTCTTAGAGTCGCAAGATATGTTCCGCCTACCAGGTATCTTCCGCACAGTAGCTTTGCGTTCTACTCCCAAATTGCAGATACTTAATCTGAATGTACTTACCGAAAGTCAGGATTTTAAGAATTGGGAATTAAATATAGCTGCCGAAGTACGCAACTTGAACAAGAAAGAAGCTAAGGATTATAAGTTGGCTTATAGTGTGTATGAAAACTTACTATACTCGGACGAGGTGCGCCGTGAGCCATTGCTTAGAGGCGAAGCAGCCGTTAATGCAGTAGGACCCAATGCTATTGAAAAGATAAAAACACAGCTCAGCGTAAAATCACCTGAATTGTGGAGTGCCGAAATACCTAACCGCTATGTGTTGGTAGCTCAGTTACAGGATAAGAAAGGTAAGGCAGTAGAAACGGTATCTACATACTTCGGCTTCCGCAAGGTAGAGATTAAAGATACCAAAGCCGAAGATGATGTTTTCGGCAAGGCAGGTCGTTATTTTTATGTGAATGGCAAAACTATTAAGTTTAAAGGCGTAAACCGTCACGAAACCCACCCTGCACAAGGGCACGTACTTACCCACCAGCAAATGGAAGATGAGGTAATGCTGATGAAACGCGGTAATATCAACCACGTGCGTAACTCACACTACCCTCCCGATCCTTATTTCTTCTACCTATGTGATAAATATGGTATTTACTTAGAGAATGAGGCGAATATTGAATCTCACCAGTATTATTACGGCAAAGAATCTCTTTCTCACCCTAAAGAATGGGAAAAAGCACACACAGCCCGCGTGGTTGAAATGGTGGAGGCTACTTATAACTCACCAGCTATTGTAATATGGTCTTTGGGTAACGAAGCAGGTCCTGGTCAGAACTTTGTAACAGCCTATAACCACCTCAAAACCCTTGATACCAGCCGCCCTGTACAATATGAGCGCAATAACGATATTGTAGATATGGGGTCTAACCAATATCCTTCAGTAGCTTGGGTGCAAGGAGCTGCTACGGGTAAGTACAAAATTAAATATCCATTCCATATCTCCGAGTATGCACACTCTATGGGGAATGCAGTAGGTAACCTTGCCGATTATTGGAAAGCTATTGAAAGCTCTAACTTTATATGCGGTGGCGCTATCTGGGATTGGGTAGACCAAGCTATTTATAACTATACCCCCGATGGCAAACGCTATGAGGCGTATGGTGGTGATTTTGGCGATTTCCCTAATGATGGTCAGTTTGTTATGAACGGTATCATCTTTGCCGACAGAACTCCAAAACCACAGTACTATGAAGTACAAAAAGTCTATCAAAACATAGGGGTGAAAATGCTGTCTTATGATACTTTTGAGATTAAGAACAAAGCATACTTTGAAACTCTTGAAGGTTATGAAGGTGTATGGAAATTGTTCCGCAATGGTCAGTTGGTAGAAGAACGCTCTTTTGATCTTTCGCCATTAAAACCACAGCTAAAAGGTACTGTAACTATCAAGCCAAAACGCTTGGATAGTAATGCCGAGTATTATGTTGAAATGGAGTTTAGGCAAGCTGCCGACCGCCCTTGGTGCCCTAAGGGCTTTGTACAAGCACGTGAGCAGTTTCGCATACAAGAGGCTAATAACATACCTGTACTATCGGAAGTAGCTAAAGGTGAGGCACTACAGCTTAGCCCTGATAAGAAGATGGTAACAGGTAAAGACTTCTCAGTAATGTTTGATTTTGAGAAAGGTACTATAGGCAGATTGCAATACGGTAATAATACTATTATTGATGATAGCAACCTAAGCCTAAACGCTTTCCGCGCCTTCACCAATAATGACAACTGGGTGTTTGAACAATGGTTTAGAAACGGATTGCATAACCTACAGCACAAGGCTTTGGCTCATAATGTGAAAGCCAATGGTAATGGTAGCTATTCATACTATTTCACCGTAGAATCACAAGCGCCTAATGCTGCTAAAATTCACGGTAGTGCTAGTAGTGGCAGAAATACAATTGAAGAACTTACCGACAAGAAGTTTGGTGAGAACGATTTTAAATTCACTACCAACCAAATATTTACAGTATACCCTGATGGCTCGGTTGAGCTACAAGCTAGTGTAGTTTCCAACGATCCTAATGTGGTATTACCACAATTAGGGTACTTGGTAAAACTGCCTAAACAGTACAATAACTTTACTTACTATGGACGTGGTAAGCATGATAACTATTCCGACCGCTATACTGGGGCTTTTGTAGGGCTTTACAATAATAGCGTACAGGCAGAGGTAGCTCCTTTCCCTAAACCCCAAGATATGGGACAACACCAAGAAACCCGTTGGGCTGCCCTTACTAACTTGCGTGGCGCAGGAGCTGTGTTTGTTGGTGCCGAGCCACTATCAGTAGCTGCCTTGCCTTATAAGGCCATTGATATGACTTTGGCAGGACACCCTTACCAGTTGCCCGAATCCGACGGAGTATATTTGCAGCTTAACACAGGTACTACCGGTCTGGGTGGTAACAGCTGTGGCCCTCGCCCTCTATTGCGTGACCGTTGCTTTGCAGGAGCTCATAACTTTGGTTTTGTAATACGCCCAGCCAAAAGTAACTTGGCTGAGGTAGCCAATGTAGTGGCTAATGGTGAAAAACCTTTGGCTATCAGCCGTACCAAAGTAGGGATAGTAAGTATTAGCAGTGGTTATACTAATGCTGATATTTATTATAGCATCAATAATGGTAAGCCACAAAAATACCAAGCTCCTTTTGAGCATACCGAGGCTTGTACTATTAGTGCTTGGTTTACTGGCAAAGAAAACCAAAAGTATACTGTTACTTATGATAAGGCCGAGAGTCTTGTAATGCAAGTAGTATTTGCAAGTAGTGAAGAAACTGCTGATGGTGAGGCCAAGAACTTAGTCGATGGTAATACCAATACTATTTGGCACTCTGCCTACTCAGTAACTGTAGCTAAGTACCCTCACTGGGTCGATTTTGATATGGGTAAAATGGTCGAAATAAAAGGCTTTAGCTTTACCCAACGTGATGATAGCTGGAGTGGTAAAGTGAAGAACTACCAAATACACGTAAGCGAAGACGGTAAGAACTGGGGTGAACCTATTAAAGCAGGTGCACTCAATGACAGTAGTAGTCCGCAACAAGTATTATTTGATAAACCTGTAAAAGTACGTTACATACGTTTTACTGCCCTTAGTGAGCACTATGGTCAGGACGTTGCTACCGGAGCAGAGTTTAGAGTAATTGTTAATTAGTATATATAGTACTGATAATAAAAGCCCCTCGCATTTCTGCGAGGGGCTTTTTTGTGTATGAAACTATCAGCAGACGGGAGGTGAGGAGTGTGGGGTAGCTCAATAGGTGATGAATGAGGTAATAAAAGAGATAGATTACCAGTAGTTTTTTGGGTAGTGTGTGTTTTTCAATCTGTATAAATTAGAAATGTTTTTTTGCTAATTGGGAAAAAAGTCTTAACTTTGCCGCCTAAATATATATACATATTTTACTTTTTACAAAAATAAAAATTGAAAAAAATGCGATCATTAAAAGAACAATGGGTTAAGTGTTGTACACTTTTTCTTTTGCTATTTACAATAATGGCTAAGGGGCAGGTAGTAAGTGTTCTTACTGAAAGCCCTGTACACATTGCTAACACTGCCGATTTTTCGGCAGGAGTAGTAACAATCACTTTGGATATGCCTACTGGCAAAACAAGTGGTGAGCTGGAGGTAACACTACCCGCTGGCATTGAATATGCTCAAGGGCTAACCGCTACCGGAGGTACTGTTACGTGGAAAGCGGGCTCGGCTCCTAATAAGCCAGTATTTACAATTAGCTCGGGAGCTGGAGCTGTGGTAACTGTAAGTTTTAAGCGTAAGGTTACTAAGGCTGTTCTATCCAACCCCAGCTTTGGCGAAGGTTTTTTGGATACAGCCGTTTTAAAAATAGATGGTACAGCTACGCCAGCTAAGCAAAATGAAACAAAATACCAACTGCAACGCCCAACACTTGCGGTGCAATTTACTGGAAGTCCTATTTCCGAAGATGTAGGAACCCATACCAGAACTTTTGACATTCGCAATACAGGTAATGGTACAGTAAAAGATGTGTATTTTTCCGTAGATTACCCTGCTGATGTAACAGGAAATGGGTTTTGGTATAATAACACCAAACTCACATCAATGACTATTAATGGTAAGACTGTGTACAAGGTGCCTAATGTACATTTAGCTAATAATGGATTTGTTACAATTACTGAGAATTATACCATAAAGAAGTGTACTGCTGGTAGAAAAAATACTTATCATGCTCATTGGGGTAAGGATAATGAAATTTTTGAAACTACTTCAAACGCTAAAAATATAGATATTAAAACAGGTACGCCTTCTATAGAGTTAGATACAGATAGTAATAGCACTTATTTTGTTTGGAAACAAGGGCTTACTGGTAATACTTTGGGAACTTTCACCTTGAAATATAAAAACAATGGACCTGGAGCTAACCCTACTGCTTATAATATAACTCTTGATGTGGCAGAACGTTGGAATGAGCAGAGGTTTATTACTCATAAACCGGCCAATATTAGATTGGTATCAGCAGATGGTGCTACTGAGCTTCCTGTTCCAGCAGCTGCACTTAGCACTCCAAATGGACAGGATCGTAAGATTGTTATAGACTTTAGTAAAATTCCTGCTTTGAGTGCTACTGATGCTACTTATGGTAGTAAGGATTTTGGTTTTGCTGATGCCGATGGTGATGGTTTTAGAGGAGAACTTAAGAAAGATGCCTCATTTACTTTGCGTTTTGATTATGTACAGACCCAACCTCTGAGCTGCTTGATGAATAGCTCTATTAAAGGCTTGAATATTTCTCCTGTTACTTTTATAAACGCTAAGAGTGTGTGTGGAGCAGCAGCACCTAGAAGAGATGCATTCATACATTCATATACTTTTACACGCTTGTTAAGTAGTGTAGGTGATGGATCAAAATTGCCTAACCAGTTGTTGCCTAATATTGAAACTTCAGGGTATCTTATGGCTACTTTTAACGTTTCAGGTTTTTATGCTAGTCAGCGCTTGAAAGGGCAAGCTAATAAGAATAGTGATAAGAGATATAAATATGAAATAAAACTTCCTCCTGGAGTAGCTCTAAGAAATGTGAAATTCTATAAAGCTGATGCTTATGGAACTTCTAAAGAAGCGCCAATTAGTTTGAATAATGTAGCAGCAGGAGGTACCTTTAACTATACTACAACCGATGATAAATATGGTTATGTTACTTTTGATGTAGTATTAGAAAACTGTTCAGGCACAAGTATAAACTTAGATTACTCAGTTTTATATTTAGATAAGAATGAGGCAACTAATACTTATTCTGAAATACCTTTGGTTTGTGTAACAAATAAGCCAATTATTACAGTTTGTCCTTCTCCTTGTGGAGTGGATGGTCCAGAGATGTTAAGCACTAAGATTGAACGTGCTGATAACTCTTATGGATGGACTGATCACACTATGACTGCACGTGCACAACGCTCTCAAATATCAGAACTGCAACGCCAACGCGCTTTATACTTAGATGATATTGAAGTAATTTCTACAGGTAAGCAACTAAGAGTTACTACCAACAACTTGTATTACTTTGCTTCATTTGCCAAAAACGCAAAGGTAACCCCTAAGTTTATCACTTTTAATACAGGTACACATTCGGTTACCCTACAGGCAAACGCTGCAGGAGTGGTTGCTAAAACTACTGTAGGTGAAAGAGACTACTTCCTTTGGAATCTTACTTCTGCCTTGCCTCTAGTAGGTATTCCTGCCAATGGCACTTTTACCACAGTAGCTACTTATCAGCTTACTAATGGAGAAGATAGATATACTGCTTCTCAAGATGTTGAATCAGGAGGAGAGAGCTTTTACTATCGTTTAAACAATCCTGCTACTGATACAACTAAAAATCCGCAAGGCTATCATACAGCACAATTACACTGCGGGGCTAATTTATATGCTACCTTCTATTTTGCAGGATTATATTCAGCCGTAGCAACTAATGACTATGAGTTGTTTGGTTGTGAAATTAAAGATATTGGTAATTGGCAGGTGCATTCGGGACGTAGGTTTAATCCGGCAGGTAACTACTTTACCGATGAATTCCGTCCTGCTCGCCTTGTTAAAAAAGCGACATTCACTATACCTAGTACAGTAAATTATGTGAATAAATTTACTTATATGTATAGGAAAAAATATCCTGATACAGAACAGATAGATATACCAATATCAAATCTTGTCTTAGAAAGTGATAATGGCACTTATAAAGTGTATAGTTATACCAATCCACCTAAAGGACAAGCAGGACACTTGCCTCCTGGTGAAATTTCTGTAGACAATGCTTATGATGGCCATTTCAGATTATATATGCAGGCTACTTGCAAAACAAAGGTTGTAAATAACTTAGCAAGTGCTAAGGCTGCAGCTATGGTAGTAAAATCAAAAGTAGATTATGAAGATTTCTATTACCATTACGCAGCACGTGGCGGACAAAGAATTACTTCAGGTGAGATTCCAGACCACCAAACACCTTTGTACTTTAGAAATGTACCAAGCATAGATATTGCAGCAGAAACAGCTCTATCTGTAAAAGCTAGTAAGCGAGAGCAAATATTAGAGTTTAGACTATCTAATAATTCATTCTCCGATGCTCCTTACTCTTGGATCTCTATTCCAAATATAGCAGGAGTAGATATACTTTCTTTATCTGAAATTAGTAATACTAAAGCACATGTATATACCTATACTGCTCAAAGTAGTATTTCGGGTGAACAAATGTTCTTTTTAAGTGATCAAGGAGCTAATAGTGGTACGATTGTTAAAAATACTAGTCGTTATTTCCGTGTAATTTATAGGATTACTAACTGTGAGGCACCTTTACACCAACTAAAAGTGTATGCAGGTTGGAACTGTAATAGCAACCCTACAGCAGGTTATCAAAGTACTTGTAGTGATAAGAGTCTTACTTATGATATTACAGTAGCTAAAAGTAGAAAAGAAATAGAGCCTGCAGCAAGTAACCCAGGTCAAAATAGACCTGATAAGGTAGGTACTATTGCGATGTGTACAGCTACTCCTTATAGTTATATTATCAACAGTGCTAGTGAGGGAGATATCTACGATGCAAAGTTGGTAGTAACTCAAGGTGCGGGTATTAGCTTTAGTGAAGTAGAGGTGGAGTATCCTCTTAATAGTGGTCATAAATATTATGAAAATACAGGAACTAAACGCTTAGTACATACCACTGTAGGTGATGTTCATACTTTTGATATTAGTAGTATATTGCCAGGAGGTAGCTTGCCAGGATCAATATCAGAACCTACAACCGCTGAAAATCGTAAATTCAAACTTACTTTTAAAGTAACTCCTGATTGTGATTTTACAGCTGGTTCTTCATTCGATATAGACATTGAAGGTAATAACCTTTGTGGCAAACCAGCTGCAGGTGATAAAACACGTGCTATTATAGCAGGTATTAATGGCGTAACTATTAATAATTACGACATAAAACTTGATGACCTAACTTATGTGAATGGTAATGGATCTGCTTGTGATGGAGGTGTTACCTATCGCACTCGTGTAACAGTAAACGCTGGTAATCCTGCCTTTGAAATTGGCGACAATGCCCGCTTGCGTTTCCGTATCCCTAAAGGATATGAATTTGTATCAGGTGAGATGCATTCACGTAATCCAGGTGCTTCTTGGGCTAATCCTACTCATATTGCCTCAGAAGATAAAAACGTACGCAATGAAAGAGAAATTTCAGTAACTGTACCTAAAGGAATGAAGAATGGTCATACTTTTGAGTATAATGTTACTATCAGACAAAAAGATAATGCAACTATAGATTGTGCTACTCCTAAAGAACTTAGTGCCTTCACAACAGATACAGTTACAGGAGTTACTTGTGCAACGGCACAAGGAGGCAAATGTGGTACTTTCACAGTGAACTCATCACCTCGTCGTTCTATTGTAATTAAAAATGAGCGTCCATCGTTGTCATTTAGCAATGTAGCTGTAAGTTCTAAGGCTGAAAACAACAAAGAGAAAATTACTGTAACATACAAAATCACTAATGGGGCTACAGCATCAGCTACACTTAATGCTCGCCCTGTAGTAACAAGTTTGTACTATGACGCTAATAACAATGGTGATATAGATGTTAGTGATACTAAGCTTGCAACTTACACTAGTACAGAGACTTTAGCTAAAGGAGCTACTTCAGTGGAAAGAAGTATTACCCATTTAGTAGATGCTGATAAAGTATGTAGATTGTTATTAGCACTTAAAAATGAAGATAATGTATGCCTTTGTGGTGATGTAGTAAGTGCTTTGCCTGCACCTGCTACTATTGAAGGACTTACTCAAAGTTTTACAACTTGTGCAACTAGCAGTATTACCCTTGCTTATCCAGCTGCTGCTGCTACCTATACTGGTTATACTTGGAGTGCTATAAGTCCAGCTGATGCCTTAGGATATTTATCTGCAAATAATATAGCAACACCTACATTTACTTATAGGGGAGCTCCAGTTACTACACCTCTTATAGTTACTTATAAACTAACTGTGAAACGTATAGGAGGATGTGAATCATCACAAACAGTAACAGTACAAGTAAGTCCTCAAGGAATAAACTTAACAGCTCCAGCACCTTTGGTAGTGAATTGCAAAAATGCTACGGCAAGCATTACTCAGTGGTTAGCTTCAGCTTCAGCTGCCGATACTTGTGGAAATGCTGCAAGTGTTACTCATAATTATGATACTGTAAAACCTGCTGACCTTTGCAATAACAGTGGTATTGTAACTGTAACCTTTGTAGGAAAAGATGCTTTGGGTAACACAGCAACTCAAACACGTACCATTACTTTGGTAAATATAAATGCAGTAAATGATACATTTACTGTTACTCACGGATTAGTAGCAACCACTACTACCGACAGTGTTCTTAATAATGATAAAGTAGGCACCCAAACAGCTACTGCTGCTACTGTAAGTATGACAGTAACTACCCCAGCTGTAGGAGCAGCAGGTAGTGCAACACCTACCCTAAATGCCGATGGTACTGTTACTGTTCCAGCAGGAACTAAATCGGGTACTTATTATATTGGATATAGAATTTGCAACACTGTTGTAAGTGTATCAGTTTGTGATACAGCTACAGCTACTATTGTAGTAGGTACGCCATCTATCACAGCTAATCCTGACACCTTTACTATTACCACAGGAACCAGCACCAAATCGGTACTTGATAATGATAAGCTAGGTACAGCAACTACAACTACTAGTACCGTAAATGTATCGGTAGTTACAGGCGCAACCCCTAAACAATCAGGTACTAGCACTCCTACATTGGATAGTGATGGTAAAGTAACCGTTCCTAACAATACGCCAGCAGGTACTTACACTATAGTATACCAAATCTGTGATAAGCTAAATAGCGGAAATTGTACAACAAGTACAGCAACTATTGTAGTAGGAACACTATCTATCACAGCTAATCCAGATACCTTTACTATTACCACAGGAACAAGCACCAAGTCGGTACTTGATAATGATAAGATAGGTACAGCAACTACAACTACTAGTACCGTAAATGTATCGGTAGTTACGGGAGCAACCCCTAAACAAGCGGGTACTAACACACCTACTTTGGATAGCGATGGTAAAGTAACCGTTCCTAACAATACGCCAGCAGGTACTTACACTATAGTATATCAAATCTGTGATAAGTTAAATACAGGAAACTGTGCAACAAGTACAGCAACTATTGTAGTAGGAACACCATCTATTACAGCTAATCCAGATACCTTTACTATTACCACAGGAACAAGCACCAAGTCGGTACTTGATAATGACAAGATAGGTACAGCAACTACAACTACTAGTACTGTAAATGTATCGGTAGTTACAGGTGCAACCCCTAAACAATCAGGTACTAGTACCCCTACTTTGGATAGTGATGGTAAAGTAACCGTTCCTAACAATACACCAGCAGGTACTTATACTATAGTATACCAAATCTGTGATAAGCTAAACACAGGAAACTGTACAACAAGTACAGCTACTATTGTAGTAGGTACGCCATCTATTACAGCTAATCCAGATACCTTTACTATTACCACAGGAACTAGCACCAAATCGGTACTTGATAATGATAAGTTAGGTACAGCAACTACAACTACTAGTACCGTAAATGTATCGGTAGTTACGGGAGCAACCCCTAAACAAGCGGGTACTAACACACCTACTTTGGATAGCGATGGTAAAGTAACCGTTCCTAACAATACGCCAGCAGGTACTTACACTATAGTATATCAAATCTGTGATAAGTTAAATACAGGAAACTGTGCAACAAGTACAGCAACTATTGTAGTAGGAACACCATCTATTACAGCTAATCCTGATACCTTTACTATTACCACAGGAACCAGCACCAAGTCGGTACTTGATAATGATAAGTTAGGTACAGCAACTACAACTACTAGTACCGTAAATGTATCGGTAGTTACGGGAGCAACCCCTAAACAATCAGGTACTAGTACCCCTACTTTGGATAGCGATGGTAAAGTAACTGTTCCTAACAATACACCAGCAGGTACTTACACTATAGTATATCAAATCTGTGATAAGCTAAATAGCGGAAACTGTACAACAAGTACAGCTACTATTGTAGTACCAGCTCAACCTACAGTAACCCCAACTATAACAACAATAGGAGATGAATATACTGTAACAGGTACTGTTACTACGCCAGTGACTGTAGGTAATATACTTACTAATGATACCATAGGTAGTCAGACAGCTACAGTGGCTAGTGTAACAATCCACACTGCGACACCAACAAGTGCTACGACCCCTCGTATCGACCCAGTGAGTGGAGATGTGATAGTTCCGACAGGTACACCAAGTGGTACATACACTATGACTTACTACTTGTGTGAAACTGCAAACAGTAGCAACTGCAGTAGCGCAACAACTGTAACAGTAACCGTGGTAGGAGTGACAACCCCAACAGCTACACCGACTATTACAACAATAGGAGATGAATATACTGTAACAGGTACTGTTACTACGCCAGTAACCGTAGGTAATATACTTACTAATGATACCATAGGTAGTCAGACAGCTACAGTGGCTAGTGTAACAATCCACACTGCGACACCAACAAGTACTACGACCCCTCGTATCGACCCAGTGAGTGGAGATGTGATAGTTCCGACAGGTACGCCAAGTGGTACATACACTATGACTTACTACTTGTGTGAAACAGCAAATAGCAGTAACTGCAGTAGCGCAACAACTGTAACAGTAACCGTGGTAGGAGTGACAACACCAACTGCTACCCCAACTATTACAACAATAGGAGATGAATATACTGTAACAGGTACTGTTACTACGCCAGTGACTGTAGGTAATATACTTACCAATGACACCATAGGAAGTCAAAGTGCAACCGTAGCGAGTGTTGCTATTCATACAGCTACGCCTACTACCCCTACTGAGCCATACATCAACCCAGTGAGTGGAGATGTGATAGTTCCGACAGGTACGCCAAGTGGTACGTATACTATGACTTACTACTTGTGTGAAACGGCAAACAGCAGTAACTGCAGTAGTGCAACAACTGTAACAGTAACCGTGGTAGGAGTGACAACCCCAACAGCTACACCGACTATTACAACAATAGGAGATGAATATACTGTAACAGGTACTGTTACTACACCGGTAACCGTAGGTAATATACTTACTAATGATACCATAGGTAGTCAGACAGCTACAGTGGCTAGTGTAACAATCCACACTGCCACACCAACAAGTGCTACAACCCCTCGTATCGACCCAGTGAGTGGAGATGTGATAGTTCCGACAGGTACACCAAGTGGTACATATACTATGACTTACTACTTGTGTGAAACGGCAAACAGCAGTAACTGCAGTAGCGCAACAACTGTAACAGTAACCGTGGTAGGAGTACCAGCGGCAGCACCTATTGCAGTTGATGATAGAGTAACAACTCCGCTTAATACACCGGTAACTATTAACGTACTAAGTAATGATACCCCTCAAGGAGCAACGCCTAACATTACTACAGCCCCAGCTAATGGTACAGCGGTAGTGAATGGAGATGGTACAGTGGAATACAGACCTAATAACAATTTTGCAGGAATAGATACCTTTGCGTATGAGCTTTGTACCGCAGGAGGTTGTGCTACAGCTACAGTAACTATTCAGGTTATTAAGAAACTTGTAATCTACAATGGAGTATCGGTGGGAGGTAATCCTGAAAATGATCACTTCCATATTGCGGGAATAGAGAACTACCCTAACAATGTGGTACGCATCTATAACCGTTGGGGAGTGAAAGTATGGGAGGCTGAACACTATGATAACGTTCGTACAGTATTTAAAGGTATCTCGAACGGACGTGTAACTATAGAAGCTCCTGAAACATTACCTCAGGGTACTTATTACTATGTAATAGAGTATACAAATGAGAATAATGAAAGACAAAATGAAGTAGGCTGGTTATACCTTAAAAAGAACTAGTATTATCAGGCGCTTATTGTAATAAAACTGAAAAGCCCCTCGCAGAATGCGAGGGGCTTTTTTTGTGTTGTAATTTTAGTTGAATAGGGGTGAGATACTTGTTTGCTTCTTTAATTTGGTAATTCTGTTTGCGATAAAAGCAACAGCACTATCGCTGGTGAGATAGCAGGTGCTGCCAAAGCTATTCATAGTAATAATGGGGTGCTGTAAGACTTGGTGTGTACTTATCAAAATTAAGTTTCTTCAAAATTAAGCTTTATCAAAGCTAAATATGGAAATAAGTATGTTTAAAACAGTTATAAAATGCTACCACTTGTAATAAAATAGAAAAGCCCCTCGCAGAATGCGAGGGGCTTTTTGTATTGTGATTTTTCTGAATTAATTTAAGATACTTTTGTTTAGTCCTTTATTTTGCTAATTCTGTTTACTATAAGTGCTACTGCACCATCGCCGGTGACATTGCAAGCGGTACCAAAGCTATCCATAGCAATGTAAAGAGCTACCATAAGACCTTGTGTGCGCTCATCAAAACCGAGCATAGAATTAAGGACTCCTAAAGCAGCCATAATAGCTCCGCCAGGTACGCCAGGGGCAGCTACCATAATTACCCCAAGCATCATTACAAAGCCTGCAAATAACATAAAATCATAGGGCATACCTTCTAACATCATTAGGGCAAGCGCACAGGCTGTAATTTTCATCGTACTGCCTGAAAGATGAATGGTAGCACATAAAGGTATTACAAAGCCTGCTATTTTGCTTGAAATGCCTAATTTTTGGGCTTGGCGTAGTGTTACAGGAATGGTGGCGGCTGATGACTGGGTGCCTAATGCTGTAGCGTAGGCAGGTAACATTGTAAGTAATGAGCGGAAAGGGTTTTTGCCCGCAATGCTTCCTGCTATAAGATATTGAATTAGTAACAGGACAATGTGCATTGCAAAAAGTATGATAATTAGTTTGAAGAAAACGGTCATAATCGCCATTACTTGTCCGCTATAACTAATTTCGGCAAAAATGGTGAGGATATAATAAGGCAGCAGGGGTATAATAGCTTTGCTGATGAGCCATTTTACGATTTCGCCAAATTCTTTTATCATCTGGCTGAGGGTGCTTTCTTCACGTACTGATAGCCCTATACCTATAATGAAGGAGAGTACTAGTGAGGTCATCACATCGGTAATGGGGGGCATTTCGATGGTGAAGAAAGGGCGTATGGCTTCGGCATCTTTGCCTATATTACTGAGCTGTTCGCCTTGTAATAGGGTAGGGAAGAGGCTTTCGCCTACTAAGTAGGTAGAAAAGCCTGAAAAGAGGGTGAAGCTATAGGCGATGCCCACGGTTATGAGCAGTAGTTTCCCAGCACTTTTGCCCAGTTCGGCAATGGAGGGCATAATGAGTCCCATCATAATGAGGGGTATGGAGAAGCCTAAGAAGTTGGCGAATAATGTTTTGAAGGTGATAAGCAGGCGCATTATGTTTTCGGGGGCTGCTAAGCCTATGCTTATACCAAAAGCGATGCCGCAGCAGACTTTAAAGAGTAAAGAACGAAAGATTTTTTCCATAATTAAAATAATTAATATGGGGACAAAGGTAATGATTATTTGGCAAAAAACAAAGTCTTGTAGGGGATAGGGGGTAGGAGTTAGGGGGTAGGAGTTAGGGGGTAGGAGTTAGGGGGTAGGAGTGAGGGGATAGGAGTGAGGGGAAGGAGTGAGGGGGAAGGAGTGAGGGGGAAGGAGTGAGGGGGAAGGAGTGAGGGGGAAGGAGTGAGGGGGAAGGAGTGAGGGGGAAGGAGTTAGGGGGTAGGAGTTAGGGGGTAGGAGTTAGGGGGTAGGAGTTAGGGGGTAGGAGTTAGGGGATAGGAGTTAGGGGATAGGAGTGAGGGGATAGGAGATAGGGGGGAGGAGAAGTGAGGATTGGTGGTTGAGGAAAATGAGGGGAAATGTGGGGAATAATGAGAATAATGTAAGGATTGGAGGAATTTGTTGCGGATTATGTAAAGAGTGGGTAGGGTCGGGAAGGGGTTGATAATCAGGGTGGTGAGGCTTATACTTCGTTTATAGTTCGTTTATCCTTCGTTATAGGTTCGTTTAAAGTAGGCAAAAGATAAGAGATAAGAGATAAGAGGGTGGGGCAGAAAGGGCTGATTATTAGGGAAGAGGGGTTGGGAGGTAGGGGATAGATAGGGGGAAGGGAATTTTGCATTATTCGCAATTTAGGGGGTAGGAGATAGGAGATAGGGGAGAGAAGAGGGGGTAGGAGTTAGGAGATAGGGGAGAGAAGAGGAGATAGGAGGTGTGAGAGGGGTAGGAGATAGGGTGTAGAAGATAGGGGAATGGGGGTGGAATGGGGTTTTTGTGGAGTTGGTGGGGGAAATGGGGTATATTGGCACGATTTTCGCAGTGATTTTTGTATAAGTATTTAATGTATTTTTTAACTTTCTTTTTTATGAAACGCTTATTATTCATAGGTTTAACTCTTATTTCGGTAGTGACGGCTTGCACTGATAACAAAACTAACGAGCAGTATATGCCTGCTTCGGTAGGGCCAATTAATAGCCTTGCTGTGGTTATTGATAATGATTTGTGGGAGGGTGCTGTAGGAGATACAATTCGGAGGTATTTTGCCGCTCCTATTGATGGGCTGCCTACTGAAGAGCCTACTTTTTCATTACACCAAGTTCCGCCGCAAGTTTTTGAGGGGAATACTCGCAATAGTAGGAATGTGCTTATTGTACAACGCGGGGATAAAAAGAGTGCTGTAGTGAAAGAGAATATGTATGCTAAACCACAGGTGGTGGCTATAGTGCAGGCTGAGAAGGTAAGAGATATTGCTTGTAAAGTGGAGGAATTTCATGATAAGTTTATCAATGCTTTCAAGGAAAATGAACTTAGTGAGACGCGTAATAGATTTCAGAAATCACTTAATACAGAGACGGAAGTGCCTGCTACCCTTGGGGTAAGGCTTGAGATGCCTTCTTTTTATAAGATAGTAAAGCACGAGAATAATTTCTTTTGGATTGAGAGGCCTATAAAAGGGGGCAAGGCGAGTGTTATACTGTACGAGATGCCTCTTAATAGTATCCCGACTAATGAGGAGGAGCGTGCTAAGGCGATAGTGCATATGCGTGACTCGATAGGTGAGAAGTATATCCCGGGTCCTGAGAAAGGGATGTATATGCTTACAGAAACTTATTTGGCGCCAAGCATCAGCAATGTGAAGGTGAAGGGTAGAAATGCCATAGAGAGCAAGGGGTTATGGGAGGTGAAGAACTTTGCCCTTGGAGGTCCTTATATAAACTATATTATTGAGGATATCCCGAATAACCGATTACTTGTAGCGGAGGGCTTTTTGTTTGCCCCAGGGGTGGCTAAACGCGATGTGCTTTTTGAACTTGAGGCGATTATAAAATCCATAGAATTTACGAAGTAACAAGTAACTTTTAGAAAAAATATAACCAGAAGAAACGACTATGAAAAGAGTACTGACCTTATTACTTTTGGCCTTTGCGCTGAGTTCGTGCAATAGGCTTTTTGTGAAACTATACAATACCAGACCGATTATAGATAAGAAAGTGACTTGGAGGGGAGAGGATAGAGAAGTGATTTTTATTCCGATGATACATATCTCAAGGCAGGCGTATTATGACCAAGTGAAGGATTTTGTTACGCAGAAGCGACAAGAGGGATATACTATTTACTATGAAGGAGTAGGGATGAGCGATTCACTTACTGCGGCGCAACGAGATACTGTATATAGGAAAGCGAGAAAGATATTAGGATTTCATATAAAAGGAGCTTATGATAAGGATGGGAAAAACCGTTCGATACCTAAATATAAGCGTTATGTGGGACAGAATAAAGCCAATACGGGGATTGATACCATTCGGGATATAAATCTTGATATGACACTGGATAAGCTTTTGCCTTTGGTAGCTACCGTAGGAGGTAATGATGGTAAAATAGAGCTAGATGAGTGTGACTACTCGACCCCGCTGAATGCTAAATATAAATGCAAGAAGCCAAAGAATTGGATAGAATACAGATATGCCTTATCACATACGTATAGAGATAATTATATAAAAGAAACTCTTATTAAGGCTCCGCATAAAAAGATAGTGATAGTATATGGAGGAGGGCATAAGGATGCTATTGGAGAGGCGATGAAAGAACTTAAGTTAGAAAAAGTAAAATAAATTAGGGTAGGAAGAAAAAAGAATGTATCTTTGCAACCTAATTATGAATATTAAAATATTGTAGGTATGAATTTAAGTATATTTTTGGGCATAGTAGGTCCGTGGCAAGCAGTTATTATTGTAGCCCTTATATTATTGCTTTTTGGAGGAAAGAAGATACCTGAATTAATGCGAGGTTTGGGTAATGGCATTAGGGAGTTTAAAGATGCTACTAAGCAGCCAGAAGAAGAGAAGAAAGAAGGGGAAAAAGATAAACAATAAAAGCACTGATTAAAGAGAAGAAGTTATGATATTGACTACAACACCTACGCTGGAAGGGCACCCTATAAAACAATATTTAGGCATAGTTACTGGTGAGACTATCATTGGGGCGAATGCTATTAAAGATTTTATGGCGGGACTAACGGACTTTTTTGGAGGACGATCTACAACTTATGAGCGAGTGCTTATTGAAGCAAAAGAAACAGCACTTGCGGAGTTACAGCAACGCGCCTTGGAGCGTGGAGCTAACGCTATAGTAGGTATAGACCTTGATTACGAGACCTTAGGGAGCAATGGTGGGATGCTAATGGTTACCGCCAGTGGTACTGCTGTAGTTGTATAACAACTAAATAAGCAGGTAGGTAAAATAGCGAAATATAGCACATTGGCAGATTGGCTTATTCACAAATTAGTAACTTGGTACAGTACTGCACAGCGGATACTGCCTTGGCGTGGTACTGCTGACCCTTATAAGGTATGGCTTTCTGAAATTATCTTGCAACAAACGCGGGTAGTACAAGGATTGCCTTACTATGAACGATTCATAACACACTTTCCTACTGTTATAGCCTTAGCCCAAGCGCCAGAAGAACAGGTGATGAAACTATGGCAGGGCTTAGGTTACTACTCACGGGCTAAAAACTTGCATAAAACTGCCGAGTATATAGCTACAGAACTGGGAGGAGAATTTCCTAAAACATATAAAGAACTTATCAAACTGAAAGGCATTGGCGATTATACAGCCAGTGCCATTGCTTCTTTTTGCTATAATGAACCTTGTGCAGTGGTAGATGGGAATGTGTACCGTGTGCTATCGCGGTTATTTGGCATTAGTACGCCTATAAACAGCACTGAGGGAGCAAAGGCTTTTAGGAGCTTGGCTTACCAACTACTTGACACAAAAGAACCAGGAACTTACAACCAAGCCTTGATGGAATTTGGTGCGCTTGTGTGCACTCCGCAGGCAGCTGGTTGTAGTGATTGTATTTTTCAGTCTCACTGCTGGGCGTACCAACACCAAGAAGTAGGCACTCTACCTGTAAAACTTAAGAAAATAAGCGTTAAGAAGCGCTATTTTAACTACCTTGTGTGGATTAGTGCAGATAAAAAAACGCTCCTGCAAAAGCGAGAAGGGAAAGATATATGGCATGGGCTTTATGAGTTCCCATTGATAGAAAGTGAGAGCCCTTTATCGGGGGTAGAACTTAGTGCTTTTTTGGCTGCTGAGGGCTCCCATTGGGAACCCGTTTTGTACAACCAAAGTCCTGTGATACACAAACTCACTCACCAACATATTTATACTTCTTTTTGGGTGATTATGACTCCTGAACTACCTGATAATGCGGTGCTTATAAGTGATGTGGTGGCTTATCCAGTATCGGCACTTACTGCAAAATTTATTACAGACTTTTGGCAGTTATAAAAAATGTTGTACTTTTGTTGTGTTTTATAACCTCTAAATACTTAAAACAATGAGCGGAAATTTGAACAGAGTAACGCTATTGGGAAGAATGGGCGATGCTATTAAGCTCACTTACTTTAGCGAGGGGAATTGCGTAGGTCAGTTTCCATTGGCTACTAATGATGAGTACATAAACAAAAGTACTAATGAGAAAGTAGTAACTACTGAATGGCACAACATTGTAGTGCGTAACAAACAAGCAGAAATTATCGAAAAATACACACAAAAAGGAGACCTTATCTACTTAGAAGGCAGGCTTAAAACGCGCTCTTGGCAAGGAGATGATGGTCATACCCACTACATTACAGAGGTATTTATAACTGACTTTAACCTTTTGCCTAATACACGAACTGCTAAGACAGAAGGAGGAGAAGAACCTTTGGTGGCAGATAAGCCAGAAGATGGGCTTCCTTTTTAATATCTAACAATTTGTACTTTGGAAACAGAACCTGTCTCGGTGCCCCTATTTATGTCATTTCTGGCAGTAAATGCGGGTATCATTATTCAATTTGCAATTTTCTTTTTTTTATTGTTGTGCTCGGCACTCATATCGGGAGCTGAAGTGGCTCTTTTTTCACTTTCACCTACAGATATAGACGAGCTTAAGGAAGAGAATAGTGCGACAAGCAACCTACTAGTGAAGTTGGTTGAAAATCCTAAAAAGCTATTGGCTACAGTGCTTATAGCGAATAACTTGGTAAATATCTCAATAGTTCTTCTTTTTGTGGATTTAGGAGAATTTCTTTTCAGAGGTATTGAAAATCCTATTATTTATGAGATAATGAATGTAGGGGTAGTAACTTTTGTACTACTGCTATGTGGTGAAATATTGCCAAAAATATACGCTAATAGGAATAACCTGAAATTTGCCCAAAGAGTAGCCTACCCTATTTATACCTTGGATACGCTTTTTACGCCTATTAGTGTGCCTATGAAAGGCTTTACAGTGTGGATACAGAAGCGTTTGGGTAAAAAGAAAAGTAATATATCGGTAGGACAGCTGTCGCAAGCCTTAGAACTGGCATCGGAAGAAGATACAACTAATGAAGAGAAGAAGCTTTTGGAAAGTATTGTATCATTTGGTAATACCGAAACCCGTGAGGTAATGATGCCTCGTGTAGATATTTTTGCCCTTAGTGATGATACACCTTTTGCCCAAGTGCTAAGTGAAATAGTGCGTATAGGCTATTCACGCATACCAGTGTACCATGATAATTTGGATAATATTATAGGGGTTATCTACATCAAAGACCTTTTGCCTTACATTGATAAACCCGATTTTAATTGGACAACTGTAATGCGCAAGGCTTTTTTTGTGCCTGAGAATAAGAAGTTGGACGACTTGCTGGGAGAGTTTCAAGAAAAGAAGATACACTTGGCAGTAGTAGTAGATGAATATGGCGGTACTTGCGGAATCATTACCCTTGAAGATATTATAGAAGAAATAGTAGGAAGTATTAATGATGAGTTTGACGATGATGATGTTACATACTCTAAAATTAATGACCATACTTATTTTTTTGAAGGGAAAACAGTGTTGAAAGACTTCTACCGTATTATGGAATTTACAGATGAAGAGGAGCAAGAATTTGATGAATGTAGGGGAGATGCAGAAACACTTGCTGGTTTTCTTCTTGAGGTAGCCGGCAACTTCCCACAAAAAGGTTTACCTATAGTTTTTGGAAATTATCAGTTTATTGTTGAAGCATTTGATAAAAAACGTATTAAGCAAATTAAGATTATTAGAACAACTTAATCACAAGAAATGAAAAAACGACTCTTTTTACTTGATGCATACGCCCTTATTTTTAGGGGTTATTATGCTTTTATAAAGAACCCTCGTATTAATTCAAAAGGGATGAATACTTCAGCTATTTTAGGCTTTGTGAACTCTCTTTTTGATGTGATTAAGAAAGAAAAGCCAGATCATCTTGCAGTAGCTTTTGATAAAGGAGGTAGTGTAGCACGTACAGAGATTTTTACTGATTATAAGGCAAACAGAGAAGAAACCCCAGAAGCTATCCGTTTGGCTATTCCATATATTCACGAGATACTTACTGCACTACATATCCCTATTATTGAGAAAGAAGGATATGAAGCAGATGATATCATAGGAACACTTTCCAAACAAGCTGAACAACAAGGTTACCAAGTATATATGGTAACTCCTGATAAGGACTATGCACAGCTGGTAAGTGATAATATCTTTATGTATCGGCCTGCTCGTTCGGGAAATGATGTGGAGATTTGGGGAGTAAAAGAAGTTCAAGAAAAGTTTGAAGTGCAAAATCCTTTACAAGTGATTGATTTTCTTGGTATGATGGGAGATGCTGTTGATAACATACCAGGGCTGCCAGGAGTAGGAGAGAAGACAGCTAAAAAGCTTCTTGCAGATTTTGGTTCAATAGAAAATCTTCTTGCTAATACCAATCAGCTTAAAGGTAAGCTTCGTGAAAATATTGAGAATAATAAAGAAAAAGGACTTTTATCTAAGCAATTGGCGACTATTATGCTTGATGTGCCTGTTACCTTTGATGAAGAATCCTTTGCAATGTCTGAACCAGATTTTGAATTGGTCACTAAGATTTTTGATGAATTAGAGTTTAGACAGTTATTACAAAACTTTCTGAAAACTTACAAGCCCGAAGCTATACAGGCAATACCAGCAGTTAATAAGAATGGGCAATTAGATATGTTTGCAGTACAAGGCGACCTTTTTGCACAACCTCAAGTGGTATTAGAGAAAAATAATAGTGCTAATACCCTTCATTTTTATCAGCTAGCAGATACCCCAATGGCACAACAATTGTTGTTAAAAGCATTATTACAACAGGCAGAAGTGTGTTTTGATACGGAAACTACCAGTATAAATGACCTTGAAGCAGAGTTGGTAGGAATATCTTTCTGTTGGGCAGCCCATAAAGGATATTATGTACCATTTCCTACAGATAAAACAGAAGCTATAGCACTTATAGATACTTTTCGCCCTTTCTTTGAAAATGCAGAAATAGCTAAAGTAGGGCAGAACCTTAAATATGATATAAAAGTATTACAAAACTACAATATCAATGTGCAAGGAGCTTTATTTGATACTATGATTGCTCATTATCTGCTTAATCCTGATATGCGGCATAATATGGATATTCTTAGTGAAACTTACTTAAACTATACTCCTATTGCTATTGAAAGCCTTATAGGTAAAGGTAAGGCACAACGCTCTATGCGCACTGTGCCTTTAGAGCAAGTGAAAGAATATGCTGTCGAAGATGCAGATATAACTTGGCAACTTAAAAACGTTTTTAAGGAAGAATTGCCTAAACTAAATGCTCAGAAGGTTTATACTGACTTAGAAGCACCTCTTATTAAGGTTTTAGCAGCTATGGAACGTGAGGGGATAAATCTTGATATAACTTTCTTGAAAGAATATGCTAAGACCTTAGATGCCGATATAGCACAGTTAGAAGCAGCTATTACTCAACAGGCTGGTGAGACTTTTAATCTTTCTTCACCCAAACAATTGGGAGATATCCTCTTTGAAAAGCTAAAAATAGATAATAAGCCTAAGAAAACAAAAACTGGACAATATGCTACTTCTGAAGAGGTATTAGCACCCTTTGCTTCTAAACATAAAATTGTAGCTGATATATTGGAATGGCGACAAGTACAAAAACTTAAATCTACTTATGTAGATGCCCTTCCTTTAGAAGTAAATCCAATTACTGGACGTGTACATACTACCTATATGCAAACTGTAGCAGCAACTGGAAGGTTAAGTAGTAATAACCCTAATTTACAGAATATACCTATACGTACCCCTCGTGGGCAACAAGTACGTAAGGTATTTATTGCTCGTAATTCTGATTATGTCCTCCTCTCTGCCGACTACTCACAAATTGAACTTCGTATTATTGCTTCTTTAAGTCAAGAACACAATATGATTGAATCTTTTCTCCGCAATGAGGATATTCACCGTGCCACTGCTGCCAAGGTATTCAATGTTCCTTTGGAAGAGGTAACTCGTGAGCAACGCAGCCACGCCAAAACTGTAAACTTCGGTATTATTTATGGAGTGTCGGCTTTTGGGCTTTCAGCTCAAACCGATCTCTCTCGCTCAGAAAGTAAAGAACTGATAGATACCTATTACGCCTCTTACCCTAACTTACGGAACTACATCAGCAAGCAGATAGAGTTTGCTAGAGAATATGGCTATGTAGAGACTATCTTAGGTCGCCGCCGTTATTTGCCCGATATCCATTCGCATAACCAAGTAGTGCGAGGAGGGGCTGAGCGCAATGCTGTGAATGCCCCTATACAAGGCTCGGCTGCAGATATTATCAAAATTGCAATGATACACATCTATGAACAGTTACAAGCCCAGCAGCTCCAAACCCGTATGCTCCTTCAAGTACATGATGAGTTAGTGTTTGATGTGCCTAAAAATGAGCTTGATATTGTGAAACCTCTTATTAAAGACGCAATGGAGAACGCCTTCACTCTTGTTGTACCTCTTGTTGCCGATTTGGGTATAGGAGATAACTGGCTTGATGCTCACTAAAAACGCATAATTATGTATAAATCTCTTCCTAAAAAGCGTTATAAACATACTTTAAACATACTAAGAGAGTTTGTCCCTCAAGGGGCTACTATTCTTGATATAGGGGTTGAAAACCCTTTTTCTACTATAATGAAACAAGAAGGTTATACAGTGTTAAATACAGCTGGTCAGGACTTAGATTTTGAAGCTCCTACACTTCAAGCCTTCCAAGCCGATTTTACCACAGCTCTTGAAATCCTTGAGCATTTGGTAAACCCTTTGGCTGTTCTTCAAAATATACCTACTCAAAAGGTGCTTATTACAGTCCCACTACGACTTTGGTTTGCCAAGGCCTACCGCAATTCATCCGATCTGCGTGACTGCCATTACCATGAGTTTGAAAGCTGGCAACTTGATTTCCTTCTTGCTAAAGCAGGTTTTCGTATCCTATATCGCAAAAAATGGACACACCCAGTCTCTAAATTTGGCTTACGCCCATTTTTTCGCCTCTTTACCCCACGTTATTATGCAGTTGTTGCCGAAAGGATTTCCTAACAATCTGTTTTTTACTAAAATATAAAATCTCACACAAATTTCACGTCTTTTACGGTTTATGCAATATGCAATCCGTGTTATTAGTGAAAACTGTGTGAGATTTTTTTATTTGCTAATTAACAAGTCTGCTAATTAATAATATCAAATCCAGTGTATTTTCTCAATACCTCAGGCACTACTATGCCCTCAGGAGTTTGGTAGTTTTCCAAGATACCTGCCAATACACGTGGTAAAGCCAATGAACTTCCATTTAGTGTATGTGCCAACCGATTCTTTCCTTCGTTATCTTTAAATCTCAGTTTAAGTCTGTTAGCTTGGAAAGTCTCAAAGTTCGATACCGAACTTATCTCCAACCACTTCTCTTGTGCTGTTGAATATACCTCAAAATCGTATGTAATTGCCGAGGTAAATCCTAAATCTCCTCCGCATAAGCGTAGTATATGGTAAGGTAATTTCAGCTCGTTTAATATCCCTTTTACGTGTTCTATCATCCCTTCCAAAGCTTTGTATGAGTTGTCAGGATGTTCTATCCGCACTATCTCTACTTTGTCAAACTGGTGCAAGCGGTTCAAGCCACGTACGTGCGCCCCATAGCTACCAGCCTCTCTGCGGAAGCAAGGAGTATAAGCAGTACAACAAATAGGCAAATCACTCTCATTAAGCAAAGTGTCTCTAAAGATGTTAGTTACAGGTACTTCAGCAGTAGGTATCAAATACAAGTTATCTACGCCTATATGGTACATTTGCCCTTCTTTATCAGGTAGCTGTCCAGTGCCATATCCCGATGCTTCATTCACTACGTGAGGCACTTGGAACTCATTATATCCCGCCTCAGTATTCTTGTCAAGGAAGTATGTTATTAAAGCTCTTTGTAACTTAGCTCCTTTGCCTTTATATACAGGGAAACCAGCTCCCGTTAGCTTTACCCCTAATTCAAAGTCAATAAGGTCATATTTCTTAGCAAGCTCCCAGTGGGGTAGGGCTTCCTTTCCTAAATCAGGAATTTCTCCTGCCTCAAACACCACTACATTATCAGCTTCCGATATCCCTTCTGGCACTTGTTCATTAGGAATGTTTGGTACTCGGTACAATAGCCCATTTAGTTCTTCTACAGTAGCGTTTAGTGTATCGGTAAGGTTTTTAATATCTTCTTTTAAGGTAGCTGTTTCTGCCTTCAAAGCATTTGCCTTTTCAGTTTCACCTGCTTTAAAAAGATTCCCTATCTCTTTTGACAGATTGTTTTGTTTTGCTAGCGTTTCATCTAAAGATAGCTGGGTGCTACGGCGTTTTTCATCCATAGCTATAATGTCGTCTATCAGTGTTAGCTCTTTAAAGTTACGCTTCTTAAGACCACTAAGCACACGGTCTTTTTCTTCTCTAATAGTGTTTAGCTGTAACATATTCTTTCTTTTTAGGTGTTAGAGGTTCTGCATATTTAAGGGGCGAATATTAATTCTCTTTCCTTAATAGCTAATAAACAAATCTTTTAAAATTCTTTTGTAACATCTTCCCAATCGGCATAGTTATAAGGCATATCCTTGGCAAAGGCTTCAAAAACACTTATAACCTCTTGGGCAGTCTCCATAAATGTACGATAGTGAGTAAAGTCATTAGGCGTCTTATATATGCGTGCTTCTACCATATAACGGCTCTCTTCTCCCAATTCCTCATTCTCTAAAATGGTCTGCACATAGTTGCCTTCATTGCCATCTTCTGCAAATACTACAAACCTATGCTCATCAAATGGTAATTCCTCAATCAATGTTTTTATCTCCTCATTGGTCAAAACCACAGGAGTTTCATATACCTCAGTTGTTATTCTCTTCATATTTTAAAACCTCTTGTAATATGTACAATATAATAACTCGTTATAACGCCGTTGCAAACGCTATAAGGCCAAATATAATACCTGGTGCATTCGCCAATGCCACAGGGATATCTCTTTTTGGCTTCTTCAACAGCCCGTATGTAACCCACAAAGCACAGTTAATCGCCGCTACAAGCGGTTGTATAGGGTTACCCTTATGCCCTGCAAGGTTATCAGCTATTTGCGGAATGTATGATACATACATTCCTATAGCAGTAGCAGTAGCTACCCAACTTAAGATAGTAAAGAATTTTCCATTTTCCATTTGTATTTATTTTATTTAAGTTTCTTCTTTCTATATTAGCCTTTAGTCTCTTGTTTCATTAACCAAAAAAGCCTCTTTATCCATTACCGATTTGGCAAACTCCATAATACTCTTGCTATTAAGCCCCTCTCTAAATGAGTCTCTAAAAGGCTGTGCTGCCGAATGTATAGGGCAAGGCTTCTCACTGGAGCACTCTCCAAAACCCATAGCACAGTTCACAAATTTGTCTCCCTCTCCTATCTGCTCTATCACCGTCATTAGTGGCGCCTTCTTCTCTTCATCCGAAAGCCAAAAACCTCCTCCCGGACCCTTATTAGAGCTTATAACACCCTTCCGCGCCAATGATTGCAATATCTTAGCCAAAAAAGGCAAAGGTATCTGCAATGCATCAGCCACTTCTTTCACTCCTACCTTCCTGCTTTCTTTTGAGTGGATAGCCAAATATAACACTGCGTTAATGGCATATATGCTTGAGTTTGATAACATCTCTTCTCTCTTTAGTTATTTAATATGATTACCCCAGCCTATCTATCTGTCTGCTAATCACTAATTTTTGTATCTCTGTAGTGCCCTCGCCTATAGTGCAAAGTTTAGAGTCACGGAAAAACTTCTCCACCGGGAAATCCTTCGTAAGTCCATATCCTCCGTGTATCTGTATCGCTTCAGTAGCCACACGCACACATACTTCCGAGCTGTACATCTTAGCCATTGCCCCCGAAAGGGTTACCGGTAATCCTTGGTTTCTCTGGTAAGCCGCCTTGTGCAATAATAATTCCGAAGCCTCAATCTCCGTAGCCATATCCGCCAGCTTAAAGCCTATCGCTTGCAAGTCTATCAGGCGCTTGCCAAACTGCATACGCTCTTTAGCATATTTCAACGAAGCCTCATAAGCCCCCCTTGCAATCCCCAAAGCCAAAGCCCCTATCGAGATACGTCCACTATCCAATATCTTCATTGCCTGAATAAAGCCTTCTCCTACCTCACCAAGCCTATTAGCATCCGGTATTCTACAATCCTGAAAAATCATCTCAGCCGTCTCACTGGCACGCATACCAAGTTTATTCTCCTTCTTTCCAGCACTAAAACCAGCCACACCACGCTCCACAGCAAAAGCCGTAATACCGTGCTTGTCGCCCTTTTCACCTGTTCTGGCAATCACCACAGCTAGCTCACCGCTAAGCCCGTGAGTAATGAAGTTCTTAGCACCATTCAGCACCCATTCATCTCCATCCTTCACAGCAGTAGTCGCCATACCGCCCGAGTCCGAACCCGTATTATGCTCCGTAATACCCCAAGCGCCTATCCATTCTCCCGAAGCCAGTTTAGGAAGCCATCGCTGCTTCTGCTCCTCATTACCAAAACTTAATATATGATTAGTACAAAGTGAATTATGCGCAGCAAGTGATAACCCTATCGAAGGGTCTACCTTTGATATCTCATCAATAATTACTATATAATCATGATAGTTCAACCCCGAACCACCATACATCTCAGGCACCAAAATACCCATAAAGCCCAGCTCTCCAGCCTTCTTAAATACCTCCACCGGAAACCTCTGCGCCTCATCCCACTCCATCACGTGCGGACGAATATATTTCTCGGCAAACTCTCTAGCCGCTTCAGCTACCATTAGCTGAGATTCAGAAAAACTAAAATTCATCTGTTATTTTCTTTTCCTATTATTCTAAGGTGCAAAAGTACAAATAATTTTTCAATGAACAATTAACAATACATAAATAACACAAAAAAGCTGCTCGGCATAACCACCCAGCAGCCTCCCTATAATATCTCACAACACCCTATCCTTCCAAATTCTGTCTCAATACCTCGTATAAAAATACACCACAAGCCACCGATACATTCAATGAACTAATATCCCCCACCATAGGCAGCTTAGCCCTGCTATCCACCACTTTAAGCACACTGCCTGATACCCCCACATCTTCAGCACCCATCACAATAGCCATAGGCACCCTACAATCCTCCTCATATACCAAGCGGTTAGTCTTCTCAGTAGCAGCCACTACCCTAATGCCACTACCCTGCAAGTAATACACAGCATCCACAAGGTTCTCCACCCTGCAGATAGGAACCCTAAATACCGCCCCAGCCGATGTCTTTACAGCATCCGCCGTAACACTCACACTCCCCCGTTTCGGAATAATAATGCCCGAAACACCCGTACATTCAGCCGTACGCACAATAGCACCAAAGTTCCGCACATCCGATAAGTGATCTAAAACCAAAAACAACGGACGCTTACCACTCTCTATAACCTCCATAACCAAGTTCTCAAAGTTGTAGTAATCCACCGCCGATAAGTTCGCCACCACCCCTTGATGGTTCTTCTTCGTAAGCCTATTGAGCTTCTCCACAGGCACGTACGATACAGCCACATCACCCGCCTCCAATAGCGGCAAAAGCTCCCTAAAAAGATCCCCACGTAAGCCCTTTTGTATAAAAACCTTATCAACAGTCTTACCCGCTCTTAGCGCCTCCATTAAGGCACGAATTCCGTATATTTGTGATTCTTGTTCTCTAAATTTTGATTCTTCTACTCTCATATTCAGTCTATAATGCCGCAAAGGTACATACATTTTATCAAAACAACAAAATTAAAGCAAAAAAATCACACCCCCACACCCCTCTTCCCCTATTTTCCTACTTCCTACCCCCTATCTCCTAACTCCTCTCATATCTCCTACGCCCTATCTCCTAACACCTCTCACACCTCCTACGCCCTATCTCCTGCCTCCTCTCACACCTCCTACTCCCTATCTCCTAACATCTCTCACATCTCCTACCCCCTATCTCCTAACTCCTATCCCCTAAATTGCGAATAATGCAAAATTCCCTTCCCCCTCTCTATCCTCTATCTCCTAACTCCTCTCCCCTAATAATCAGCCCTTTCCGCCCCACCCTCTTACCTCTTATCTCTTATCTTTTACCTACTTTAAACGAACCTATAACGAAGGATAAACGAACTATAAACGAAGGATAAACTTTACCTCCCTGATTTTCAGCCTTTCCATTCCCAAACTTTTACTTTATCAAATCCGCAACCAAATCCTCCAAATCTTACATTTTTCTCACCCTTTCTCCCTTTTCTCCCTATTTTTCTCAATTACTAATTCTCACTTCTCCTCCCACCCTCTTACCCCTTCTCTCTTATTCCTTCTCTCCCCCTCTTACCACTTTTCTCTTACCTAACAAGCACTAAGCTAAGCATCAAAGGCAATAGTAACTTTCCCCCCACCAAGTAACCCACAAAAAAAAGCAGCTGTACACTTAATGCGTACAGCTGCCTTTTAAAACAGAATATTATGTTCTAATAAGTAAAGCTCTTAGTTTTCACAGTGTTGCCACCTCTTTTCGTAACAGCGTTAAGAGGGTATTCCATTTTAAAATACTCATACGAAGTCTCCTCAGTATAATCCCTACCACTTATATTAGGATAAGTAACCTCCTCTTTAACCACATTACTCCTCGCATAATCCTTTTGCAAAAACACTTCAGGCTTAGTCAGCCTATCCGATGAAAGCAAGAATTTAGGGTTAGTCCTACCATCATACCTAAAAACACATTCACGAGTCTCACCATTAGCCGTCCTCGTATGTTTACGAATGAAAGAAGTCCCATACACACTCTCCACCAAGTATTTATCTACCGAAACAACAGTAGCACTACTTGTACTACCATTAGTAACCGTATATACACTACCTTTCACCTCAATCTCATTCTGTCCATAAGTGTAAGTCGCTACCTTATATACAGTCTCACCAGTAGCCATTTTCTCAGCCCTACTATGTTCTTGCAAGGTAAGTCCATTGTCATATCGGTAAGCATACTTCTCAATTATAGGCAAGTTAGGCGCACCTTCATTAAGAGTTGTTTTTTGCAGAAGCCTACCCCTACCATCATATTGGTCATACTTCACCACTCTTTTTTTAATATTATCCACCGTTACAACAGTTTCACTTGGCGAAGTACCATTGTACGAAGTCTCTTCCACAGTAGTAGTACCAGTAATCACTCCACTTCTCACAATAGCCGTATGCTTTTTCACAAGCCCATACTGAAGGCTCGCATACTCATAAAGATGTTCAGTGGTTAGCGTTTGTGTACCCATTTCGGGCAGCGTAGTCTCTACTATTTTATCAGCAAAATAAATAGTAGTCGTCTGGGGCTGATTGTCATCCTTGTTACAAGCCACCAATAAAGCCCCTGCTGTAAGTAATAAAAAAACTCTTCTCATTGTATATTAATTTTGAATATTTTCAAGGGAATTATAAATAATTAGCATCAAAAATCTTGCCAACAGAGCCTTTCCCCTTGCAAATAAGCACAAAAAAACAGCCCTTAGCGCTTGCTAAGGGCTGTTTCCAATATCTCAAAACAAATAACTATAAAGGTTTTACTAAGCTCAAGAACCACTCTTTTACTTCACCTTCCAATAACGGACCTATTTTCTCTTCACAAGTTTTGTGATAAGCATTAAGCCATTCACGTTCTTCATCTGTTAATAATGATACGTTAATACCCGAAGGCATAAACGGACAAAGGGTAAGAGTTTCAAAATCGTAGAAAGTACCAAACTCATTAGTAGTTACTTCCCGTACAGTAATAAGGTTCTCGTGTCTAATACCATACTTATTTTCAAGGTACACACCAGGCTCATCCGAGCATACCATACCAGCCAAAAGCACCTGCGGATTCAAGTCCTTACGAATATTCTGAGGGCCTTCATGTACATTCATAAAGCTACCCACTCCATGTCCAGTACCATGTCCATAGTCCTTATGGTTCTTCCAAAGAGCCATACGGGCATAAGCATCCAGTTGTACACCTCTAGTACCTTTAGGGAATTGTACCATAGCCAGCTGTATCATTCCTTTAAGTACCAAAGTACTGTCATCTATAAATTCTTCCGACACTTTTCCTAATGGGATAGTACGAGTAATATCAGTAGTACCTTCCAAGTATTGTCCACCCGAGTCTACCAAAATACTACCCTCAGCACGTACCTCTTTGCTACCATGTTCAGGAGCCGAATAGTGTACTATAGCTCCATTTCCTTCATACCCTATAATACTGCCAAAGCTTTCGCCTACAAAGTTCTTTCCTTTAGCACGGAAGTCTCTTAGCTTCCTGCCTATGCTATACTCAGTCATAGGTTCTTTCCCCACCTGATGAGTAAGCCAATAAAGGAATTTTACCATTGCAGCGCCATCACGTACCATTACAGTGCGGAAACCTTCTAATTCAGTAGCGTTTTTAACAGCTTTCATTAGGTTGCCAGGGGCTGGTGCTTGTACAATCTTATTTTCTTTTTGTAAAGCCTCAAAAATCGCCTGATTAGTGTTAGGGGCAAGAAGTATTGTGTTTCCTTTTATAGAGCTTAAATAAGTGTAAAAATCATCATAAGGACGGATGTTTACATTAGCTTTTGCCAGATGAGCTTCAACTTCAGGAGTTACTTTAGCTTTATCAACAAAAAGAGTAGCTTCCTTATCAGTAAGTGCAATATAACCTAAAAATACAGGGTTATAAGCCACATCACTACCACGAAGATTAAGTGTCCAAGCTACATCATCCAAAGCAGTAATAAGGTGTAGTGTAGTGTGATGAGTAGCCATTGCAGTACGAATAGCAGTTAGTTTATCACTCACCGTTTGCCCTGCCCATTTATCAGGGTGTACAAAAATCTGATGTAGTGGGTCTTTTTCACGGTTTGTCCAGATACTATCAATAAGAGGTTTGTGTACTAAGCTGATGTTATGAGCTGTAAGGGTTGTATGTAGTTTGTCCCAAGCTAAGTGTGAAGTAGCTAAAGTGTTTAGGGCTACAGTAGCTCCAGAAGAAAGTTCAGACACTAACCAGTCGGCATAATCAGGGGTGCCTTCTACACCATCTTTAAAAAGATCAATACCAGAACCTTTAAGTTCTATTCCCGATTGTACAAAATAACGAGAGTCTGTCCATAATCCAGCTTTGTTTTTGGTTACTACTACAAAGCCCGCCGAGCCTGTAAAGCCCGAAAGCCAAGCACGTTCTAACCATTCTTTAGGTAAATACTCACTAAGGTGAGGGTCAGCACTGAATACTACAAAAGCATCAATATTGCTTTCTTGCATTTTAGTGCGCAAAAGGGTTAATTTTTCAGGTGTATTCATTGTTTACAGTTTTGAATTCTACAGCGCAAAAGTACAATCTTTTTTTATACAAATCAAAATATTTTAAACAAAAAAAACTTTGCCAAAGCTGTAACACTTTGGCAAAGTTTCATTCGTTATGCACGGGTGGAGGGATTCGAACCCCCATCAACGGTTTTGGAGACCGCTATTCTACCCTTGAACTACACCCGTATTTTAAAAAAGTTTTGAGAGGATCCCCTCAAAACTTTTTCTATTAATTAACTATAATTCTGCAGTGTGAGAACTAGTATTAGTCAAGAATTTCAGTTACCTGACCAGCACCTACAGTACGACCACCTTCGCGGATAGCGAAACGAAGACCTACATTCAATGCGATAGGTTGTAACAATTCTACTTCGATAGTTACGTTATCACCTGGCATTACCATTTCAACACCTGCTTGTAGGTGGATAGTACCTGTAACGTCAGTAGTACGTACATAGAATTGAGGACGGTAATTGTTGTGGAATGGAGTGTGACGTCCACCTTCTTCTTTAGAAAGGATATACACCTCTGCTTTAAATTTAGCATGTGGAGTTACAGATCCTGGTTTGCAGATTACCATACCACGTTTAATATCTTTTTTATCAATACCACGAAGTAGTAGACCTACGTTGTCACCAGCTTCACCACGGTCAAGGATTTTGCGGAACATTTCAACCCCAGTAATAGTAGAAGTCAATTTTTCAGCACCCATACCGATGATTTCAACAGCTTCACCTGTTTTAGCTACACCTGTCTCAATACGACCTGTTGCTACAGTACCACGACCAGTGATAGTGAACACATCCTCAATAGGCATTAGGAATGGTTTATCAACATCACGAGTAGGAAGTTCTATATAGCTATCTACTGCATCCATAAGGGCGAGTACAGTATCAACCCATTTTTTCTCTCCATTAAGAGCACCAAGAGCTGAACCTTGGATGATAGGTGTGTTATCACCATCATATTGGTAAGAACTTAATAACTCACGCATTTCAAGCTCAACTAACTCTAGCAATTCAGGGTCGTCTACCATATCAACTTTGTTCATAAAAACAACGATACGAGGAATACCTACTTGGCGACCAAGAAGAATGTGCTCACGAGTTTGAGGCATTGGACCATCAGTAGCAGCAACAACTAGGATAGCACCATCCATTTGCGCAGCACCAGTAATCATATTCTTTACATAGTCAGCGTGACCAGGACAGTCAACGTGTGCATAGTGACGGGTTGCAGTTTGATATTCTACGTGTGAGGTATTAATGGTGATACCACGTTCTTTTTCTTCTGGGGCGTTATCGATTGAATCGAAGCTACGAACTTCTGAAAGACCTGCATCTGCTAATACTTTAGTGATAGCAGCTGTAAGGGTTGTTTTACCGTGATCCACGTGTCCAATAGTACCAATATTCAAGTGCGGTTTTGAACGATCAAATGTTTCTTTTGCCATTTTAAATAAATTTTAATCTTAGTTATATAAATGAGTGTTTGATGTGTGTACAAAGGTAAAAAGAGCTGATGACGAGATTTGAACTCGTGACCTCTTCCTTACCAAGGAAGTGCTCTACCCCTGAGCTACATCAGCTTTTGAAAAAGAAAATTTTATTTTAGGATATAGAGCGGGAGACGAGGTTCGAACTCGCGACATTCAGCTTGGAAGGCTGACGCTCTACCAACTGAGCTACTCCCGCGAAAAAATAGATAATAGTGGGAAGAGCAGGATTCGAACCTGCGAAGGTGTAACCAGCAGATTTACAGTCTGCCCTCGTTGGCCGCTTGAGTATCTTCCCAAATCAACATTTAAACCTATTAAATAATAAACTTTTAATTTGAGCCGGCAGAGGGATTCGAACCCACGACCCCGAGATTACAAATCACGTGCTCTGGCCAACTGAGCTATGCCGGCGGCTTGTACCTTTGTTTTCAGGGTGCAAAAGTATAACATTTTTTTTAATCTCCAAAATTTTTGGCATTTTTTTTTGCATTTTAAAAGTGGTTATTTTTTAAATGACTGGAAATCAATGTGTTTTATAGAGAAATTCTTTTGATTTATCTTCTTCAGTGAAGAGAATTTTTAGTATTAATTATCTTACAAAATTGTTGTAAGCAGTGATGAGTTGCCTATATTCACTCTTCAGATCAAGATAGTCACGGTTGTTAAAAGCTCTGTTTTTGTTAGCAGTACGGAGGAGTTTCCGAGCAGCACCTAAAAAAGAGGTAGCCCTTTTGTTGAAATTGTTAAAGTTACTTCTTTTATCATTAGCCTTTTTATTTACAGGTATATTCTTATTTATATTTAATTGGCTTTCAATAGCATTGTATTGAGTTTGTAGTTTAGTTTCATCATAAATGTTATTTTCAACTTCAGTAACTACTTCAGTAGTGAAATCATCAATGAGGGTTAATAGTTTTTTGCTTGAAAGAATATTTTCTTTAAGGGGGTGTTCTTCTAATAATTTTTCTTCAGCTTTAGTTACTATAGGTGTTATAATACTAAAAAGATTTTCTCCGCTTAGTTTGAAAAGTTTAGTTTCTTCTGATATTTTGTTTTTCAATATTTGTAGTTTTCTCCCGTTATCGTCTTTGTAATCTTCAGCGTCAATATAAGTTGTGAGGTCATCACAAAATGTAAGCGTGTTTTCGGCACTTTTTTTTATAATATTGAGCTGTTTTTCTACCTCATTAACCTTGTCACCAAATGTTGATGGTATTTTTAGAGAGGTCTGGTTACTACTTATAGAGAAAAAGGTAGGGTGAGAGGGTTTTATAGCAATCTCATTGTTTTTAACTTTTAGAACAAACTCTTCAGCTTTATCAAGATATTCTCTTACTTCAGTAATATAGTGTTCGTTATAATTTTTGTATAAACTTAAAGTATTATTATGAAAGTTGATAAGCTCACTGGCAGCTTCCTGTCCATTTTCATTTTTGGTGTTTTTTTTCTTACTGCTATTAGAGTTACAAGCTAAGAGCAATGTACTCATAATTGCTAATACAAGGATAATTTTTTTCATTTTAATCAACAAAAGTATTATAAGAGTTAATTATTTGGTTGTAATAGGATGATACTTCTTGGTAATCTCTCTCAGAGAACTCATTAGTATTACTGGAGTTGCGCATTAGTTTCCGAGCAGGCCCAAGAAAACTCTCTATAGATTGGTTGAAATAGTTAAAGCTGCTTTTTTTCTTCGCAAAATTATCATCTTTTATAGTAAGTTTTTGACTTTTAGATGATAGATTTTCTAATTCGTTATAAAGAGATTGTAATTTTTCTTGATTTATAATATCATTTTGAGCTTGTAGCTCAACTTCGCTTATAAAGTTGTCAACTTGTGCTATTATTTTTTTGGCACTTATAATATGTTCTTTTAGCGGATGATCTTCCAAGATGTTCTCTTCTGCCTGCTGAACAATAGGGCTCATTGCCTCAAAAAGTATTTTGGCATTAGCGTTAAAATGTTCTACTTGTATAGTTGCTTTAGCTTTGTTGTCTTGTAATTTTTTGCCTTTATCATCAAAATAATCTTCAGCATCAAGATATAATGTAATTTCGTCAATTAGTTCATACATAACATTTGCACTTCTTCTTATTTCTTGAAAAGCGTTTTGTATTAATTCTTGTTTATCAGTGAAACCTTTAGGAGCTGAATCTATTTTTTTATGAGGAGCTATTATTACATGGATTGGTTTGATAGGCTTGATAGTAGGCACACCTGCTATCTTTTTTGTGATAAACTCTTCAGCTTTGTCAAAGTAATTAATGCCCTTGGTGATGTATGAGTTATTATAAGTTTTGTAGGCTTCTAAGACATTATTGTAGTAGGTTATTATATCATTATTTTCTTCAAGATTGCTGCCTAACTTGCTAAAAGGGTTCTTTCCATTATTGGTGTTGCAACTAGTAAAGAGAGTCGTTACAACCATAATTATTAAAGATATTTTTTTCATAATATTCTTTCATATTAATGTGTTAATGAAAACTAGTATAATATATTTTTTAGTACTTGCTACTTTATTATATAGCAATAAAAGCCTAACTCTGAAAAAGAGTAAAGGCTTTTGTAATAAAGTTGTTTTGTTTAAAAGTTGTAAACTGCTTATGAATTGAGTGTTGTTCTTAATATAATATTGTGTTTACTAACTAAAAAGATTTTTTTAGTAAAGAGGTTGGAAAAATAATTGTGTTGGGTTTAGTCTTTGTTAAGATTAAATCAGCTTTTTAAATATTAGGAAGAAGGCTATCTTTCCAGTATGGAATTACATATCCAAAATCATTTTTGAGCTTGGTTTTGTCCAATACTGAATATGCTGGGCGAGTTACTTTGCTAGGAAATTCAGTTGACCTACATGGCAAAACCTTACAATTATTACCTGATAAACGTACTATTTCAGTAGCAAAATCAAACCAAGAACATACTCCTTCTTCAGAAAAGTGGTATGTCTCACGCTTGCCTTTATACCAATTATTTTCTATTGCTTGTACTATAAAGTTCGCTAAGGTAGCTGCATTGGTAGGAGTGCCTACTTGATCAAAAACTACCTTTAGCTCGGTGCGCTCAGCGCTAAGGCGCTGAATAGTTTTTACAAAGTTGTGACCAAAACGCAATGAGTATAACCAAGCGGTACGTATGATAAGGTGTTCAATGCCCGTTTGCTGTATAGCCTCTTCACCAGCTCGCTTAGTGCGTCCATACACACCTAAGGGTTTTGTAATATCGGTTTCAGTGTAGGGCGTATTATTAGTGCCTCCAAAAACATAGTCGGTGGAGATGTGAATTAGCGGGATAGCAACTTCCTTGCATACTGCAGCCAAGTGTGCTACTGCTGTATGGTTAATAGCCTCACAAAGAGCAATGTCTTCTTCTGCCTTATCTACATTAGTGTAGGCGGCGCAATTAACGATAAGCCCAATGTTGTTTTGAGTCACATATTCAGCAATAGCAGCTTTCTGGGTAATGTCTAATACATCGGCATCGGTAAAGAAATACTGCTGCTTACGCAAAGCATTCGCTTGTATTTCAGAACCTAATTGTCCGTTGGCTCCTGTAACTAATATGTTCATTATTAGTAACTAAAAAAATTAGTAACTAAAACTAAAAGCGTTGGCATTTACAGTTTGCCCTACCGCAAATTTATTGAACATACGAGCTACATCACCTCTGTATTTTTCAGGTACAGCGTTGCCATAAGTATTGTATAGCTGTACAAATTTTTGTTTCAAATCAGGGGTTACTTCAGTGTTGAAGTTCTCCATATACAAGATTTGTTCTACTAGTTTTACAAATTCTTCCATAGTTTCTTATTTTATAAATGATTAAATATTATTTACTTTTCCGCTGCAAAAGTACGAATAAAATTAATACCGGCAAGTAATAGTTATTAATAAAAATCAACACGCTATTAACAGAGTTATCAACAACTTGTTGTTTTTGGCCTTATAGTTATATTTACATCGTAAATAACTTTTTATAATATTCCTCGTGTTATTGCATTGATAAGGAGTTTCAAAAGTTTTAAAAGACTTATACCTAAGAGTTGCTAAAAAATTAGATAACTTTATAATTATTACCCTTAAAGTATATAACACATTGCCTAGCCACTGCCTCTAAAGTTATTGGCTAAGTGCATTGCTTATTTTAAAGAAAGTAGTAGAAGATAATTTGGATGCAACATGAAAAAACAAAAACCCCAGTATTTACTGAGGCTCTTGCAATTCCTAATCCTTAAAAATATGAAAAATTTCCTCTATGAAGAAGATCTCGTGGTACCTCCAGGAATCGAACCAGGGACACAAGGATTTTCAGTCCTTTGCTCTACCAACTGAGCTAAGGTACCAGTTGTTTTATTATTACGGGTGCAAAAGTACTACTTTTTTTGAAACCTGCAAAAAAAATAACAACTTTTTTGTAGGTTTTTTATAACTTTTTTTATAACTATCTAATATTCAGGATTCTCATAAGGATATTTTTTCATAAATTCTTCTGCTTTTTTTACCATATTTTCTGATCCGCAGAAGAAAGGAACCCGCTGATGTAGCTTTGTGGGTAGGATATCCATAATGCGAGTATAACCATCAGAGGCTTTGCCACCGGCTTGTTCTGTTAAGAAAGCCATAGGGTTGCATTCATATAGTAATCTTAACTTACCTTGGGGGGTACGGGTACCTTGTGGGTAGATGTAGATACCTCCTTTTAGCATATTGCGATGAAAATCGGAGACTAATGAGCCAATGTAACGTGAGGTGTAAGGGCGATCACCTTCCAAGGCTTGGCAATATTTAATGTAATCTTTCACCCCTTGAGGGAAGTGCACATAATTTCCTTCATTAATGGAATAAATAGAGCCGTCCTTTGGGAATTGCATGTTGGGATGAGATAGATAATAAGTACCTATTGAGGGGTCAAGAGTGAAACCATTCACACCATGTCCTGTAGTGTACACAAGCATGGTAGAGAGTCCATAGACTACATAACCTGCTGCTACTTGCTTATGGCCAGGTTGTAAAAAATCGGTTAACTGTACAGGGGAGCCTACAGGAGTTATACGTTTGTAAATAGAAAAGATAGTGCCTACAGTAACATTCACATCGGCATTACTAGAGCCATCTAAAGGATCAATAAGTACTACATATTTGCTATTGGGGCTTTTTTCAGAATTAGTGATTGGGATGAAGGACTCATTTTCTTCTGAGGCTATCCCACAAACAACATCGCGCTGGGTAAGGGCGCGGATAAAAAGGTCGTTAGCAAAAACATCTAATTTTTTTTGCACTTCGCCCTGTACATTCTCTTGTCCCATATCCCCTAGGATATCTTCTACTAGTCCGGCTTTATTTACTTCACGGTTTACCAGCTTAGAGGCTAACTTAATAGCACTTAATAATCGGGAGAGTTCTCCGGTAGAGTGTTGGAAGTCCTGCTGGTTTTGGATGATGAACTCTCCTAAGGTTTGATGTGTTTTCATAAGGATTTAATTTACTAATAGATTTGTGTACTGATATTTTTTACTTTGGTAAAAATCTGTTTTTACTATCCTTCCCAACATACCCAGCTGTGCAGCTCATCAATTATCTTTCGATAAGTAGGATAAAAGAAAATCCTATTTGAATTCAAACAGGATTTCAGATCTATTTTGCCTAATTAGCTAATTTGTTTAGGTATAATTGTATAACATTCTCTAACCCTAAATAGAGGGCTTCACAGATGAGGGCGTGTCCTATCGATACTTCTAACAGATTGGGTATGTTATCTTTGAAGTATTTTATATTCTCCAAACTCAAATCATGCCCTGCATTTAGACCCAAACCTACGCGTTGGGCTTGAAGGGCAGCAGCTACATAAGGTGCTATACCATCTTTATTGCCTTTAGCGTACTCGGTTGCATAACTTTCGGTGTATAGTTCAACACGATCGGTACCAGTAATGGCAGCAGCAGCCACCATCTCCTCAGTAGGATCAACAAATAAGGAGGTACGAATACCATTGCGTTTGAATTCGGTTACTACCTCGGTAAGGAAGTCTTTATGTTTTATGGTGTTCCAGCCTGCGTTAGAGGTTATAGCATCTTCAGCATCAGGCACAAGAGTTACTTGGGTAGGTTTTACTTGTAATACCAAATCAATAAATTTAGGAACGGGGTTCCCTTCAATATTGTATTCAGTAGTTACTACTTTTAGTAAGTCAAAGGCATCTTGGTAGCGTATGTGTCGCTCATCAGGACGAGGGTGAATAGTAATTCCCTCGGCACCAAATTGTTGAGCATCAGCAGCTACTTGTAACAGGTTAGGCATATTACCCCCGCGGGCATTGCGAAGGGTAGCTATTTTATTAATATTTACACTTAATTTTGTCATTGTTCTAATAAAGATATTTTTTAATGTAAGCTATCTCTGTGAGCTTCTTCTTGTTCTACTTCTCGCCGAAGCAAAGAGTCTCTTCCATTAGGGGTTACCCTATAAGCTTTAGGGTCATACTGCGGATTAGAGATATTAAAGCCCTCAGCAGGTTCTTTATCATCTTGAGGTTTGATATTGCCCACCAATACTTTTTTAATTGAGGCAAGGTAAGCATCATTATCTTGTATTTTCTGCTGAAGAGAATCTACTTTAAATAGTAAGTTTAGTGTTTCGCGTTTATTCTCTACCGCTGTATAACCTAAAATATATTGCCTAAGGGGCGAATATATGATAAGTACAGTAGTGAGGCTTATTAGTATGAAAGCAAAGAGAGAACCAAATACAAATATATTCATTCGGCTTAGCCGGAATGAACTTTTCTCTTCAAAAGTATCATCGTCCATTACTACTAAGCGGTATTTGCTCAGCCATTTGCGTTTCCAGTATTCTCTTCTTGTTTCTTTATTTGTTGTCATAATCACTATTTGTTATGAATCATCAAACGCTAATTACCTTTTCTATTTGCGGCACAAATTCTTTAACGGTCATTTCTACCCCACTTTTTAGGGTAAGCTGGTTTACACTACAATTTGTACAAGTGCCTTCCAATCGCACTTTTACTATTTTGTCGTCTTCTATATCCACCAAAGTAATATCGCCACCATCATTCTGCAGATATGGGCGTATCCTATCTAAGGCTTTTATTACTTCATTTTTTACTTCTTCTGAATTCATTGTTGTTACTTATAGTCTGTTACTTATTATTTGTTACCTGAGCTGCAGCCTGTTGTATTTGTAATTTTAATTGCTTCAGTAGGAGGGAGGGTTTCACTGCGTGCTGTTACACTTTTCACTACTTCTTTAGCCAATTGGGTAAAAGCAGCAGCTTGTATGCTACCTTCTTCAAGGGCTATAGGCTTGCCACTATCACCTGCCTCACAGATGCCTTGTACTAAAGGTATTTCACCTAAGAAAGGCACCTTTAATTCTTCTGCCAAGCTCTTAGCTCCTTCTTTGCCAAAAATGTAATATTTGTTATTAGGCAATTCTGCAGGTGTAAAATACGCCATATTCTCTACAATACCCAATACAGGTACATTAATATTCTCTTGTTGGAACATAGCTACCCCTCTTCTTGCATCAGCAAGGGCTATTTTCTGTGGGGTACTTACCACTACTGCCCCTGTAATAGGAAGTGCTTGCATAATGCTTAGGTGTATATCTCCTGTTCCTGGAGGCAGGTCAATAAGTAAGAAATCTAATTCGCCCCAATATGATTCAAAAATAAGCTGATTCAGTGCTTTGGCAGCCATAGGGCCTCGCCATATTACAGCTTGGTTTGCATTGGTAAAGAAGCCTATTGATAAGGTTTTTACCCCATAGCTTTCTACCGGTTGTATGTATGATTTATCATCTACCCCTACCGATTTTGGTCTCTCTTCTGCTACTCCTAGCATCATAGGGATTGAAGGCCCATATACATCGGCATCAAGTAACCCTACTTTAAAGCCCATTTTAGCCAATGAAACAGCCAAATTAGCTGTAACAGTGCTTTTCCCTACGCCACCTTTTCCTGAGGCTACTGCTATAATATGTTGGATACCAGGTATAGGTTTCCCTTTTATTTCTGGCACTTCGGGTACTATTACTTTTACATTTACTACCACTTTGGCTTTCTCATTCACCTCTCCGTGGATAGCTTTCATTACTTCCACTTCAGTGCGTTTCTTGGCTTGCATACTGGGGTTATTAATCACCACATCCACCACCACTTCATCACCAAATACAACTATGTTTTGTACAGCCCCACTATCAACCATATTTTTCCCTTCACCAGGTGAGGTTATTTTGCGCAAGGCTTCTAATATGTCTTTTTTCTGAATATTCATCTTTTAGTTATCATAAATAGAAATAAATAAAACCTTTATGTAAGTCATAATCGTTTTATTATTTAGGGTAATTCAAGTTTTTGTCAGTAAGTTTGTAAAGGGTTTCTTCCAAATACTTCTTTGCTTCATACTTCGCCATTGGCAGGTTGTTATTGTAATAATTACCACATTCCAAAGCCGATGCCCCTGGTATCTCTCCCTCAAATGATGCTATGTATTCAAAAAGTTTAGTGATAAGAGGCGCTATATCTCCAGAGGTGTAATCCCCCGCCAATATAAGGTAGTTACCCGTCATGCACCCCATAGGGCCCCAGTATATAATCTTATCTTTCCACTCAGCATTATTGCGTAACCACGTAGCGGCAAGGTGCTCAATAGTGTGTATCTCAGGGCTCCCCAGTACAGGTTCTCTATACGGTAACTTCATCCTAATATCAAATGAAGTAAGTACTTCTTTCCCTACATAGTCCTTGCGTGATACATAAATACCACGCTCTAGTTTCAAGTGGTCTATACAAAAACTTGCAATTCTTTCCATCTGTTTGTCTTTTTCTTACTATATAACGCTTGCCTGTCCAATAGCTATTTTCAAAACAAGCTGCTAATCTTTATATTTATTTCTGTGCTTTGCCAAATAAGGCTCTGCAAATTCTATGCCTTTTATATATTGCCAATTTCTTTTCCCCCAACACCAGTTTTTATCTTTTCTTCATTACACTCGGGTTGCACAAGTCGCTTGCTATAAGGCTATTTTCACCTATGTTACTCGCCACCTCATCACCTTTTGCTCCGTGCTGATATACTCCTATACAAGCCGCTTGCAAGGCCGGATACCCTTGTGCCAATAAGCTCGTTATCCATCCAGTAAGCACATCGCCGCTACCTGCAGTAGCCATTCCCGCATTGCCGGTAGAGTTCACCCAGTAGCGTGCCCCATCGGTAATCATAGTGTAAGCTCCTTTTATTACCAGCACTATATTGTGTTTTTGGGCAAAAGCCTTTGCTTTTGCCAATTTGTCATAATCATCTTTCCACACACCTATTAGGCGTTCCAGCTCTTTGGGGTGTGGTGTAAGTACAGCCTCATAAGGCAGTTGTTTTAGCAGCTTAGGGTTTTCAGCTATAAGGTTCAAAGCATCGGCGTCTATTACAAAGGGCGTTTGCTTATATGTTTTAAACAAAGCCCCCAAAGCCTTTGCCGTCTCCTCTTCCTTACCCCAGCCTATGCCTACTCCTATGGCCGAGGGCTGAAAAGGTATTTGTGTGCTTTCATAGTGTTTTTCACTATCACAGGTAAGCACCATTGCTTCCGGCAATGCTGTCTGCAATACCCCGTATCCGCATCGGGGTATAGCCACCGTAAGTAATCCTACTCCCGTGCGCAAAGCCGCCTTTCCGGCAAGCACTACCGCACCCATTTTGCCATAACTACCTCCCACCAGTAGGGCATGCCCGTAGGTACCCTTATGGGTGAATTTCCCTCTGGGCTTTATCAAGGCATCTATTTCTGCCTCTGTAAGATATTCAAACTCTGTGCTTAGCTGGTCTATAAAAGGCTTGTTCAGCCCTATGTCCAGCACCTCCCAATCCCCTATGTATTGCCCTGTGCTGGGCAACAGGAAAGGCAGTTTCGGACTCTGGAAGGTAAGCACCTTGTCCGCACATACAAATACCTCATTAGCATTAGGCATACGGTCGGTAGGCAATCCCGATGGCATATCAATACTGATAACCTCCTTCCCCTCAGCCTTTGCAGCGTTTATCTCATTAAATATGCTTTGCACCCATTTAGGGGCCGACCTGTTAAAACCTATCCCAAAAATAGCATCTATAATTACATCCCCATACACTATGCTCGATAGGTTATGACAATTAATAGGCTTAGTGCGTATCTTGTTCTTAGTAAGTAAATCTTTATTCTTCTGGCAGTCGCCCGATAGCTCTTCGCTAAAATAAAGTATGAAAGTATGTACTTGCCATCCTGCCTGCGAAAGCATCCGTGCCAGTGCCAGTCCGTCGCCACCATTGTTGCCAGCGCCAGCCAGTACAGTAATTGTTTTCTTTTTGTCCAGATAGTTTTTTAGCCAAGTGAAAAGTTTCCCTGCAGCACGTTCCATCAGTTGCCACGAGGTAATTAATTGCGCACTCATAGTACGCATGTCAGCTTCTTTCAGCTGCTCAGTCGTTAATATCTTCATTTTTAATTCAAAGATAAATGATCGAAATAAAACTCAAAAGTTTGCCGCAAAAATAGTAAATCTTTTTTAAATGGCAAAAATCATTTTATAAAAACCCATACACCTCTCAGCCTCCTTCACACCACCCCCCAAAACAGACCTGCTCCGAACGAACGAATAACGAAGGATAAACGAACTATAAACGAAGGATAGTTACCGAGCTGCAGCAGCTAAGTATCCCACCCTCTATCCCCTAAATCCTAACCTCTATCCCCTAAACTTTTCCCTTGCCAATTAAAAATTATTGAGGAATCAAAATAATTTCATATATTTGCACTCTGAAAATTAATGTGTTATGGAATTATTTAAGGGACAAAGCCTCTTAGAGTTTACTGAACGCTTTAAAACAGACTTAGTAATAATGGGAAGAGTTTTCCTACATTACATAAGGTAATACATCAAATAAAGTCTTGGATACGAGGTATATATTCTTGGGTATCAGAATTTAACATAGACCGATATTTAGCGGAATACAGTTTTAGAATTAATCGTTCACAAAATAAAGATACTATCTTTAACAGTTTAATAAAAAGAATGCTTGAAAGAGAACCTATTTTCCAACCTCTGTTAATATGCCATTAACTTGACACCTCAAATAATTAATTATGCGAAAATATATTTTTATAATTCTTCTCTTTCTTATTTCTTGTAAAGGAGAAGTACCTCAAAAACACATTGATAATAGGATTATTGTATTTAATATGTTTGTAGCTAATGGAAAAGTTGCTCCTTTTTCTATTATTTTAAATTTTAAGGATCAATCCATATTTTTACATAATATAAAAGATGATAGAAAATCCTTACATAATAACAATAATCAATATATTCTCAATAGAGAAGATGCTCTAAAAGATTGTATATTGACTAAAAATACAGCGCATCTATTTTCAGAAATAGATTCTATTTTGAAGACAATAGATATTAATAATATAAAAAACAATTACTCTGAAAATGAAATTATATATGCTGACTATATTTCTATGTCATTTTATCTTCTTAAAGATAATAAACAAATTTATCATTCTTTTCTCCCCAAGAGCGGCAAGGAATGGCATATTCTTAATTTAACACAGGATTATATTATAAAAAACGACACAGTAAATGCTGATAAATGGAAGTTATTCTATGATAAGTAAAAATTAATTGAGGTGTCAAAGTATTTTCATATATTTACACTCTGAAAATTAATGTATTATGGAATTATTTAAGGGACAAAGCCTCTTAGAGTTTACTGAACGCTTTAAAAACAGACTTAGTAATAATGGGAAGAATTTTTCTACATTACACAAAGTAATACACCAAGTAAAATCTTGGATAAGAGGTATATATTCTTGGGTATCAGAATTTAACATAGACCGATATTTAGCGGAATACAGTTTTAGAATTCATCGTTCACAAAATAAAGATACTATCTTTAACAGTTTAATAAAAAGAATTGTAGAGCGTTCTCCCGTTTCCCAAAGTCAATTAGTATGTAGCTAAATAGACACCTCAATTATAGTCAAACAAATTTAGATTGCGAATAAATAAAAAATTATTATCTTTGCACTGTCTTATCAAGGTCTGCTTAATATTTTTCAAATAGAATCCTTAAAACAAGAGTTACGCACACATCTTTATACAGATGCAAAACAAGTATCTCAATGGGTTAAAGACACTTTTGAAGTTACCTATACTCCACAAGGAATGGCTGATTTACTTAACAGAATGAGGCAATTCGAACTAAATTTAGAAATCTTAAATAATTATCACATATGAAAAGATTATTTTTAACCTCATCATTCAGTTCAGTAGCAGAATTGTTTGAAGATTTTGCAGGTGAACCCGTAAAAGGGAAAAAACTTGCTTTTATTCCAACAGCAAGTTTGGTAGAAAAAGTGCGTTTTTATGTAGATGATGATAGAAAAGCCTTTGAAAAATTAGGTCTTATCATAGAAGAATTAGAAGTTTCTACCGCTACTACCGAAGAAATAGCTACAGCATTAGAGCGAAATGATTATATTTTCATTTCTGGAGGGAATACATTCTACCTAATGCAAGAACTAAAAAAGAAAGGGGCTGACAAGCTACTTATAGAACAAATTAATAATGGAAAGTTGTACATAGGTACTTCAGCGGGTTCTGTCATTGCCTCTCCTACTATTGAATTTGTTAGCGATATGGACGAGACCAAAAAAGCTCCTGAACTTACTGATTATTCAGGCTTACATTTGGTAGATTTTTACTTATTGCCTCATTATCTGAACTTTCCATATGAGGAATCTAGTCAAAAAGTAGTAAACGAATATTCACCGAAAATAGATCTGAGACCTATTTCCAACAATCAAGTAATTACTGTTTTAGGTAATGAAATAAAAACACTTGAAAAACCCACCAGCTGAACACGTTGGCAAAAGCCGCCATGCCCAGCTAACACCTATTGCAATAGCTATATATAGTCAAACAAATTTAGATTGCGAATAAATAAAAGATTTATTATCTTTGCATTGTCTATGGAACTAACAGTGTCACCAACAGAAATAGAGGAACTTAGAAAGCTCCAACGCAACTTGCAAGGTCGCTCGGATTATGCCCGAGTTACCTGCATTTTGATGCTTTCTATGGGCAATACTCCTATTTTTGTTGCTGATTGCTTGGGTATAGACATTTCTACTGTTTATCGTTATCGTTCCTTATATCTTGAAGGAGGACTAGATAAACTCCTTGAGAATCGTTATAGAGGTTATCAAGGTCTGCTTAATATTTTTCAAATAGAATCCTTAAAACAAGAGTTACGCACACATCTTTATACAGATGCAAAACAAGTATCTCAATGGGTTAAAGACACTTTTGAAGTTACCTATACTCCACAAGGAATGGCTGATTTACTTAACAGAATTGGTTTTTCCTACAAGAAAACAACCGAAGTGCCTTGTGAAGCGGATCCTTTAAAACAAAAACTATTTGCTGAAGCACTCTCTAAAATTCTTCAAGAAAAGGAAGAAGGGGATGTGGTGTATTTTGCCGATGGTGTTCATCCTACGCACAACAGCCGTTCCACTTATGCTTGGATAGAGAAAGGTAAAGAGTTTCAACAACCAACAGTTAGTGGGCGTGATAGAGTGAATATTAATGGTTTACTTAATGCTTATGATGTTACAGATGTAATAGCTCTTGATTGTGAATGCGTTAATGCAGAATCAACAAAAGAACTTTACGAATTAGCTCTTAAAAAGCATCCAAACGCTAAAAATATTTATATTATATCCGATAATGCTCGCTACTATCACAATAAAGAACTTCAAAACTGGGTAGAAGATAATAGAATCAAGCAAATTTTCTTGCCTCCATACTCTCCGAACCTCAATTTAATAGAGCGCTTGTGGAAATTCTTACGAAAAAAAGTAATCAATACGGGTTTCTATCGGAACAAGACAGAATTCCGAGATGCTATAAGGAATTTCTTTGATAATATACATACTTATAAAAAGGAGTTAGAGTCACTTCTAACTCTCAATTTCCGTTTGATAAATTCGCAAACCATTTCTTTTTGACTATAAAATATATAACACTGATGAAATACTTACAAATTGGGAACATTGTAAAAGTGAGATAATTCCAAATTTGCCTTTCTTTAAGTTAATGAAAGAAAAAGATAATGATGCTGCATTAGACTTCATTAATAAAGGTGATGAAGAATTTATGTATGAAAAGGAACTTATAAGTGTATTAAAGCAAAATTTATTCTTTCATATTCTATGGAAAGCATTATCAAATAAAGAAGAACCTTTTGTATTACAACAAGCATCACAGATATTTCCTAATATGGTACTTGAAGTAGAGGTTAAAAGAATTACTATTGGAGAAGAAGGTGCTACTAAGACCTATAAATTAGTCGGAAAGCTCAATAAAGAAAAACTATCTAATGAAGAACTTATTAACCTATATGACAAACATTATAAGCCTCTTCTTGGATATTCTTTCACTGAATTTGAATTCACATACAGCATTCTCTACACAGTTGAAACAAAGAGCAATATACCAATTGATGCCTCCGTAGTGATTTTAGAAAAAGTGAAAAACAACTTTGAATTAATAACTCAGTACAAAATAGAATCCGTTGAAGTATAAAATTATGGAAGAAGAATTAAAGGAAATAAGATTTAAAGTAATACCTTTATGGCTACCGGTCATATTAATGATTCCTATTCTAATACCAGGAATAGCTTTTGATATTAGTGCTGGTGTATATGCGGCATTTTTACTTCCTTTATATTTGTCTATATATATATTTATATACAAAAAATTCGGTAAAACCTTACATTATGATACAAATATAAATGCATTTTATATCGAAGGAAATAAAATTACTGTAAATAACCTATATTGTATTCCTTTTATACCTAAACGTTCTTTAAGCGTAATGCTTACTATCAATAAAAACTCTTATATAGTGTACAATGAAAATAATTTATACTTTGAAAAAGACGCTGAAAAAAGGAAAAAGTATAGAGAGGAAATGAATAATTTCGTAAAAATAGTAAGAGACAATAAATTTCATAGAAGTACTATTTATAATTTATTTCCAATACTTATAAATATCTTTTTCTATACAATAATTATTATGTCTATATTATCATTTTTTATTTTATTTATTTATCCTTTCACAAAATAACTATTTTGAGGTGTCGAAATAATTTCATATATTTACACTCTGAAAATTAATGTATTATGGAATTATTTAAGGGACAAAGCCTCTTAGAGTTTACTGAACGCTTTAAAACAGACTTAGTAATAATGGGAAGAATTTTTCTACATTACACAAAGTAATACACCAAGTAAAATCTTGGATAAGAGGTATATATTCTTGGCTTTCAGAGTTTAATATAGACCGCTATTTAGCTGAGTATAGTTTTAGAATTAATCGTTCACAAAATAAAAATACTATCTTTAACAAATTAATGAAAAGAATTGTAGAGCGTTCTCCCGTTTCCCAAAGTCAATTAGTATGTAGCTAAATAGACACCTCAAAAAAATTATTTCGTACCTTTGCTACAAATTACATAACACACCAACGGCAAAGCGCGTGAAGAGCGCTTTCGCCATATTCTAACAGCTAATTTATAAATTAATTACATTATGAAATCATCATTTTTTATTACCACAGCCCTACTGCTCTTAGTAGGATGTAACAACACCACCAACCCTACCACGCAAGGCACCCATACCACCACCACTACACAAAGTGCCGATACCTCCTCCACACTCCCTCCTCTCACCTCACAAGAGGTTTTCTTTAAAAACAAAAATCCTTTCGGCGAAGATATCGCCTTGGAAGGACGAAACATCACTGGCGATACCGCTCTCATTCAAATCAAAGAACCCGAACTTACCATTAAAAACAACCAACTCCTAATGAAAAACCTCACCTCACCAGTGCTACACATCTTTAACCTCCCTACCCTACGCCTCCAAAAAAGCATAGGAAAACGCGGACAAGGTCCCGATGAGTTTATGTTCCCCACCCTTGTACCCTCTGCCACCAACGATGCCCTCGGCTATCTCTATGAAATCTCCCTTCACAAACTCTACAAAATCAACAAAAACGCCGAACTCGAACCTCTCACACAGCCCTTTAAAGAAAAAAAACGTGACGCCTTCGGCTCCTCTATGCAGTTAGTCAATATAGGAACTAATGATTTCTTGTACGTCTCCGATAGCAAAACAGGAAAAAGCATCTTCCGCATAACCCAAACTGCCGACTCTACCCAGCTTAAAGAAATAACAACCCTCGGTCTTAATCCAGCTCGCAAATCTCCCTTCTCCTACATAGGTAGCTTTGCCGCAAACCCCCAAAAAAACCGAATGGTATACGCCTATAAGTACTTCAAAATCATTAAGTTTATGGATTTAGAAGCCAAAACCATCAAAACCATCAACTTTGAACGTGAAGAGTTTAACGAAGGTAGCACCTACGTTGTAAATGGGTTAGACCAAAACGTATCTCACTATTTCGGTGCTTGTGCTGGCGATAAGTACGTCTACTTCCTCTATATAGGCCGTACCCCCTTCGATGTTATCAAAGAATGGGGCAAAGAAAATTACTACATTTTTGTCGAACAATACGATTGGAACGGTAACCCCATAAAACGCTACCGCCTAAACCAATTTGGTAAAATCACTGTCGATGAAGCACAAGGCAAACTCTATTTAGTCAGCAATAATTATGACGACCCTTTCTTTGAGTTCAACCTACCGTAGCCCCAAACCATTAATTTGCTATTTGCCAAATTATTTGTACTTTTGCGCCCTAAGCACACACCAATGGTTGAACAATTCCCTTACTTACTCATAATGCTGGCTGCCATTATATTACTTATAATGCTCGCCAACCGCTTAAAGATAGCCTATCCTATCGCATTAGTATTAGGCGGCTTAGCCATTAGCTTTATCCCCAATGTACCAGTAATCACTATCGACCCCGATTTAGTACTCATCATATTCCTACCCCCACTCCTCTATGCCGATACATTTTCACTTTCTATGAAAGAAATGTGGCGATGGAGGCGCATTATCTTTAGCTTTGCCTTTATAGTAGTCTTCATCACAGCAGCAGCCGTAGCGTGGGTAGCCAATATGGTATTCCCTGGCTTCTCTTTAGCCTTAGGATTCCTATTAGGCGGGGTAGTAGGCTCTACCGATGCCGTCAGTGCCGCCGCCATTATGAAGTACGTAAAGGTGCCCAACCGCATCAGTACAATAATAGAGAGTGAAAGCCTCCTTAACGATGCCTCTTCACTAATAGTATTTAGGTTTGCCGCCTTAGTAGTTACTACCGGTCAGCTGGTGTTTAGCACTATGGCACTGAACTTTCTGTGGGTAGTTATAGGCGGGGTATTAATAGGCTTGATAGTAGCCTTTATAATGCGCAAGCTCCAGAAATACCTCCCTACCGATAGCAATATGGATATCCTTTTCACCCTCATAGCCCCTTACATTATGTATCTTGCAGCCAATGAGGTAGGAGCCTCAGGGGTATTAGCCGTAGTAGCTGGGGGTATGTATATGTCCTATTACTTTATGGGTAATAACATACAGGCCGAAAGCCGCAATAAAGGAGCAGCCGTATGGGATATTTTAGTATTCATCTTGAACGGCTTTGCCTTTATACTCATAGGCTTAGATTTAAATGAAGTACTCCGTGGCGTTCAGGCCGAAGGTATTGATTTATGGACAGCCACCGGCTATGGCTTGCTTATTGTAGCAGTACTTGTAGGGGTGCGTATGCTATGCTCTTATGGCGCAATAGTTATTACCCAAATAATGAAACACTTCATTACAGTAGCCGATAGGCGTATGCCAGGCGCCAGTGTGCCTTTGGTAATGGGCTGGGCAGGAATGCGTGGGGTGCTCTCATTGGCAGTAGCACTCTCTATACCTCACACTTTGGAGAGTGGCGAGCCTTTCCCTCACCGCAGCCTTATACTCTACATCACGTTTATTGTAATACTCACAACCCTTTTGCTACAAGGCCTCACACTGCCTACCCTCATTAAGTGGGTCAAATTCCCCGATTATGGCGACCATATACCCGAGGAAGAAGCCGAAAGCCTTATTCGCAAAACATTAGCCCAAGCTGCCTTGGATTATATGCAAGAACATTACCGCGAGGGCATTACCAATACCTTCCTCCTCCAAAATCAAAAAAATATATGGCAATACCAGCTGGATAGCCCCACTTGTAGCACCACCCCCGAGGTGCGCGCCAAGTACATAGCTATACTACAGCACCAGCGCAATGTACTAAAAAAGCTAAACCGCGACCCCCGTATAGATGAAGCACAAATACGTGACTTCCTAAAACAACTCAGCTTGGAGGAAGAAAAATGGGGAATTAGCTAAATACTTAACACTTAACAAAAATGATTAAAAGAACTATCTTTTTGGCAGCTGCCCTCTTGCTTGTTGCCTGTGCCGATAAGCAAGAAAAAGAAATAGCGGCTATCCCTATGAGTTTTGAAACAGTGCGTTTAGACTCTCTTTTCGTAAAAACTCCCGATGCCCAATTAAGTAACTTGCGCAAGCAGTACCCCTACTTCTTCACTTCCAATATCACTGATGAGGAGTGGATCGAAATACGCAACGGGCTTATCTTCCCCGAAGAGCCTTCCGTGCAGCTCCACTACACCGATCTCTATAACGAGATTAACAAGAGCTTGGGTAACTTGAAAGAAGAAAAACAAGAGCTTAAAAGCTTGTTTCAGCATATAAAGTATTACTTCCCTAAGTTCGAGCCTCCAAAAGTAATAACACTCATCAGCAGGGTCGATTACGAATCACGAGTTATTTATGCCGATAGTTTGCTGCTTATAGGCGCTGATAATTACTTGGGCGCCAAGCACCCCTACTACCAAGAAATGCAACAGTACATTGCTGCCGAATTGGATAAAAAATACTTAGCCATAGATGTAGCCGATGCTTTTGCCGAAAAGCTGGTACCGCGTGGGGGGGTATATCTCACTTTTTTGGAGAATATGGTGTATGAAGGTAAGAAGTTGTATTTGGAAAGCCGACTGCTGCCTAAACGCCCCACTGCCGACTTGCTCCGCTACCCTACCGAAAAGTATGAGTGGGCAGAGGCTAATGAGGGTGAAATATGGCGCTATTTCATTGAAAAACAATTGCTCTACAACACCGATAAAAAATTGCTAAGCAGGTTTATCTACCCTGCTCCTTTCTCAAAGTTCTATTTGGAGTTGGATAATGAGTCACCACCACAAATAGGACGCTATATAGGCTACAAAATAGTACAGGCTTATGCCGAAAAACACCCTGATGAAGGACTCATAGCTATCCTTAGTATGCAACCCGAAGCGCTGTTTAAGGGCTCGGGCTATAAGCCTAATAAAAAATAACCGTTAAGCCCCCTAAGGGCTGCAGATATAAAATGCTGTTTTCAACACGTCCCAAAAGATGTTTTGAAAACAGTTTTTTTATGCCCCTATAGTAGTTCTTGGCAGTAGGGGGTGGGGGTATAGTGGCTGGCAGAGGGGTAAAACTTGTTAATTGATAATTATTTTGTATCTTTGCACTTCCATTATGATTATACATTTTATGAAATACCGTTTGCCTTTATTTTTTATTCTTATTGTACTTGCTGTAAGCCAGTGGCAATGTGCGCGCCGAGGCTCGCCTACGGGGGGTGAAAAAGATATTACCCCACCGGTGCTCTTGCAGGCAGAGCCGCCCACAGAAACGGTTGATTTTAAGGGAAAGAAGATACGTTTGCGCTTTGATGAGTATGTAGTTACCAAGGATTTGCGCAAGCAGCTTATCATTTCACCCCCTATGAAGACTTTCCCTGTTATTTCGCCTACATCAGCATCGAAGTGGTTGGAGGTTCATATTCTAGATACTCTGGCAGATAATACTACCTATGTACTGAATTTTGGTAATAGTATTCAGGATTACAATGAGAATAACCCATTGGTCGATTTTAAATATGTATTTTCTACCGGTAGCACTATCGATACCCTTTGGTATGAAGGGGATATAGCCGATGCACTGCAGCCCCAGCCCGATAGGTTTGTAACTCTAATGTTATACCCTTTTAATGAGCAGTATAAAGATTCGGTAGTGTATAAAGGCCGACCTATGTACGTTACCAATACCCTTGATAGCCTTAGTAACTTTACTTTTGAGTATCTTAAAGAAGGTAAGTACAAACTTGTAGCACTGAAGGATAAAGGGAATGATTACCAATTTAACCCGAGGGAAGATAAAATAGCCTTTTTGGAAGAGCCTATAACAGTGCAAAACCTTAAAGGGAAAATGCAGGGTAAGTACCCTAAATTGCGTTTGTTTAAAGAGGCACTTCCCTATAAGGCACAGCGCCCAAACCAAGTGTCTTTAAACCGCATAAGCTTTGGTTTTGAAGGAGGGACAGAGGATGTTACAATAAAAGCCTTAGCCCCTACAACTCCCGATTTTAAATATACCATTTCAAAAGAACCGAACAAAGATACATTGAACCTTTGGTATGCGCCTAAGCAGAAGGATTCACTTGTTTTTGCTGTAACCCATAAGCAGAAAACTGATACCTTTAGGGTACGCCTACGTGAGGGTAAGGATATGAAAGCCGATAGCTTGCGCGTGGCAAGTATCTTTAGTAGTGAGTTACCAATGCATAAGGACTTTGGTTTTGGCAGTAATATACCGCTTGCCAAAGTCGATAGTACCAAAATAAAAGTGCTGCGCGGCAAGGATAGTACCGCAGTGGCATTGCCATTTAAAACAAAGCTTGATAAGGATAAGCTGGTTTACAGTTTGTTTTTTGATAAAAAATATGATGAGACTTACCAGATAGAAGCGCTACCCAAGGCATTTACCGACTTTTTTGGGAATACAAACGATACCCTGAAGGTGAAAGTACATACCCCAAAAGAAGAAGACCTTGCTACCCTAAAGCTGAATCTTAACCTAAGTGACGGAGTACAATACCCCATCATACTACAACTTACCAATGAGAAAGCTACAGAGGTAATACAGGAACTTTATATTAGCAAAGCCCAAGCCCCCTATATACTTAAAAACATACAACCTGCAAAATATAGGTTGCGTATAATAGAGGACCGCAATGGTAACCGTAAGTGGGATACAGGTAGCTTCCTACAACAACTACAGCCCGAGCGGGTGTGGTACCTAAGTGCTACATTGGAACTACGTGCCAACTGGGAGGTTGAAGAAACGTGGGAAGTAAAAGAGTAACTTAATGACTATTGATTTTAAACATACACAATCCGCACACTGTGAGAATGGAGTAGCATCGAACCTATTGTACTTTAATGGGGTAGCCCTTAGCGAGCCTATGGTATTTGGGATAGGTTCAGGCTTATTGTTTTTCTATTTCCCTTGGCTAAAAGTAAATGAGGCTCCTGCTATTAGCTACCGCACAATGCCAGGGCATATTTTTAGTAAGGTAGCCAAAAGGCTTGGCTTCAAAGTAAAGAGGCAGAAGTTTAGCTCGGCAAAGGAAGCCCAACAAGTGCTGGATGATAATTTAGAAAAGGGGATTCCTACAGGCTTACAAGTAGGGGTGTTCAATCTGCCTTATTTCCCCGATGAGTATAGGTTCCACTTCAATGCACATAACCTTGTGGTATACGGCAAGGAAGATGGTAAATACCTCATTAGTGATCCTGTAATTCCTTATACTACTACCCTTACCCCCGATGAGCTTACCAAAGTACGCTTTGCCAGTGGAGTACTTGCCCCTAAAGGGCATCTGTATTACCCTACCCACCTGCCTAAGGAGATGGATTTGGAAAAGGCTATATGGAAGGGTATCAAGCAGACGTGTAGCACAATGCTTGCTCCAGTGCCCATAGTGGGTGTGGCAGGTATTAAGAAACTTAGTAAGGATATACTAAAATGGCACCGCAAGAAAGGTGCTAAAACCACGAATCATTACCTTGCCCAGCTCATACGTATGCAAGAGGAGATAGGTACCGGCGGTGGTGGCTTTAGGTTTATATATGGGGCTTTCTTGCAAGAAGCAGGCAAACTCCTGAAAAACGATGCCTTAATAGAACTCTCTAAAGAAATTACGGACATAGGAGATGCGTGGCGGGATTTTGCAGTAGCTATAGCCCGTGTGTATAAGAACCGCAGCACCCAAGCCGATGTATATAATGCACTCTCACAACAGCTATACGCTATTGCCGAGAGAGAAGAAGCTTTTTTTAAAAAACTGAAAGCAGTAGCGCGGTAGGCACTTAAAACAAACTTATAGGAATTAATAATTAAAACATCATAAAAATGAAAAAGCTGATTAACGTAACGCTTGCATTATTACTACTCTGCTCAGCAGTTACCTTAGTCTCTTGTGGAAAAGACGATACTAATGGCAGCAGTAAAGAGTATCCAGAAGGAACTAGACAGCTTACCCTAAATGGGATTACTGCCAAAATATTTGAAGAGCGATGGGGAGGAGATGGAGGTAATACAACGCTGTATGTAACTGTAGAACTAACAAAACCCGATTTTAACTCAAAGCCAAGAGGGAAAGTTTATGTGCAAGCAAGAACTACCGATGGAGAAGTTTTACTTGCTTGGAGAAATGGTATTTATGGACAAGGTGGGGAATTTGGTGATTATTGGATTGGAAAAGAATGTAAAATTCAATTTTCAATCGGGCTTATTAACAATAAAAAAATAGCACCGAACTCTTTAACCATTTCTAAGCTGGAAATAAAAGAATAAGAAACTTTTTTTTGATAACTTACAAACTAATGAATAAAATCGACCTTTTAGTGGCTCTTGCCCTTACTGCTACGGGCTGGGCACAGCAGCAAACCCTTGAGAAGGGGTGGCGTTTTACCCGAGAGGATAACCCTGCATTCTCACAAACAAATTACAATGATGCTAAATGGCAAAATGTGCGTATCCCTCACGATTGGGCTATCTATGGTCCTTTTGATATGGAGAACGATATACAGCGCACTGCTATTAAACAAGATGGGCAAAAAGCAGCTATTGAACACACAGGGCGTACCGGTGGGTTGCCTTTTGTGGGTGTAGGCTGGTACCGCACCCAGTTTAACGTGCCAGAACTTACTGCTGATAAGCAAGTATTCGTGCAGTTTGACGGTGCAATGAGCAATCCGGAAGTATTTGTGAATGGGCAAAAAGCAGGTGAATGGCATAATGGCTATAATACCTTCTTCTTAGATATTACGCCTTATGTAAAAGCTAGTGGTAATACCCTTGCGGTACGCCTTAATAACCTTACCCAGATGTCGCGCTGGTACCCAGGGGCAGGCTTGTACCGCAATGTGCATATTATTACTAAGAATAAGACCCATATACCTATATGGGGAGTGCATATCACTACGCCTGAGATAACAAAAGACTTTGCGAAAGTAGTAGTAAATACTGAATTTGTAGCTAATAAAAAGGAAAACCTTGCGGTAGAAACTATTATCATAGACAAAGAAGGTAAGAAGGTAGCTACAGCTAAGGCTAAAGCTACTACTTATACCAGTGATAAGATTGGGGTGGAGATGTATATAGATAACCCTTTGTTATGGGATATAAAGAAGCCTAACCTGTACAAAGCAGTTACTAAACTGTATGAAGGTGATACTCTGAAAGATGAAGTAACTACTACCTTTGGGGTTCGCTCTATAGAACTGAAGCCTAATGATGGACTTTACCTAAACGGTAAGAAGATTAAAATACAAGGGGTATGTATGCACCACGATTTAGGTCCGTTGGGAGGGGCAGTGAATGAGAGTGCTATACGCCGACAAATACGCATTATGCAGGATATGGGTGTGAATGCTATTAGAACATCACATAATATGCCTGCCCCTGAATATGTGCGCGCTGCCGATGAGATGGGGATGCTACTAGCTGTAGAGAGCTTTGATGAATGGGCTATACCAAAAGTAGAGAATGGTTATCATTTGTACTTTAAAGACTGGGTGGAGAAAGACCTTACTAACCTTGTTAAACACTATAGAAATAATGCTAGTGTACTGATGTGGTTTATAGGTAATGAGGTGGAAGAACAAAGTGTGGAGAGCGGCGCTAAAGTAGCTCGCTACTTACAAGATATTATTAAAAAGTATGATACTACGCGCCCTGTAAGTAATGGTATGGACAGGCCTTATGATGTGTTGCGCAATAATATGGCTGCTACTATGGAGGTAGCGGGCTTTAACTACCGTCCGTTTAAGTACCAAGAGGCATATAGGAAATTACCACAACAACTTATTTTGGGTAGTGAAACGGCTTCGACAGTGAGCTCACGGGGGGTGTATAAATTCCCTGTACAACGCAAATCAATGGCGAGGTATACTGATATGCAATCATCATCATACGATGTGGAACACTGTGGATGGTCTAACCTGCCAGAAGATGACTGGATACACCAAGAGGACTTACCGTATACCATAGGGGAGTTTATATGGACAGGTTTTGACTACCTTGGCGAGCCTACGCCTTACTATGTGGAATGGCCATCGCATAGTTCTTATTTTGGTGCTGTAGATTTGGCTGGTTTCCCTAAAGACCGTTTCTACCTATACCAATCACATTGGGATAAAAAGCACGAGACCTTGCATGTGTTACCTCACTGGAACTGGGAAGGACGTGAAGGAGAGGTTACCCCTATATTTGTATATACTAACTATCCTACTGCTGAGGTGTTTATTAACGGTAAGAGCCAAGGCAAGCGCACTAAAGACCTTTCGATTAAAATAGAAAACCCTGAGAAAGACGGTAATCCTAATGATTTGGAACGCCAAAAACGCTATAGGCTGATGTGGATGGATACTAAGTATGAGCCAGGTACTGTGAAAGTGGTAGCTTATGATGAGCAAGGAAAAGCTGTGGCTGAAAGAGAAATGCATACAGCGGGCAAACCTTATGCTTTGAGTGTGAGTACTGAGTATAAGATGGAACTTAAGCCTGATGGTAAAGACTTGGCTTTTGTGGAAGTGAAGGCAGTGGATAAGGATGGCAATTTGTGCCCTACGGTAAATGACCTTGTAACCTTCAGTGTGAAAGGGGCTGGTACTTACCGCGCAGCTGCTAATGGTGACCCTACTTGTACTGATATTTTTCACTTGCCTAAAATGCACCTTTTTAATGGGAAATTACTGGTTATCTTACAGGCTGGTGAGAAGGAAGGTGTAATTACCTTAGAGGCTAAGAGTAAGAACCTTAAGGGAAGTACCAAAGTGATGGTGAGAAAAGAAATGAAGTAAATTAGAATTAGTGAATTATACAAATAGCAGATTAGCAAATGGTTACATTTGTTAGTCTGCTATTTTTTTGTAATTTTGCGCCTTCATAGTAAAATTTTCTATAAAAGATGAATTTCAGACCTACATTTACCTCTATTATCCCGCTGTTGATATTTGTTGCTTTCTTTTTGGGCAGTGGGTTGTATTTTGATAACTTTTACTCGTTACCGGCTCCTATTATAGCTTTATTTGCGGTGGTGGTAGCCTTGCTACTGTACCGCTCGCCGTTGGAGAAGAAGATAGGCTTATTTTTTAAGGGTGCTGGTGATAAGAACGTACTACAGATGTGTGTGATAGCGTTGCTGGCAGGTGCTTTTGCATCGGTGGCGAAGGCATCGGGGAGTATTGATAGTATAGTGAATATGGGGATGTATTATATTTCGCCGGAGTACTTTCCGGTGGGTATATTTGTGATTGCGGCTTTCTTATCGTTTGCGACGGGTACTTCGGTGGGTACGATTATGACGCTTTCGCCTATAGTATTTGGTTTGGCAAGTGAGAGCCACTCGGGTGTGGCGCTGATAGGGGCTTCGTTATTATCGGGGGCTATGTTTGGGGATAACTTATCGTTAATATCGGATACGACGATAGCTGCTACGCAATCATTGGGGTGCAAGATGAGTGAGAAGATGAAGGCTAATGCGCGGGTGGCGCTGCCTATGGCGCTGCTTACGGTGTTGATATTGCTTTTTATTGGTAACCCAGGGGCGCAGGCTTTTAATCATAGTGAGGTGTATCACGATTTTAATGTGGTGCTGATATTGCCTTATGTGGTGGTGGTGGTTATATCTTTGTTTGGGGTGAATGTGTTTGTTTCGCTCTTTTTGGGTGTGCTGCTATCGGGGGTTATAGGGCTGGTGTATGGCAAGTTTGATTTTTTGAGTTTTACGCAGCATACTTATAAGGGCTTTATGGATATGGCTGATATTTTCTTTTTGTATTTCATCATTGGTGGTTTGGCCTTATTGGTGGAGCACTTTGGGGGTATTCAGTTTTTGATGAACTTGATAGCTAAGCGAGTGAAGAGTGAGCGCTCTGGCTTACTGGGTATGGGTTTTTTGGTGAGTGTGGCTGATATGTGTGTGGCTAACAATACGGTGGCTATTCTTATTGTATCGAAGATAAGCAAGAGGATAGCGGAGCAGTTTGGGGTGCCTTTGCGCAGTGCGGCATCGGTGTTGGATATTTTTTCGTGTTATGTGCAGGGGCTGATTCCTTATGGAGCGCAGGTGATTGCGCTGTATCAGTTTGCTCATAATATGGATTATTTGGAGCTGGTGATGTATTCGGTTTATTTGCACTTGCTGCTGGTGGGAACTCTTTTGTTTATTAGGCTGCAAGGGAGTAGGAGAGAGGAGATAGGAGTAAGTTACTGATAGTTGATTTGCTCTGTAAAATATAAAAAAATCGAACAGGTTGTGGCTGTTCGATTTTTTTTTGTGTTTTAAACTTGTAAGGAGTAACTCTTCTTATGGTTTAGGGTGTATTTTAGCTGCGTAAGTACTCCAAATGGCTGCTTTTTTGTAATCGTCTACTGATATAGCAGGTACGTAGATATTAGGGATTTGGGTTGCATTCAAGCCAAAGAAGATATCGCCAGCTAAAGTAGGAGGGTTAAGCGCCTCAATAGTGATGCTTTTCAATGATTTGCAGTATCCGAAAGTAAGGTCGCCAATCTTTTCAACAGAAGCAGGTAGGTATACATTAGAAAGACCTGTACAACTAGCAAAAGCTGCTTCGCCTATTTCTCTAACTCCTGAGCCTTTTAAGTCTATCTGTGTAAGGGCGTGGCAAGAGTGGAATGCGCCATTACTTATAACTCCTACTTTGCCGAAAGTTACTTCTTTTAGATAGTAGCAATGAGAAAACATACTGCGAGAAATTTCGGTAGTATAAGGCAATTGCACAGATTCTATATCTGAGAAATAGAAAGCCTCTTTGCCAAAAACTACATTAGAGGTAGTGTTAAACTTTACCCCTCCTTTAAGTTTTGTGCCTGAAAAAGCACTTTCGCCTATTTCTTTTAAGCTATTGGGGAATACGATAGAGGTAAGATTTAAGCTTTTGAAGGCTTCGAATCCTATGGTGTTTACTCTTTGCAGCTTGCTATCGGCTTGCATATCAAGGGTAGTGGTGTTGGTGTTGGTCCATTTTACTAAAGTAAGTCCGTCTGCGTTTAATTGATAATCGGTGGCAGGGACATCGTTTTTGTTTTCATTGTCGTCATTTTTACTGCAACTTGTAAAGGCAAGAGCAGCTAAAGAAGCTGCTAAAAAAAATACTTTTTTCATACGAATTTATTTTTTAGAAATGATATTTGGGACAAAAGTACAATTTATTTTTTACTGTGCAAGTTAATTTAAAGTTAAATTTTTGTTTGTTTGTCTGTTTGCGAAATTTGCAGTGTTTGGGGTATTTGGTTGCGAATTATGCAAAGGGAGGGGTGGGGAGTGAAGGGGTTGAGAATGAGGGGTGTAGTGTTTATCCTTCGTTTATAGTTCGTTTATAGTTCGTTATAGGTTCGTTTAAAGTAGGTAATAGATAAGAGTTAAGAAGTAAGAGGGTAGGGTGGAAAGGGCTGATTATTAGGGGAAAGTAGTTGGGAGATAGGGAATAGGGTGGGGGAAGGGGATTTTGAGATATTGGTAAGGAAAATGAGAAAATGATGCATTTTGGTTAATGGATAGGAGGGTAGGGGAGTGGGGGTTGTATATTGATAATAGTTTTGTATCTTTGCCCCCTATAAAAGGAGTTGTATCTTTTATTGTTTTGACTATAACGGTTATTTTATAAGATATGAATATAGGTTTTGACGCTAAACGTGCTTTTCATAATTTTAGGGGGTTGGGTAATTACAGTAGAGACCTTATTAGGATTTTGCAGGGGAAAAGGGTGGGGGAGATTTATCTGTTCAACCCTATGAAGCGTAAGTTTCGGGGGGTGGTGATTGATGCACATACGAGGGAGATTACGCCGAGGAGTTTTTTTTGGCGTAGGCTGAAGAGTTTGTGGCGGAGTGTAAGGATTACAGCTATTGCGAGGAAGTTGCCTTTGGATGTGTACCACGGCCTATCGGGGGAGATACCTAAGGGTATTAGTAAGTATGTGCCTACGGTGGTTACGATACACGATCTTATATTTATGAGGTACCCAGAGTTGTATTCTTTTTTTGATAGGAAGATACATTATAGAAAGTTTAAGTATGCGGCGCAGAGGGCACATCGTATTATTGCGATTAGTGAGCAGACGAAGCGTGATATAGTAGCGTATTTGGGTGTGCCAGAGGAAAAGATAGATGTGGTGTACCAAGGTTGCCATAAGGCTTTTAAGGAAGAGTACCCAGCAGAAGAGAAAGAGAGGGTACGGAGGAAGTACAATTTGCCAGAACGCTTTGTGCTGAATGTGGGGGCTATAGAACCGCGCAAGAACGCTTTGGAGGTGGTGAAGGCTGTTGAACCGCTGGATATATCGGTAGTGCTGGTAGGAAAACAGACGGCTTATTACAAGGAGATAGAGGCTTATGCCCAGCAGCAGGGTATGGCAGATAGGGTGCTGGTGCTGAAGGGAGTGCCGATGGAAGACCTTGCGGTGATTTACCAACTGGCAAGGGTGTTTTGCTATCCGTCGGTATTTGAGGGTTTTGGGATTCCTATTATTGAGGCGCTGTTTAGCAGGACGCCTGTGATAACCTCTAAGGGGAGTTGTTTTGGAGAGGCTGGAGGGGAGCACTCGGTATATGTGGACTTAAATAATGCTGCGGTAGAAATACGGGAGGCTATAGTGCGAATAGAAGGAGATGCGCAGCTACGGGAGACGATGATAGAAGAGGGGTATGTATACGCACAACGCTTCACAGATGAGGTGGTGTATAGAGAGCTGATGAAGGTGTATGAAAAGGTAATGAAGAGATAAGGAAGATAAAAAGAGAAATAAAATTTATGTTGAAAATCACAATAATACGGGGAAATGTTAAAAAAAATGTTTTAAAAAAATTGGAAGTATTAATTTTTTTTGTATCTTTGACCCCCCTTAATAGATAATAAAATAATTAAAAACGATGAGAAGAATAATTTTGTTAATGAGCTTAATGGCGGCTTCGGTAGCTGTGGCGCAACAGCAGAGCTCGCCTAATGGCAATGTAGTACTCACGTTTTCACTGACGGCAGAGGGAACCCCTGCTTATAAGGTTACTTATAAAAACAAGCCCGTGGTGAAAGAGAGTACTTTGGGCTTTAGCCTTAAAAAGGCAGAGCCTACTACCACAGTGAACGAACCACTAACCAAGAACTTTAGAGTAATAGGAGAACAAAAATCGACCTTCAAGGAAACATGGAGACCAGTATGGGGAGAGGAATCGGAGATTTTGAACCACTATAATGAGTTGTTGGTTTCGCTTAGACAAGAAGGTACTAACCGCCTGATGAATATACGTTTTAGGGTATATGATGAGGGGGTTGGTTTTCGTTATGAATTTCCTTCGCAAAAAGAACTTACTTATTTTGTAGTGGAAGAAGAGCTTACGCAATTTGCGATGGCAGGAGACCATACGGCTTGGTGGATTCCGGGTGATTATGACACTCAGGAATACGACTATATGGAGAGCAAGCTATCGGAAATAAGAGGGCTGATGAAGGAAGCTGTTACGGAGAATGTGTCGCAATACGCATTTTCGCCAACAGGGGTACAGACCTCTTTGATGATGAAAACGGCAGATGGATTGTATATCAATTTGCATGAGGCGGCGCTTATAGACTACTCACTTATGAACTTGGATTTGGATGATAAGAACTTTGTGTTCCAGTCACATCTGACTCCAGATGCGCAAGGGGCTAAAGGTTACTTAATGGCGCCTTGCCATAGTCCTTGGCGTACTGTGATGGTAAGTGATGATGCGCGCCAAATACTTGCTTCACGCCTTATACTTAACTTAAATGACCCTTGTGCTATAGCAGATACTTCATGGATTAAACCGGTGAAGTACATAGGCGTATGGTGGGAAATGATTACAGGAAAGAGCTCATGGAGCTATACCAATGACTTGCCTACTATAGACCTTAATACTGTGGATTACAGTAAAACCAAACCTAATGGTACCCACGCAGCTAATAATGAGAAGGTACGTAGGTATATTGATTTTGCTGCGCAACACGGTTTTGACCAAGTGCTAGTAGAGGGATGGAACACAGGTTGGGAAGACTGGTTTGGTCATAAAAAAGACTATGTGTTTGACTTTGTAACTCCTTATCCTGATTTTGATATTAAAGCGCTTAATGAGTATGCGCATAGTAAAGGGGTGAAACTTATGATGCACCACGAAACATCGGGCTCGACACGTAACTATGAGCGCCATTTGACAGCGGCTTATGAGCTAATGAACAAATATGGATATAACTCGGTTAAGAGTGGGTATGTGGGAGATATATTGCCTGTAGGAGAACATCACTACAGCCAATCGACTATTAACCACTACTTATATGCGATAAAAGAAGCTGCTAAGCATAAGATTATGGTAAATGCACACGAGGCTGTACGCCCTACTGGTATCTGTCGTACTTATCCTAATATGATAGGAAATGAATCGGCAAGGGGAACAGAGTATGAGGCTTTTGGAGGTAATAAGGTGTTCCATACAACTATTTTGCCTTTTACACGCTTGCAAGGAGGGCCTATGGACTATACTCCTGGTATCTTTGAGACAGAAATGAAGTATGTGAACCCTAATAACAACAACCAGATACGCACTACTTTGGCACGCCAATTAGCCTTGTATGTGACAATGTACAGTCCGCTACAAATGGCAGCAGACTTACCAGAGAACTATGAGAAGTTTATGGATGCCTTCCAATTTATTAAAGATGTACCTGTGGACTGGCAAAAGAGTGTGTACTTAGAAGCAGAACCAGGACGTTATATCACTATTGCACGTAAAGACAAACATAGTGAAGACTGGTATGTAGGTTGTACTGCTCATGAAGGAGGACACAACTCGGTACTTAGCTTAGATTTCTTGGATAAAGGCAAGCAGTATGAAGCTACCATTTATGCTGATGCTAAGAATGCTGATTGGAAGAAGAATCCTAAAGCATATACTATTACTAAACAAAAAGTGAATGCTAAGACTAAATTGAAACTTAAAGCCGCTAATGGTGGAGGGTACGCTATAAAAATTAGGAAATTAGCAAATTAGGAAATTAGCAAATGAGCAGATGAGAGATATAAGATTTTGCTAATTCTCAAAATTTCAAATTAATTATATATGAAAGTAAAAATTCACAAACTACTTTATGCAGTAGTATTCTTTTTGTGCGTGAGCTATGGCTATGCACAACAGATTCCTTTAAAAGGGAATGTAAAGGATGGAGCAGGGCAGCCGCTTATGGAGGTGAGTGTGTTAGTAAAAGGGACTAACCACGGTACTGCTACCGATTTAGATGGGAACTATCAGCTAAATGTTGATAAGGGAGCTACCCTTGTGTTCTCGGCAATAGGTTACAAAACCCACGAGGTGAAAGTAACAGGTAATACATTGAACGTTACCTTACAGGAAGAGGTACAGATGCTAGATGCTGTAGAGGTAGTGGCTATTGGGTATGGTTCGGCTAGGAAGAAAGACCTAACTGGATCGGTAAATATGGTAACTGATAAGGAGTTTAATAAAGCGCCAGCTGTAAATGCAGACCAGTTATTACAAGGTAAAGTAGCTGGGGTGCAAATGAGTTCGGCTGGAGGTGCTCCTGGTGAAGGGCAAACAATCCGTATTCGTGGTAATGGATCATTGTCATTGACTTCTAACCCTCTTATTGTAGTGGATGGAATCCCGATGAATGATGGAGGAGTAGGAGGATCACGTAGTATATTCAACTCAATCAACCCTGAAGATATTGAGAGTATGACTGTACTAAAAGACGCTTCATCTACCGCTATTTTTGGTTCACGTGCTGCTAATGGTGTGGTTATGATTACTACTAAAAAAGGTAAAGCTAACCAACCTTTGAAAATCAGTTTCAATACTAGTATGGCTATTCAAGATGTGAATAAGTACGTAAATGTAATGAACGCAGAGCAGTTTCGTGAAACTGTAAAAGGGCTTAACAATGCTGAAGCTACCGCTCTTTTGGGTACAGCTGATACTAATTGGCAAAAAGAAATATACCAAACAGCCCCAATGAGCAATAGTACTTTGGTGCTTTCGGGAGCTTATAAGAGTTTGCCTTATCGTGTATCAGTAGGGCACTCATACGCTGATGGGGTGTTACGTACCGATAACTTCAAACGTACTAATGCTAAGATAAGCTTAACTCCTCGCTTTTTTGATAACTCATTGAAGTTGGAACTTAATGCTAATGGTACTTATATGCAAAACCGTTTTGCTAATAAAGAGGCTATAGGTACATCAGTAGGTTATGACCCTACCCAATCGGTATTTGGAGGTCCTGCTAAATACGGTAACTACCATACTTGGGTAGATCCTATTACAACAAATCGTTATAACTTAGCACCTAACAACCCTATGGCATTGCTTGCTTTTACCAACGACACTTCAAAAGTATATCGCTTTATAGGAAATGCTAAAGTTGATTACACTTTGCCTTTCTTTAAAGATATTACAGCAAGTGTGAACTTTGGTATTGACCACAGTAAAGGAGAAGGAGATAAAATTACAGATAGACGTATGCCTACTCCTACTCCAGGATTTGACGGAGCAAGAACTACTTACACTAATAAAGCTACCAACAAATTATTTGATGCTTATGTGAACTACACTAAAGATATTAAAGAAAAGCACAATGTGGGCTTGATGGTAGGACACTCATATCAATCATTTGAATTTGATGATAACTCCACTGATTACAGTTATTTTGTGAACCCAGGAGATAACAAGACTATTCCTACTATTAATAAGAGTAGAAACGTGCTAATGTCATTCTTTGGACGTGCTAACTATAGCTATGATGAGCGTTATATGTTTACAGCTACCCTTCGTGCTGATGCTTCATCAAAATTAAATCCGGATGACCGTTGGGGTTATTTCCCATCAGTAGCGTTGGCTTGGAATGTGAAGAATGAATCATTCTTAAAAGAGAATGAGAAGATAAGCGAATTTAAATTGCGTTTTGGTTATGGTGAAGTAGGTAACGTAAATGGATTGGGAGATTACTTATTCCTTACCAATTACACTCGTAGCCAAGATGGAGCTTCTTACCAATTTGGCAATGCATTTTATCAAACTTATCGCCCAGGGGTAACTAACAAAAAACTTCGTTGGGAGGTAGGTAATACTTTGAATGCTGGTATTGACTTTGGTTTCTGGCAAAATCGTTTGACTGGTACTCTTGATGTGTACAGGAAAGTTACTAAAGACCTTATAGCAGAAACAACTATTGACCCTTTCACCAACTTTAAAAACCGCGTAAATGCGAATGTGGGTGATATGGAAAACAAAGGGGTAGAGTTTGGCTTAAGTGTAATACCTGTACGAGATACGGAAAAGAATATCCGTTGGAGTTTGAACTACAATATAGCTTATAACGATAATAAAATTACCCGTATGCCTGATGACCAACCTACTGGTGGTATAGAAGGAGGTACTAACAACCGTGTACAATTACACCGCCAAGGAGAAACTCCTTACTCTTTCTTTGTATACCAACAAGTGTATGATACACAAGGCAAACCTATTGAAAATACATTCGTAGATAGAAATGGTAATGGTAAAATTGATGAAGGAGACCGCTACTTGTACAAATCACCTTTTGCACCTGTGACTATGGGCTTTGGTACAGACCTTACTTATAAAAACTGGGATTTGAACATTACTACCCGTGCTAATATAGGTAATTATGTGTATAACAACAGTCAGTCACGTTTAGACCAATTAAGTGAAATTACTTCTAACAGTGGTTTCTTACGCAATATTAAGGCTAACCACGCTGATAGTAACTTTATACGCCACAATGACCAAGCGTGGAATAGCGACTACTATGTAGAAAATGCTTCTTTCTTTAAGTTGGATAACATTACTTTAGGTTATACATTCCCTAATACAGATAAAAGGTATATCCGTTTGTACGCTACAGTACAAAATGTATGGACACTTACTAAATACAGTGGTTTAGACCCTGAAGTATTTGGAGGTATAGATAATAACTTTTATCCACGTCCGCAAACCTACTTAGTAGGGCTTAATATTAACTTTTAATTGTAGCAAAGTATGAAAAAATATATAAAACATAGTATTTTAGGACTTACCTTAGCACTCTCGCTTACTGCTTGCTTGAAGGACTTAGATCAAGAACCTATAGACCCAGATAGCTTTACAGAGAAAGATGTATTTAGAAATGCAACTGAAGCAAGAAGTGCCTTGGCTAAGATATACGCTTCTTTGTCACTAACGGGACAAAAAGGGCCTGCGGGAGATGGTGATATAGCAGGAGCAGATGAGGGTTCTACTGGATTTACTCGGGTACAGTTTTACTTACAAGAAGCCAGTACAGATGAAGCCCTTATACGCTGGAGTGATGCTGGAGTGCCAGACTTTCATAATATGAGCTGGACACCTTCTAACACTTTTACTAATGCTTATTACAACCGCTTGGGACAGCAAATAGCTTTTGCTAACTCATTTATTGATAATGCGCAAGCACTGGCTACTGATGAGGAGGTGAAGTATTATATAGCTGAAGCTCGTTTTATCCGTGCTTATGCTTATTACAATGTAATAGATGCCTTTGGTAATGCGCCTTTGGTAACCTCATCAAAAGCGGATTTGAAACCTGCTCAAAATACACGTGCAGAGCTTTTTAGTTTTGTAGAGACAGAATTAAAAGAACTTGAAACGGTATTAAAATCGGCACGTACTAATGAATATGGACGTGTAGACCAAGTAGCAGCCCAAGCATTACTTGCCCGCTTATACCTTAATGCTGAGCAATATATAGGAGTTAAGAAGTATACCGAATGTGTTACTTATGCTAAAAAGGTAATAGCTTCATCGTACAGCTTACATACTACTGATAAGAATAGTAATGGTACTGCTTATGATGATTTGTTCCTTGCTGATAATGATACTAACGGAGCGCAAAACGAGTTTATTTTTGTAGCAAGTTTTGATGGACTTAATACTAAGACTTATGGAGGTCCTGCTTTCATTATGCATGGAGGTACTGGTGGTAAGATGAACGCATCGGAGCTAGGTATTAATGGAGGCTGGGGTGGTATTACTACTACTAAAGAATTTGTTAATAAATTTGAAGTTTCGGCACGGAATGGAAACAATGAGCCTACTGCTTGGAAAGATAAGCGTGCTATGTTCCATACTGATGGGCAAACTTTTGAAAGTACTGATTATGTAAAAGACTTCACAAAAGGTGGTTATGCTATTACTAAGTTCAGAAATGTGACTTCGGCTGGAGTTGTAGGTAAAGATCCTGGTAAAGATTTTCCTGATACTGACTTACCTCTTATCCGTTTGGCAGAGGTGTATCTTACTTATGCTGAAGCTGTGTTACGTGGTGGACAAGGAGGTGATAAACCTACTGCCTTAGGTTATATTAACCAGTTACGCGCTCGTGCTTATGGTAATGCTTCGGGCAATATAGCTGAAAGCGACCTTACTTTAGACTTTATCTTGGATGAGCGTGCTCGTGAATTGTACTGGGAAGGCTTACGCCGTACAGACCTTGTACGTTACAAAAAATTCACTACTGCTGATTATCTGTGGTCTGTTAAAGGGGGTGCAGCATCGGGGGTAGCGGTTCCTGATTATAGGAATTTGTATCCTATACCAAGTGATGCCCTTACTGCGAATGAAAACCTTAGACAAAATACAGGATACTAAAAAAAGATGACTATGAAAAATATACTAAAAACTATACTTTTGTGTTCGGGTGTTGCCTTACTTGTAGCTTGTGAAAAAGATGAAGAGAAGGTGGTGATGAATGCTAATGCCCGTGTAGAATCAAATCTATCGGCTAGTGCCTTGGTGCTTGATAAAACCCAAACAAACACTACTGCCCTTACTGTAAATTGGGAAGAAAAGGATTTTGGGGTAAATGTAGCTCCTAAATATACGGTAGAGATAGCTAATGCAGCTGGGAAGAAGAAATTACTTTCGGCTGATAAATCTCCTTTAACGCTTACTCATAAAGAGTTAAATGAATATTTAGTAGGGTTAGGTCTTAAAACAGGAGTGGCAACTAATGTTACTGTAGCTGTAAAGGCAGCCCTTAGTGACCAACGTAGTATTGTATCATCGGAAAAAAGCCTTACTGTAACTCCTTACTTTGATGAAATTAAACCAAGTGAGTGGGGTGTGGTAGGTAGTGCTACTCCTAATGCTTGGAATGGTCCTGATATTAAAATGTGGAATGCTGCTGATGGCAATTTAGTAGCTTATGCTACTTTGTCTGCTGGGGAAATAAAGTTTAGAAAGAACAATGATTGGGGTGTAAACCTTGGTGGTTCTAACGGTAAACTCTCATCAGGTGGAGCTAATATAGCTGTAGCAGCAGGTACTTACAAAATCACTATCGACCTAAGTAAAAATACTTATACTATTGAGACTTATTCATGGGGTGTAGTGGGTGACTTGAATACTTGGGGAAAAACTCCTGATACTAAGATGAGCTATGAGGGAAGTACTGCTTCTTGGGTAGCGAAGAATGTGACTCTTACAGAAGCGGGTAGTATTAAATTCCGCTTAAATAGTGATTGGGGAACTAACTTTGGTGCTGATAGTACTGATAATCCTGCTAAGGCTTTGGAAGGAGATGTAAAAACTGGTGGTAATAACATTCAATTACCTGCTGGAACTTACAATGTGTCTTTCTCATTTGATGCTAATAACAAGGGGACTTACAAGATAGAGAAATTGTAATCTTATACTTAAAGGCTGTTCAAGTAAAAGCTTGGACAGCCTTTTTTTTATTGTTTTTAAACTGAAAAATATGAAATATTACAGTATACTATTGGCAGGGATTTTAGCTATTTCCTGCACAAAGAAGGAAAATAATGAGCCTGTGGTTCAGAATGTGAATCCTATGGATCTTACAAAGATAGACAATGGGAATAGGGTAATGATGCAGACCTTTTATTGGGATGTGGAACCGAGGCAACAGTGGTGGAATACTATTACCCCTAAACTTAGTGACTGGAAGGCGAATGGGGTAGACCGTATTTGGCTACCGCCTGCTAGCAAAGGAGCTTCGGGGGGATACTCGATGGGGTATGACCCTTCGGACTATTTTGATTTTGGTGAGTATGACCAGCATGGTACTGTGAAGACTCGGTTTGGCTCACGTGCTGAACTTGAGGCTCTTATTGCTAAGGCTCATCAGGAGGGGCTGGAGGTGATAGCTGATATTGTTATCAACCATTGTAATGGAGGTGGTGAGGAGGTAAATCCTTATAAAAATAATGAGAAAACTAAAACCTTATTTGATAAAACACATGGGAATGCTTCGGAGAAGTTCAATCGTAATTATGAGCATTTTCACCCTAATGCTACTGAGGCATCGGATGAGGGGGGAGAATTCTTTTTAGATCTTGCTCATAAAGTGCCTTATGTGCAAGGGTGGCTGTGGAAGAATGAAGAATCGGTGGCTAAATACTACAAGAATACTATGAAGTTTGACGGCTGGCGTTTTGACTATGTAAAGGGTTTTGGTAGCTGGGTGATTAGAGACTGGATGCAATCTGTAGGTGGTTTTGGGGTAGGTGAGCTTTGGGATGGCAATGCTGAGACGCTTAAAAAATGGGTAGATGCGGCTGGTATTTCGGCTTTTGATTTTGCTTGTTATTATGCTATAGAAAAGGCTTTGGATAGCCAAAAGGATATGCATCATTTGATGAGCAATCAGTATCCTATGTTGCGCACTTTGCGCCCTGAAAAGGCTGTTACTTTTGTGGGTAGTCATGATTTGGATGACAGGAGTGATGTTCACCCCAATAATACAATTGCTAAGGATAAGAAGCTAATGGCTTATGCTTATATTCTTACGCATAGTGGTTATCCTTGTATTTTCTACACTGATTATGAAAATACGGCTAACAAGGCTAAAATACAAAGGTTAATGCTTATTAACCGTAGTTTGGCTGTGGGGGAAGAGAAATTTCATTTGGCTTCGAACACTGAATATGTGGCTTCGAGATTGGGGGATGCTAAGAGTCCTGGGTTGGTGTTGTTTTTGAACAATAGCAATGCTGCTGCTGAGCGGACTATTACTACGCATTTTAAAGGGAAAACTTTAATAGATTATACTGGTAACTCTGTAGAGCGTTTTGCTACTGATGGGAATGGACAGGTTACTTTGAAGGTGCCGGCTAATAGCTATACTATATGGTCGGTAGGGGAGTAGGAATAGGTAATAATTAACGAGAAGGGCTGCTAGGCGTAAGGCTTAGCAGCCCTTTTTTTAGGTAGGAGATAGGGGATAGGAGATAGGGGAGGGGAGAGGGAAATGAGAAAAATGGGGGGTTGGGGGGATTTTGTTGCGGATTTGGCAATGGGAGGGTGGGGTGTGAATGTGGTTGATTATCAGTGGTGTAACGGTTATCCTTCGTTTAGAGTTCGTTTATCCTTCGTTATAGGTTCGTTTAAAGTAGGTAAAAGATAAGAAATAAGAAATAAGAGGGTGGGGTGGAAGGGACTGATTATTAGGGGAGAGGAGTTGGGGGATAGGGGATAGAGTGGGGGGAGGTGATTTTGAGATATTGGCAATGAAAATGGAAAATAGATGAGGATTTTTTAATTTTGGGTGTAGGTGTGGGGGTGGTGTAGGTGTGGGGTGGGGAGTTGGCTGTTATGCAATTTATTTTTATCTTTGCACTTTGAATTATACTTAAGGGATGAAAAGGAATTATTTGCGTACTTTTGTAAAGTACTTTTTTCAAGGTATCTTGATGGTGGGGCCGCTGAGTGCTACTGTGTGGATTATATGGTCTATTTTTAAGAGTGTTGATAATCTTGTGCCTGATATTTCGGGCAGGTATCCTGGATTGGTGTTTGTGGTGGTGCTGGTGGGGACTACGGTTATTGGCTTTGTGGGAAGCAGGCTGGTACTGGGGAAGCTGTTGGTTGATTTGATGGATTACTTATTGGAGCATATTCCTGGTGTGAAGACTTTGTATTCGTCGATTAGGGATATGATGGCTTCGTTTGTGGGTGATAAGCGGAAGTTTACTAATCCGGTGTGGGTAAAGGTGAATGAGGCGCCAGAGACGTGGCGTATTGGGTTTTTGACACAGGGGGATATGGACTTTGCTAATTTGCCGGATATGGTAAGTGTGTATTTACCTCATTCGTATGCTATTTCGGGGTGGGTGATAGTTACCTCTGCTGTGAATGTGAAGGAGGCGGAGGGATTTTCGGCGCAAAAGGCTATGGAGTTTGCGCTTAGTGGTGGTATACTGAAGCTGGATAAGAAGTAGGGTAGGGGTGAGAAGAGGTATCAGTAAATCAGTTATTTAGGGGAGTTTTAGGAAATATTTTGTAAAAAAGTTATTAAAAAATTTGCAGGTTATAAAATTTGTTGTACCTTTGCACCGTCAATCAAGAGAGAGTTCATCATCTTGCGGGTGTGGTGAAATTGGTAGACACGCTAGACTTAGGATCTAGTGCTTCACGGCGTGGGGGTTCGAGTCCCTTCACCCGCACTGAAAGGCCTTAATTCACTGCTGAATTAAGGCTTTTTTGTTTTTGTAATAATTGGTAAAAAAAGCTGTGAATTGGCTTGATTTTGGAACATAATAATTAACAACTGGAATAATGAAAATATCAGTAGAACTTACGTTTAGTCCGCTACAGGATGATTTTGAGCAGCCTATAATTCGTTTTATTCAGAAGCTGCGGGCATCGGGGCTTATAGTGCAAGAAAATCCGCTTAGCACGCAGGTGTATGGGGATTATGCTAAGGTGATGGGTGTGCTTACTACCGAGATAGAGGAAGCGTTGGAGCTGGTGGAACGAGGGTTGATGTATGTGAAGATTGTAAAATCGGACCGACATGACTATGTGCCATTTTTTTAGATAGGGGTAGGTGATGGATTTGTTAAGAGTTTTCTTTGCCCAGTATGATGGTGTTGAGGCGCATTTGGTAATTATTGAGATTATAGGTGTGCTTTTTGGTTTTTTGAGTGTATGGTTTGCCAAGAAAGGTAATATATGGGTGTATCCTACGGGGATTATAAGCACGGTGCTGTTTGTGTATTTATTGTGGCACTATGTGTTATGGGGGGATATGCTTATTAATGCTTATTACACGATAATGAGTGTTTATGGCTGGGTGCTGTGGGCTAAGAGTGCACATAATAATGTGATTACTATTTCACGTACTACGACACGAGATTGGCAAGTGAGTGCGGGGCTGGGGGCTTTTAGTCTGCTTTTTGTTACAGGGGTGTATTATTTGAAGCCTTATATTAGGAATGGCTTTTCGATGGAAGGAGTGAGCTTGGGGTTTGGTAATTTCTTAGCTACGGAATATGTGGATATATTCACAACGGCTATCTTCCTTGTGGGGATGTGGCTGATGGCAAAGCGCAAGATAGAGAACTGGTTGTTTTGGATTGTAGGAGACTTGGTTTCGGTGCCTTTGTACCTTAAGAAAGGGATGCTTTTTACTTCTTTTCAGTATTTATTATTTACTATTATTGCCATTATGGGCTATTTAGAATGGAAGCGCAACTTACGCAATACGCCAGCAGAGCCCTACGCATAGCTTTTGTGGGGCCCGAATGTACGGGGAAGACGACTCTTAGCAAGGCTCTTGCTGCACAGTACAATACGCTGTGGGTGGAGGAGTATATGCGCACTTATCTGCAAAAAAAGTGGGATGAACAGGGGTTGACTTGTACGCCTGATGACCTGCTACCTATAGCTATGGGGCAAGTGGAATTGGAAAATGAGTTGGCTTTGAGAGCTAAACGTTATCTGTTTTGTGATACTTGCTTGATAGAATTGGTTATTTATTCTTATCTTTATTACGGGAGCTGCGACCCACTTCTTGAACGAGCGGCTCTTTCACATCATTATCATCATATTTTTCTTACTTATACTGATGTTCCTTGGGAGGCTGATGATCTTCGTGATAAGCCTACTGAACGTGAGTCTGTTTTTATTTTTTTTCGGGATAAGCTTGATTTGTACGGGATACCTTACACTATTTTAAAAGGCGATGTAGCTGAAAGAATGAAGGTGTGTAAAGGGGTGCTGGGGTGCTGAATTATATTTTTTTTATATATTAGGATATTACGATTTAGGTCTTTTTTTGTGTATAATAAATTAATTAGTATCTTTGCCCTCTATAAACTATCTATCACAAATAGATGAGCTAAAAAATAACAAATCTATGAAACAAATCAACGGTTTTTCTAAACTAACCAAAGCCCAAAAAATAGAATGGCTTTGCAATACCTATTTTCCAGATAACCAAAATGCCCATACATTCTTTGAAAAATACCATAACACCGATACAGCCCTCCAAAAACTCCATGATGAGTTTATAGAAAATACTATCTCCAACTACTACCTACCTTTTGCCATAGCCCCCAACTTTCTTATCAATGGGCATACCTACACCGTACCTATGGTTGTTGAAGAAAGTTCTGTAGTAGCAGCTGCCAGTAGGGCAGCCAAATTCTGGCAAAGCAGAGGAGGCTTCAAGGCCCAAGTACTCTCTACGGAAAAAACAGGACACGTGCACTTCTTCTATTATGGCAATAAAACCCATTTAGAAGCCTTTTTTAACCGTATCCAACCACTGATGCTCACCCAAGCCCAACCCATCACTGCTAATATGCAAAAACGAGGCGGAGGCATCGCCTCCCTCACTTTAGTTGATAAAACCAATACCTTACAGCATTATTACCAGCTCTCAGCTACTTTTGAAACATTAGATGCTATGGGAGCAAACTTTATTAACTCTTGTTTAGAATCTTTTGCCAATACCTTTAAGGAACAAGCCGAACAAGATGCAACCATCCAAGGGCAATATGAAATTGTAATGTCCATCCTCTCCAACTACGTACCTAATTGCTTAGTAAAGGTCGAAGTACAATGCCCTATAGCCGATCTGCAAATAAGCAACCTCCAAGGCGAAATAGCCGCTAAAAAGTTTGTGCAAGCTCTCTCTATCGCCAATGCCGATGTATATCGCGCTACTACCCATAATAAAGGCATAATGAATGGTATCGACTCAGTAATTCTTGCCACAGGTAATGATTTCCGCGCCATCGAGGCAGGAGCTCATGCCTATGCAGCACGCTCAGGACAATACAGAAGCCTATCCACAGCTTCAATCGAAAATAACACTTTCCATTTCAGTCTTCAGTTGCCCTTAGCACTCGGTACTGTCGGCGGACTTACATCATTACACCCATTAGCCAAAACAGCCCTCCAGATCCTTGAAAATCCCAATGCTCGTGAACTAATGCAGATAGTAGCTAGTGTAGGTCTTGCACAGAACTTCTCTGCAGTAAGCTCACTTATTAGCTTGGGTATTCAAAAAGGACACATGAAAATGCACCTCAATAACATCTTTAACCAGCTCGGTGCTACCGAGCATGAAAAACAACTTCTAACCACTTATTTTAAAGATAAAACAGTAACCCATAGTGATGTAGCCGAAGCACTACAACGCATAAAAAAAGAGCTGTCCTTATAGGAACAGCTCTTTTTTTATTTGTCAAATTATATTAATACGCCCTTTCTTTATTTCCTTCATAAAAGTTAATAAACGCCCTATTTACCACACGGTTCCCACCAGCAGTAGGATAATCACCAGTAAAGTACCAATCACCAAGATTTTCAGGGCAAGCCTTATGTAAGTTATCTACTGTTTGAAAAATAACCACCACTTCCGAAGCAAAATCCTTAGGCAGTAGCAAGTCACGTATTTTGCCCGAAATCTCTTCATCACTAAAAGGCGCATATACCTCTTTCACGTAATTTACCACTTTATCGTCACTTAGGGATACCTGAGTCAAGCACTTATGGTATACCTCTTCCACAATATTATAAGTGCCACGCTCCTTATGTAGTGCCAAAGCCGCCTGAAAAGCCACCAAATCCTCCAACCGAGCCATATCAATGCCATAGCAGTCAGGATAACGTATTTGTGGTGCCGATGATACAATCACTATCTTCTTAGGCTCTAATCGCCCTAATATGCTTAGGATACTCTTCTTAAGGGTAGTCCCGCGTACTATACTATCATCAATAATCACTAAATTATCACCTTTCTGTACCGAGCCATAAGTAATGTCATAAACGTGAGCCACCAAATCATCACGGCTACTATCTTCTGTAATAAAGGTACGTAATTTCACATCCTTAATAGCTACCTTTTCAGTACGTACTTTCTGTGATAGAATTGCTTGAAAATCACTCTTATCAGCCTTCTCTAGCTGCTTTACCTTCTGTAAGTTCAGTTGGTGTTCAGCCTCTTCTACCAATCCCAAATACGAGGTCTCAGCTGTATTCGGTATATAAGCAAAAACAGTATCTTTTAGGTTGTGGTTTATAGCTTCAGCTACTCGTGGGTACAATAGTTTGCCTAATGTTTTGCGTTCCTTATAAATATCTTGGTCGCTACCACGCGAAAAGTATATCCGTTCAAAAGAACACGCTTTGCGTACTGTAGCAGGCAGTATTTCCTTAATAGCTATCTCTCCATTCTTTTTAATGATGATAGCATTACCTGGTGGCAACTCTTGTACAGCTTCATATTTCACATTGAAAACAGTCTGTATAGCTGGTCTTTCCGATGCCACTACCACCACTTCCTCATCCTGATAGTAAAACGCTGGGCGTATCCCTGCTGGATCTCTCAGTACAAAGGCATCGCCATTGCCTATCATCCCTTCCATAGCGTAACCACCATCCCAATATTTAGAAGCTCGTTTTAAAATACGTTCAATATCCAATCGCTCTGCAATAAAAGGCGAAGCATCTTTCTTGCTATATCCTTCTTCTTTCAGCTTGCGGTACAGTTCTTCTACTTCATCATCCAAAAAATGACCAATTCCCTCCATAACAATTACTGTATCAGTCTTGTCTTTGGGGTGTTGTCCCAGCCTTACAAGGTTTTGGAACAGCTCATTCACATTAGTCATATTAAAGTTACCTGCCATAATCAGGTTGCGGTACATCCAGTTATTTTCACGCAAAAAAGGATGCACATTTTCAATGCTATTCTTGCCAAAAGTGCCATAGCGTACATGTCCCATCAGTACTTCACCAATGTAGGGCAACTCTTTCTTTTGCAGAGCAACATCGTCTTTTAGTGCAGGGTTTGCTTTAAATCCCTCATTAATACGAGCGTTAATACGTGTAAAAATATCTTGTACCGGTTGTGCCTCGTTGGAGCGTATCCTACTGATGTAGCGCTCACCGGGTTGCATATCCAGTTTAATGCTCGCTACTCCAGCTCCATCTTGTCCACGGTTATGCTGCTTCTCCAGCATCAAATACATCTTATTGATTCCATAAAAACCAGAACCATATTTCTCTTTGTAATACTCCAAAGGTTTGAGCAAGCGGATTAACGCAATCCCACACTCGTGTTTAATACTGTCACTCATTGTACTTAAACAAACAAAAGGCGTAACTTTCGCAACGCCTTTATATAGGTTTTAAAATTGATATACTACTTCTAATTTATGGTTATGCAGGCTGCGCTTGGCTTTCTCCAAGTCCTCAGTGAAACCCAAAATATAACCACCACCGCCCGAGCCACATAGCTTAAGAAAATAATCCCCTGTATCAATACCCTCTTTCCACAAAGCGTGAAATTCCTTCGGTATCATCGGCTTAAAGTGGTTCAACACTATCCCCGATAGGTTCTTAATATTCCCAAATAACGATTTAAAGCGTCCCTTCAAAAAATCATCAATACAAGCATCAGTGTATTTAATAAATTCCTCTTTCAGCATCTTCTGGAACGCCTCGTTTTTCATTTGTTCCATAAAAATACGCACCATAGGAGCCGTTTCTCCTATAATACCACTATCTAGCAAAAATACAGCCCCCTTCCCATTAGGCGCCTGTGTAGGGATACCCGTCGGCTCTATATTATCTTGTGAGTTAATAAGTATTGGCAAGCTAAGATAACTATTCAGAGGGTCTAACCCCGATGATGTCCCGTGAAAAAATGATTCCATCTTCCCAAAAATAGCCTTCAGCTGTAGTAGTTTCTCACGCGTAAGGTCTTCCATTGCGCTAATAGGGTTAATAGCATATTCACTGTAAATAGCCGCCACCAAGGCACCACTACTACCCACACCATAACCCTGCGGGATACTACTATCAAAGTACATACCACCAGCAATATCAGTATGTAATCTCTCAAGGTCAAATTTAATACTGCTTCCCTCTTCTTCCGTAAGTGCCTGTAAATGCCCAGCAAAAGCCCGCAAAGCCTCATTCGATTGCCTTGCCGCCTCTTCCCTGCCAGCTTCCACCTCAGCAAGAGTCTTCAGCGTTCCCTTATAAAAGTTGTACGGAATCGCCAACCCCTTTGAGTTCTTAATAATACCATACTCACCAAATAGGAGTATCTTAGAATAGAAAAGTTTCATTTTTAGGTGTTAGTTATCTTCAGGGATTCTTCAGTCTGCAACATACAAATGCACCCCTTATTTTGCCGCTGCAAAAATACATATTTTTCGTTAATCTCAAATACTTTTCTCCCGAAAAATTAAAAGTACTCTATTTTTCGCTCCACATACAGCACCGGTACGCCTTGCTCGTAGGTAATCATTTTCACCCAATTACCCTGTTTGTCATCCGTATATTCATATTTGCACAGATAGTTTAACGAAAGAGTCAAATGCTCCAGCATACGCCCATCAGGCGCAAATTTGTTAAAATATCCATTATTCTTATTGTCGTTTATAATCAAGTACTCTTCTTTCAGGTGTCCTTTCTCATCATAAGTAAATTTAGAATCCCATATCCACCCCTCAGGAACCATTTGGAAAACACACCCCACAAGCTGCCCATCATCTCCGTATTGGTACGAGGCTCTTGAGGTAACTTCCCCACTTCGGTAAAAGTCTATCCCCACAAGCCGTTTGTCTTTGTAGGTAAATATCTCCTTAGCCTTTGGTATCCCATTGCCATTTGTAGTAATATTTTCTATAGGTTGCCCATCTACCGTATAGAGGTGCTTACAGATAGCCCTTTCGCTTGCCTCCTTCTCCTCTCCCAGTATCTCTTCCTCCAATTGTCCCTTCTTATTGTATTTGTACGAGTCTTTAATAACCAACAAATCACGCACATAAACCAATTCACCGCTAAACTTATTTTCCGCATTGTAAGTATGTACTATTTTTCGATGAAAATTACGAATAAAAAGCAAAACTACAAAAAATAATGTAATTAGCTCATACAAAGAGGATTAATTTTTTGACAGGAAGATAAGAGAAGACAGAGTCTTAGATATTTTAGATAGGTTTTTTCAAAAATAGGTTTCTAAATCGTTACCTACTATACTGAAAAATATTTTTTATTAATAGGTTATATTTCAGTGTTTTACACCTTTTTTCATATTGTACAGTAACTTGATAAAAAGTACTTTCGCAAATTAAAAAATTAGAGTATGAAAAAAGTAAAACGCTCAACTTTTAAGGTATTGTTCTACCTTAAAAAGAACGCCCCAAAAAAGAACGGTAAAGTTGCTATTATGGGGCGTATTACCATTGACAATCAGGTAGCTCAGTTTAGTACCAAACTTGAAATCCTTCCACAGAAATGGGATTTGAAGTACGGAAGGGTAACAGGTAAAACAGAAGAAGCTACCCAACTTAATCGCAAGCTGGAAGAGATTCGCTCACGTATCATTACTCATTATGAGGTGTTGATGAAGTACGAGGGAGTGGTTACTGCTCAGAAGCTAAAAGCTACTTTTCTAGGCATAGGAGTAATGGAAGATTCCTTGCTAAAAGTCTATGAGAATTTCAAAGAAGGCTTTGCCTTGATGGTAGAAAAAGGTGTTAGAAGTTACAGCACTCTTAACAAATATGAGAATGTATACACTCATTTGAGCGAGTTTATCCAGTACAAATACCGCAGAAGTGATATTTCTTTCAAAGAGCTTACAGAAGACTTTATTAATGATTTTGACTTTTACCTTAGAGTCAATAAAAGTCTTACTCACAACACAATATGGGTTTATATGATGCCCCTTTGTAAAATGGTAGAAATAGCTATAGACAAGGGTATCATCTATCGTAATCCCTTTAAGAATTACATAAGCTCTATGGAGGAGAAAGACAGAGGCTATTTGCTTAGAGAGGAAGTAGAAACTCTTTTACAATATCACCCTAAGAGTGCTTCTGCTGAATTAGTACGAGACCTATTTGTTTTTAGTTGCTTTACAGGTTTTTCGTATATTGACATTAAGCAGCTCAAAAAAAGTCACTTACAATCATTCTTTGACGGCAACAAATGGCTTATCAAACGACGTCAGAAATCCGATGTGCCTTGTAATGTTCGTCTGTTGGATATAGCCGAGAAAATTATTGAAAAATATGAGGGTACGACTCGTACAGAGGCACTATTTCCTACACCCTCCAATGCTAATTGCAACCTCCTGATTAAAAAGATGATGAAAGATTGTAACATCATTCGTGAAAAACCTATCTCCTTTCACTGGGCACGCCATACCTTTGGTACTCTGTTCTTAACAGAAGGGGTTCCCTTGGAAAGCGTTAGCAAGATGATGGGACATAAGAATATCAAAACCACCCAGATTTATGCTAAAATCACCAATGAGAAAATTAGCAAGGATATGGAAATTGCTGCCGAACGATTAAAGAATTTAAAGATAGGCTAACTAACAAATTTCTTCTTAGAATTAAAATCCATTGATAACATTTCAAAAAGAGATGTGTCAATGGATTTTTTTGTTGCCTTACAGAAAGCTATTAGAAGAGAAAAAGACTTCAACAAATAAGGAAAAGGATATTCGTTTGTCACAAATAGAAATACGTCATTAAGACTTACCTATTTTCCCTGTTTTAAACACTTAAGGCACGTAATGGCGGTTCGTTGTTCGAGTGCAAAGGTATTTCTGTGTTATTAACGCTTCTTGCAAGGTCAAGCCCGATGGGTTTTCAAAAAAATCTCCAGCCCTTGTCCGTTGTCCTGCGGGTAGTATTTTTTTGAAAAACCTTGCAGAAGCTAAACACAGACCTTTTATGGCACTCGAAACGAAACCAGCTCATTCCGACCTTTAAGCGAATAAAAAAAATGTCAAATATGAGAAAAATGCCGCTTCTTACAGATTGTTTTTTAAAACGAATACCGCTTTTCCTCCCATTGTCGAATAAAAAATTTCAAACTATGTAGCTACTTAATTACGTTTTTACTTTCGTACATACTTGCTTGCTTTGATACGTGAATGCAAAGTAATGTACAAATATACATATAGCTTTACATAGAATTGTAAATAACTTTGTAAGTAAGTGATTGATTAAATATATTGCTAATATGCCCTAAATCACTTTATGAGCTTGTAGTGTTTATCTTCTTTTCTTATGGTTAATTAAAATTTGACCTTTAGGGAGAATTTTCTGTTCACCCGAACAGAGCAAGTTGTGTTTTGAGGCACGCATTAGGCGTTTAGGCACTCAAAACCACTTGCCCTTGCAGGGAGCCGAAAACCTCTCCAAAGTCGTGGTTTTTACTTACTAATGAAATTGTATATGGACAATAAATTACAACCTCAAAAACGAAAATTAGGAAGAGTTCCTAAAATAGATAAGGCTATTTACCGGTATACTATCAGTTTCAATCAGGTAGAACATACTCGATTTTTATCTCTTTTCGAACAATCAGGAATGAAAGTCAAAGCTCATTTTATCACTTCGGTATTATTTTCCAAAGAAATCAAAAGTGTAAAAATCGATAAATCAGTAATGGATTTTTATATCAAACTCACCGAACTCTATGGACAATTTCGGGCAGTGGGCGTGAATTACAATCAGATAGTAAAGATTTTGTATCGCAATTTTTCCGAAAAGAAAGCCGCTGCCTATCTGTTTAAACTCGAACAGCAAACCGCTCAAATGGTGGCTATCTGTAAAGAAATTATGGCTCTTTCGCAACAATTAGAACAGCATATCACTGAAAAAAACAAGAAAAATGGTCGCTAAAATACATCGAGGAAGTAATCTTTTGGAAGTATGGACAACCAAAAGGTAAATACCGAGATGAAAAATTATCAGAAAATCCCGCAAATTCTATCCTTTTTAGATGAAGAGGGAACAGATAAGATGCAAGAACAAATACAAACCAATTACAAGCAAGTGAAGTTAGATATTGTCAAACTTATCAAAAACGAACTTGAACACATCGAAAACGATTCTAATTTGGCTCATTTCCAAACATCATATAAGTAATAAGTAGTTGATTTTGTTGAATATGATTTATTTTCTATGTAATGAAAAAAATCAGTTCTTTAAATTATTGATTATAAACAATTTGTTTAATTTAGAATAATATAAGGTAACGACTTAATAACGGAAATAATTTCATTGATTTTACTTGTTTTGTGTCGTAACTCAATGTCGCAGAGTTACGAACTATTTACAAATCGGCGAAAAAACTTCTACCTCTTTCAAAAGGTTAATAGTAAGACAATCTCAAGTGTCATCGAACCAAAATGTGAGTATTGAAACGAAAAACATTTATCCTAATTCTTAATATATATGCACCGTTTACTCTCCATTTTAATGAAATTACTTTGTTCTTAATCTCCGTTATTATATTAATTTTTCAGAGTCATCAACATTTACGTTTTTGTTCATACAAAGTTCTCCACTTCCGTTTTTCAAGTTCGCGTTTCAGGAGCATCGTAGCGATAACCCTACTGATGGGCGTGTTGTTATTTTCTTGCAAGGCTACTTTGAGTTTTTCTTCCGAAACATCTACCCGATAAAGTATGCTGATAAGCTTGTTGAAATCCGTCTGAATCAAAAAATCTACATACGCAACTAAAACCTCAAATTGTTCTCCAAAAGAAATGTTTTTTTCAATACTTACTTCTTTATTTAATTGAGAATAAACTTCTCGAATAGCAAGTTTCTTTTCTTCCAAAGAAATTAGAGAATCGTTATTTGATTGATTTTCCATCTTTTTATTTAAAAACGAATAGTTTCAATAGAAAGTTAACTTCCACACGCCAAACATTCCTCAGGGTTGTCTAGCGAGCAGGCTACTTGTGATTGTCCTAAAAGCAGCTGCGTATCTACGGTAAATTTGATGGCATCTACGGCGGCTTTGGTGCGGAGGTAGTACATACCCGTTTTGAGTCCGCTTTTCCACGCGTGGAAGTGCATCGAGGTGAGCTTTGCCAAATTCGGCTCTGCCATAAAGAGGTTGAGCGACTGCGACTGACAGATAAACGCTCCTCGCTCTGCCGCCATATCAATGATGGTTTTTTGCTTGATTTCCCAAACGGTTTTGTACAATTCTTTCAGCTCCGTAGGGATTTCAGGAATGTTTTGCACCGAACCATTTTCGGCGATGAGTTTGTTTTTCATCGTAGGGTTCCAAAGTCCCAACTCGATGAGGTCTTTGAGTAAGAATTTATTCACCACCACAAATTCGCCCGAAAGCACACGGCGGTTATAAATATTGCTGGTGTAGGGTTCAAAGCACTCATTGTTGCCCAAAATCTGCGAAGTAGAGGCGGTAGGCATCGGTGCTAAAAGAAGCGAATTGCGTACGCCGTGGGTCATCACCTCTTGGCGAAGTTTTTCCCAATCCCAACGGTCAGAAGGGACAACTTGCCACAAATCAAACTGAAATTTCCCTTCCGAAAGCGGCGACCCTGCAAACGAGCTGTATGCCCCTTGCTCCTTTGCCAAGTCCATCGAGGCTTCCATCGAGGCAAAATAAATCGTCTCGAAAATATCCTTGTTCAGCCTCCGAGCTTCTGGGCTTTCAAAGGGCAAACGGAGGAGTAAAAACACATCTGCCAAGCCCTGCACGCCTAAGCCTATCGGACGATGGCGGTCGTTGGAAGTTTTGGTCTCAGGAATGGGATAATAATTTCCATCGATGATTTTATTGAGATTTCGCGTAACGATTTTGGTTACTTCGTAGAGTTTTTGAAAATCAAATCCCCCACTGGAAACATAGCGAGGCAATGCCAAGGAAGCCAAATTGCACACCGACACCTCATCGGCGTTGGTATATTCCATAATTTCGGTGCAGAGGTTAGAACTGCGTATCGTACCAATGTTCTTTTGGTTTGATTTTTCATTCACGGCATCTTTGTAGCACATATAAGGCGTGCCGGTTTCTATTTGAGCTTCGAGAATGGCTGTCCAGAGTTCGCGTGCTTTGATTTGCTTGCGGAATTTTCCTTCGTTTTCGTAAGTGGTATAAAGTTCGTTGAATTTTTCGCCATACACCTCGTACAGCCCTTGTGCTTCGTTGGGGTCAAAGAGCGACCACATTTGGTCGGCTTCTACGCGTTGCATAAAGAGGTCAGGAATCCAAAGGGCAGGAAATAAATCCCTTGCGCGCATCTCCTCCTTACCGTGATTTTTACGAATATCAATAAAATCAAAAATATCCGAGTGCCACGGTTCGATATACACGGCAATGGCACCTTTGCGTTTGCCTCCACCTTGATCTACATAACGAGCCGTATCGTTGAACACGCGAAGCATCGGAATGATGCCGTTGGAAATTCCGCCAGTCCCTTTGATATAACTGCCTGTGGAACGAATGTTGTGAATGCTCACGCCAATTCCGCCTGCCGATTGCGAAATCAAAGCACAGCGTTTGAGGGTATCGAAAATCCCTGCGATACTGTCTTCGGTCATACTCAGCAAGAAGCAAGACGACATTTGCGGTTTGGGCGTACCTGCGTTGAAGAGCGTTGGTGTGGCGTGGATAAACCATTTTTCGCTCATCAGGTTGTAAGTTTCAATCGCTGCCTGAATATCTTCTTTGTGAATGCCCAAGGCGACACGCATAAAGAGATGTTGCGGTCGTTCGGTTACCTTTCCGTTGGTGCGAATGAGGTACGAACGCTCCAAGGTTTTGAATCCGAAGTAATCAAAATTATAATCACGGTCGTAGATGAGACTGCTGTCGAGTTCATCTGCGTTTTTACGAATGATTTTATAAATTTCTTCCGAGATGAGCGGTGCGTGGGTTTGGGTTACAGGGTCGGTGTATTCGTAAAGCAATTTGGCGGTTTTAGAAAAGGATTTGAGGGTATTTTTATGCAAATTGCTCACCGCGATGCGTGCCGCCAAGACCGAAAAATCGGGGTGAATGGTGGTTTGTGCAGCGGCGGTTTCGGCAGTGAGGTTGTCCAGTTCGGTAGTGGTAACATTGTCGTAAATCCCTTGAATTACCTTTTTAGCAATTTCGATGACATCTTTTTCCGAAATCGATAATCCGTAGATGAGTTTATAAATACGAGCCGTGATTTTATCAAAATGAACGGCTTCTTTTTTTCCGTTTCTCTTTATTACAAACATTTCTTTCTTTATTTGAATTTCATAAAATAATTGGGTTGTAGTTTCCCTTTCAATAATTTTTGAAGTTTGGATTGCATCAATTTTTTCGTCAAGGGTTTCACGCGGTCAATATAGAGAATGCCTTCCAAATGGTCGTATTCGTGGAGAATCACGCGTGCGGTCATTCCGCTAAAAGTCTCGGTAATGGTTTCAAATTGCTCGTTTTGGTAGCTCAATTCTACCGACCACGAACGGGCTACTTTTCCTGATAAAAAAGGCAAACTCAAACAGCCCTCTACTTCTTCCCATTGTTCTTCGGAGAGATTTTTTATTTGCGGATTGATAAACACTCGCCGAATACCCGTGTCGCCTTTTTCGAAATAGGCTATTTTATCCCTTTCGTCCATCGCCTCGTAAAGCAATTGAGAATCGGCAACGAACAACCGCAACGATTTTCCGACCTGCGGTGCTGCCAACCCACAGCCATTGGCCTTTTCCATCGTTTCCCACATATTGGCGATGAGTTCGTGCAAATTGGGAAAATCAGAGGCTACGGCTTGTGCCTTGACTTTGAGTACATTATTTCCGTAAGCAAATATGGGAAGTTTCATTTTTTTAATGGTTTTATTTGGCTAATAGCTAATGGCCGATAGCCAATAGTTATTTTAAAAATCTTCATCGAGTGAAAAGGTGTTTTGTTCGCTGTTGGTTTGTGCTACGCCTGTTTTTTGGTATTCGCCTACACGCCGTTCGAAGAAATTGGTTTTTCCTTGCAGAGAAATAAGTTCCATAAAATCAAACGGATTGGTAGCGTTCCACACTTTATTGCACCCCAAGGCAACGAGCAATCTATCGGCTACAAATTCGATGTATTGGCACATCAGTTCGGCATTCATTCCGATGAGTTTCACAGGGAGTGCATCGGTAACAAATTCCTTTTCGATAACAACGGCATCTACGATGATTTCTCGTATGGTTTCTTCCGAAAGTTTGTTTTGTAGATGATTGACATAGAGCAAACAAGCAAAATCGCAGTGCAAGCCTTCGTCCCGACTGATGAGTTCGTTAGAAAAGGTGAGCCCTGGCATCAAGCCGCGTTTTTTGAGCCAAAAAATAGAGCAAAAACTTCCTGAAAAGAAGATGCCCTCCACCGCAGCAAAGGCGATGAGTCGCTCGGCAAAACTTCCTTTGGTAATCCATCGCAACGCCCATTTTGCTTTTTTGGTAACACACGGAATGGTTTCGATGGCACGAAGCAAATAATCCTTCTCGGCAGGGTCTTTCACATAAGTATCGATGAGGAGCGAGTACATCTCGGAATGGATATTTTCAATCATAATTTGAAATCCGTAGAAACATCGTGCCTCAGGATATTGCACCTCTTGGAGGAAGTTGATGGCAAGATTTTCATTCACGATGCCATCACTGGCAGCAAAAAAAGCCAACACTCGCGAGATGAAAAATCGTTCGTTGTCGTTGAGTTTGTTTTGCCAATCGTGGAGATCGGGCGACAAATCTACTTCTTCTGCCGTCCAAAAACTGGCTTCGGCGTTTTTGTAGAATTGCCAAATATCATTGTGCTGTATAGGAAAAATGACAAAGCGGTCTTTGTTGTCTTGTAAGAGGGGTTCGGTAATCATTTTTTAGTTTCTTTTAATTTTACAGACGCCTGAATATCAACATTTTCCCATACTTTACTTATACCATCAACACCTTTATGCAAATCAAAACAAACTGAGTTAAGTACTTCTAAGGCTTTCAAAGCTTTAAAATCTTTCAAATCGATAGAAGATTTGACACTCAATAAATTATCTTTGAATTGAATTTCTGCTGGAATATTATTCACACTAACTCCATTCATTCTTAGCTTAATAGTCCATTGATGGTTTTCAAAAATGAATTTTCCTGATATTTTTCCTGCTTCGTTCATCAATCCGAAAAAGGAATTTTTAATTTTTTCATCTCTGGAAGGATCTCCTGTTGATAACTCCAAAGCACGAATAGAAAACTCAGCATTGTTTAAAAAATCTTCAATGGATTTTCCTTCTGAAAGGTTGATTAAGTCCACCGATTGAAAAGTTCCTTTTACAGGTAATTTCTCGGTAGTTTTATATGCCGTCCATTCTACTTTTGCTGAATTTTCAACGGGTTCAAAAGATGATTTTTCATTTTTACAAGAATACAACAATGTACCTCCTATACCTAATAGTACGATGAATAATTTTTTGATTTTCATTAGCATTTACTTTTTACAAATTCATAAATCAGTCTTACAGGCACTGCTGTTGCTCCGCTTTGTTTATAGCCTTTTTTGTCTTTGAGGAAAGCAGCCCCTGCGATATCGAGATGTACCCAAGGGTAATCGGTAAAATGCTCCAAAAATTTGGCTGCTGTACTCACTCCGCCGATGGGTCCGCCAATGTTTTTAAGGTCGGCAATATCAGATTTTATGAGTTCGCCGTATTCTTTCCAAAGAGGGAGCTGCACAATGCGTTCATAGACTTCCTCGCCAATGGATTTTAGAGCATCGATACTTTCTTGGTGGTTGGAAAGTCCTGCAATTCCGAAACTCCCTGTAATCGCCGCCGAAGCTCCCGTGAGCGTAGCCATATCAATCACTAATTCAGGGTTGAATTTTTTCGCATAGCAAAGTGCATCTGCCAAAACAAGTCGTCCTTCGGCATCGGTATTTTGCACTTCTACCGTAGTGCCGTCCATTATGGTAATCACATCATCTACCACTAAGGCATTGGAATTGATTTTGTTATCCGTGGCGGGTACAATACCAATCACATAGTAAGGCAATTGATTCCCCGCAATTACCGAAATGATACCCAATACAGCGGCACCACCTGCCATATCGCATTTCATTGTACTCATTACGCCGCCCACTTTGAGTGAGTAACCGCCCGTATCGAACATTACACCTTTGCCTACCAAAACCAAAGGTTGAGAATTGACCGCATTTTTCGGTTTGTAGTGCATAATATTAAAAGTGGGTGGTGTTTCCGAGCCTTTATTCACGCCGAGCAAACCTCCCATTTTTAGGGTTTCGATTTGTTTTTTATGAAGAATTTCCGTTCCAAAACCGAATTTTTCACCTGCTTCCTGCACCCATTCTGAAAACTTGAGAGCATCCATATAATTAACAGGTTCATTTACTGCGTTTTTGGTGAGGGAAATGGCTTCAAGAACTGTGTTAAGTTCATTGTATTGCTTTTCAGAAAGAGCGGTTTCCGAAACAAATAGCGTGATTTTACCCGTCTTTTTTTTGGATAGATATTTATCAAAATGATAACTGCTAAGCAACACACCTTCCAAGAGGGCGTATTTTTCTTTTTCGGAGAAAAGTTCCAGATTTTCAAGAACCGCCTCCACCGAAGATGAAACAGAAGATGGTTGTAGTTGTTGCACAATGGTTGCCCCTACTTGTCTTAAATCCTCTAATTCGTATTTGGAAACGGCTACCAGCAAACTTTTTTCTTCTTGCCAAAGATGCCAATGTTTATTCTCCTTATCCTCAAACGACTGATGAATTTCTTCTTTCAAATTTTCCTGAATATCAATATTTTGCAAATCTTTTTGGCTACGAATAAAACGAATTATTGTGCCTTTCTCAAACGATAATTTGTCGGCAGTATAGCGTTTTAGCTCTGTATAAAGGTAAGTATCGATCATTTTATTTATTTTTTTAATTGTTGAGAAAGTGTTTGTTCTCCCGCCTTCCACCCACAAGCGGTTAATTCTTCTGTTTGGAGAGCATCTAATACGCGAAGTACTTCATCTACATTTCTTCCCACATTCATAGGATAAACGCTCACCCATTGTATAATTCCTTGTGGGTCAATGATAAAAGTAGCTCGATAAGCAACTTTTTCTTCGCAATTTAAAATTCCCATTTCTTCGGCTAAAGATTTGGAAGTATCGGCAAGCATTGGAATAGAAAGTTCTGCTAATTGTGGATGATTTTCTCTCCACCCTAAATGTACATATTCGGTGTCGGTAGAAGCACCAATCAACATAGCGTTTCTTTCCAGAAATTTTTTATTATTTTTATTAAATTCTATAATTTCTGTTGGACAGACGAAAGTAAAATCTTTAGGCCACCAAAAAAGCACCATCCACTTTCCTTGTTCGGCTGCGTAGTTGTGTGTGATTTCAGAGATTTCTATGCCTTTCTTTGTAGAAATAACGGCTTTTTTAACAAATTCTGGTAATTTATCTCCAATGCTTAGTATTCCTTTTTGGATGAGTTGTAATTGCTCTTTCTGAACCAATTTTTTAATTGAATTGCACATAATCAAATGTTTTTATATTTTCTAAATTGTTTGTTATCAATCGTTTTTTCAAGTAAGTTAAAAAAATAGTTTTACTTATTGTATCTAAATTATTTTTTTGAATAAAGTTTATGTAACTAATGACAGATTTTTTCAATTCTCCCTGAATTTCTTCTTTTTTATAATTCTTTTCATAGAGATATAAAAGAAAATATATCACTTTTTGCAACATTTCCTCTGCATTTTTCAAATCTTTTATTTCCTGATAGCAATTTGCCAAGTTGTTACACGAAACAACGTACAATTGTACAAAAGGAACTTTCAGTCGGACGCAATCGAGAAAATTACCATTAAGCACTTCAGCTCTGTACAAGGCATTTAGATAGCCACTCAAAGCAACTTCATAATTTCCTTCGTTAAAAGATTCATTGGCTTCTTCGGTTAAAATCTTCCAATAATTTTCGATATGGTTTACACAAGTATCACTCATTATATTTCAAGTTTTGGTTAGCAAAATTCCAGTTTACAAGTTCCCAAAAACCTTCCACGAATTTGGGTCTTGCATTTCGATAATCGATATAGTAGGCGTGCTCCCACACATCGAGGGTAAGGATAGGAGTTTTATTTTCAGTCAGTGGAGTGAAAGCATCTTTCATTGGGAGAATTTCTAATTTTCCTTCCTGATTTTGAGCCAGCCACGCCCAACCAGCACCGAATAATTTTACGGCAGTGGCAGAGAATTGTTCTTTAAAATTTTTAAAACTTCCGAAATCGCGGTTGATGAGTTCAGCGATTTTTCCAGTAGGATTTTTTCCGCCATCGGGCGAGAGACAATTCCAAAAAAAGGAATGATTCCAATGTTGAGCTGCATTGTTGAAAATGGCTACTTGGTTTTCGTTGTAGCTTTTTCGGATGATGTCCACGATGTCTTTTTCCGCCCATTCGGTATCTTTTACCAATCCCGCAAGGTTGTTTACATAGGCAGCGTGATGCTTTTCGTAGTGATAATCAAAAGTTTCCTCTGTAATAATCGGATTTAGAGCATTTTTGTCATACGGAAGCTCTGGGAGTGTGTGATTAATATTCATTATTTTTCAGGTTTAAATAGTTAGCTTAATTGATTTTCAATTGTTTAATATTATTATTTTTAATATTTTTAGATTTGCAAAAATAATAATTTAGATTTATCTAAAAAAATAAATTGATGATTTTTTTATTTATCTTTTCAATATAGTTTTTTAATAATTTGTAAATCAAATATATAAAATAAAGTTTGATGTTTTACACGTTATTTATTTTTTGTTTTTTTCGGTGAGATGCTATTCTAATCTTTGCGAAAGAGTCATAATTTCTTTACAGATAGCCACTATTTGAGCGGTTTGTTTTTCAAGTTTAAACAGATAGGTGGAGGCTTTCTTTTCGGAAAAATTGCGATACAAAATCTTTACAATCAGATTGTAATTCACTCCCACTACCCGAAATTACCCATAGAGTTCGGTGAGTTTGATATAAAAATCCTTTACCAATTTACCGATTTTTACACTTTTGATTTCTTTGGAAAATAATACCGAAATAAAAATATATCTTAAATGCCTAAAGAAATGACTGAAAGTCTTATAGTCAAAAAAGAAGCCCTGAAATGTAGCGGTAAAATCTATTCCGAGCAACACAGGCGGAACTTTGATATAAAGGATGATATTTTAAGGGTGGAAAATGACCCTGACGATGAAAGCAGGCTGAACCTGACAATAAACAGGAAGCCGATTGCCGACTGGTTCAGGGAGCAATGGCACAGGCTTAGATATGGAGCAAGAGTGCCGCAACAGGAAGAAAGAAAAAGTAGAGGATTCAAATTATAATAGAAGCAATTTGATTAGTAATCTAAAAGCACTCCGATAACGATTAGAGTGCTTTTAGATTGTTTATCATTAATTATCAAAGCAAGTGCAGTTTAAGATTTTACTGAAGTTTGCATTAATAAAGAATATACTACAGCTGATATATGCGCAACATATTGTGACGCTTGTGATTCATTTCCCTTGAAATCCTTAACAAATACCGCTAAGGTATAACTGATATTATTAGGCAGACATATATAGGCAACATCATTGTGAGCTGCAAGAACACCATTTTCATTAACATAACCTGAACCTGTCTTATGCGCTATAACAACCCCTTCTTTATCAAGAAGTGGAGCTGCTATCCTATCTACACCTGTTTTGCATTCTTTTAACGTATTCTTAATGAAACTTTGTTTCTCATCATCGATAAGACCTTCAGTAAACAAACGATTCATCAACATTGCAGCACCAAGAGGAGATGTATAGTTAGAGTAAGCCTTGTTATGGTCAGCCGACATTTCCTCTTCCGTATAAGCTATCTGAAAACTTGAACGAGGAATGAGTGTGGCTATAAAACTATCTGTTTGAGCGACATTAACCATATCCTTAAACATAAGGTTGCTTGCATTGTTGTCACTCTGAGTAAGAGTATAACGCAGCAAATCTCTCACTGTCAATGATATGACTGGCCCTGAATAATCTTTCAGCATAGGACTCCAAGTCTTTGGGTCAAGTTTATCCCTATTTATATTTACTAAGGTATCAAGTGAAATTCCTTTATTGTCAAAGTCATTACAAAGAGCTAATGCCTGATGAACCTTAAACACACTCATCATAGGATAAACACTCTTATTATTGACCTTAACCGTATCTCTGTTATTAACAATAACCGCCACACCAATTTCGCCAGGACAAGCTGAGACAATTTGAGAAATGCTATCAGTCAAAACATTTGTTAAAGGAGGATTTGCGCTATCTTTTGTCGCTGATTTATGGAACAATGAAAATACCAAGATGAAAATGCAAACTAAAGCTATACTCAAAACTACGATTTGTTTTTTTCTGTTTTTTTCCATGTTTATATTATTTATTTAAATATAGGGCAAAATTACAAAAGTTTTTTTACTCTCACAAAGGCTTAGGCAAGTTTTTTATTTCTTGTAGTAATTCTACTACATAGATAGGTAGTACATTGACATATTACCAGCCCCACACAAACGTGCGTTGCAAAGGTATTTTTTTTTTGGTTATATTGTCAAGATGTTGTACCTTTGCACCTAGAAGTTATTGAGAAAATAGGTATAATCAAATGAAATAAGAACTATTACTAAACCATTACCTAATCTTCTTGTAATTCCTGTATCTTCTTTATTTAAAATAGATTATAAAAGTAGTTTCAATTTTGGATGAAAAACAGTATCAAATAACCGCTTCTCTATTACCCAACCCCTCTCGTTAAATATCACTACCGATGGCGTAATCTTAGTCAAAAAATCAATAAAGTAAGCCTTACGCCCTATCTTTTTCAGTATATTGTTTATTTCTATCTTCTCCGGAGGATAAATCCCTCTTGAAAAAGGATCCCCTTTACTAATAACCCCGTCTTTTTCTACGGCAAAGTAAAGCAATGTCTCTACCGATTTTACCTTCCCCTTCAGCCCCATTGCAGCCCAATTAGTACTGATAACTTCCCCTTGCGCATAACCACCTATGCACCAGCCCCATACTAATAAGCAAATGATTTTAGTTACTTTTCCCATAATGTTTTTCCAATTAGCAATTAAATTAAGGCAAATGTACAAAAAAGAATTTACACTCCAAAATTAAAAAACACCCCACCACCCCCCATCTCATCCCTTTCGCTCCCTATCGCCAACCCCCTCCAATTATCAAATTCTCATCCTTTTTCCATTTTCCTTGCCAATATCTCAAAATCACCTCCTCCCACACTACCCCCTATTTCCTAACTCCTCCACCCTTATAATCAGCCTATTACACTTCCACCCTCTTACCTCTTATCTCTTACCTTTCACCTACTTTAAACGAACCTATAACGAAGGATAAACGAACTATAAACGAAGGATAGCCGTTACACCACTGATTATCAGCTGTATTTACACCCCACCCTCCCATTGCCAAATCCGCAACAAAATCCCCCCAACGCCTCATTATTCTCATTTCCCTTCTCTCATTCTCTAATTCCCTCATTTTGTACCAAGCACATTGTTAAAAATTGTAAATAAATTATAATATGCGTCTCACCCATAACAACTTCACCAAAAAAGCCATATCTTTGCCCCAAGTTTTTAAAGTAAGTGCGCATAGCTTAAAATACTCAAATAACTAAATGTTTAATTTTAAATTTTTAAGAAAGATGAATTTAAAAAGAACCTAACAAGTAGAAGCTCAAGGAGCGAAGAAACTTGACAGCTTTAAAGGTTTTTAAGAATTGAATGCTAAAAAACTTCAAGAAATTGAAGGAAGATTTAGATTTAGCTTCTTTAATATTTTTAGTTATGACAACAGCAGACCTAAAGGTGACCGTTGGCAATGGGGAGGTCTTAATTAAAAAAACGGAGGATTACCTCCCTTCTTTTCTTACCAAATTCAATATAACATAACAATCACAGTAATAATATGGCAAAATTAGCTTTGATAATATTTTTTTCCTTTTCCTTTTTTAGTTACAGCCAAAAAACATTAAAATGTAATGTAAAAAATGAAAATGGAGAACCTATTGAGTACGTAAACATCGGTATTGTAGGCACTCACAAAGGTACAATTAGTGATGCACACGGCAATTTCTCCTTAGAAAAATTACAGCCCAAGCCTACTGATAGCATTTACTTTTCACATATTAGTTATGAAAGAAGAGCTATTTGTATAAAAGACTTTCAGAATGACAAACCTATCGTCCTTACAGAAAAAGAAATAATGCTTGCACCTATAGATGTTTCAGCAAAAACAAAGCAACTAAAAACTTTAAAGGGAAAAGGAATTCGTTTTGTAGGAGCTACACTATGTTTCACACCAGAAGAAATGAAAGAGCAAAAGGAGATTCCTCAAACCATTGGTGATTTTGTGAATCTTAAAACCAATTGGGTAGCTACTGAATTTCATATTACTTGTATCAAAAATAACACTGAAAAAGCAGTCTTTCGCCTAAACTTTTTTCAGATGAACAATCAAGAAATGAGTCCTCTTACTGAAAAACCTATCTATATCACTATTCCTAAAACAGAAAGTAAAATAGACGTAGTGGAGAAATTCAGAGTTCCTATCCCAAAAGGAAAAATATGGATAGAATTACAACCTATAGACATACAAGGAGAGGAAAAAGCTCGCATTGTTTTCCCAGCTTCACGTTCTTTAGGCTATGCACGCTATGACACTACTTTTGAAAAAATTCCTTTGGGTGCAGGACTTTCTTTTGCCATAAAAGGATATGAATACGAAGTTGTAGAGTAAACTTTTCTATTTCTTGTTTTTTCAAAATAAAGTTTTACTTTTGTAGCCAAATTATAAACACTATGTGGCTACGCACTTCGCTCTATCTAACCTATATCTATTACCGAAAACTTTTCCCAAAAGGAGATATCTTAACCATTGGGTTGCTGTTAGGAGTATTATGCTATGCCTTATATGCACTTTATCTGCATTATGAAAGTTGGCAATATGCACTTTGGAGTTTGCCCTTAGGAAGTTTTATGTATCATAATAATCGAAAAGATTTATCATTGTTAAAAGTACATTCACATTATAGAGCGATTATCATTACTGAATATGTAATCGAAAACCTCCCTTTTCTCATTCTTATGCTCTTAAAAAAGGATTTTATAACAGCGGTTGCCATATCATTATCCTTTGTGCTCATAGGTTATTTACCTCAGAAAAACTTCACCCTAAAATATCCTTTCTCTCTCGCCGACCCTTTTTGGCATATTGCATTTCGCAAGTATAAACTTATCTTAGGGCTACCTATAGCTATTGCACTCATCATTATAGGTGCTGTTTATCAAAACCCTAACTTAGCTCTTTTTGCCTTAGCTCTTGTCGCTTTCATAGGTTGTATTCCCTATTTTGAAAGAGAGTTCAAAGCTCATATAAATGTTTCAGCCTATCGAGGTAAAGACTATTTATTACACCAACTCAAAGCAGGAATATTGAATATATCCTTTCTTTTTGCACCTGTTTTCATCACTTACATCATTTGTTTTCACTGGCAATATACAGAAGTCTTTCCTTTGTATATCAGTGTTCCTACCTTAGGAGTTCTTACCAAATACGCCTTTTGGAACAATTCTTTATGGCAAACTTTTGCTTTGTTAGCCGTAAGTATAGGTGCTATTTATATCATTCCAGTGATAGCAATCCCTTATTTTTGTCATTTAGCTCTACAAACCATAAAAAGACAGCAATATGCTCAACATTTTCATTAAAGAAAAAAGTTATTCCGATAAACTAATTCTCAAAAATATACAGCTTTCTATTCCTCAAAACGGACTCTATGGGGTAGTAGGTAAAAATGGTGCAGGAAAAACTACTTTTTTCAAATGTTTGTGTAGTTTAACACCTTTCAAAGGAGAAGTAAGCTATCAGCAACAACCTTTAATGCCTCAACAAATCGGGTTTCTCCCTACCGAACCTTATTTATACGAGCACCTTACCGTAGAAGAGTTTTATAAGTTTTACAGCTTGCTATTGGATATAAAACCACAAAACACAATGCCTTTTGAAGTAAATAAAACTCTACTCATCAAAGAGCTTTCCACAGGAATGCGAAAAAAAGTGTATTTCAATGCCGTATTACAAAAGCCCTACACCCTCTACATATTTGATGAACCTTTTAGCGGTTTAGATATTACCTCGGTACTTCAAATCAAAAAAATGCTAAAAAAACTATCAGAGACTCATATCGTACTGTTCGCATCTCATATTTTAGAAACCTTATCCGATTGCAAAGAAATATACTTATTACACGAGGGGAATGTACAAATCTTTTTACCCTCAAATCTCAATAAAATTGAAGATTTTTTAAGTTTATAAAACTTTTTTAGGCTAAAAATTATTTATAATGAAACACCCTACCCCCTATCTCCTAACTCCTGCCCCCTACCTAAAATACTCTATATTTCGCTCTACATAAAGCATAGGAACCCCATTTTCATAAGTAATCATCTTTATCCAATTACCCTGCTTGTCATCCGTATATTTGTACTCACAAAGATAATCGGTAGAAAACGTCAAATGATAGGTGAGACGCCTATCTGAACCGAATTTGTTTAAAAATCCATTATTTTCACTCTCATTTATCAAAAGATATTCCTCTTTCAGCTGGTTGTTCTGGTCATAAGTATATTTAGAGTGCCATATAAAGTCGTCTATTTTCTGCGAAATGGCTTTAATAAGCTCTCCTTCTGCTCCATATTCATAAAGTCCTCGCCATATAAGTCGGTCGAATTGGTAAAATTCCTTATTTACAAGTCTTTTATTGTTATAAATGTATATTTCTTTAAACAAAGGGAGATCTTCAGTTCTTTTTAAATTCCTTTGAATAAGCTCTCCATCAACATTATAAGTATAAGTGTAGATAGTTTCATCTTTTGTTTTTAGGTCAAGTATTTCTTTCTCCAATTGTCCTTTGGTGTTATAGACAAGTGTATCCTTTGTTTCTAAAACCTCATCTACAAACGTCGATTTATCAATAAGGCGATGCTTTTTGTCGTAAGTATATACTATTTTTTTAGGAAATATATCATCATAGCGCCATTTTTCAGTTATAAAACCATTTTTATCAAAGGTAATAACCGAAGGGATAATGTTTACTAAAAACTGTATGAAGAAAGCTTTTACCCCCATTCGTTCCATTTCGCTGTACTGTTTAATTTTTTTAACAGGGTAAATGCCTTGAGAGAGAGTAGACCCTTTGGCAAAATCATTGCCTTTTTCCTCAGCAAAATAAATAGAAGTTTTCACCGATTTTACCTTACCTTTTAAACCCATTTTAGTCCAATCATTGCCAGTAGCTTCCCCTTGCGCATAAGCATACACACTCACAATTAAGAGTAAAATACAGAAAAAATATTTTATTTTCATCACATTAGGTTTTAAAAATTTAGAAGGTACTACCTAAAAACACTATAAGTAGCCAAAATAATACTAAGTCTTTCGGTATAAGTATCAGGATATTGTTTTATAATATCATCAGCATAGGGGTCAAGATATTTCTTGCCTAAATCTTCTTCTAACCAATAGATTTTCTTCTTTTTTAACCACGTTTCTTTGCTAATTTGGCAGAGCTCAGTAAAATTAGGTGCTTTCTGCAAATCGCGAAACCCTTGTACAACTCTCATATAACGAGTAGCTAATATTTTAGCAGTATGAATACCTTTTGTTGCAATCTCACTGGGGTTGTGCATCTCATTGATAACAGCTTCTTTTAAGCAAACTGCACTTGGCAATAGATTGGTAAGTCTATTGATGTATTTGTCATAAAACCCTGAACCTAACTCAAAGTTTTCATCCAAAGGAATCCCAAAAGCTAAGGAGGTACGTTCCCAAACATCATCGTTATCACGTGGAGGCGATACGATAAGAAAACCATCTTGGCTATGTTGTTTGTACTGACCGACGTAAACATACATATAAACTAAGTGTTCACTATCCAATTCCTTTACCCACGAACGAAGGTTATTGTAATTCATCGGTACAGCCAAAAAACCTTGCTCTTTTAAAAAACTGTTTAGGTTCTTAATATCATTAGCAAAACTCATAGAAATATTTCTTATTTGGTTATTTTACAAAGGGGGTTTAGGTACTACTGAAGAAAAAATATAAAGAAGGTAATGAAAAAGTTTTGTTTTGTGTGGGCGTTTGCCAAACGCCTATACATAAAATACTACAAAAGTAATTGATAATCAGAATATTTTATTTTCATTACATTAGCTTTTAAAGTTTATGTTTTGTAGTATTTAAATTCTAAGACAAAGCATTTATCATATATATAAGCCAATAACCAATGATTCCAATAATATCTGTTACATAGTTTAAGATATATTTTTTATCTTTAAAAACCATATTTTCAAACCTTGTAGAATGTTTTGTTCTTTGTCTTTGTGTAGGTTCTTTATAACACTCTACCATAAGTTCTTCAAAAATATATTCTAACATAAATATTAACTCTTCTCTCTTATCTTCTGGTATATACACTACATCTTTTGCTTTCCAGATAGTCCAGTCAATATTGTGTTTTATCGAAAATCTTAAAAGATAGGGATATAGATATTCCCACACAGTAGGATGTAATTCAATTTTTTTATCATTGCATTTTAAAAACATAAGTACTATTTTATATCATTTCCTTTCTCTCTAGTAAAAAACACTTTACCAAAAGTCGAGCCGCACGGGCTAAAATTTGGCAAAGTGTTTAACTTTTTATCGTAGTACGCCAGTGCGGTTCACACCTACGATTTTACAACTACTATTCTTGTTGTTATTTCTAGACATTCTTTCAAATGTTTGTAATAATTCTTTTTATTTATAAATTTATACTTTTGAATGTACTAATCTTCAAGCCATTCATTTTTACCTTTTTTTTGTAATTTTATTACTTTAAAATAACCATCTTTTTGTAGCTGCCATTCTGTCTTGATAGTCATACCAAATCTTTTTTCAGTCCTCTTAATAATCTGATTTTTTTGTATTCGCGATTGGAAGAAAAAGGTATCTACCTTATAATTGTAAACAAAATCTTCCCAAGTTTTTTCACAATCTCTCAAAGGATCCATCTCAAATACACTTACAAATGATTTGATATTTCCTTCCTTACTAAAAACAAAAATATCAATAAATATCAAATCTATATGACTTGTTTTTAGTACAAAAGCATCATATTCTTCAGATAAATTTATATACCCAAGAGGATATAGTTTGGGTTGAAAATTTTCTTTATGCCTATAACTTCCAGCATTAGAAGGCATTGTATCCAAAATGCCATAGGTATCAGACCAATCTATAAGATCTCCATCTGAACTATAGAACTTCCCATATTCTTGAATGTTATTTCTTTCTTGGTCAGAGAAAATAATTTGGTTGTACAGCGCTTTAGGCAAAGTATCCTCTCTACTACCATAAATTTCTTTAGTAAAATCTGCAGGAAGTTTTATTTCTTTTTTAAAGTACGATTTAAAAGTCAGATACCTTTTAAGTCTTGCTTCCTCAGGGTTCTCTACCCGAGTAACTTCAGATGGCTCTGTTTGTTCTTCAACACTCTTTTGAGAGGTTCTCTGTTCTTGGCAGCTTGATAAGCCTATAAAAGCAAGTATTACTAATATCTTTTTCATTCTTAATAATAAGATGTTTAACTTTCTATTGTGGTACACCTAAGTGCGACTCACACCTACAATTTTGTAGCTACTATTCTTTTTGAATGTACTAATCTTCAAGCCATTCATTTTTACCTTCTTTTTTTAATTTGATTTCTTTAAAATAGCCATCTTTTTGTAGCTGCAATTCTGTTTTAATAGTCATACCAAATCTTTTTTCAGTCCTCTTAATAATATGATTTTTTTGTATTCGCGATTGTATAAAGTAAGTATCTACTTTGTAATTGTAAACAAAATCTTCCCAAGTTTTTTCACAATCTCTAGAAGGTTCCATCTCAAATACACTTACAAACGACTTGATATTTCCTTCCTTACTAAAAACAAAAATATCAATATATATAATATCTACCTCACATACCTTTGTTACAAAAGTATCATATTCTTCAGATAATTTTATATATCCAAGAGGATATAGCTTTCCATCGAACTTTTCTTTGTGTGTATTACAACCTGCATCAATAAAAGTTGTATCTAAAATACCATAGGTATTAACCCTATCTATAAGCTCACCATCAGGAGTGTAAAACTTTGCATATTCTTGAATGTTGTTTCTTTCTTGGTCAGAGAAAATAATTTGATTGTACAATGTTCTTGGCAAGGTGTCCTCTCTATTTCCAAGAATTTCTTTAGTAAAATCTGCAGGAAGTTTTATTTCTTTTTTAAAGTACGATTTAAAGGTCTGATACCTTTTAAGTCTTGCTTCCTCAGGGTTCTCTACCCGAGTAACTTCAGATGGCTCTGTTTGTTCTTCAACACTCTTTTCAGGGGTTCTCTGTTCTTGGCAGCTTGATAAGCCTATAAAAGCAAGTATTACTAATATCTTTTTCATTCTTAATAATAAGATGTTTACTTTCTATTGTGGTACACCTAAGTGCGACTCACACCTACAATTTTGTAGCTACTATTCTTTTTGAATGTACTAATCTTCAAGCCATTCATTTTTACCTTCTTTTTTTAATTTGATTTCTTTAAAATAGCCATCTTTTTGTAGCTGCCATTCTACTTTAATAGTCATACCAAATCTTTTTTCAGTCCACTTAATAATCCGATTTTTTTGTATTCGTGATTGTATAAAATAAGTATCTACTTTGTAATTGTAAACAAAATCTTCCCAAGTTTTTTCACAATCTCTAGAAGGTTCCATCTCAAATACACTTACAAACGACTTGATATTTCCTTCTTTATTAAAAACAAAAATATCAATGAATATCAAATCTATATGACTTGTTTTTAGTACAAAAACATCATATTCTCCAGATAAATTTATATGCCCAAGAGGATATAGTTTGGGTTGAAATTTTTCTTTATGTGTATTACACCCTCCATTAAAAAAAGTTGTATCTAAAATACCATAGGTATTAACCCTATCTATAAGCTCACCATCAAGAGTATAAAACTTTGCATATTCTTGAATGTTATTTCTTTCTTGGTCAGAGAAAATAATTTGGTTGTACAGCGTTTTAGGCAAAGTATCCTCTCTACTTCCATAAATTTCTTTAGTGAAATCTGCAGGAAGTTTTATTTCTTTTTTAAAGTACGATTTAAAGGTCAGATACCTTTTCAGCCTTGTTTCCTCAGGGTTCTCTACCCCAGTAATTTTAGTTTGTTCTGTTTGTTCTTCAGCGCTCTTTTCAGGGGTTCTCTGTTCTTGGCAGCTTGATAAGCCTATAAAAGCAAGTATTACTAATATCTTTTTCATTCTTAATAATAAGATATTAAAAAAACTTTGCCAAAGGTTTCAGCCTATATGGCTTGCACCTTTGGCAAAGTGTATCATTAGCTTATGATTTTGCAACTACTATTCTTGTTGTTACTTCATCGAAGGCTATTTCTTCACCCTCCGTTAGGCTATCTACAAAAGTGATACTATCAGTAAGAGTTTCATTCTTGATGTAAGCCTCATTCGCAGTTACAGCCTCTTGTAGGGCAGGGTGCGCTTGGAGGCGTATTTGTATGCGGTCGGTAATGTCGTAATCATTGTCCTTACGGATATTCTGAATGCGGTTCACCAACTCACGAGCGATACCCTCTTGACGCAGTTCAGGGGTGATGTGAATATCCAAGGCTACCAACAGACTGCCGGCGGTTGCTACCAACCAGCCTTCTATATCTTGGGTGCTGATTTCTACATCGTCCAAACTCAAAGTAACCGTTTTGTCGGGCAGTTGCAAGCTGTACGTTTGTGCTTTTTCAAACTGTGCTATTTCTGCTTGTCCAAACTCTTGTACCGCTGTGGCAATGGCTTTCATATCCTTGCCAAACTTAGGTCCTAAGGTCTTGAAGTTCGGTTTTATTTGTTTTACCAATATACCCGATGCATCTTCCAAGAGTTCTATTTCCTTCACATTCACCTCGTGCTTGATGAGGTTTGCTACGGCTTCTATTTCAGCACGCTCAGTGGCGTTCGCTATCGGTATCATTATCTTTTGCAATGGCAGACGCACCTTGATGCTTTCTTTCTTGCGCAACGATAGTACTAAGGACGAGATAGTCTGCGCTTTCTGCATCTTGCTTTCCAATGATTTATCAATATAGCTTTCATTAGCTACAGGGAAATCGGTGAGGTGTACACTTTCTTTGTTTTCTTTACCGGTAACACTCACCAAGTCTTTGTACAATCTATCGGCATAGAAAGGTGCTACAGGCGCCATCAGTTTAGCGATGGTTACCAGACAGGTGTAAAGCGTTTGGTAAGCGGCTATTTTATCGGCTTCGTATTCTCCTTTCCAGAAACGACGACGTGAGAGGCGTACGTACCAGTTACTGAGGTTTTCTTGTACAAAATCGGAGATAGCACGCGTAGCACGGGTAGGCTCATAATCGGCGTAGAGGGCATCTACTTCTTTGATAAGGGTGTTGAGTTCCGAAAGTATCCATCGGTCTATTTCTGGGCGTTCAGCCAATGGTATATCGGCTTCTGCATAAGTGAAGCTGTCGGTATTGGCATAGAGCGCAAAGAATGAATAGGTGTTGTAGAGCGTACCGAAGAATTTACGGCGCACTTCGGCTACCCCTTCCAAATCGAATTTGAGGTTATCCCAAGGGTTCGCGTTGGAAATCATATACCAGCGAGTAGCATCGGCACCATACTCGGCTATGGTAGTGAATGGATCTACCGCATTGCCCAAGCGTTTGGACATCTTTTGTCCGTTCTTGTCAAGCACTAGTCCGTTAGACACTACATTTTTGTATGCCACACTGTTGAATACCGAAGTAGCAATGGCGTGAAGTGTATAGAACCAACCGCGTGTTTGGTCTACCCCTTCAGCAATAAAGTCGGCTGGATAGGCAGTGTGGTTTTCTATATAGTCCTTGTTTTCAAAAGGATAGTGCCATTGTGCATACGGCATAGACCCAGAGTCGAACCACACGTCGATAAGGTCGGTTTCGCGGTGCATTGGCTTGCCTGATGGCGATACGAGCACTATGTTATCTACTATATTTTTGTGTAAATCTACCTTGCTGTAATTGCTTTCGGAGTTGTCGCCCACTACAAAATCTTTATAAGGATCGGCAGTCATTACGCCCGCTGCAATAGCTTTTTGTATTTCGGTTTTTAGTTCTTCTACCGAACCGATGCAGATTTCCTCTTGTTTATCGTCAGTACGCCAAATAGGTAACGGGATACCCCAATAGCGCGAACGCGAAAGGTTCCAGTCGTTAGCATTTTTTAGCCAGTTGCCAAAACGCCCCTCACCAGTAGCCTTAGGTTTCCAGTTGATAGTTTCATTGAGCTCAAACATACGCTCTTTGAAATCGGTTACACGTACAAACCACGAGTCGAGCGGGTAGTACAACACTGGTTTATCAGTACGCCAGCAGTGCGGATAGCTGTGTACGTATTTTTCTACTTTAAAGGCTTTGTTTTCTTCTTTGAGGAGAATTGCCAAGCTCACATCCCACGATTTTTCAGGCGCTTGCCCTGCATCGTAATACTCATTTTTGATGTATTTACCGGCAAAAGCCTCTGGAATATTGTGCCCTGTGATAAATTTTCCTTGCAAATCTACCAGCGGAATGAGGTTGCCGTACGCATCTTTTACAAGCATTGGAGGCACGCCGTATTCTTTGGCTACACGGGCGTCGTCCGCACCAAAAGTAGGCGCAATATGCACGATACCAGTACCGTCATCGGTGGTAACAAAGTCGCCTGCAATCACGCGGAAAGCTTGGTCGGAATTCTCGGTAGGAGTGCACCAAGGAATGAGTTGCTCGTAAGTAGTGCCTACGAGGTCTGCGCCTTTGCATTCCCCTATAATTTGATAAGGGATAGTCTTGCTTTCAGGCGTATAAGCTGCCAAAGCAGCTGCATCGCCCTCTACAAACTTTTTGCCGAATTGTTTTGCCAAAAGCGGTTTGCCAATGATGATAGTAATCGGCTCAAAAGTATATTGATTGAATGTTTTTACGAGTACGTAGTCAATTTCTTTACCTACTGCCAATGCCGTGTTAGAAGGCAACGTCCAAGGGGTAGTTGTCCAAGCGAGGATATGGATAGGTGCTGTAGGGTTACCCAATGCTTTACTTGCCGCTGCTGCTAATGCTTTTACTTTAAACTGCGCCACAACCGTAGTATCGCTCACATCGCGATAGCAACCAGGTTGGTTCAGCTCGTGTGATGACAAGCCTGTACCTGCCTTAGGTGAGTATGGCTGAATGGTGTATCCTTTGTATAGTAACTGCTTGTTATATAGTTGTTTCAAAAGCCACCACACGCTTTCCATATATTTGGGTTTATAGGTGATATAAGGGTCTTCCATATCCACCCAGTAGCCTATTTTCTCGGTAAGGTCGTTCCAGATGTCAGTATAGCGCATTACGGCTTCCTTACAAGCCTTGTTATAGTCCTCTACGCTTATTTTTTTGCCTATATCTTCTTTGGTAATGCCGAGTTCTTTCTCTACTCCCAATTCTACGGGCAAGCCGTGGGTATCCCAACCTGCTTTGCGTTTTACTTGAAATCCTTTCTGAGTTTTATAGCGGCAGAAAATATCCTTAATAGAGCGCGCCATCACGTGGTGAATACCAGGCACTCCATTAGCGGATGGCGGTCCTTCAAAAAACACGAACGGAATAGCGCCCTCACGTGAGGTGATACTCTGCTCAAAGATGTTAGCAGCTTTCCAAAAAGCCAATATTTCTTCTGCTATCTTAGTAAGGTCTAAGTGTTTGTACTCGTTGAATTTCATATAATTTAATCTAAAAAGTATCGTGTTTAGTTTTTTAAGTATAAAATAAATCTCAATCAGTAATAAAGTTGGGTACCTTTACCACACAATTCCCCCCTGCTATTGATTGTTGTGTAAGCTCTGCTATGCACGACCATAAAGCGCCATCATATACGTTTAAGTCCAAAGGCAATCCGTTTTTCAGGCAGTACACCAATCGGTAGTCCATAACTATGTCCATTGGCTTTTGATCAGGCAACAGGCTGCGCAAGTGTGCTGTTTCGCGGTAGTAAGGGTGTTCGTGTTCTTCCAAATAGGCTTCAATCTCTTCAGGGGTAAGCAGTTTTTCCTCTCTATCGTCAAAATATAACTGAGGGGTAGGGTATTTCTGCACAAATCCCTTAGTCCCACTAAGCATAAAGATACGTGAGTAAGGCCGCGGATTAGTTACATCGTGTTGTAGTATGATAGTCTTACCTTTAGCCGTTTGTAGCAGGGTAATATTCATATCACCAGTGTACTGAGCTTGTGCCTCTTCCGAGGTCTTTCCAAAATGACTTTCAGCATACTGCTGCATCCCCACCGCCAATGACGACATCGATACAAGTCGCTCCAATCGGTCACTACGCAATATATCCAATGCCCTACATATAGGCGCAAGCCCGTGAGTAGGGTAGGGGTTACCCTCAAAAGTCTTGCTGTAGGCTATGCGCCATTTACCCCGTTCAGCATCGCGTTCTGTCTGCCTGAAGTTTAGGTGTCGTAAGTCGTGTATGTAAGCTCCCTCAGCGTGTACTATCTCTCCTAGTTTCCCCTGTTTTACCAGCTCAATGCTCATCAGTTCAAAGCGGTCGTAACACACATTCTCAAGCATTATACAATGCCTACCAGTAGCTTCGGCGGTACGCACTATACGCTGGCAATCAGTAACAGTCATTGCTAGTGGCACTTCAATAGCTACGTGTTTGCCGCATTCCATTCCGTAGATAGCCATTTCGGCGTGTAGTTCCCAAGGGGTCGAAATGTATAGTAGGTCTATATCCTCACGTTCACATAATTTGCGCCAGTCATCAGCTTTGGTATAAAAAGCAGGAGTCGGTTCTATTCCCTCTGTAATATCTTTAGCTTTAGCTATAGCTTCAAGGTCTACTTCAGCAATAGCTATTATCTCTGCATCTAAGTGTATATAGCGTTTCACAGCTTCAATACCTCGCACACCCACGCCTATAAAAGCAATACGTAGTTGCGGTATCGGAGCCACAGAAAGGTTAAAAACATCCATTATTTAGTTTCCTTTGTTTGTAGTTAAAATAAGTTTTCTTTGTATAAGTTTCTACTTCCAATATCTTGATAAGATAATCAGCCTCTTCCCTCTCCCAAAATAGTTTCTCTACCTCCCTTTCTTATGAAATCAGCAGCCTAATTAAATACAAATTTCTTACCATCTTCGGCCAAAAACACATTCTTAAATACCTCTTCAGCCTCTTTTTTAAACAGATTCATATCAGCATATCTTGATGAGTAATGCCCCAAGATAAGCGCTTCAGCCCCTGCATTCCGTGCCGTAAGTCCTGCCTGCTGTGCGGTCGAGTGCATTGTCTTAGCTGCCAGCTCCTCATTCACTTGCAAAAATGTCGATTCGTGGTACACCACTCTTGCGCCCCGTATGCTCTCTGCCAAAGCCTCAAAGTACAGCGTATCACTGCAATAAGCATAGCTTTGTGGGCGGTGTGGTTCAAAAGTAAGCTCTGCATTAGGTACAGTGGTACCATCTTCCAGTACTATGTCTTTCCCATTTTTAATATTCTGGTAGTCACACACTTGTATCTCCGGATACTGTGCAATACCATCAGCGTTTATCCGGCGTTCGCCTACTTTCTCTTCAAACAAAAATCCATTTGTATACACGCGGTGTTGTAGTGGTATGGTGCGCACACTCACCTTCTCATCCTCGTACAGCAGTTCAGAAGTGTTCCCCGTTAATTCATGAAAATACAACGGAAAAGGTGTATAAGCACCCCCAAGTTTTAGCACCAGTAGCACGGCCTCTTTTATCCCCTTAGGCCCATATATGTGCATCTCTGCCTCACGTCCCAACAGCTGGAAAGTCGATATCAACCCAAAAAGACCATAAAAATGATCTCCGTGCAGATGCGAAATAAAAATATGCTTTATACGCGCAAACTTAGCATTAGCATTGCGCAATGCTATCTGGGTTGCCTCACCACAGTCTATCAAAAACAAGTGCCCCCGCATCTCCAGCAGCTGCGCCGAAGGACGGGCGTTAGCACGCGGACTCGCACTATGGCAGCCCAGAATTGTTATTTCCATAAGTCACGTTCTATTTCGTCCAATTCAATCAGGTCTATAGCCTCTTGCAGCGTAGGGGCTATATGCATCTCCACCTCCAAAGCCTCCAACGCAAGGGGCTTATTCACCACAGCTATCGTCTTTTTATGCGCTTTGTCGTGTTCTTTAGCAAGGCTTATCAGTGGTTTGAGGTCTTTCTTTTGCCATTTGTCTGTTTCTCCCAGCTCTATCACTATGTGGTTATCCGGCAAAGGAATCTCCTTAAGCCCTGTTATCCAGTCTGCTATCTCTCTCTTGCTAAGGGTAATTATTGTAGGCTCTATCATCTTTAAATCTTTTGCAAGCTATCCCCAACCTCTCTTTTAAGGTCTGTATATCTTCTGTAATAGTCTATTTATTGGCGCAAAAATACAAATATATTTTGAAATAACAAAAACCAAACATTTTTCTACCTCCCTACCCCCTCATCTTACCTCCTACCTTTTACCTATTACCTATTACCTTCTATCCCCTGTCTCCTATCTCTTGTCTCCTGTCTATTACCTCTTACCTCCAATTATCAAATTCGCATCTTTTTTCCATTTTTATTGCCGAATCCTCAAAAATCCACATTCCCCACACCTTACCTCTTATCTCTTGTCTATCACATTGATAATCAACCTATTTCAATCCTCACTCACACCCCAGCTACCATACAGCCATCCCCTAACTTGATCGAACGATGAACGAACTATAAACGAACTATAAACGAACTATAAACGAAGAACACATCCACCTCCCTGATTATCAACCCCTTCATTTCCATCCTCTATTTTTGTCAAATCCACAACAAAATCCCCCAAATCCCCCTTTTTCCTCATTCACCCCTAACTCCTATCCCCTCCCTCCTTCCCCCTCTCTCCTAACTCCTATCCCCTAAAACTCCTATCCCCTCTCTCCTAACTCCTATCCCCTAAAACTCCTTCCCCTAAAACCCCTACCTCCCAGCTTATTACCCCTTTTCTCACTTTACAATCTTGTTCCACCCTGTTACAACTTCTTGCCCACCTGCTCATTCCTACCCTAACTTTGCACCGCAATAACAAAGTATCACCCTTAGGCAGCGCGCACCTAAACCCTGATACCCCAAACTAACACATAATGGAATTACTTACACAACCCATCGTAACCTTCATCAGTATGCTCCTATCAGCCTTTGTAGGCTGGCTCTTCGGCCGCCCCAAGCAAAGGTTAGAACTACAAAGCAGCGAGCTCGATAATGTCGATAAAGCAGTACGCATATACCGCGAAATGATCGACGATCTCGGCGCCAAATACGCCAAAGCCATTGCCGACCTTAATGAGGCTAACCAACGCATCCGCGAACTCGAAAACTCTTTAGAAAAACTCTTAAAAAAAACAGTAAACTAATGAACAACAAAACAAAAATCCCCGCCAATGTACGTAACTTCTACACCACGTACGCCCCCTATGCACGCCAAACCGAGCAGCATACCGGTATCTCTCACCTTTTTATCTTAGCACAAGCCGCCTTGGAAAGCGGCTGGGGTGCCCACGCCCCTGGCAATATGTTCTTCGGCATAAAGGCTACCCCCAGCACCCCTGCCCATCAGCGCCAGCTGTTAGTAACTACCGAGGTGCTCCCTGCGCCTCCCAAGGCAGGCGCCTTCCCTCAGCTCATCAGCCTACAGCCCCTGCCCAATGGTAAGTACCTCTGTGTCGTGAAGGACTGGTTCTGTAAGTACGCCTCTCCTGCCGAGAGTTTTACCGCCCACGCCCAGCTATTCCTCCGCCACACACGCTACGCTCAGGCACTCAAAGTCAAAGCCAACCCCTATGCCTTTGCCGATGCCATAGCCCGCGCTGGCTATGCTACCGATCCTCTTTACGCCCAAAAGCTTAAGCAGCTCATCACTCTCTTAGAAGAGGCCGAAACAGTCCTTGCTACCCCCGCCTCCAAGCCCACCCCGCTGCCTATAAAGGCACTCACCCCACTTCTCATCTTTGCACTTTTGTTAGGAGGGTGCCGTGCCAAAAAAGATGTGCAGCAGCACCACCATCAGCAGCTCCTCCTTACCGATACCCTTAGCCACCAGCAGGCACTATGGCGCACCCAAAGGCTGCTGCACACCACCGTACAACAGCTCTCTGCCCAGGTCGAAACCTTTAAAGATTCCTTAGGGCATAGCTATATGAAGCTGCACACCATCACCACCCACCATCACCACCTTACCGATACCCTCCAGCAGCAGCAGGCTCACCACCAGCTCCAAAGCAGTGCCTTAGAGCAGCACAGCAGCTCGCAGTATGTTCAAAAACAGACTCCCCACTACCCTCGCTGGCTCTACTGGCTACTTGGCGCAGCCTTAATAGTAGCTTTGGTTAGAAAAAAATAATCTGCTAGTATGCTAATATTTAAAAATATTTTGTACCTTTGCCTCATCAATAATAGCCCTCTATCCGCCCGAAAAGCAGTAGCACAGGCCTATACTTGCCTACCCTTCGGGCGGATAAGGGTCAAAAAATACTATTATGGAAGATCACCACCATAACCACGACCATCACCATCATCACCACCATCACCATGAGGTAGCCAACCTTAGCAGCCTAAACCGCGCTTTTTATATAGGTATAGCCCTTAATCTGTTATATACTATAATCGAGTTTGGGGTAGGGTATAAGGTCAATTCTTTAGCCCTAATGTCCGATGCCACCCATAACCTAAGTGATGTTGCCAGCTTGGTAATCTCCCTCATCGGTATGAAGTTAGCCCACAAAGCAGCTACCAAGCTCTATACCTATGGCTATAAAAAAGCCTCTATCTTAGCCTCTCTTATAAACGCCGTACTACTGATGTACATCGTTGTTAAGATTATTATCGAAGGGGTCGAACGCCTTGCCAATCCACCCGAAATGGTCGGCACAGCCATTATGATTACCGCCTTCATAGGGGTTATTATCAATGCCGTTTCAGCCTTCTTGTTCTATAAGGGGCAGCAAACCGATATCAATATCAAGGGCGCATTCCTCCACCTAATGCTCGATGCTTTAGTGTCAGTAGGGGTAATAGTTTCAGGCGCTATCGTCTATTTCACAGGCTGGAACATTGCCGATCCTATTAGCAGCTTCGTAGTAGCTATAGTCATACTATTCTCCACTTGGGGGCTGCTCAAAGAGAGTGTCAAGCTCATTTTAGATGGTGTCCCTCATGATATTGATGGCACACACATCAAAACCCTGATGGAAGCACACCCTATGGTAGCCGAAGTACACCACCTGCATATTTGGGCGCTAAGTAGCTCACAAAATGCTCTTACCGCTCATATAGTCCTCAAAGAGTGCGTCAGCTTAGAAACCTTTATACAAATAAAAGCAGAACTTAAGCACACCCTTTTAGATGAGCATATCAGCCACGCAACCCTTGAGCTCGATACCGCCAAATGCAAAGAAAAAAACTGCGAAATATAATTGTTAATCGTTAATTAGTAATCGTTTTGCCTTCTTACAAAAAAATATTTGAAAATAACCGGCAATGGCTCGAGATGCGCAAAGCCTCCGATCCTCATTTCTTTGAAAAACTTGCCGAAGACCAAAACCCCGATTACCTCTACATAGGCTGTTCCGATAGCCGCGTAGCTGCCGAAGAGCTTATGGGCGTCGGGCCTGGTAAAATATTCGTACATCGCAATATTGCCAACGTAGTCAATACCCTCGATATGAGCTCTGCCGCCGTAATACAATACGCTGTCGAGCATCTCAATGTAAAGCATATTATAGTATGCGGCCATTATGATTGTGGCGGGGTCAAAGCCGCTATGCAAGCCAAAGACTATGGGCTGCTCAACCCTTGGCTCCGAACCATTCGTGATGTCTATCGCCTATACCAAGAAGAACTCGATGCCATTCCCGATATAGAAGCCCGCCACCGCCGCTTGGTCGAGCTCAATGTCTTTGAACAGTGCTTTAATGTAACCAAAATGGCAGTAGTGCAAGAAAGCTACCTAAAATACCAAACCCCCGAGGTACACGGCTGGGTCTTTGATATCCATTCAGGCGAACTTATTGATTTACATATCGACTTTAAAGCCCTCTTACACAAAATACAACATATTTACGACCTTACAGGTCAAGAATGGTACCGCCCATCAAAATAAAACCTTCTAAACTAACTGATGTAATGTAATTTAAACTATGAAAATCGTATTTGAAGAGGAATCTTTAAAAGAATTATGTGAAAAATCAAAATGAAAATATAGTTCCTTTTGTTGCAACTCATCCTGGTGAGATACTTGCCGATGAAATAGAAGCAAGAGGACTTACAGAAAAAGAATTAGCAACTCAGCTAAAAGTTACCGATGCTTACTTAGAACTTATACTCAAAGGGCAAAATGAAGTAACTGAAGAGTTTGCTTTTCGCTTGGAAAAAGTATTGGGTATTCCAGTGCAGTTTTGGCTCGCTATGCAAGAAAACTATTACGAAGATACACGGCAGATAGAAGCCAAAACATATCAATTAACACATAACACTGTAACCCATACCTAAAAACTAAACAAATTTAAAATTTTATAACTAATGGAAGATTTTATTCTTTATTTCGTCATTTTTTTAGCAGTAGTATTCTTGCTATCCACTTTCTTTACAGTACGCCAGCAAACAGCCGTTTCTGTAGAGCGTTTTGGTAAATTCCAAAGCATTAGGCATTCAGGCTTGCAAATGAAAATCCCCGTGATTGATAAAATAGCAGCTCGTATCAGCCTCAAAATCCAACAGCTCGATGTAATTGTCGAAACCAAAACACTCGACGATGTATTTGTGAAAATTAAAGTATCAGTGCAATTCGTTGTAATTAAGGATAAGGTTTATGATGCTATCTATCGTTTGGAATACCCTCACGACCAAATTACCAGCTACGTGTTCGACGTTGTTCGTGCCGAAGTACCTAAAATGAAATTGGATGATGTATTCGTTAAAAAAGACGATATCGCTATTGCCGTAAAACGTGAAGTGCAAGAGTCTATGGAAACTTATGGGTATGACATCATCAAAACCCTAGTAACCGATATAGATCCCGATGCTCAAGTAAAAGCCGCTATGAACCGTATCAATGCAGCCGAACGCGAAAAAGTAGCAGCTCAATACGAAGGAGATGCACAACGTATCTTAATAGTAGAAAAAGCTAAAGCCGAAGCCGAAAGCAAACGCCTACAAGGGCAAGGTATCGCCGATCAGCGCCGCGAAATAGCTCGCGGTTTGGTCGAAAGTGTCGATGTATTACAAAGGGTTGGCGTAAGCTCTCAAGAGGCTTCTGCCCTTATCGTAATTACTCAGCACTATGATACCCTCCAAGCAGTAGGCCAACAAACTAACAGTAATCTTATTTTACTCCCCAACTCACCCGAAGCAGGTAGTGATATGCTCAAAAATATGATTACCTCATTCACCGCTTCAGCTCAAATTGTTGAAAAAATAAAAGATTCTAACGAACAATAACCTAAGGGCGAAGGCATTTCCCCAATGAGTGAATTTGCCAATTAGCGAAATTGCTAATTGGCAAATTTGCTAATTGGCAAATTATTTGTACTTTTGCACCGCGAAATTAAGTGAAAAAACTAAAGAACAACTATGAAAATATCCTATAACTGGTTGAAACAATATTTGAAGTTAGACCTCCCTGCCGAAGAAACAGGCATTATCCTTACCGATCTCGGCTTAGAAGTAGAGGGTATTGAACCCTATGAAAGTGTTAAAGGAGGACTCAAAGGCGTAGTAGTAGGACACGTGTTAGAATGTGAAAAACACCCCAACGCCGATAAACTCAAAATTACCAAAGTGGATGTAGGTGCCGAGGCACCTTTGCAAATAGTATGCGGTGCTCCCAATGTAGCACAAGGACAAAAAGTACCCGTAGCTACCATCGGCACAGTACTATATGATAAAGAAGGTAACCCCTTTGAAATTAAAAAAGGAAAAATACGTGGCGAAGAAAGCTACGGTATGATTTGCGCTGAAGACGAACTCGGCTTGGGCGAAAGTCACGATGGTATTATGGTACTTGATGATAAATACCCTGTGGGTACTCCTTGCTGTAAGGTCTTTGAGGTCGAAACCGATGAGGTGTTTGAAATAGGTCTTACCCCCAACCGTGCCGATGCTATGAGCCATTATGGGGTAGCTCGTGATCTCCGTGCTGGCTTAATACAAAGAGGTACTCAGCTGGAACTTATCACCCCTTCAGTAACCAAATTCCATGTCGATAACCGCTCTGGTAAAGTCGATATCGAAGTAACCGATAAAAAACTTGTTCCACGTTACACTGGGGTAACCATTAGTAACCTGCGCGTAACCGAATCTCCAGCTTGGCTGCAAAACCGCTTGAAAGCTATAGGTATCACTCCCAAAAATAATGTAGTCGATGCTACTAATTATGTGCTACACGCTTTAGGACAACCACTACACGCTTTTGATGCCGATCATATAATAGGACGAAAAATAGTAGTAAAAACAGCCGAAGAAGGAGCTAAGTTCACCACTCTTGATGGGGTACAACGCATCCTTAGTAGTGAGGACATAATGATTTGCGATGCCGAAAAACCTTTGTGCATAGCAGGGGTGTTAGGCGGAGAAAATTCAGGTGTGAGCTACTCTACTCGCAATGTGTTTCTAGAAAGTGCCTACTTTGATCCTGTAGCAGTACGCAAAACGGCCAAACGTCACAGCATCAGTACCGATGCTTCATACCGTTTTGAACGTGGTATCAATATCGAAGACTGTAAGTATGCCTTAATGTATGCTGCAGTACTTATTGAAAATATAGCAGGGGGTGTCATCTCTTCTGATGTGATTGATTTCTATCCTAAAAAGATAGAAGATTTTCAGGTGTTCCTTGCTTTTGATAAAGTAGATAAACTCATTGGGCAGAAAATACCTCATGATACTATTAAGTCAATATTGCACTCACTTGATATTAAGGTGAATTCACTTACCGAACGCGGTTTGGGCTTAGTCATTCCTTCTTATAGGGTCGATGTACAACGTGAGGCTGATGTAATTGAGGAAATATTGCGTATCTACGGATATAATAACATTAGTTTTTCCGAAAAAATTAATGCTTCTATGTCCCACTCTAGCAAGTATGATGATCATAATGTGCAGAATGTAGTAGCTACCCAGCTTATAGGGCAGGGCTTTACCGAGATAATGACCAATAGTTTGGTCTCCGAAAAAGAGATCACTACCTATACACAGCAGCCCGAAACAGCAGTGAAGTTACTTAACCCTCTAAGTGCCGATTTGGGGTATATGCGCAAAAACTTGCTCTTCTCTGGTTTGGAAGTAATAGCTTATAATAACAACCGTAAGCGCACCGATTTAAAGTTGTTTGAATTTGGTAAGAACTATCACTTCACCGAAGGTAAATATACCGAAAGTAAGCACTTAGCTATTTACCTCACAGGTAATACTCAGTCAGAGCATTGGGGGGCAACAGCTCAAAAAACTACTTTCTTCCAATTAAAAGGAGTAGTCGAAACTCTCTTTGAACGTTTAGGTCTTAAAGATATTAAAGCCCTACCTCTTGAAGAGAATGATGCAATAGCTTCCGAAGGGTTCCGTTGGCAGTTAGGCGATACTCTTATAGGTACTATAGGGGTGGTTAAAGGTAAAGTACTCAAAAACTTTTCTATAAAGCAAGAAGTCCTCGTAGCCGATCTTAATTGGGAAGTAATACTACACCAGGTACAAGATCATAAGGTGATTTATAAAGAGATTGCCAAATATCCCGAAGTACGCCGTGATTTAGCTCTTTTGTTAGATGAAAAGGTAACTTTTGCCGATTTGTATAAAGTAGCGCTAAGTGCTGAAAAAGATATTCTAAAAAGCATCAACCTATTTGATGTATATCAGGGTGATAAATTACCACAAGGTAAGAAAAGCTATGCCGTAAGCTTCGTGCTGCAGGACGAGAAGAAAACCCTTACCGATAAACAAATAGACAAAACAATGCAGCGCCTACAAACAGCTTTTGAAAGCCAGTTAGGAGCAGCACTACGTGATTAAATAACGTAGTCAGATAACTAAAATGGTTAATAGACTGACATTCATTCAGTTTATTAACCATTTTTTTAATGCTCTTATACTATCTGTGTAATTCATAAACTGTCTTTTCCACAAGCAGAAGGTGTCTTTGTAATTAAGTAATGTAACATTCAATAATTATTTTGTTATATTTGTAACAAAAGTAAGAAACCTTATTGTAATTAGGCGTTTTATTTTACTTTACTGATAATCAGTGGTTTTTATAAAAATGAACAAGGGATAAAAGCAGTCTGTATTGTTGCATTATTGCCTAACTTTCAGTCAGTAACAATAAAAAAATATTTCTTTTTTCTTTGTCAGTTCAAAATAAAGTTGTACTTTTGCACCCGATTTAGATGAGAAGCGTTTGGAGCTAATAGTAGAAAATAGTGTAAAATAATAAGTAGCACTTAATTCTGTCGTTTAAACTCCACTGCTTGAGAGCTAAACAAGTAAACAAATTAAATTAAATATATAGTATTGTAAATTATGCCAACAATTTCACAATTAGTACGAAAAGGAAGAACCAGAATTACCAAGAAGAGTAAATCGGTTGCTTTGGATTCGTGCCCACAACGCCGAGGTGTATGTACACGTGTGTATACCACAACGCCTAAAAAACCGAACTCAGCAATGCGTAAAGTAGCGCGTGTTCGTTTAACAAATGGCAACGAGGTGAACGCCTACATACCAGGTGAGGGACACAACCTTCAAGAGCACTCGATAGTATTGGTACGAGGCGGAAGGGTGAAAGATTTGCCAGGTGTTAGATACCACATTGTGCGTGGTGCTTTGGATACTGCCGGAGTAGCTGGTAGAACACAACGCCGCTCTAAATACGGTGCTAAACGCCCTAAACCAGGTCAAGCCGCTGCTGCACCAGCTAAAGGTAAGAAAAAGTAATTTAACACACAAAATCTTTTAACTGAAAAGAAATGAGAAAAAGACAGGCTAAAAAACGCCCCCTGTTACCAGATCCAAAGTTTAATGACCAGTTGGTTACACGTTTCGTGAATAACTTGATGTGGGATGGTAAAAAATCGGTGGCTTTTAAAGTGTTTTATGATGCGTTAGATATCGTAGAACAAAAGAAAAATAATGACGAGAAGACTTCGTTAGAGGTTTGGAAGGATGCTCTTACTAATGTAATGCCTCACGTGGAGGTGCGCTCACGCCGAGTAGGAGGTGCTACTTTCCAAATCCCAATGCAAATCCGTCCTGACCGCAAAGTGTCAATGGCTATGAAATGGCTTATCGGTTATGCACGTAAACGCAACGAGAAATCTATGGCTCAAAAATTAGCAGCTGAAATTATCGCCGCTTCAAAAGAAGAAGGTGCAGCTGTGAAAAAGAAAATGGATACGCACCGTATGGCAGAAGCTAACAAAGCGTTCTCACACTTTAGATTTTAATTAAACCGATGAGTAGAGATTTAAAATATACAAGAAACATAGGTATTGCCGCTCACATTGATGCGGGCAAAACCACCACTACTGAACGTATTCTATTCTATACAGGTAAAACCCACAAAATTGGTGAAGTACACGATGGAGCTTCAACAATGGACTGGATGGAGCAAGAAGCTGAACGCGGTATCACTATCCAATCAGCTGCTACTACTTGTAAATGGAATTTCCCTACCGAAAATGGTAAACCTACTGCCGATGCTAAAGAGTATCACTTCAACATTATCGATACTCCCGGTCACGTAGACTTTACAGTCGAAGTAAACCGCTCTCTACGCGTGCTTGACGGATTGGTATTCCTTTTCTCGGCTGTAGACGGAGTAGAGCCTCAGTCAGAAACTAACTGGCGTTTGGCTGATAACTACAAAGTGCCACGTATTGGTTTCGTAAACAAAATGGACCGCCAAGGTGCGAACTTCCTTAATGTTTGTAACCAAGTAAAGGAAATGCTTAAATCAAACGCTGTGCCTATCGTATTACCTATCGGTGATGAGGCTGACTTTAAAGGTGTAGTAGATTTGATTAAAAACCGTGCTATCGTATGGCACGAAGAAAACTCAGGTTCTACTTTTGACGTAGTAGAGATACCTGAAGAAATGAAAGAAGACGTAACTAAATACCGCGCACAACTTATTGAAGAAGTAGCAGGTTATGACGAAGGTCTTCTTGAAAAATTTATGGAAGATGAACACTCTATTACAGAGGATGAAATACACAAAGCATTACGTGCAGCTGTAATGGATATGGCAATTATCCCAATGGTATGCGGTTCTTCTTTCAAAAATAAAGGGGTGCAATTTATGCTTGATGCAGTATGCCGTTATTTACCTTCACCACTTGACAAAGAAGCTATTGAGGGTACTAACCCCGATACTGGTGAAGTAGCGTTGCGCAAACCATCAGTTGATGCTCCTTTCTCAGCGTTGGCATTTAAGATTGCTACCGACCCTTATGTAGGACGTTTAGCTTTCTTCCGCGCTTACTCAGGTCACTTAGATGCAGGTTCTTACGTGTTGAATACACGTTCTGGTAATAAAGAGCGTATCTCTCGTATCTACCAAATGCACGCTAACAAGCAAAACCCTATCGAATATATTGAAGCAGGTGATATAGGGGCAGCAGTAGGATTTAAAGATATCAAAACAGGTGATACTCTTTGCGATGAGAAATATCCTATCGTACTTGAAAGTATGGTATTCCCTGACCCTGTGATTGGTATTGCAGTAGAACCTAAAACAAAAGCTGACGTTGATAAATTAGGTATGGCATTGGCTAAATTAGCTGAAGAAGACCCAACCTTCCAAGTGAAGACAGACCAAGCTTCTGGACAAACTATCATCTCAGGAATGGGTGAGTTACACTTGGATATCATTGTAGACCGTTTGAAACGTGAGTTCAAGGTAGAAGTGAACCAAGGTCAACCACAAGTAGAGTACAAAGAGGCTATTACTGGTAAAGCCGACCACCGCGAAGTCTACAAAAAACAAACAGGTGGACGTGGTAAGTTTGCTGACATTGTATTCCGTATGGAACCAGCAGAAGAAGGTAAAGTAGGCTTAGAATTTGTGAATGAAATCAAAGGTGGTAACATTCCTAAAGAATATATCCCATCAGTAGAAAAAGGTTTCAAAGAAGCAATGAAGAGCGGACCTTTGGCAGGATTTGAAATGGATGCAATGAAGATAGTTCTTCTTGATGGATCATTCCACCCTGTAGACTCTGACTCATTATCATTTGAGTTAGCAGCTAAGTTAGGTTACAAGGAAGCTGCTCGTGCTGCAAAAGCAGTATTGATGGAACCAATTATGAAATTGGAAGTTATCACTCCAGAAGAAAATATGGGTGATATAGTAGGTGACTTGAACCGCCGTCGTGGACAAGTAAACAATATGGATGACCGTAACGGTGCTAAAGTTATTAAAGCATTCGTTCCGCTATCAGAAATGTTTGGTTATGTAACATCATTGCGTACCCTTTCATCAGGACGAGCTACTTCGGTAATGGAGTTTTCACACTATGCTGAAACACCATCGAATATCGCAGAGGAAGTAATTAAAAACGCCAGAGGCAACTAAATTAGTAAGCAAATGAGTAATCAACAAAAAATAAGAATCAAGTTAAAGTCTTACGACCATAACTTAGTAGATAAATCAGCTGAAAAGATTGTTAAAACAGTGAAAGCAGCTGGTGCAGTAGTAGTAGGACCTATTCCACTACCTACACATAAAAAAATCTTTACTGTTCTACGCTCACCTCACGTGAATAAAAAAGCACGTGAACAGTTCCAACTGAGCTCACACAAGCGTTTGCTTGATATTTACAGCTCATCATCAAAAACTATTGATGCTTTGATGAAATTGGAATTGCCAAGTGGTGTAGATGTAGACATCAAAGTGTGATAACTTTGCTAAAATGTCCCGAAACTGTGGGTTAGGGAAAAACGGATAAAAATGGTTCAGGGTTAAAAAGCTCAAAGCATTTTTTGACCCTGAAACATTTTAATAATTAACAATTAAAAAATTGGTAATTATTAGTTCAAATAAGTAATAACTTTAATAACAAATATTTAATTTTATGTCTGGGTTAATTGGAAAAAAAGTAGGCATGACCAGCATTTTCGATGAGAATGGAAAAAATGTTCCTTGCACCATCATAGAAGCAGGTCCTTGCGTAGTTACCCAAGTCAGAACCAAAGAGGTTGATGGCTATGAAGCGCTTCAACTTGGTTTCGATGACAAAGCAGAAAAACGAGCTACCAAAGCAGAGCTTGGTCACTTTAAAAAAGCTGGTACTGCTCCTAAAAAAAGAGTCGTTGAGTTCCAAGGATTTGAAGACACTTACAAATTAGGTGATACTATCACCGTTGATTATTTTACCGAAGGAGAGTTTGTAGATGTTACAGGTATCTCAAAAGGTAAAGGATTCCAAGGGGTTGTTCGTCGCCACGGATTTGGTGGTGTAGGACAAACTACTCACGGGCAACACAACCGCCTAAGAGCTCCAGGATCAGTAGGTGCTTCATCATACCCTTCACGCGTGTTTAAAGGAATGCGTATGGCGGGCAGAATGGGCGCAGAAAAGGTAACAGTACAAAACTTAAAAGTATTGAAAGTGGTTGCTGAGAAAAATCTTTTAGTAGTAAAAGGTTGTATTCCAGGTCACAAAAATGCTTACGTAACTATTCACAAATAATGGAAGTAGCAGTATTAAACATACAAGGAAAAGAAACAGGTAGAAAGGTAACCCTTTCAGACGCTGTGTTCGGTATTGAGCCTAACAACCACGTGATTTACTTAGATGTAAAACGTTATTTAGCTAACAAACGTCAAGGAACTCACAAGTCTAAGGAAAGAAATGAAGTAGCTGGTAGTACTCGTAAAATTAAAAAACAAAAAGGTACAGGTACAGCTCGTGCAGGTAGTGTGAAATCACCAGTGTTTGTAGGAGGTGGTCGTATATTTGGTCCTCGTCCTAAAGATTACACACAAACACTTACCAAAAACGTAAAACGTTTGGCACGCCGCTCTGCTCTTAGTGCTAAACTTCAAGGTCAAGCTTTAGTAGTGGTTGAAGATTTGAATTTTGAGGCTCCAAAAACTAAAGATTTTACAGCTGTAGTGAAATCATTAGGTTTGGAGAATAAAAAATCACTTTTTGTATTGCCAAATACAAATAATAACGTATATTTGTCGTCTCGTAATGTTCCTACTTCAAGTGTAGTAACTGCTTCAGAACTAAACACTTACCAAGTAGTAAATGCTACTAATGTAGTTCTTACCGAGAGTTCAGTGGCTGTATTAGAGTCAATTTTAACAAAATAAGAAGAAAATGAGCGTATTAATAAAGCCTGTAAATACAGAAAAAGCAAACGCAAATAGTGAGCTTAAAAACTGCTATACATTTGAAGTAGCTAAAAACGCTAACAAAATTCAAATTAAAAATGAAGTAGAAGCTACTTATGGCGTTAAAGTTGGAGAGGTTCGTACTCTTAACTATGCACCTAAACGCACAGTGCGTTATACAAAAACAGGCTTGCAATTGGGTAAAACCAATGCTGTGAAAAAAGCAGTAGTGCAAGTAATTGACGGGACTATAGATTTTTATAGTAATATATAAGTTTAACAAATAGACAAAAATGTCAGTTAGAAAATTAAAACCGATTACCCCTGGTCAGCGTTTTAGAGTAGTAAACGAATTTGACACCATTACTACTGATAAGCCGGAAAAGAGTTTACTCGTTCCGTTGAAAAAGACTGGTGGTAGAAACAATCAAGGAAAAATGACCATGCGTTATATAGGTGGTGGTCATAAGAAGAAGTATCGTATTGTCGATTTCAAACGTAACAAGTTTGGTGTTGAAGCTAAAGTAGTTTCGATTGAATACGACCCTAACAGAACAGCATTCATTGCTTTGGTACAATATACCGACGGTGAGAAACGTTATATCATCGCTCCTGCCGGTTTAAAAGTTGACCAAGTAGTAGTTTCAGGACAAGAAAATGTAGCTCCTGAAATTGGAAATGCAATGCCGCTTTCTCAAATTCCGTTAGGTACTGTAATTTCTTGTATTGAATTGCGTCCAGGACAAGGAGCTAATATAGCACGCTCTGCTGGAACTTTTGCACAATTAATGGCGAAAGATGGAAGATATGCAACTGTAAAATTGCCTTCAGGTGAAACTCGTATGATTTTGCTTACTTGCTTGGCTACTATAGGAGCTGTATCAAACTCTGACCACCAATTGGTGCTTTCAGGAAAAGCAGGACGTTCACGCTGGTTAGGTCGTCGTCCTCGTACACGTGCTGTAGTAATGAACCCTGTTGATCACCCAATGGGTGGTGGTGAAGGTCGTGCTACTGGTGGACACCCACGCTCACGTAAAGGTATACCTGCTAAAGGTTACAGAACTCGTTCTAAAACCAAAGCAAGTAATAAGTATATTGTAGAACGCAGAAAAAAATAAGAGACTAAGAAATGGCACGTTCATTAAAAAAAGGACCTTACGTTCACTATAGCTTAGAAAAAAAGATTCAACAAAATATTCAATCAGGTAAGAAGAATGTTATCAAAACTTGGTCACGCGCTTCAATGATTACTCCAGATTTTGTGGGTCAGACTATAGCAGTGCACAATGGTCGTCAGTTTGTTCCTGTATATATTACTGAAAATATGGTGGGACATAAATTAGGAGAATTTTCACCTACGCGTTCATTCCGTGGACACGCTGGTGCAAAGAATAAAGGTAAAAAATAATAAAGGCTATGGGAGTTAGAAAAAGAGAAAAAGCAACAGAAATAAAAGAAGCTAAGAAAAGCTTAGCATTTGCGAAGTTGAATAACTGCCCTACCTCGCCACGTAAAATGCGTTTGGTAGCCGACTTAGTGCGAGGCGTAGAGGTAGATAAAGCCCTTGCTATTTTGAAGTTCAACCAAAAAGAGGCAGCTGCTCGTTTAGAAAAATTACTTTTATCAGCTATTCATAACTGGAGAGCTAAAAATGAAAATGCTAACGAAGAAGAAGCTGGATTATTTGTTAAAGAAATACGCGTTGACGGAGGAGCTATCCTTAAACGTTTGCGCCCAGCCCCTCAAGGTAGAGCACACAGAATTAGAAAACGCTCAAACCATATAACTTTGGTTTTAGGAGCTAAAAATTTTAACACAGAAAGCTAAGATAAACTATGGGACAAAAAACAAATCCAATCGGAAATCGCCTTGGAATTATCAGAGGATGGGAGTCTAACTGGTATGGTGGCAATGATTACGGAGATAAACTTGCTGAGGACGACAAAATTAGAAAGTATGTTCAAACACGTTTATCAAAAGCTAGTGTTGCACACGTGATAATAGAACGTACTTTTAAGCTTGTAACAGTTACTATTACTACTGCTCGCCCAGGTGTAATTATTGGTAAAGGTGGACAGGAAGTAGATAAGCTTAAAGAGGAACTGAAAAAAATCACAGGTAAGGATATTCAAATTAACATCTTTGAAATTAAACGCCCTGAGCTAGATGCAGCTCTTGTAGCAGCAAGTATTGCTCATCAAATTGAAGGACGTGTATCGTACAAACGCGCTATCAAAATGGCAATAGCTTCTGCAATGCGCATGAATGCTGAAGGTATTAAAGTGATGATTTCTGGTCGTTTGAACGGAGCTGAAATGGCACGCTCTGAAAGCTTTAAAGAAGGTCGTATCCCTCTTTCTACTTTCCGCGCCGATATTGATTACGCTATTGATGAAGCTCACACTACCTACGGTCGTATGGGTATTAAAGTGTGGATTATGAAAGGCGAAATCTATGGTAAAAGAGATTTATCACCTCTTGTAGGAATGACTAAGAAAACTGCTGCTGGAGGTAGTGGTTTTTCAGGAAAACAAAATGACAAACCTTCGGGAGCTCCTAAAAAAGCGCGTCGTAAAAAGTAATTTTTTAAACAACAGAAAAAATGTTACAGCCTAAAAGAACGAAATATCGCAAACAGCAGAAAGGCAGAATGAAAGGAGTATCACATCGTGGTGCATTACTTTCAAATGGTATGTTCGGGATTAAATCATTGGATTCAGCATTCATTACTTCCCGCCAAATAGAATCTGCTCGTGTTGCTGCTACACGTTATATGAAACGTGAAGGACAACTTTGGATAAAGATATTCCCTGATAAGCCAATTACAAAGAAGCCTTTGGAAGTACGTATGGGTAAAGGTAAAGGTGCTGTGGAATATTGGGCAGCCGTAGTGAAACCAGGAAGAATAATGTTTGAAGTAGGTGGAGTGCCTTTGGAAGTAGCAAAAGAAGCTTTGCGTCTTGCTGCTCAAAAGCTACCTGTAAAAACTAAATTCGTTGTAGCGAGAGATTATCAAAATTAATTAAAGAACAATGAAACAGTCTGAAATTAACAAATTGACAATTACTGAGCTACAAGAAAAGCTTGGTGAGTATAAGAAATCGTATGCAGATTTGAAAATGGCACACGCAATTTCGTCATTAGAGAAACCAATTCAGTTACGTAATGTAAGAAGAACTATTGCGAGATTGGCTTGTGAGCTAACTAAACGTGAATTACAATAATTCGAACCTGCCTTATGGAAAAAAGAAATTTAAGAAAAGAAAGAATAGGGGTTGTTACAAGCAACAAAATGGATAAATCTATCGTCGTTTCAGAAGTGAAACGTGTAAAACACCCTATGTATGGTAAGTTCGTATTGCGCACAAAAAAATATGTTGCGCATGACGAAAAGAATGATTGCAATATTGGTGATACAGTGCGCATAATGGAAACACGCCCACTTAGTAAAACCAAATGCTGGAGATTAGTTGAAATCATTGAAAGAGCTAAGTAATTATGGTACAACAAGAATCAAGATTAAAAGTAGCCGATAATACAGGGGCTAAAGAAGTGTTAACCATTCGTGTGTTGGGTGGTACAAAACGCCGCTATGCTTCTGTAGGCGATAAGATTGTAGTTACCGTGAAAGATGCTACCCCTAACGGAAACGTTAAAAAAGGTCAAGTGTCTACTGCGGTGGTGGTAAGAACTAAAAAAGAAGTACGCCGTGCCGATGGTTCTTATATTCGTTTTGATGAAAACGCTTGTGTCCTTCTCAATGCAGCAGGCGAAATGAGAGGTACTCGTGTATTCGGTCCTGTAGCAAGAGAACTTCGTGATAAGCAATTTATGAAAATCGTTTCATTGGCACCCGAAGTGCTTTAATCTTTAATTAAGTAAATTGATGAAACTAAAAATTAAAACTGGAGATACCGTAAGAGTAATTGCTGGTGAGCACAAAGGTGAAGAAGGCAAAGTATTACGTGTGGATCGCGAAAAGAATAAGGCGATTGTAGAGGGTGTAAATTTAGTGAAAAAACACACTAAACCTAATGCCCAAGCTCCACAAGGAGGAATCGTTGAAAAAGAGGCTTATATTCACATTTCTAACCTATCACTTATTGATCCTAAAACGAAAAAAGTAACTCGTGTAGGGTATGAATTACGTGATGGTAAAAAAGTGCGAATTTCTAAAAAATCAAATGTAGAAATATAGTTATGGCTTACGTACCTAGACTAAAACAGGAATACAATGAGCGCATTATTGCTGCTCTTAAAGAAGAATTTAGCTACAAAAATGTAATGCAGGTTCCTAAACTTGAAAAAATAGTTGTGAGCCGTGGCGTAGGTTCAGCAGTATCTGATAAAAAACAAATAGATTATGCTATTGATGAACTTACAAAAATTACAGGGCAAAAAGCAATCGCTACCTATTCTAAAAAGGACGTTGCATCATTTAAACTCCGCAAAGGTATGCCCATTGGTGCTAAAGTAACACTTCGTGGTGAAAGAATGTATGAGTTTCTTGATAGGCTCATTACTACAGCTCTACCTCGAGTGAGAGACTTTCAAGGAGTGAAAGCTGATGGTTTTGATGGTAGAGGTAATTACAATTTAGGTATTACCGAGCAAATTATCTTCCCTGAGATTGATATTGATAAAATCAATAAGATAGCAGGTATGGATGTTACCTTTGTAACTTCAGCCCACACGGATAAAGAAGCTAAATCATTATTAAGCGAATTAGGATTACCTTTTAAAAAGAACTAAGTATATGGCTAAAGAATCAATGAAAGCCCGCGAGGTGAAAAGACAAAAGTTAGTAGCTAAATATGCTGCAAAACGCAAAGCATTAAAGGAAGCTGGTGATTACGAAGCACTTCAGTTAATCCCTAAAAACGCTTCACCAGTACGTTTGCACAATCGTTGTAAGCTTACCGGACGCCCTAAAGGGTATATGCGAACTTTTGGAATTTCACGTGTTTTATTCCGCGAAATGGCAAATAAGGGATTAATTCCTGGTGTAAAAAAAGCAAGTTGGTAATAATTAAAAGGACGAAAATATGTATACAGATCCTATCGCAGATTATTTAACAAGAATTAGAAATGCTAATAATGCAAGGCACAGAGTCGTAGAAATTCCCGCTTCTAAACTTAAAAAGGAAATCACTAAAATCCTTTTTGACCAAGGGTTTATTTTAAGTTATCAATTTGATGATTCTACTGTACAAGGTACTATCAAAATAGCTTTAAAATACGACAAAGAAACTAAGGAGCCAGTTATTAGGCATATTGAACGCGCTAGCCGTCCAGGACTTAGAAAGTATGCTGGAGCTGATAACCTGCCTCGTGTATTGAATGGACTTGGTATTGCAATCATTTCAACTTCTCAAGGTGTAATGACAGGCAAAAAAGCCAGAGAACTCAATATCGGGGGCGAGGTAATATGTTATGTTTACTAATCATTTAAAAAGACAATAAACAATGTCAAGAATAGGTAAAGCACCCATCAATATTCCTGCAGGAGTTACCGTTACTATTAAAGATAATGTGGTAACTGTTAAAGGAAAATTAGGCGAATTAACCCAAGAGGTTAAAGACATTGCTGTAAAGCAAGAAGATGGTCATTTAGTGTTTGAAACTACCAATAGTACCAAAGAACAAAATGCTAAACATGGTTTATACCGTGCTTTAGTTCATAATATGGTAGTTGGTGTTTCAGAAGGATTCACTAAAGAATTAGAATTAGTAGGGGTAGGTTACCGTGCTACAAATCAAGGGCAAAAACTTGATTTAGCTCTCGGTTTCTCACATAATATCCTTTTAGAACTGCCAAAAGAAATTAAACTTGAAACAGTGAATGAAAAAGGTAAGAACCCTATTATTAAATTGACTTCTCATGATAAGCAGTTACTTGGTCAAGTAGCAGCTAAAATCCGTAGTTTCCGCAAACCTGAGCCTTATAAAGGGAAAGGTGTTAAATTTGTGGGTGAGGTACTGAGAAGAAAAGCAGGTAAATCAGCTTAATAGTTATAACAATGGCATTATCAAAAATAGAAAGAAGACAACGTATTAAAAGCAGAATCAGGAAGATTGTAAAAGGTACTGCGGAGCAACCACGTCTATCAGTATTTAGAAGTAATAATGAAATCTATGTGCAAATCATAGACGACACCAAAGGTACAACCCTGTTGGCTGCATCTTCACGCGATAAAGAAATTAGTGCTGTAAAAGGTACTAAAATTGAAAAAGCCGCTTTGGTAGGTAAAGCTATTGCTGAAAAAGCTTTGAAACAAGGTATTGAGAAAGTATCCTTCGATCGTGGAGGTTATCTTTACCACGGACGAGTAAAATCACTAGCAGACGGTGCCAGAGAAGTCGGACTTAAATTCTAATAACTATGTATCAGAAATATAAAAATGTAGAATATGTGAAACCAAGTGGTCTTGAATTAAAAGATCGCTTGGTCGGAGTACAACGTGTTACTAAGGTAACTAAAGGTGGTCGTGCTTTCGGTTTCTCTGCTATAGTAGTAGTAGGTGATGAGAACGGTGTAGTTGGTCACGGACTTGGAAAATCAAAAGAAGTATCTGAAGCTATTGCTAAAGCAGTAGAAGATGCTAAAAAGAATCTTGTCCGTATTCCTCTTAATGGAACTACTCTTCCTCATGAACAAAAAGGTAAATATGGTGGTGCACGTGTGTTTTTACAACCTGCCACTGAAGGTACTGGAGTGATTGCAGGAGGTGCTGTTCGTGCAGTATTAGAATCAGTAGGTATCCACAACGTGCTTTCAAAATCACAAGGGTCATCAAACCCCCACAATGTGGTGAAAGCTACTTTCGATGCTTTGTTGCAACTACGTAGTGCAAAAACAATTGCACAGCAACGTGGTATCTCTTTAGAAAAATTGTTTAAAGGTTAATATTTGTAGCAATGGCAAAACTTAAAGTAACACAAATCAAAAGTAGCATAAAACGCCCAAAAGACCAAAAGCTTACTTTGGAAGCTTTAGGGCTTACTCGCATAGGTATCACAGTTGAACACGATGCTACACCAAGTATTCTTGGTATGATAAATAAGGTAAAACACTTAATTTCTATAGAAGAAGTTAAATAATATTTTTGTACAAAGTTATGAACTTGAGTAATTTACAACCCGCAGAGGGTTCAATTCACAGAGAAGGGAAGCGCGTAGGACGTGGGCAAGGTTCTGGTAAAGGAGGAACTTCAACCCGTGGACACAAAGGTGCTAAATCTCGTTCTGGCTTTTCTCACAAGATTGGCTTTGAAGGAGGACAGATGCCTTTACAAAGACGCGTACCAAAATTCGGTTTCAAAAACTTTAATCGTAAAGAATATATCGGTATTAATGTTGGCAAGTTACAAGAACTTGTAGATGCTGGTAAAATTACAGATAAGGTAGATCTTGAAACCTTAGTTCAGCTTCATATTGTTAAGAAAACCGACTTGGTTAAAATCTTAGGTGGAGGTGAATTAAAAGCCAAACTAAATATATCTGTTCATAAGTTTACCGCAGGAGCTAAAGCTGCTATTGAAGCAGTAGGCGGACAAGCTGTAACCTTGTAATACACTAATTTATGAAGAAGTTTATCGAGAACCTGACCAATATTTGGAAAATTGAAGAGCTTAAGAATCGTATTATCTTAACACTTGGTATTTTATTAGTTTATCGTTTCGGGGCTCATGTGGTGCTGCCAGGGATTAATCCTACACAGCTTCACGAACTTGCAAGCCGAACCTCAGGAGGTGGACTGCTTGATATATTGAATGCATTTACAGGAGGAGCGTTCTCTAACGCTTCAGTATTTGCTTTGGGTATAATGCCTTATATCTCAGCATCCATCGTAGTACAGTTGATGGGGATAGCTATCCCTTATCTTCAAAAACTACAAAAAGAAGGAGAAAGCGGACGTAGAAAGATAAACCAAATCACTCGATGGCTTACTATTGCGATATGTATTGTTCAAGCACCTGTTTATTTGTATGGTATCAACCGATTAGGAGTGCCTGATAGTGCTTTTATGCTCGGGAAAGGATTGGATTTTATAATTCCTGCAGTAACAATCCTAGTAACAGGTACTATTTTTGCAATGTGGTTAGGTGAAAAAATTACAGATAAAGGAATAGGAAATGGTATTTCATTGCTTATTATGGTGGGTATCATAGCACGCTTGCCAAAAGCATTTATTTCAGAATTAGCGTCAAGATTAACTGCTTCTAATGGAGGGCTAATGCTTATCTTAATTGAAATAATACTTTGGTTTGTAATAATCCTCCTTTGTATTTTCCTTATTAAAGCTGTACGCCAAATACCAGTGCAATATGCACGTCGTACCGCTGATGGAGGAGGAGCAGCTGTTCAGAAAAATATATTTGGTGCACGCCAATATATACCTTTAAAACTGAATGCAGCTGGTGTAATGCCTATCATCTTTGCTCAGGCCTTGATGTTTATTCCTAGTGCAGTAGCAGGTTTATGGCAGTCAGAGTTTGCTACAAATGTTGCTAATGCTTTTTCTAACATCTTTGGTTTTTGGTATAACTTACTTTTTGCGGCTATGATTATACTATTTACGTATTTTTATACTGCTATTACAGTTCCTACCAATAAGATGGCTGATGATTTAAAACGTAGTGGAGGTTTTATACCAGGGATACGCCCAGGTAAAGAGACTGGTGACTATTTGGATAAAATAATGTCACTTATTACTTTGCCAGGTTCTATTTGTATTGCTTTGGTAGCTATTTTTCCTTCACTTTTGCGAATTATTGGTATGCAAGACCAATGGGCATTATTTTATGGAGGTACCTCACTACTTATTCTTGTAGGAGTAGCTATCGACACTATGCAACAAGTAAATTCATATCTGCTTAATCGTCATTACGATGGTTTGATGAAAACAGGTAAAAACAGAAAAGTATCTTAATTAATTTATGGCTAAGCAATCAGCAATTGAACAAGATGGCACTATAATTGAAGCCTTATCCAATGCAATGTTTCGTGTTGAATTAGATAATGGACATGTAGTCATAGCTCATATATCTGGGAAGATGCGTATGCACTATATAAAATTATTGCCAGGCGATAAAGTAAAGCTTGAGATGAGTCCTTATGATCTTACAAAAGCACGTATTACCTACCGCTACTGATAGGTTAATTAAGAGAAATCTTCAATAATTTGATAGTATTTTCTCACAGATTTTTAGTTTATTTACATCAATCTGTGAGAATTTATTATCATTTTAAAATAGATTTTTATTTGTTAAAAAAAATAGGCGAAAACTAATTGATAATCAGTTGTTTCTGATAAATTGTTTGAGCCCAAAACAATATGTGTGTAAAATCTTAATTTATTTTTTTTGATTTAAAAATATTGTTATTAATAAAAAAAATTGTAGTTTTGCGCACTCTATTCAAATAAACAAAATAAAATGAAAGTTAGAGCATCCATTAAAAAAAGAAGTTCAGAGTGCATTATTGTGCGCCGAAAAGGACGTTTGTACGTAATCAATAAAAAGAATCCTAAATTTAAACAACGACAAGGATAATTATGGCACGAATTGCAGGTATAGACTTACCAAAAAATAAAAGAGGGGTTATTGGATTAACCTATATTTTTGGTATTGGAAGAAGTAGAGCTAAAGAAATTTTAACTAAGGCTCAAGTAAATGAAGACACAAAAGTAAGTGAGTGGAACGATGATGAAATTAGTCGTATCCGTGAAGTAGTTGCGTCTTACAAAATTGAAGGAGAATTGCGCTCTGAAGTGCAACTCAACATCAAACGTTTGATGGATATAGGTTGCTATCGTGGTATTCGTCATCGTAACGGACTACCTTTGCGCGGACAAAAAACTAAAAATAATTCTCGTACAAGAAAAGGTAAAAGAAAAACAGTTGCTAATAAGAAAAAAGCAACTAAATAATAAGTAGTTAAGTATGGCAAAACAAAATGCAAAACAAAATGCGAAAGTCTCTAAAAAGAGAAAAGTAGTTATTGAGTCAGTTGGTGAAGCTCACGTTTCAGCTACTTTTAATAACGTGATCATTTCTCTTACTAATAAAAAAGGAGATGTTATCGCTTGGTCATCAGCAGGTAAAATGGGCTTCCGTGGATCAAAAAAGAATACCCCTTATGCAGCGCAAGTAGCAGCAGAAGATGCTGCTAAAGTAGCTTTTGATGCAGGGCTTAAGAAAGTAAAAGTATACGTAAAAGGTCCTGGGAATGGTAGAGAATCAGCTATCCGTACTATTCATAATGCAGGTATTGAAGTGACTGAAATTATTGATGTTACTCCACTGCCTCACAATGGATGTCGCCCTCCTAAGAGACGTAGAGTTTAATTTAATACTAACATACGAAAGGTTTTTTATTATCGAAGGAATGCCTTAATTCATAATACCTTTCAAATAAACATTAAAAAATGGCAAGATATACTGGTCCAAAAACTAAAATAGCTCGCAAATTTGGTGAAGCTATCTTCGGCGACGATAAATCTTTTGAGAAAAAAAATTATCCTCCCGGACAACATGGTTTAGCACGTCGTAGAGCAAAACGCTCAGAATATGCTATTCAATTACAAGAAAAACAAAAAGCAAAATATACATATGGTATTTTGGAAAAACAATTCCATAATCTATATGAAAAAGCAAAAAGGAGCAAACACATAACAGGTGAAGTACTTCTTCAACTTTGCGAATCACGCCTTGATAATGTAGTTTATCGTATGGGCATTGCACCTACTCGTAGTGCTGCTCGTCAATTGGTTTCACACCGCCATATTACTGTAAATGGAAATATTGTCAATATTCCATCTTATACTCTTAAACCAGGTGATGTAGTGGGTGTTCGTGAAAAATCAAAATCTTTAAGTGTTATCGAAAACTCATTGGCAGCAAGTAGTGCCGTGTATGAGTGGATAACTTGGAATCCTGAGAAATTAGAAGGTACTTTTGTCGCCATTCCTCAGCGTATTCAGATTCCTGAAAATATTAAAGAACAGTTAATCGTAGAGTTGTACTCTAAATAATAAATAAAAGACAGCAGTCAAATTATGGCATTATTTAACTTTCAAAAACCAGATAAAGTTATAATGATTGAATCATCTGATTTCGAAGGGCGATTTGAATTTCGCCCTTTGGAACCAGGGTATGGTTTAACTATAGGTAACGCATTACGCAGGGTGATGCTTTCCTCTTTGGAAGGCTTTGCTATTACTTCTGTGAAGTTTGATAAAGTAGAACATGAATTTTCTACTATACCAGGTGTAAGAGAAGATGTTACTGAAATTATTCTCAATCTGAAACAAGTGCGTTTCAAACGTCAGGTTGAAGATGCAGAAGATGAAACAGCTACTATTAGCGTCTCTGGTAAAAAGCAATTGACTGCCGGTGATTTTCAAAAAGCACTCTCAAGTTTCCAAGTACTAAATCCAGAATTGGTAATTTGTAATATGGAGACTACAGCCTCTTTCACAATAGCAATTACTATTGAAAAAGGGCGAGGTTATGTTTCAGCTGAGGAAAATTCAAAACCTAATGCTGCTTTAGGAGTGATAGCTACAGATGCTATTTTTACTCCTATTAAAAACGTGAAATATTCTATTGAAAATTATCGAGTTGAACAAAAAACTGACTATGAAAAATTAGTCTTTGAAATCAAAACAGATGGGTCAATAGATCCTAAATTTGCCCTTACTGAGGCTGCTAAGACTCTTATTCATCACTTTATGTTATTCTCTGACGAAAGAATAACTCTTGAAGCAGATGAAGTAGCTCAAACAGATGCTTATGATGAAGAATCATTACATATGCGTCAGTTACTAAAAACTAAGTTAGCTGATATGGACTTATCAGTAAGAGCTTTAAACTGCTTAAAAGCTGCTGAAGTGGAAACATTAGGAGACTTGGTTTCATTCAATAAAGCTGACTTAATGAAGTTCAGAAATTTTGGTAAGAAATCATTGATTGAGCTTGATGAATTGGTAGCTAACAGAGGCTTAGTGTTTGGTATGGATATATCAAAGTACAAATTAGATAAGGATTAACGCGCTCTTTGCGATATTTTAACTAAGGAAAAATGAGACACGGAAATAAAATTAATCATTTAGGAAGAAAGACTGCTCACAGAAATTCAATGCTTGCTAATATGGCATCATCTCTGATTGAGCACAAACGTATCAATACAACTTTGGCTAAAGCTAAAGTACTAAAGCAATTTGTTGAGCCTTTAGTAACTAAATCAAAAGAGGATACTACTCATAATCGTAGGATTGCTTTTAGTAAGTTACGTAGTAAACAAGCTGTTACTGAACTATTTAAAGAAGTAGCTACTAAAGTAGGTGATCGCCCAGGTGGATATACTCGTATTATTAAGCTTGGTAACCGTTTGGGAGATAACGCTGAAATGGCTATGATTGAGTTTGTTGATTACAACACTACTTATAATACAGCTAAAGTAGCTAAAAAGAAAAATACCCGCCGTGGTAGAAAAAAAGCAACTGCTGCTGAAGGTGCTGCTACTGAAACAGCTCAAGCAACTGAAACAACTGCTGCTGAATAAATACAAATTAAGGTTTCTAATAATTGAGGCTTGCCCATTAGGGCAAGCCTCTTTTTTGTGGCTTATTAAGAAGTAGTTATTTGCTTTTTGGTGTAAGTGAAACTACTATCCTCATAACGTTTGAACTTATACACAGCATCGTTCATTAGTGCTTTGTTGAAGACTCCTAAGTTAGCCAGTAACTCAAACTGTTCTTGGGTGAGTCCTGTTACACTTTTAAACGGCTCGGGCTCTAAACGGCGTACTACATCATAAAAAGTTTCCTCTCTATAATCGGTGTGGTACATAAAGTAAGGGGGGTGTGACAGGTTTGTGCAGGCGTTTTTGTGTTTTTTTGCCTTTGCTCTTATGTTCTTTTTCTTCTTTGGTGATTTTCTTGTTGGATTTTCTTCTTTTTTAGCGGCTTTTTTTATTGACTTTCTTTATTTTTTTTGCTATTGTTTATCATAGTCGTCATATCACCACGTAACGAATGAAAATCTTCAATATTTTTCAAGGCTGTTACGGCTTTTGGGGTGTTTGGGTGATTGATTTAGGGTGGGAGTGTCTATATTCACCTATAAGTTGCTTTCTTAATGGTGTGGAAATTGATTGCTTGCGGTGCTTGTAATCGTAATGTTTTTTGTGTATTTGTGCCTTCTGAGATTGGCTTATCATAATACAATATGGGTGAGAGGTGGATGAAATAGGCTGTGGATTTTTTCATGTTTATCTGACTGTCTTTGTAAGCTGACTTTGGTGTTGGTCTTTTTCTTCGTGTATTCAAAAAAAGTAATTATGCTTGCTAAAAGAATAGAGTGTTTAAAGGTTTTAAAAGGGGTGCTTTAACGTAAAAAAGCTGTTTTTCTGATTGGTTTATTTTTCTGTTTTTGACGTGAAAAATAGAAATATGTACTATTTTTAGGTGCTTTGGTAGTTGTGAGGGGGTTGGGGGTTTTATGTTTATCCTTCGTTTATAGTTCGTTTATCCTTCGTTTATCGTTCGTTCAGCCTATCAGTAGAGAAATATTCGTTTGGGGTATGGGTGGGATTTTGGTGTATTTGACTTGTTGGTGAATTGGTGGGCTAACGGGGTGGTAGGTGAGTAGGCTGGGGGGTAGGGTAGGGGTGGAGGATTGGTAGATGGGGGGTGAGGATATTAATATTTTTAATAAAATTTGTGTAGTTCAAAAAAGTGTCGTACTTTTACGCCCTCATAAAAAAATCAATAACCACTACCTACCAATGGATGATTTAGTACACTTATTTGTTAAAAGAATCTCATATAATCAGTCGCAAAATGATGCTTTTGTGCTGATTATGCACGAATTGGAGTCGGATTTGAAATTGCCTATTGTGATTGGTGCTTTTGAGGCTCAGTCGATAGCTTTGGAGCTGGAGAAGAATATTGTGCCGCCTAGACCTTTGACGCATGATCTTTTTAAGATAATGGCTAATGCGTTCAATATACAGGTGTTACGGGTGGTGATTCACCGGCTGGAGGAGGGGATTTTCTACTCGAATATGTTGTGTGTGCAGTATGGTGAAGAGCGCCTTATTGATGCTAGGACGAGTGATGCTATTGCGTTGGCTTTGAGGTTTAACGCTCCTATTTATACTTATAAGCAGATAATAGAGAAGGCGGGTATTTATATTCCGCTGGTAGGGGATGAGCGGCATCAGGCTGTGAGTCCGTCATTGGATGGGGTTAGTGAAGAAGAAGATGCGATGCGTGACGCTTACTCAAAATTTTCGCTTTCAGAACTTAAAAAGATGCTAAATGAATGTATTGAAAATGAGGATTATGAAATGGCGGCTCTGCTAAGAGACGAGATTTTAAAACGTGACGGTACTTTTTAAAACGGAATTATATGAAAAAAACATTTGCTTTGGGAGGGGCTTTCTTCCTTACATTTTCGGCCTTTGCACAGAGTGCTACTGAGGTGGCAAAGGTTGTGCCTAGTGCGGGTATCACTTTTGAGGGGATATTACGTGGGGCTATTGGTATGATGGCTGTTTTGTTGATTGCTATCTTGTTTAGTAGTAATAGGAAGGCTATTAACTGGAGGACGGTGGGTATTGGTTTGGCGATACAGCTTACTATTGCTGTGGGTATTTTGAAAGTGGGCTTTGTACAGCAGGCTTTTGATACTATGGGTAGTGTGTTTGTACTGATACTTGATTTTACTAAAGCGGGCAGTAAGTTTTTGCTTGGCAATTTGCTGAATACGGAGAGTTTTGGTTATATTTTTGCTTTCCAGGTATTACCTACTATTATTTTCTTTTCGGCACTTACGTCTTTACTGTTTTATTTAGGGATTATACAGGTTGTGGTTAAGTGGATGGCTTGGGCGCTTTCTAAGCTGTTGAATATATCGGGGGCTGAGAGTTTATCGGTTACGGGGAATATATTTCTTGGACAGACGGAGGCTCCGCTAATGATTAAGGCTTATTTGGGCAAGATGACGCGCTCGGAAATATTGCTTGTGATGATTGGTGGTATGGCTACGGTGGCTGGTGGTGTGATGGCTTCTTATATTGAGTATTTGGGAGGTAATGACACTGAGATGCGCTTGATGTTTGCAAGGCACTTGCTTGCGGCATCGGTAATGGCTGCGCCGGGGGCTATAGTGATTTCAAAGATATTATGTCCGCAGACGGAGGAGTTTTCAAATGACTCGAGTGTATCGATGGAGAATGTAGGTTCGAACATGCTAGATGCTATTGCTAATGGTACTACTGATGGGTTAAAATTGGCTTTGAATGTGGGTGCAATGCTGTTGGTATTTGTGGCTTTTATAGCTATGGTGAACCATATTTTTCATTGGGCAGGAGATTTTGAACATTTGAATGATGTTATTGCTGCTAATACGCCTTATAAAAAAGGGCTTTCGCTGGAAATGATATTAGGGACTATCTTTTCGCCTGTGATGTGGCTGATAGGGGTAGCTAAGGAAGATATGATGCTGATGGGGCAGTTATTGGGTATTAAGTTGGCTTCATCGGAATTTGTGGCATACGGACAGTTGGGAGTATTGAAAGATGTAGCTAGTGCGCCGCATTTGCTTTATAATAAATCGATTATAATTGCTACTTATATGCTTTGTGGTTTTGCTAATTTTGCTTCAATAGGTATCCAGATAGGGGGTATAGGAGCATTGGCGCCTAATCAGCGAAAAACTTTATCGGAGTTTGGTTTAAAAGCGGTTTTAGGGGGGTCATTAGCATCATTGTTATCAGCAACTATAGCGGGAGCAATTATAGGTTAAAAATATAGAACTTATACAGAAAACGGGTGGTATGTTGGAGTAATCTGACATACCACATTCTGATAATATGGGGGAGTGGATAGAGGGAGTTGAATTAGATGGTATGAAAAGCAATTTTGTTTTTCTCTGCTTATGTGAAAATAGGGTAAAAGAAATAAGGAACAAATGATCATTACAGTTGTTATTTCAAAAAATATTTGTACTTTTGCAGCAACTAATTATGTTTTTAAAAAAAATATCCATAGTTAATTATAAGAATATTCCCTCACAGACATATAATTTTAGTCCAACGATTAATTGTTTTGTGGGGAATAACGGCGTAGGGAAAACTAATTTGCTGGATGCTATATATCATTTGGGAATGGGGAAGAGCTACTTTACGCCCTCGGCATTGCACAATGTACGACATGGAGAAGAGTTTTATCTTATTGATGGAGCTTTTCAACACCAAGAACGAGAAGAGCAGATAGTATGCAGCCTAAAAAAAGGGCAGAAAAAAGTGATAAAGCATAATGGTAAAGCGTACGAACGTCTTGCTGACCATATAGGGAAATACCCTATGGTGCTTATTTCACCTTCTGACCGTGACTTGATTGTAGAAGGTAGTGAAACTCGCAGAAAGTTTTTAGATAGTGTGATTTCTCAGACTGATAGAGAGTATTTGGAACTATTGTTGCGATATAATCGTATCCTACTGCAGCGTAATACCCTACTGAAACAAATGGCTGAGAATAATACTTTTTCAGTAGAAACTCTAAGTGTTTATGATGAGCAGTTAGCTCCCTTAGGACAGTTTATTTATCAGAAACGAAAAGACTTTATGGAAGTTTTTCTGCCTATATTTAGTTATCAGTATGCTTATATTTCGGGCGGGAAAGAGCAAGTAGGTTTACAGTATGATAGTACATTACATGAAAAATCGTTAGAAGAACTACTTGTTGAAAATCTTCCACGTGATCGAGTGACACAATACACTACTGTAGGAATTCATAAAGATGATTTGCTATTTGAGATTGAAGGATACCCAATGAAGAAATATGGTAGTCAAGGGCAACAGAAATCATTTTTAATAGCCCTGAAACTCTCACAATTTGAGATACTAAAGCGACAATTAGGGGTAACACCTATAGTGCTTTTAGATGATATTTTTGATAAGTTGGATGATAATAGGGTGGCACAGCTGATACAGTTAGTTACTCAAAATCATTTTGGACAGTTGTTTGTTACAGATACACACTCAGAACGTACTGAACAAGTAGTGAAACAAACAGGTTTAACTTATCAGTTGATAGAATTTTAATATATTTACTTTTTACTATATACTAATGAACAAAAAAAAGAAAGTTCCTAGCACTAATCAGGCGCAAACTAAGGCGCCCTCAAAGCCTCTTGCTACAGTTAAAACTGAAAGCAATGTGGTAATGAACTTTTTGTGTACAGTATTGCTTATTGCCTATGGTTATCTAACTGTACTTACTCCTAATTGGATGGCGTTTGACTCTAACGCATCAAAATTCTATACCTTTGCTATTTTAAACTTAGTAGTTGTAGCCTTGATATTCCTTGTTAAAGATTTTAGAGAGCGAACTAAGGTGCTCTTAGGTTTTTTTACTAATAAAATAGGAATTGCTTATAGTATAGTGATGGTGTTTGCTTTACTTTCATTCACTAAAGCTATTGATATAGAAGAAGCGATTTTACATTATTCAAAAGTATTTATAGCCTTTACTGCAGCATGGATGGTATCGGCATTGGTAATTTATAATAAGAAGAGTTTGGTGCCCTTATCAGTAGCAATGACACTATTGTTATTCTATGATTTTATAGTTACTTTAGATGGGGTGAAGAGCATAGTAAGAGGACTTAGTAGTGATTATAACATTAAGGGGTCATATTCTAATAAGAATATCTTGGCATCGGCTATGTTTATTAAGATACCTTTTGCTATTTGGTTGTTTTATTTTCAGAAGAAAGCTGTATGGCGTATCATTGGTGGAGCAGGTATTCTGTTAGGTACTTTAGCTATCTTCTTTATGAGTACTCGTGCTTTCTATTTGGCTACTATTCTTACAACACTTATACTTATAGTGTATGGTTTGCTTGATTTTTTCGTACTCAAACGCCGTGAAACAGGGCAAAAAGTGCTAATGCATGTAGTATTAGTTTTCTTAGCTTTTGGAATATTCTCATTTGTACAGAACTTTATGTATCCACAGCAAGTGCGTCAAAGCACTAGCTTTGGAGCACGGTTGGCTGAAGTAGCTAACCAAGAAAATAGTAGTAACAATTTACGTAAGACAGCTTGGGTGATTACAGCTACTGATATGATACCTAATGACCCTTTGTTAGGGGTAGGTATAGGGAACTGGAAAGTACGATTTTTGCAGTATGAAAACTCATATAGTCCTCACTACATTTACATGTATAAAAATCATAATGATTTTCTTGAAGTACCTGCTGAGATAGGAATTGTAGGGGGACTGGCATTTTTAGCCATATTTATTTTAGCTGCTTATTACTTTTTGTGGAATACCTATAAGCGCAAAAATATAGAACGTGAACAGTGGTTTTTCTTACCTCTATTTGGTTTATTTGCTTACTCATTTGATGCCTTTTTTAACTTTCCTCAAGATCGTCCTGAAATACAAGCTCTTTTTGCTATTTATGTAGGAATAGCAGTTGGATTGGCAGTACTCTTCTTAAGTAAGAAAGAAGAAAACCGCAAATTACCTATTACTATAGTGAGTTTTATAGGTTTGGTAGCTGTAGTTGTAGCAGTAATGAATGTAGTGGTAGAACGTATGTATTTTGATTCATCAAAAATACAACGTATGGTGAAAGAAGAACAACAAGGGGCACGTAGTCCTAAATCATCATCTGATTTTCTTATTCATAATTATCCACGTATACCAAACCTCACTGCAGTAGCTGAGCCTGTGGATGTGGAAAAAGCACGTTACCTTATTGATGAACAAAAATTTGATGATGCACGTAAGATATTGGGATCTATTCATTATCACCCGTATGATGCACGACCTGAGTATTTTATGGCGGTTTCTTACTTTATGCAACCAGAGAAAAATAATGATAGTATCTATAAATATGCTCGCAAAGCCCGTATGATTAAGCCTAACTTCTTTGGAAGTTTGAACTTAGAAACTTTTGCACTTAATAATATGGGGAAAGAGCAAGAGTCTATGCTCCTATTAAAACAGTTTTTAGGATTAGAAAAAGATACAGTGCAAAAAACTATACCTCATTGGAAGGCTATTTTAAAGAATCGTTTTCATGTAGATGTTGATCGAGATGCCTTATTAGCTAAACGTAATGAGGTACAAGCATGGAATTCTTTGGCATATCTGCAAGAAAAAAATAATCTTATAGCTGAAGCCAAAGCTACCCTTGATAGTGCTTTTGTATATTTGCCTACTAATCCTGATATTATAAGCAATCGTAATAAAATTACTTCACGATTGCAAGTGGAACAATATTCTCCTTTATATATTGAGGCTGTAAATTTGTATAACACTGGACGTTATACTGAGGCAGTAACTGCTTTTACTAACTTTTTAAGCAAGGTGCCTGCTCATATAGAGGCTTACCGTTTGCGTGCTTATAGCTATTATAACTTGCAACAGTATCGTAATGTGATAAATGATATTAATGCAATGGAAGCTTTAGGTAACCCCATTGATGCAGTACTTAATAACTATCGTGGGTCTTGTTACTATATGCTTGGTGACCGCATGAATGCTAAAGTGTTCTTTCAGCAAGCAGCTAATCAAGGGAATACTGATGCTAAAAAGAACCTAAATACCCTTACTTTTTAAACAATGAACACCTATAAAAAACAAATACTCGGTGAAAAAGAACTTCAAGTAATGTTACACCGCTTGGCTTGTGAACTGATTGAAAATCATACAGATTTTAGTAATACGGTTTTCATAGGCATACAGCCACGAGGTACTTTTTTAGCCTATCGCTTATTGCAACTACTTACAACTGAGTATAAAGTACCTTCTATTCCTTATGGGATGTTAGATATTACTTTTTTTCGGGATGATTTTAGGCGTACTTCACGTCCTTTGGCAGCGAACTCTACTTCTATTGATTTTATTGTAGAGGATAAAAAAGTAGTATTTATTGATGATGTACTCTATACGGGGCGTAGCATTCGAGCAGCTCTTTCGGCTATACAATCATTTGGGCGCCCTGCAGAAATTGAACTTTTAGTGCTTATTGACCGTCGATTTAGTCGTCATTTGCCTATACAGCCAGACTATAGCGGTAAGCAAGTAGATGCGATTAATGAAGAGCGTGTGGTAGTACATTGGAAAGAGAATGATGGTGAAGACGCAGTGTATGTGATTGATAAATAATAGCTAATAAGTAATATAGAGATGGTAATAGCAATACTTACAGCTTTTATAGCTATAAATGTAGTACTAAAACTTAGCTTTTGGAAGTTCTGGCATACAGCTGTATGGGGAGGAGTAGCTTTTTTATTTGTATACTTAGCTACTGATTTTGCTTCAGAACAATCACAAGTGGCTTTAGATGCTATGCTGAACAACCCTACGGTATTGAGCAATATCACGGTGTTACTTACTGTTGAAACTGCTTTGTGTATCGCTTTTTGTTTTAGTTCATTACGCACTCTTTTTAAAGGCACTCAAAGTAAATGGAATAAAATATTGCAATGGTATCCTAACCTGTTGCTTTTTCCTGCACTTTTTTACCTACTTACCCAGAGTATTTTTTATTTTACAGGAGTTTCGTTTGCTTATATAGCTTTAGGAGTAGGTACAGTTATTTTTCTGTGTATAGTAGGAGGAGCTTTGGGTATAAAGAAGCTATTACCAGAGAAAGATCTTCGTTTAGAGCTCCATTTTTTGGTAAGCCTACTTATTACGCTATTAGGGCTTATAAGTACTGCTAATGGCCAAATACTATATATGCCCCAAAGTGAGCCGCTAAACATACAAGTTTTAGGAACTACTTTTTTGTTTTTTATACTCCTATTTACTGTAGGATTTGTGTTGAGTAAATTGTATTGGAAATTTAGAAGAAATAGAATATAATCCTTGATTTATAACATTTAGACTATGAAAAAACTAATAATAGCCGCAGGGCTTATCATTTCGGCAGTAACAGTTAGTTCTGCACAAGTAACCTTTAATAACGATAGCAATATTGCTGAAGCTATGGAAGTTAAAAAGGAAGTTGCTAGATCGGAAAGTGCTTTTCAAGTGCAGATATATAATGGCAATATTACTGAAGCTAATAAAACTTTATTAGAGGCAAAAAATCTTTTCAAACAATATCCAGTAATACTTAGCTTTGAGTCGCCGAACTACAAAGTACGTGTTGGAAGTTTTCGCACTCGTTTAGAAGCTGAAAAGAACTTAGCTGAGATTAAGAAAAACTATGTAGCGGCTTTTGTTGTTGGTTTAAAATAACCTTTATATTGCCTCATCTTATGTTTAAGAAAAACTCATTACGCTTCCAGATTTTTTTGAGTATGACTCTGCTTGTACTCGTAGCTTTTGCTATCTTAGCCTTTGTAATGGTGGGGCAGTACAGGAAACAAGCTTTAGAATACCACGATGAACGCCTTATAGATAAGGAAAACCAAATTAAAATGCAAATACAATATGTATTTTCTCAAACTACTTTTCCTGTTGAAACTATTTATATTCCTCTTATCTTTCGTGAGGATATTTATTCTATAGCTAATATTCAAAACTTAAACTTCGCCTTGTATGACCTTGACGGAGTACTGCTTAAAAGCTCTAAAGCATCATTGTCGCCTGACCAAGATGCTTTTTTTATACCCCAAAGTGTACTAAGTGAACTTTCGTCTACTCTTGATAAACGCATAGTGGAACATCATGAACTTGTAGGGAGAGGTTATCAAACATCATATACCTATATTACAGACTTACAGTTTAAACCTATTGCTATTCTCAATATTCCTTATTTTGAAAATGACACCTTCAATGAGCGTGCGCTTGAAGGATCACTTTACCGCCTTAGTATTGTATACTTCACTCTTTTGGTAATATCTTTAACAGTAGCTTACTTCATTTCAAAGTATATTACCAAATCACTTAAAACTATTGAGAGTAGATTACAGAAAACGCGTTTGCTATCAAGAAATGAGAAGATAACACTTAAATCGGCACCTACTGAAATTACGGAGCTTGTGACTGCTTATAATGCGATGATTGATGAGATAGAGAATAGTAAAGCTCTTCTTGCAAAATCGGAAAGGGAACAAGCTTGGCGCGATATGGCTAAACAAGTAGCTCACGAAATTAAAAACCCGCTGACCCCTATGCGCCTTTCGGTGCAAAGCTATCAGCGTAAAGCTAATAGGGAGGCACAAACAACTGAGGATACAAATGAATTTTGCGAATCACTAATACAGCAAATAGATATTCTTAGCAATATATCGACCGCTTTTTCAGCTCTTACTAATATGCCAGCAAAGAATGATGAAGAGCTTAACTTTGTAGCAGTTATTAAGCGTACGCTGGATATTTTTAATGATAATACAATTCAATTTAACTATTCACAACCTGAAATTATAGCTGTTTTTGATAAAGACCAGTTGGGGCGTGTGGTTACTAATCTTGTGAAAAATGCTATTCAAGCAACAGAGAATGAGTCTGCACCACAAATAGAAGTAGCCCTTACTAAAGATGAACAATATATTACCCTGAAAGTTACTGATAACGGTATAGGTATTGCAGAAGCAGACCATCATAAGATTTTTGAACCTAAATTTACTACCAAAACGAGTGGTAGTGGCTTAGGCTTGGCAATGGTGAAGAATATTATCTTATCATATAATGGTAACATTAGCTTTACTTCGGAACTAGGGAAAGGAAGTGAGTTTGTGGTTCAAATACCAGTATTTCAAAGAACGAACTGAGAGTTTTAAAACTTTAACGCTGCAAAGTTCGGATGTTTGGCTAAGGTGCACAAATAACTGTTTCGCGATGAAACGGACTTGTAAACTAAAGTGTTACTAATTAGCTGATAATGACTTCACAGAAGCGATGCTTTATCTTCTTTTAAAAATAGAAATCTTCTTAAATTTTAAGTGAAAACAACATTCGAGAAACAGAAATAAAAAGGTTAATGATTGCAAGAAGCTAATCATTAACCTGTGAGAAACACACAAAATTGTGTGATGGTGTGAACTATTTCTGTTGGGAGAGAGGCTGCAGGTTAGGGGGTGATAGTGATTGTTAGTATTTTTTCTTCTCGACTAATACGATCATAAAAAGTAGCTTGAAAGCTGCCTGCTTTTAAACCTCTTACTCCTAAGATTTTATTATCGGGGGTGATGGCTATGTAAGCAATTTCTTCGGTGGCTTTGTCACGCTTTAATCCGTACTTGTTACTACCAGATATGCTGGCAGCTTCCTGCTCGCCTACTTTTATTGTGAAAGTAGTTTTATCAATAACTAAGGGTTTGAAGGGAACATTTCGGTTGATATAATAGCCGTAAAGACTCCAGAAAGCATCTTCATAACGATAATCATCGGTTGCTATTTTGGGTACAGTAATTTCTTTGAGAGTTTTAATAGGGAAAGGACCTACACTGCCTTGAGCTGTGTTCACGATATTAAGACGCGGAGGATAAGTAGCAAGCACTTTTACTGTGGCAAGCTCTGTATCAATAAAAGCTCCTGTACCTATTTGTCCTACTGATTTGGGGATTGTTATTTCTTTTAGATTTTTATTGCCAGCAAAAGCTTGCTCTTTGATATAGATAAGGTTATCGGGGAGTTTTACTTCGCTAAGAGCTGCATCGGCAAAGGCGTACATATCGATTTCGGCTACGGAATTGGGTATGCTGATTTTTTGTAGGCTGCGACACTCTTCAAACGTTCTGACATTAATCTTTTTAAAGGCTGCATTTTCGGGTAGTGTTATGTGACTAAGAGAAGTACAACCTTTAAAGGCTCCTTGCCCAATACTTTCAACAGTGTTGGGCAATATTATTTTTGTGATAGTAGTATTGTCTTTAAAAGCCTCATCGGCAATGGATTCTACTTTTTTTAGCTGAGAATCGGTAGTGAAGTTAACCACAGTGGTGCTGGTACTTGTGAACTTGACTAATTCCCGACCGCTATTACTAAGGGTATAAGTGAAGGTAGGTGCTGGTGGGGTAGGGGTAGGTAGTGGAGTAGGGGTAGGGGTATCACTGCCTTTGCTGCAGCTGAGCGCAAAGGCAATGAGGGTAAGGGGTATTAATAGGAATATTCGTTTCATTACCAATAGAATTTGATTAAAACTTCGTGTATATTACGCAAGCTGGAGCTTATATTGCTATTGAAGGTAGTTTCAAAGCCATAGCCTATTGCAAAATGCCAATCGGGAATTTTGAAGAGTGCATAAGCATTGATATTCTGCTGGCTGTGATAGCCTAAACCACCTTCGAGACAGTTGGCGTATAGGACTGTGGCTGTAGCATCTACTTGGTAGTTACTATCCTGATTTATATAAGCTTGGAGGCTAGGACGCAGTGTAATATCGGGGGTTATGCCCCAAGAGTACCCAGCTTGGAGATAAAAGTTGATACGCTCGGAAACTGATGTTACTACTTCATTGCTAATTTTTGTTTTATCGGAAGCGAAAAGGTTAGGCGCTGCCAAGCCAGCAAAGAAGTTATTCCGTACGTAATATACCCCTACCCCCATATTGGGCTGGAAACGCCCTGATACGCCTTGTAGGTAGGGATCGAAAGAGGGGTTATAGGTTTTTAGCTTGCTGCTATCGATATTGAAGAGATTTCCGCCAGCTTTTAGTCCTAAATAGAGTTCAGAGCTTGGGCTAAGAGGTAGCTGGTAGGAAAAATCGGCAAAGAAGGCTGTTTGCCTTTGTATAAACACTTTTTCACTTACTACCGAAGCCCCCAGCCCTATGCGAGGGCTGAGGCGGTGGGTAGTATTAAGTGTTTGCTGTTGGGGGTTATCGGAATGGGATGATTGCCCCCATTGGTTACGCAGGTTAAGGGTAATGTTGTGCTTTTCGGTAGTGCCTACTGCGGCGGGATTCATAACGTTTTGGAAGTTATTAAAGAATATATAGCTAGGCGTTTGTGCTGCTACATAGGTGGCACAGAGTGCTATAATGCTTGATATAATTAGTTTTTTCATTGGGGTTTAGTAATTAATGTAAAGCCAACCTTCTTGAGTAGCTTTGTCTTTAATGGTGAATTTATAGAAATAATAGCCTTGAGGTACTTTTTTGCCATCGATACCGATACCTTTCCACTGATTGTGGTACCCACGAGCTTCATAGACTAATAGCCCTGTACGTGAGTAAATTTGCAGGGTGTTTTGCTTATAGAGGCTTATGCGCTGGATTACAAAACTATCATTAATGCCATCCTCATTAGGAGAAAAAGCATTAGGGATGAGAACAGTGTCGAAATCTTTATCCTTATCATTAGGAGTGCCATCACCGTCGGCATCATCATCACAGGTATCGCCAATGCCATCGCGGTCGGTATCTTCTTGGTTGGGGTTATAGTGATAAGGGCAGTTATCTTTACTATTTTCTCTGCCATCGCCATCAAGGTCGTTATCACAAGCATCGCCTATGCCATCGCCATCGGTGTCTGTTTGTGAAGGATTGGGGATGTAAGGGCAATTATCTTGTGCATTGGGTATGCCATCGCCATCGATATCATCATCACAGACATCGCCGATGCCGTCTTTATCGGTGTCGGCTTGGTCGGGGTTATGGGTGTCGGGGCAGTTATCAAGGTTATTTTTCACGCCATCGCCATCGCGATCGTCGTCACAAGCGTCGCCTATGCCGTCTTTATCGAGGTCTTTTTGGTCGGGGTTAATAAGATCAGGACAGTTGTCTTTTTCATCGGGAACTTTGTCCAAATCACGGTCGCCGCTACATATATCGCCAATGCCATCATTGTCAGAATCTTTTTGGTCGGGGTTGGCGTGGTAAGGGCAGTTATCTTGCTGGTTGGGGATGCCATCGCCATCGGCATCGGGGTCGCAAGCATCGCCTATGCCGTCTTTATCGGTATCGCGTTGGTTGGTGTTTTTAATATCGGGGCAGTTATCATAAGAGTTACGAACGCCATCGCCATCGCGATCGTCGTCACAGACATCGCCTATGCCATCGCCATCAAGGTCGGCTTGGTCGGGGTTGGCAGTTTCGATACAGTTATCTTGACTATCGGGGATGCCATCGCCATCGACATCGGCATCGTCTTTCACAATAATTTTACCTAAATTCACTGCCAAGAATATGTTATTGGTAGGGCGAATCATAAAGCGGCCATTGGTGGTAGTAAAATCGGTAGTTACGGTAAAAGTGTAAGTACCGTTATTAGGGATATTGGCTGCGAGAGTTTTGGTAAATGTTTTGCCATCGGCAGCAAATAGGATATTTACTTTTTGTGCATTAATTTCTTCTTTATCGGTATTGGCCACTGCCCACGTGATGGTGTGAGTTTTGCCTATGAACCAATAGCTTTTTTGGAGCTGAGAGGTGACTTCAAAGGGGCCAGCAGTATTCACTACATTGACTTTGATAGTGCTAAAACTTGTGTTACCTGTACTTTGGTCGGTTTCACGGTCGGCACGTTTGCCTAAGGTTTTATCGGTAACTACGAAAGCCCAAGTGAGGGAACGCTTTACGCTAGTAACGGTTTCCCAATTACTACGGCGGTTGGGGTTGCGCTCACTTAGCTTCCCTTCTAAAATGCTGCTAAGGCGAGGGATGTAACGTTCGGTTGATTGGCTGGGAGGTAGGGAGCGTGCTATAGGCCCTTCGGAAAGGTTATCGCCAAACACATCGGCAGTAACGGTAGGGCGCCCAGGTTGTGGGCTATTGTGTTGCTCCCAAGTGTAGTATAGCTGATCATTATCGGCATCGGTAGCGGAGCCTACTAAATGATAGGCGGTGCTTTGAGGAATGGTGTAGTCCTGCAAATCATTAATTACAGGAGGTGTATTGGTAATAGGTGTTTTGGTAGCACAGCTGGTGCTGCTGATGTATTTCATTATTTGCCATACGCTTATGTGGTTAAAATAAGGGTCGGTACGGGCTTGTACATCATTGGAGCCAGAGATACCTGCGTAGCCCATAATGGTGGAGCCACTACCAGGTTCGACTTGGGCGCCAGAGCTTTCGTTTTGGAGGTTATGTACGTGGTTTGCTCCCATTTGGTGGCCTAACTCGTGACAGAAGAAATCGATATCGAAGATGTCTTTTTCGGTGTTTTTGAGGTTTCCGGCAGAGAAGGCTCTTCCTTTATCATTTTTATCGCATACGCAGCCTATACAGCCTGCGTTACCATTGGGCTGGTTGGTGTGGTGGAATACGTGTCCTACATCGTATTTATCATTGCCTACTTTTTCATCTAAGAATTTTTGGAGAGGCTCGCCAGTCCAGCTCATATTGAGGTTATTGCGGAAGGGGTCGTCTTTACGGTTGCGGATGATAGTTTCTTCGCCAGAAACGAGCTGGAACTGTATAGACATTTGGGTGCGGTATACTTGGTTGGCTCTTTGGACGGTAGAGACTACTTGTTCCAGAGCTTTTTCGGGACGGCTACCGAACTGAGCGGTATAATCACTAGTAGTAGCTATAGCGATGCGTAGGGTACGCAAGCTGTTTTCGGTTTCGAAGGTGTTGCGTAGGGTAGCATTAGAGGCTTGGGTAGGGCGTGCTGTATGGCTTAAGTGGCTTATGCGTGCTGCTGTTTGGCAGCTAAAGGTCATCTTATCGATAGCATTGGCACGGTGGTAGGCTATGTGTTTTACTCCGTTTTTGCTTGAAGGCTGTACAAAGGAGTAAGAGTTATTAAGGCTGATTATTACGGAGAGTCCGTTTTCGCCCCAAGTAAAGGAAACTTCTTTGTTGGGGTTTTGGGTGGAGTACCCTGCATAAGTTTGGATTTGAGGGTAGCGAGCTTGTAGGGCAGGGGAGAGGACAGGCTGAGGTTTCACTATAAAAGTTTCGAGCTGCCCATCGGCATTGGGGAGTAGTATTTCGACCCCTTGGGCAGTAGGACGTGCTGCGGGGTTATGGAGTGCTTTGGCAAAGGCTTTTCGGTTTAAATTATACTCGAAGTGAGTAGTGGTTGGGGTGTTGGTAGTTGTGCTGCGATTGGTGAATTGGGTTTGCTTCCAGTAGCTTTGAGCCTGAGAGGTAATAGTTATTAGGCAGGCGGCTATTAGTAGGATATAATTTCTGAACATCTTTTATGTTAATGATTTAATGGTTAATTGCCCCCTACCCTTAAAGGGAGGATAAGGGGCAAAGGGTGTTGTAGTTTTTACTTGAGGAGTTGGTATTCAAGGGTGGGGTAACCACGTTCGCCTGCATCGTTTTTGTAGGCTTTTATTTTTAGTTTAAAGAAGTTTCCGTCGCCATCTTGAATGACAAAGTAAACGTTGCGTAGTAGTCCGTTTTGGAGGTCGCGCCAGTTTTTGCCTATGATGATTTGGGAGTTGTATTTTTCGGTAGAAAGGTTTAGTTTTTTGGTATTTTCGATAGTGTATTGGTTGTATAGATTGTCGCGTTCTTCAATGGAAGAGGCTGGGGTGAAGAAGGTAGCGCGTGTGCCTCCTAAAAGGTTATTTATGATGAAATCGGGGTAGAAGTTTATGGCGTTTTGAACGCTGTATTTTTGGCTAAACCAACCGGTAAAGGTAGAGAAGCACAAATCCCAATCGCGTTTGCGAGGTTGTACTTGTACTTTGTCGCCTGTTTCGAGTTTTAGGAATATGAAGTTGTATTGAGGGTCTTTATCGACAGTGTAGGTTTTGACACTTGCCTCATGTGTGGTGGTGTTTTTGGCGTATAGTACTTTGTAGCCATTGCCGTTGCGCAAGACGCGTATTTTAGCCCAACCGCGATGGTTGCCAAGTAGATTGACGCTGCCTTTTACGGGGGTTACATTGCTGATTTCAAAGCCCATACTCATTAGGTATATTTTGTTATCCTCGGGATTGGCTGAGATTTCGGCAATGGCGGTGCCTGAGCCGGGTTCGGCTTTGGTGGGAGCGAGGTGCCCACGAGGGTCGTCGATGATATGGGATGCGGCGAACTTGGCTTGATTTTGTTGTCCGACACTGGTATTGAGGAGAAGGAAATCGTCCTTAGGGATGCTGGTGGTCATAGAGGTTAGGCTGGTAGCGCTTACTGCCATACCTATGGTGGGGTTCAGGATTGCGTAGAACTCATCGCCGCAGTAGAGGGCGATATCCCAGCTGTCGCGCTTAATGAGGGTAGTTTTTCCGGTAGATAAATCGAGGTATACTTGGTTGGGCTGGTTGGGGCCACCTACTTCGGGGCTAATGATGTATTCTTTGCCTGCTTGGATGGTGGTGGTACCACTTTGGGTGGTTTGATTATTTTGGGGGTTATCGGGGAGCTGTTTGCCTCCGTTTTCTTCTTTTTGGCAAGCTGTAAATAGGCTTGCTAAGATGCTTAATGTTAGAATTATTTTTTTCATTGTAAAATAGATTATTTAATTTATTATTGTTTGTGATATGTGAGTAACTATCCTTCGTTTATAGTTCGTTTATAGTTCGTTCATCGTTCGTTTGGGGTAGGGGGTGGTTAGGTGTAGGTTGGTGGGTGCTAAGGGAGCGTGTGTTAGTAATTGATATTTAGATTATAAGCGAGCTTAAAATAGAATGCGCGCCCGTTACCTACAGGGAAGTCACGTTCTGTTACTACGCCTGAGAGTGAGGTTTGGGTGAGATTGACATTGATTATATTGAGGAGGTTGCGGGCTCCGGCAATAAATTCTATTCGTTTTTTCCAGAAATATTGTTGATAGGAGAAGTTTAGGTGTCCGTAAGGGGATAGGTTGCCTAAAGCAGCGCCATCGTTGGCGGCCATCCACATTTGAGATTTTCCTGTGAACTTGTATTTGGCGGTGATAATGCTTTGAGTTTTGGGTATGCGCCAAGTAATTCCGGCATCGGCATTGATGTTCAGTAGGTAGCGGTTGTCACGTTTTACTACGGACATATCATCGGTTTGGGATACCCATACGAAAGCGCCACTAAGGGTGAAATCAATATTATTGAGGTGGAGTGTATTGGTGCTGATGATATTATTGTTTTTGAAGCGGCTTACATTCATATATTGGGTGCGAGGCATTCCGCCTTCGACAGATAATAGTAGGTTTTCGATCTTATCATTAATGCGGTTGATGCTAAATGAAAGGTTATTAAGCAGGCTGTGCCCTTTATCGCCCCAAGAGGTAAGTTTTTTGAGGTTTAGTTCGGCGGAGTAACTTCGTTCGGGGGTGAGGTTTTCATTTCCTAAGAATACGTGGCCGACGAATATATTTCGGACGTAGAGTTCTTGGAAGGAAGGGGTGCGGTAGGCTTGGCCTGCTGAGGCACGAAGCTGTATGTTGGCAGGGAGGGTGTAGCGAGCGCCTAAAGAATAGGCGTATTGGTTATTGAAGAGTTTTTGTATGGAATAGCGTACTCCTGGGCGGATAGATAGCTTGGGGGTGATGTTGATTTCGGAAGAGATATATCCGTCATAATTATCGATGGCTTTATCGACTATTTTAAGTGTAGAGCCTTCGTCTTTAAGTACGGCATATCCTTGGTTATGGGCGGCTTCATAACCTATTTCAACTTGGTGTTTTTTCTCGCCAAAGGCATGGCTTATGGCACCTGTGGAGTACCATACATCCATTGATTGGTTTTTTTGTTTTTCGTTGTTTAGTTCGGTACGGTAATCGATAAGGTAGCGGAATTTTTCTTCAAAGCGCTCTTGGTACTGGTAAGCAATAGAAAAATCATACTTAATGAAGTTGTTTTTGCCATTGAGGTTTAGGATGTGAGAGTTCCGGAGGTAATAGTCACGACGGTCATCACCAAAAGTATAATCGCCATAGAGGGGGCTATAGTTTTTTTCGGTGGTGCGATCAAAGGAATTGTACTGATCTTTCATATAATCAAACTTGTACATCAGTTTGTACTGAGGGGTTTGATAATAGGTGAGGAAATTGGTTTGGTATAGGAAGTAAGGGGCACGCTCAAAGCCACGTAGTCCATCCATTTTTTCGTGATTTTTGCCTTTGTATTTACCCCAAAACCCGTTAAAATTGGTGCGGTTCATACCTAAAGAAGTAAACCAACGCTTGCTGAGGTTGGTAGCAGCACGGAAACTTAGATAGTGTTTACCTTTATTGAGTAGGTTATATTCTTTAGTAAGAGATTCTTCTTGAAGAGTGTATGTAATATCCCACTTGTTCCGTGCTGATTTTTTGGTGATAATATTCATTATGCCTGTTACAGCATTGGCACCGTGAGTTACACCCATAGCACCCTCAATAATCTCAATGCGCTCCACCTCATCAATGTTAATTTGAGAAAGATCGGTATTGACGCCTAAGCCATCTTCATTTACTAAAGGGATGTTATCAATAAATATTTTGAAATAGTTAGCTCCTAAGCCGTATAGAGATACTTTTTCTTTGCCTGTAGCGGCATCGGGTAGTACAGTGATGTTTACATACTGATTAAGCACATCGCCTAAATGAGTGGCTCCTGCGGCTTTTATTTGCTCTTTAGTTATTACTTGTACGTTTTTCACTGCTTTTGTGGCCGACTGCGGAGCTATTTGTCCAGATACTACTACCTCATCTAGTTTTATTTCTTTTTCATTTTGAGCGGAGATAGTAAGAGGCACGAACAAAGTTAAGCAAAATATATATGTGTAAAAGAGTAAGGATTTCATTTATATTTTTGTTCGTGTTTGTAATATTCATTTTCGTAATCACCAGCTAGTCCGTCTACAAATCCCCAGAACTCTAAAGTTCCATTACCTACACGGAATTCGCGTAATCCTATATTTGTTTTACCTTTAAAACGGTTTTTTACAGCAATAATACCTAAGCCTTCTGATAGGGTATAGGTGCCTTTGTAGATAGATTCTCGGCATTCATTTTTAGTGTATCGGTATTGGTGAAAGATAATAGAATCTTTAGTGATAATGACCTTTTGTTGGCCACGGCATCCATTAAATTTTTCTAAATCGGCACTATAGTTATAAGTGTCATTCCGCCATAAAGCATTGATGTACCAAGTGCCAAGAATTTCTTTAGCAGGGTCATACACATAGTTTTTTTGGTAAGTAATTGTTTGGGTAGCCCCATTATTGGCTTTGTATACCATTGTAAGGGTGTTACTTGCAAGGGTATAGGAGTAAACCTCGGTAGCAGTACCACCAATATTATTTAATACTAACTGCTGGGTAGTAAAGCTATAGGTTTTAGCCTCAGTAGTAAAACTACAAGCATCTTTTGCTTCATTGGCCGAGGTAGAAGGTGTGTATCTGTATAGGGTGCGAGTAGCAGTGCCATCAGCAGCAAAAGTAATATAACTTTTTCTGCTACAGTTAGATAAAGGTTCATTATTTGGGTCTTCCAAACCAATTAATTGCCACTTGCCTACCAACTGTTGTTGTGGGGTAGGGGTAGGAGTAGGAGTAATAGGGGCAGGCTTAGGAGTAGGTTCATCACCTCCTTTTTGGCAGCTACCTAATAATAAGCCTGCAAATAGGATAATTAAATATAGAGGTTTCATAAGAAGATTAATCTTTTTTAGGACGTTCAGATAATGGTCTAATTTTAGCCTTGAAGCTATCGGGGCACCAAGTAGCCTCTTTGTAGAGTTTTACACTCTCATCAGGTACATATACTTTTTTGAGAGAGCCTACAAATGACACATTGTAGTAAGCCCATTCGGGTATGGTGCGTGAGTGTAATACTAAGGTTTCAACAGGTGCATAACTAAAGGGGAAGTCTCCCATTTTGATTACACTTTCAGGTATTTCTAGTTCTTTAAGTTTGGTACAACCTACAAAAGCAATAGCTCCTATCTGTTTTAGTCCTTCTTGAAGTTTCAGTTCACTAAGCTCATCGCAACTAGCAAAGGCATAACCACCAATCTTTTTTACTGAACGTGGAATAGTGATGCTTTCAATCTTTGAGCCAGCAAGGGCAAAGTCGGCTATTTCTTCAATACCTTCTTCTAAGTTGATACTTTTAAGGCGTATACACCCTACAAACACTCCTTTAGGTAGTGAAGTTATGCCTTTAGGCAGGGTAATGCTTTCCAAAAATGAAAGTCCTTCAAAAGCGTGGTGTCCTATCTTGGTAACACCATTAGGTAAGATAATTGATTTTATAGCAAAACGATCGGTATAGAAAACCCCTTCGTGCCCACTATTACCATAAGTGTAGCTAAAAGCATTCTCTTTGATGGTGGTAATGTTATTAAGCCGCAAATCGGTACGCATATCTATATGCAAGGTTTGAGGGTTAAGCCACGAAAGAAGGGTCTTTCCATCATCCGATAATTTATAGTTAGGCAGGTCGGTATGATTTAGAGGGTTGTTATTGCCCAAGGCAAAACCATTACCCCACCCAGCAGCGCTTTTAGGGCCATATAGTTTAGAAGCTTTGCTATCAAGGTATAAGTCACCTTCATTACCTATGTCAGCTTTAGGATAGCCTTCTCCCATACGTATAGTGTTAGGGTGTAGCCCTTTTTCCGATACAATACGGATAGGAGTGTTACCCCATCCTCGTTCATTAGTTTTAGGACCATATAATAGCCCAGCACTCCTATCGATATAATAATCACCTATTTCACCTGTATCAATATTAGGAGGATAGTCTTTTAGGTGAATGATGCTAGCACGTTTAACAGTTACACGTTCAATAGTTTGCTTAGTGCAGGAAGTGCTTAAAGCTATTAGTAACCCACACAAGCCTATTAGTATATTCTTCATTATTAAGGGTGTTAAGGGTTATTTTATAGCTTCAATAATATCAGTGTATTCAGGGAATTTTTCTTTGTATTTATCTACAAATTGTGATGGCACATAAATATGTTCTATTGTAGCACCCGCAAAAGGATCTCCCTCAATAGTAGGAACATCGCCTAAAAAGGTAACACTTATTTTCTGACTCGTTTCATTGAATTGTGCCTCACCCAATCCTACCAAACTCTTAGGGAAGGTAATTTTGGTAAGAGAACTACATTTATGAAAAGCCTCATTGTCTACAAGGCGCACTCCTTCATTCAGCACTACGTCTTTTAATTGCCTACACTCTTGAAATGCATTTTGCAGAATACGCTCACAGCTACCAGGGATCACTACCTTTTCTAAGTTTTCACATTTAAGAAATACCCCTTGGTTAATCTCTGCAAGTCCTTCAGGAAAAGCTATCGTTTTCAATGAGTTACATTTAGTAAAAGCCTCCCTTCCTATGCGTTCTAACTTACTTTCATTAGTGAAGATAACTTCTTTTAACCCAAAGTTATTCTCAAAGGCTTGAGCGCTAATTATACGTACTTCATCGCCTATTAGTATTTTCTCAAGCGAACGCTTTTGCGCAAATGCTTCCTCGCCTATTACCTCCACTAATTTTAGTTTAGGATCGGCATTCATATTAATTTCAATGGTTTTAGGGTTAGCCCAAAGAAGAAGTGTGGGCTGTCCAATGCTATTGATATGGTAGTCTGGTAAAGATGAATCTGGGTCTTGTGATGAGCCATTATTAGGATTACCTCCTAATACTATCCCATTGCCCCATTGGTTTTTAGTCTTAGGGCCGTAAAGGGTACGAGTATTAAGATCTATATACCAATCCCCTTCATTACCCACATTTAGGGCTGGTGCTCCTGCTCCCGATAATATTTTAGCTTCCTGAGCACCTTTATTCCCAAACTGTACTGGGCTACCCCAGCCTGTTTCTGTCTTAGGACCATAAAGCTCTGCTGTAAGGGCGTTGATGTAGTAATCGCCTATCTTACCATCACTCTCCTCAGGCGGACGGTTGGCTCGTAGCATCTCGCTACCGCTTTGTTCTTCAATACGTTCTTCAATAATCTGCTTATGGCAAGATACCATACTACTTAGGGTCAGCAAAGTTGCTGCCCCTATGAATAACTTTTTCATTGTTCGATGATGATTATTTAATTTAGAATTATTTATTTGTCCTACTATTTAAATTCAGTTGAAATAGTGTTACGGCCGCAAAAGTACAACTATTTTATATTCGATCCAAATAAAATATCGTTTTTAACATAAAAAGAAATTGGCCAACTCACATTTTCAGCAAGTTAGCCAATTATTTTTTAGTTCTTTTCTCTATTCAGGAATAGTTATTTTCTATATGTATTATTCTCTTTATTCATATCCACGCTCTTATTTTCAGCATCTATCTCAATACTTTCAATCTTTTCCAAAGGAATATCAAGCTCAAAAGTATAAGTAGTGTTACCCCAGCCCCAAGCAGGAAGTACCGTGCGGGTATAAGCCTGATAAGTATTAGGTTTCTCTCCATAAGTCATACGTAATGGGATATAAACATACTGCTTTTTACCTGTCACATCAGTAACAAAAAGGTCTATAGGCAGTGGTAGGCGGTCTTTGCGTTTTAGGGTAACACTTGTTTTATTACCTTTAGCCTCTACTTTCTCTATAGCGTAATCAGCCGTATGGTCTGTCTCCATAAATTCATTCAAAAACCATTGTAATTGCATCCCCGATACCTTCTCAGCTATACGTATAAAGTCATTAGGAGTAGGGTTCTTAAAGGCATAGGTGTTGTAATAGCGTTTCAAAGTCTTCATCAATGCCTCATTACCCATAATATAATCTAATTGGGTAAGGAAAAGCAATCCTTTGTAGTATGCCGTTATACTGTAAGCTCTATTGGTAGCATATCTATCCGAATGCGTAATAGTAGGCTCATTCATTCCCGATGATACTAAGTATTCCAGTCCTAAGTATGAACCTTCAAAAGGATCTTTATCTGCCGCTATCAGCCCCAAAACCTTTTGCCTTGCAAGGTATTCTATGTATGAAGTAAAGCCCTCATCCATCCAAGGGTAAGCCGCTTCATCAGTAGCCAATAAATGCTGGAACCAAGCGTGTGCCAGCTCGTGAGTAGCTGTACCTATAAGTCCTTCATATCGCTCACCACCTACCATCAGCGTACACATAGCGTATTCCATACCACCATCGCCTCCTTGTATGAATGAGTATTGCTCCCAAGGGTATTTACCTATAAGATTATTAAAGTACTCAAACACTTTAAGCATACCAGGCTGTATCTTTTTCCACGTCTCAGCATATTTTTTGTAGAAGAAATGTATAGTCTTACCATCAGCCAATATATGCTTATCGTGCGTATATTCAGGGTCTGCAGCCCAAGTAAAGTCGTGTACTCTATTGGCTTTAAAATGCCATGTTTTGGTCTTCACTTTTTTAGGCAATACAGGTACTTTCACTCCCGCATCTTCATAACCGCAGCCCATCTCATTCGCATTTTGTAGTACCCCCGAGCCTGCTACTACATACCTTTTATCAAGAGTGATTTTTACGTCGAAATCTCCCCATACACCGTAAAACTCACGTCCCAAGTATTCCGTAGTATGCCACCCTTTATGGTCATAAGCCACCATTTTAGGGTACCATTGTGCCATCGATAAGGCCACCCCATCACTGCTATTTCGCCCTGCGCGGCGTATCATTACAGGCACTTGTCCCTCAAAAGTCATTGTAAGCACCGTCTTTTCTTTAGGCAGCAAAGGCTTGTCCAGCGTTACTTTTAGTATAGTACTCTCGTGAGTATACCTCACATTACTCCCATCTTGCCGAAGCGATGTAATCCGCAAATAACCTATTTCATTCTCCGATAGTTTAGCTATCCTACTCTCGTAAATAGGGTTTTGGCGCGTCCCAAGGTTATTCACCATACGCCCATCAGGGTCTGGTAACGTTTGCAGATTGCTGTCCATCTCACTATTGGGCTGAAAAGCGTTGAAGTACAAGTGGTAAAACACCGTACGTAACGTATCTGGCGAGTTGTTAAAATACGTGAGTTGCTGCGTGCCCTTATACCGGAAGTTATTCACATCCATTTGCACATCCATCTCGTAATTCGCTTGTTGTTGCCAAGGGTTATCTTGTCCCATAGCTGTCAAACTCAATACTAAGCCACAAAAGGCTAAAAGTGTTTTTTTCATTCTATATTCGCAAATTAATTATCTTATCTTACAGACTGCAAAGGTAATAATAATTACCAAATTACCAAAAAAAGCCACCGCCACTCTCCCCCTTCTTATCCCTTGCCTTTTGCCTAAAATTCATCTTTTTTCCCCTTTCATTGCCAATCTTTCAAAAAAGATAACTCCTATTTCACTTTTGGGCAGAAAATACAAAACCTTAATAATCAATACATTTGTCTATTAACCTCACCCCAAAAACATCGAACTACGAACGAACCTATAACGAAGGATAAACGAACTGTAAACGAACTATAAGCAAACACACCCCTACTTTACTGGCTCTCAGTAAGTTCTTTCCAAAAAGGACTTTTTGCGAAAATCGCAACAAAATCCTCAAAACATCACATTTTTCTCAATCTCTCTTTTCCTCTTACCTGCTCTTCCCTTGGGCTACCTCCTCAAAAAACGCCTTTAGCCTATGCCTTCCTATCTGCATTGGCGCTACCGAGTCCATTCCCATTATCGTCAGCACAAACTCCACAACCCCATAAGCACTCCTTGGCATCACATATTTGCCTATTTTCAAAATAAAACGTCGTACCCAGTCCGGCAAGTAGCTTATTTTTACAGGCTTGCCCAATACCTCAAAAGCCAAGCGCGCAATCTCCGTTTGTGTCAAAACCTCACTCCCCCCTACATTCATTTCTCTTTCAGCACTTGCTAATTGCGCCACACACACTTCAGCCAAGTCCTCCCCGTGAATAGGGTTCATAGCCCATTGTCCTTTCCCAAAAAGCCGTACTTTACCCTCTTTAGCCATCTTTAAAAAGTTGCCCATATCACTGTAAAAAGCCGAAGGTCTCACTATACAATAACTCATTCCACTGCCTTTAAGCGCCTCTACAAACCGTTCTTTGGCAGCCCCAATACCAATATGTCGTATAGCATCCCCATTCAGTACCGATATGTACACCATTTTGCGTACCCCACAGCGCATAGCCTCATCAAGGAGGTTTTTGTTAGCTCCATAATCCACTTGTTCGTAGGTAAGTCCGTCCTTTTGTTGGGTAATCCCTACGGCCGAAATTACTCCGCTTATCCCCTCACACACCCCTTGCAGCGTATCAGCTTTTGTAACCTCAGCCTCCACTACCTCCAATAGCGGATGCGTGAGTAGGGAGGGTGCTATTTTTGACTTATTGCGCACCACAATACGGGTAGGGTATTCTTTTTTTAGGAGCTCAGCCAGTATATACTGACCTAAATAGCCGGTTGCTCCTGCTAATAATATCTTTTCTGTTTTCATTGGGTTAATCTTCTGCTAAGTCTAAAAAGTCTTCAAAATATTCCTCAAAGGAATCAAATATAGGCGTAGGTTTGTCTATTTCAAATTCCCCTTTATCATTGCAAAATACCTCTGCTTCGAAGACCTCAGCATCTTTCAGGCGTACCCCATTAGAAACTTTATATAAGGTTAGGAACTCGTCCACCTCGTAATCTAGTACGATAAAATCCTCTGAGAGATGTAAATCGTCTCTTAGTTGTTTAGTTAGTTCCACAACAGGATAAGATATGGAGTCTTTTTCTTTGTAAATACCATTGATATACACATCGCCATAGTTGCAGGAACCACATTCTGAAAGAAAATTTACATATACTTCAGGAAGCAATATGCCCAATTCCTCTTCTATATGCTTAATTTCTTCAGCATTAGCCCCTAGAGAATACTCAAATTCTCCACTCTGTTTTAATAGTTTTAGATAATATCTATCAGCTGATGAATTTATAGATTCAAAAAACGCCTTTAACCGATGTTTGCCTACTTGCATAGGAGCTACAACATCCATGGCCATAATGGTAAGGACAAATTCCATAGCACCATAGATACTTTTAGGGAGGAAGTATTTGCCCATTTTTAGGATCAAACGCCGTACCCAGTCAGGCAAATAAATTATATTGGCAGGTTTATGGAGTACCTCAAAAGCCAAATGAGCCATCTCCGTTTGTGTAAAAATCTCAGCTCCTCCTACATTGACTTCCCGTTCGTAACGCTCCAATTGGGCGACACAGACCTCAGCCAAGTCTTCCCCATGAATGGGATTCGTGGCATATTGTCCTTTGCCAAATAGGTGTATTATGTCCTTCTTATCCATTTTGAAAAATAGAGTCATATAACTATAGAAAACGCTGGGGCGTATGATACAATAGTCTAATCCACTAGCCTTAAGAGCATCAACAAAACGTTCTTTAGCGGCTCCAATGGCTATATGTCGCATGGCTTCTCCTTTGAATACGGATACATATATGAACTTACGTACTCCTTCGCGTAAGGCTTCATCAAGTAGGTTCTTGTTGGCTTGGAAGTCTACCTGCTCATAGGTAAGTCCATCTTTTTGGCGGGTAATCCCTACAGTTGAAATCACCTTATGCACCCCTTTGCATACGCCTTGTAAGGTTTGGGGTTGGGTTACTTCGGCTTCTACGACTTCCAATAGCGGGTGCGTGAGTAGGGCGGGTGCTATTTTTGACTTATTGCGCACCACAATACGGGTAGGGTATTCTTTTTTTAGGAGCTCAGCTAATATAAACTGACCTAAATAGCCGGTCGCTCCTGCTAATAATATCTTTTCTGTTTTCATTTGTTAATTAAACAGTTTGTGTTTCTTAATCTCTTTTCCTTTTCTCAGCAGATAAGCGTGGTAGCTACTCGGGATATCGTTCTGCCATTTAGGTAGCAACAAAATGATAAGAATGACGTCCAATTGCGAGAAAAGTCCCCAATAGACCGCCAAGAGCAAGGGGAAACCTCCGTAACCAAAGCCTATAAGCGAGATAAAAGCTACTAATAAGCATACGCCCCACAGTTTGGAAAGAAAAGCGTGTGTACAAGTTTCTTTGCCAAATCGCCAAAAACTCACCCCATAACAGAGTCCTTCCATTACAAAAAGGGCAATAATTTCATACCGATAGGCTGCTATCAAGGTGGGGTTGAGGTGATAACAAGCCACGCCCACACACAGCCAGAATATCAAATCTGTTTGGCTATCCATTCGCCGCATTGCCACGGTGCAGACCCCCATATAGCGCGCAATAATCCCATCAAAGATATCCGACAATAGTCCTAAAACGATAAAAACTACTATCCATAGCCTTGCGGTGGGTTCTTCTGCCTTATACGCCACCCACAGAATAGTAGGGGCTAATAAAAACCGAAATAATATCAGTAGATAGGGTAATTTTTTTAATAGTGTTTTCATTATTCAAATACGATTTTGCCAATAGAAATCTTTTGTATTAGTATATTGCATTTTTAAGAGCATACCCAAAATATTACCCTTTACCATAAACTTGTTTTATATTTTTCTTTATAAAAAGTATTGAATAAGACGAAAAACTCATCCAAAGCCTTCTCTTCAGTTTCAAATTTATAATAAAGGATATTAGCCCACCCCATAGTATTATTAATCTTATATTTCTTTCTTAGCCATTCATAAAATTCTGTGTATAAGACACTAGCTTTTACATCTTCCTTGGTATCACGATAATGCCAGCCATTAACAAAGGCTTCAAAACAAAATATGCTATGTTTCCTAATATATAGTTCAGGAATAGGCTTGATAAGTTTTATAAGATCTATAATAGTCATATTGAAAATAGTTTTTTGTTTCTGTGTGTTATATTAGGCATAAAGTCTTAACGATTTCTCTCACTGACTTGCGCCTGTGGGGGGAATTTAGTTTTCAATAACATCTCCTACTTCTAAAAATAAAACATTACTAAATCCTCTTTTTTCTATATATTTTTTTACATTTTCTGTACATAAAAGGAAAGTACTTTTTTCTATTCTAAAAAAATCAAAATCTCCAAGCTCTCTCTTGTCAATAAATATACCCTTTCCAAGTTCTCTTGGTGTATGTTTTGTCCCAAATAGGGTTTCTTCCCCAATATAGTCTTTTATCCAATCTTTTCCATCATTTCCCTTACTCATTATTACAGTACTTTGAGGTAATATAGGAATGTTGATTTTAGAATAGATATGTACCAAATCCACCTCTTCTTTAGGTAGCCATTTTAATCTACGAATATCTTTTGCTACTATTTCTTTTGGATTTTTATGCCATTCTAGCTCCCCTATTTCTATTTTATTGAATATTTGATTTAGCTCTATTGCTATTTCTCTTTTACATACAATATACCCACCATATAAAAAATCAGGAATAACATTCCCTTTAGAATGGTAATCATTCCAAGTCACTTTTATATATTCTCCTTTTTCATAAGGTTGTCCCATTTGAGCGTGAATACTAGCATAAATAGGATTATTTCCACCTCTTATTTTATATATTTTCATTGTTTCTATATTGTACCGTTTGATAAGGCATTGAAGTTTTAGTAATACATCTAATTGATTATCGTAAATTTGTAATAGAGCTACAAGCTCTTGGAATGATAGGGCACGAGCTGCAAGCTCGCGCCAGCGGGGGATGTTAGAATACAGCTTACTCTTGTTAGATAAAAAAGAGCTTGAATATCAGACTATTGGAGGAATATTCAAAGATATACAGAAAGATACTCAGACGCCTACCTTAGATGAATGTATATTACTTATTATCAAAGAATTAGTTCTTGATTTAGCAGAGATTCTTGAGATACCTTTTGAAGAACTAATAACAAAAATAATATCTGAAAATAAGCAACTTATGAAATGGATTAATTTGAATCCCTTATCTGAAGCAGCTTAGAACAACTTGCGAAACTTAAATTACTACTATGATTTTTTGCTCTTTAAGCAATATGATTAGTTTGTTGTATTGTCTTTTTTGTACTTCCACAATATTTTTATAGACTCTATTTCATTATTATACTTCATAACATCAATAAAATAAAAACCTTTTCTAAAACTAATCTCAAAGTCTATACTTCCCAATAAATACTGCACATTTTCAAAAAAAATGTGCATTAACTCATTTGTTTTTATATTTCTTATGATTATTTCTTCTGAATATACACAAGAAAGTCCATCTATTATCATTTTTTCCATTTCCTCTTTAAAGTCTCCTGTAAAATATATCTCTCGAATAGGAATAGGAATTGTTTCTAATGTATAAGTTTTTGACTTATCGTAAATAACATCTCCTTTAAGCTCTTTGTTAAATAAAATAGTCTTTCCTTCTTCTACAATCTTAAAAGTAATTGAACCATCACAATTTTGTGAATAACAATAATAGTTTAGTATGAATAATGATAAATATTTTATTTTGTGAAACATCTTTCTAACATTTTTTTTATTTCTTCAATAATTTCTTCTCTGTCAAATAATCTAATAGTTATTTTTAATAAATCTGGAATATATGCATCCTCTTTTGGATTAGCTATATGAATGTGTCCCGCCCCACGCTGGCGCGAGCGTGTCGCTCGTGTCTCTATTGCCCCTAATTCATTGCCTAATTAGTAACAGAGCTTGAAGCTCTCTACTTTCTTAGCACAAACTTGAAGCGAGTATGTAACTCGCGCCAGCGAGGGTTTTTGCTCCACAAAAGTAGGTATTTATTCACTAATAACCAAATTTTTCACTTTTCCCTCTTACCTCTTACCTAAAAAACAGCTTCCTCTCCCTCACCAATATATACCCCATTAGTATGGCAAACAGCCCACTCTGTATCACCTTGCTATCAGGGTGCGTAGCAAAGATTTCGTTAGAAACATTCGCTACCAAATGAAACAATATCGCCACCAGCACATTCCGCCCCGATTTGTAATACAACCAGTTAATGATAAACACAAAAGCAAACAAACTCACAAAAAAGTTAGCCGTATAAATCCACCCTTCCGCTTGTATATTGCTCTGGTAATAATCTTTTACGAAGAATAAAGGCAAATGCCACAACCCCCAATACACCGTAAAAATAACCGATGAGGCAAACAAACTCCACCTACTGCGCAACGCATCAATACCATAAGTATGCCAAGCCAACTCCTCAAATACAGGCGCCAAGCAAAGCACAACCCACGCATTCAAAGGCTCCGAACTAAAACTCGGATCCCCCGAAATGTAAAACTGGTCAAGACTATGCCCCAAATCCAGCGAAAGCAACTGTGCCATCACAATCGAAATAGGCGGAAATAAGAGCGTAATCCAGAAATAGCGGTTGTAGAGTAGATTCCTCCCTATAAAACGCCCTTTAAGGTCTGCCCATAAGGCTCTATCACGTGCAAAAAGGCATCCCGCCACTACCATCGGCACCACCAAGCCCGCCAATTCAAATAAACCTGTCCAAAAAGCATTAGGCGCTTTTGGCTGGTGACTCCAATAAGCCACCACAAACCACAATACCCAAGGAATCACCAAGGATAAACCAAAAAACAAAAAAGGATGATTATATTTTTTCATTTTATTTAAGAGTTAAACTCAATTTATGAGAAAGCCCCGTCCCCCAAAGGCAACAATCTGCAAAAATGAGCATTTTTAAAATAAAGATAATGTTTAGCCTCGCACAATAATCGCCTTCACAGCTTTCCCCCCCTCTCCAAGGGAGAGGGGGAACGGGGGTGAGGACTTTTCGCACTAAAATTCTATTTTATAACTGATATTAGGAATCACCAAAGTAGCCTTGCTAAGCTCTATCTGCCCCGTTTGGTAATTGTAATTATGGTCAATGTAGATAGGAGCGCCAAGTACATTCTTCATCTGTAAGGATAGCACACTGCTGCTCTTTCTGTGGTTAATGCGGTAATTTACCGTAATGTCTGCGTAGGTAAGGGTACCCATTTGTTCGCTATAAGCCCTACTCTCATCAAATATCACACGTTTTTGGGCTACCGATTGGCTTTCCAAAATAGGGCTGTAACGCTCCCCTCCCGTTACAGTTACCTTTGCATTTACATCCAGCACCTTGCGGTTATTAGCAAAATAGAACTCTTTACCCCAAAGGGCATTCAGTACAAAACCTTTGTTATAGCGCGTATTGCGCCATACATTATCCCCCGCCTTATATTCCGAACTAAATACCGAACCAGTAATCAGGTAGTAATAATTATCGCCCAAAAAGCGCTCCAAAGTAACATCAACACCATAGTTCCTACCCTTAGTGTTACTCACCAGCTTTTTGTTCAGAAACAAGGCACGTCGCAAGTTTATAAGCGAATAGCTGGTGCCTTCTTCTCCTGCTATATCCCAAAGGTATTGGTAATACCCCTCAGCCTTTAAGCGTAGCTTGTCGCTAAGCAGCCAGTCATACCCCAACACAAAATGATGCGCTTTTCCAAGTTTTAAATCCTTATTCACTGCCACACCTCCTACTTCTATCATATACACATTCAAATCTTCGGGTTGAGAGTGTTTGCCATAGCCAAAACTCAAACTGTGTTTATCGGAAAGTTTCCAAGCCAATCCTGCTCTGCTTTCAACAGAGAGTTCTTTATTCAAACCAAAGTAGTGAGTGCGCAACCCTACGTTAGCCAAAAGGGCAGGCGATAACTGGTATTTCAGTTGGGCATAGCCTTCGGTAAGATGTGTATTGCCAGCCGAATTAGCAATACGCGCATAAGTCGAAGGCACATAATCCTGTGCAGCACTTAGGTTATACTTATAAAAAAGCTGTTTGCTGGTAACTCCCACCTTCAAAGTAGCCAAACGAGAAAATTTATGAGTTACTGAGGTCGCCAAAGTAAGCGTACCGTTTTGCTTTTTTAGCCTACTATCAGGGCTGAATCTAGAAGCATCATCCCAAAGGTAATCCGTACTAATACGGTTGTCACTCCCCGATAGTGCAATATCCGATACTACCCAGCTACCTTCACCAGCATTCACTTGGTGGCGCAATCCCACAGTACCCACATAAGTATCCCAGTTGTTGTCCACACGGTCTATATCAGTCTTCCAGTCAGCAGGATTGCCTAAGGCTTCTTTATGGGTGTTGTCAATGCCTCCTATACCCCATAATGCAAACGTACCAGCCTTTTCCGTAGGAAAGTTTAATTTGAAGGAAAGATCTTGATACTTAATACGCTGCCCAGTTTTGTTGATTTTCAAATCGCTTAGTAATCCCAAAGTAGAATAGCGATAGTTGAAGAGGTAAGAAGAACCTTTGCTGCGCGAAATCGGACCTTCCGAAGCAAAGTCTACTCCCAATACTCCCACCTGTGCCGTATGTTCATAACGTGAAGTATTTCCCGTACGCATTTTCACATCAAATACAGCTGCCATAGCATTGCCATATTCAGCAGGAAAAGCCCCTGTCAGAAAATCCGAATTAGCTATTACTTGGTTGCTAAAAAGTGTAACCAATCCACCTCCAATAACATTACCTCCCGAAAAGTGCTGAGGTGAGGGTATCTCTACCCCTTCCAATCGCCATTGTACCCCTTGCGGTGCGTTACCACGCACTATGATCGAGTTGTCTTGTAAGTTACCCGTAGTAACCCCCGCAAACGCCGATGCCAAGCGTGCAGGGTCACTCAGTCCCCCCGCATAGCGTTGTGTCTCCTCTACCGAAAAGGCACGCGCACTCACTGTAGCCATAGTGTTAAGGACTTTTTCTTTGCGCCTACTCGCTACTATCTCCACACCTTCAAGCTCAGTGGCAGCTTCTTTAAGGGCGATACTAAGCACTACTTCTTTACCCGAGGTAATCATTACCTCAGGTATAATGCGGCTCTCATAGCCTATGTACGAGATTTCTAAAGTTACCCTTCCTAAAGGAAGATTTTGAAGGGTAAAATGACCATTTTCATCAGTAATAGCCCCTATAGCAGGGGTAGTGTTTTGCACCACTACGGCAGCACCCATTAAGGGTTCGTGTGTGCTTTGGTCATAAATAGCACCCCTTAGGGTCTGTTTAAAATCTTGCCCCTCTGCCATAAGCGGCAAGGCAAAAAATAGGAAAACATATAAAAAGGTTTTCATTGCGTAATACTTTTAAAATTCTGGGGCAAAAGTACAGCGCAAAAAGGGGTGCATCGCCCAAGCGTGAGGGTTTGGACGTTTTTTTTTTTACCAATGTGCTAATTTAGCAATTATTAAATCAGAATATTGTTTTTTCATTTCAGCAGAAAGAAAACTATGTTCAATCCACTGCTGCCAAGTAGGAAGTGTTTTGGCAAATCGCTGGTAAGTTGCAGCTACTGTTTTTTCGTTTATTTGTAAGGATTTGGCTGTGGTAGGGTGTCGCTTGTAAGGGTAGCGTAACGCTCATCATACACAAACTGATACCCCTCCTGGTCTTCAGTAAGGAGTCCTGCCAACTGATTTTTGTAATATACAACGGCTTGTTTTATTTCTCAACAAGGGTTGTTACCCCTACTTCAGCACCAAATAGTGCTAATACTTTATTTACTTTATCTAAACGCAAGGTACTTTTTCCTTGCTCTAATTCGCGTACAAAACGCAAACCTACTCCTGCGCGCATTGCCAATTCGGTTTGTGTGAGTTTTAGCTGTTTGCGCCTTTCCTTTACAAAAGGAGCGATATTCATAATTAACAAACTGACTAATTAACACATTTGCTAATTAGTTTATACCTTTTCGGGTATAAAAATGTATTTCTTTAGCAGAAGTATACCCTGTCGAGTGTTGTTTTAGTTCTCACTTTCCTTGAATATACCTTATTTCTCTTTCACAAACTGGCTCGGGGTTTTGCCTTTTAGCTTCTTAAATACTTGGTTAAATGATGATTTAGAGTTGAACCCTGCTTCATAGGCAAGCCCCAATAAGTTGAAGTTTTTATCAGTATCTTTCTTAGCCAAAATAATAAATTCCTCTACCCTGTACTCATTTACAAAGTCATAAAAATTCTTCTCCTCATATTGGTTAATAATCTGCGAAAGATGATTAGGTAGTACACCTAGTTTCTCTGCCAATTGGGTTAAAGATAACTTGGGCTCAAGGTAAGGTTTCTCAGTAGTCATAAGGGTCAAAAGCTGTTGGTGTAGGGCAGTAGCTTCTTCAGCTTTCAATCCCGATTTTCGGTATTCAGGCATTTTAGCCATAAGGGTATCCTCTTCCCGTACAGCCATTAAAGATGCACCCTCATTCCATATCTCCTTTTCTTTGTTAGGGGCTTGTAGTTCTTCTGCCTCTGCCTCGGTAGGCTCTTGTAACTCATTCTTTACCGATAAAGACCGTACTGGCTCAAATATACCTTGGTATCGTATTCCCCAAAAGCCTATAATCCCTATAAGCAGTACAAATAGCGCTAAGAAAATAAGTTCTATATTAACCCCCAATTCTATTTCTAACAGAAATTGCAGTATATATCCCCCTATCATTACCCCGAAAATAATACCAAACCCTATGAGTAATAATCGCAGCCATTGCAAGCTGATTCCTTCATTATAAGCAAACTGTTCACTTATCACCCGCTCATATTGGTTAATTTTCCGATATGCCAATATTGAATATACCACACATACCACCACAAAAGCTACAAACGAAATCGTAAATAACCATTGATAAGGGCTATGGTAATCAGCTTGGTCTATCATTGCCTTCTCAGCAGCCGAGTAGCCAAAAAGGAAAGGGAACATAGCTATATAAGTAATTACAAAAGGCAGAAAATGCAACCCATCTCGCCAGTAAATCCGCTGTGGTTGGCGCAGGTTAGCCACTACATATAAGTACACAAAAGGAGCAAATAGCAACGGGAAGGGGTGTGTAGCTCCTACCAAATGCGGGTATTTTTCCCAATACCCCAAATAGTGCAGATAATAGTTCAGTAGGTAAATGGCAATAGATAGTAGCCATACCCCCAATATATTGTCCGATAGCCTTTTAGGGGCTTTGCTAAAAAGCAATACCGAGAGAAAACAACATAAAAAAATACCAATGACAAAAATACTACTCATAACCCCTTATACAAATTTACAATCACCGAAAATGTTCTTCCTTGAAAGCTATTTCCCTCTTTAAAAGCAAAAGAATACCCCCAATAAAATTCAATAGCATTGATTAGTGTAATGCCTATGCGGGGCGTTATCGCCTCAGTGTTTACCGAAACGCCTACTCCCGCCGGTAAGATAAAAAAAGCATCTGCTCCTACTTCCGGTATTATTTTCCAATTATCAGGTTTCCCTATCTGTGCACCAGCATATACTTTAGCTCCCGCCGCAGCCAAGCCGCTGGGGTCTACCTCGGTACTGTTCAGCGAGACACCCACAAAACCAAAGCTATAGCTCCCATTGGTACGAGTGTAGGCAGTACGGACACCCCATCTATCAAGTGGCTCCATTAGCTGTGCCTTTGCCCATAATGGTAATAATGATAATAAGAGTACTAATAATTTCATAGGATGAAAAATTAAAAAAAGGTTGCTTACAGCCGCAAGCAACCCTTAGTTTTAGTATTATTTTTCAGCTAAAAAGAAGCATATAATAAGCCTAAAAGCGTATTCATTATAATTTCTTCTTCACAGCCACTTCTTGGAAGGCTTCAAGTACATCGCCTTCGTGAATGTCGTTATAGTTCTTAACTTGCAAACCACAGTCATAACCTTTGCTCACCTCTTTAACGTCATCTTTAAAGCGTTTAAGTGATGAAAGCTCACCTGTGTAGATAACCACATTGTCACGCAACAAGCGTATTTTTGAGTTGCGGAATATCTTACCATCAGTAACCATACAGCCTGCAATAGTACCTACTTTTGATATTTTGAACAATTCGCGTATCTCTACCGTACCAGTTATTTCTTCTTTAAATACTGGCGAAAGCATGCCTTCCATAGCATCTTTCAGGTCGTTAATAGCGTCGTAAATAATTGAGTATGTACGTATGTCTATTGATTCTTTTTCAGCCAAAGCACGCGCATTAGTCATTGGTCGTACATTAAAGCCTATAATAATAGCATCCGATGCCGAAGCCAATAACACATCCGATTCGGTAATAGCACCCACTCCTTTGTGAATGATTGATACCTGAATTTCTTCAGTTGATAGTTTTTGGAAGGAGTCAGTAAGCGCTTCTACCGATCCGTCCACATCTCCTTTAAGGATAATGTTCAGTTGCTTGAAGTCGCCTAAGGCTATACGTCTTCCTATCTCATCCAGTGTAATATGGCGTTGTGTACGTACCGATTGTTCGCGTTGTAGTTGTGCACGTTTAGCTACTATCTGTTTAGCTTCTTTCTCGTCTTCAAATACGTAGAATTTATCACCCGCTTGCGGTGCACCATCTAGCCCAAGGATAATAATAGGAGTCGAAGGGCCAGCCTCTTTCACTTTTTTACCGCGTTCATCGTGCATAGCACGTATTTTACCCGAGTTAGTACCCGCTAGCACGTAGTCACCCACGCGTAAGGTACCTGTTTCTACTAGCACTGTCGATACATATCCTCTACCTTTATCCAAGGCAGCCTCTACTACTGTACCTATAGCTGGTTTATGAGGGTTAGCTTTTAATTCTAATATCTCAGCCTCCAAAAGTACTTTTTCAAGTAGTTCTTGTACACCTATACCTTGTTTAGCCGAAATATCTTGTGATTGTATTTTACCACCCCATTCTTCCACCAATAGGTTCATACCAGCTAGGCGTTCTTTAATCTTATCAGGGTTAGCATTTGGTTTATCTATCTTGTTAATTGCAAAAATAATAGGCACACCAGCTGCTTGTGCGTGGCTTATCGCTTCTTTGGTTTGTGGCATCACATCATCATCAGCAGCTACCACAATAATAGCAATGTCAGTTACTTTGGTACCACGGGCACGCATCGCTGTAAAGGCCTCGTGTCCTGGTGTATCCAAGAAAGTAATGCGTTCTCCACTCTCCAATTTCACACCATAAGCCCCAATGTGTTGCGTAATACCACCACTTTCTCCTGCTATTACATTCTCTTTACGGATGTAGTCCAAAAGTGAAGTCTTACCATGGTCTACGTGTCCCATAACAGTTACTATAGGCGCACGTGATACTAAGTCTTCAGGTTTGTCTTCCTCAATATGAATAGCCTCTTCAATATTTGCAGTGGCAAATTCTACTTCAAAACCAAACTCATCAGCTACTATTGATAGGGTTTCAGCATCAAGACGTTGGTTCATAGTAACCATTATACCTAATGACATACACGCACCTATTACCTTATTAATAGGCACATCCATCATCGTAGCCAGTTCATTTACAGTTACGAACTCAGTAAGTTTTAGTACCTTTTCTTGTTGTTCTTGTTCTGCAAGTTCTTGTTCTGCCTTTTGGCGGTGTGTTTCACGTTTTTCTTTACGGTACTTAGCACCTTTTGATTTGGTAGTTTTACCTTGTAAGCGTTCCAAAGTCTCGCGTACTTGTTTTTGTACTTCCTCTTCAGTAGGTTCTATTTTAGGTATAATCTTAGCTTTTTTCTCTTTCTTGCTATTGTTTTCAGCTTTAGCAGCTCCTGCATTATTAGCTTCATTTTTACTGATGCGTTTGCGTTTGCGTTTTTCGCTGTCGTTATTATTAGCAGCAGCGCTATTGCCTGTTGCCAAGTCTTTTTCTTTATCCTTATTGCGGTTGCGTTTCTTCTTCTTTTTCTTTTTCTCAAACTGGCTAAGGTCAATCTTTTCACCTACCACTTTAGGGCCAGTAAGTTTCTGGTACTGAGTTTCAATCACACCAATAGGAGCTTCAGGGGTAACTTCTTCTTTTTTGTGAAGTTGTAGTTCCTTTTTCTTAGGAGGGGTAGCGGTTTGTGTAAGGGGATTTTGATAAACCGTTTTATTCTTCTGCTGAGCGTCTGCAGGGCGGTCTTTCTTCTTGTCTTTTTCCTTGTTCTCCTTGTTGGGTTTGCTTGTCTGTTGGGCAGCGTTCTTCACTTCTTCTTTATGACTTTTCACTGAGGTTGTTTGTTCCACTGTTTTGTTCTGAGCATCAGGGGCAGTAGTAGTGGTGGCTGCGGGTGCTATTTCTTGTGCGGGGGCAGTAGGGGCTGTAGCAGCTTCTTTTTTACCTCCGTCCAAGTCTATTTTGCCCACAGTTTTAAGCCCAGCTAGTTGCGCTTTGGCCTTTATCACCTCTTGCTCTTGCTGTTTGCGTTTCTCTTGATTTTCTTTCTCTTGTTCCAAGCGTATCGCTTCGCGCTCTTTGCGCTTATCAGCAACTATTTCCTTCGATGCTTCACGCTTGTTCTTATCAGCTTTGAACTTGTTTGAAAGGAACTCAAAAGCCTCTTCGGTAATCTTAGTATTCAAACTCGCTTCAATATCAATATTCTTGTATTTCTTGAGTTCGTCCACAGCAGTTGCCAAAGATATATTCAAATCCTTTAAAACTTTGTTTATTCTTATTGTTTTTCCCTCGCTCATATATGTTTTTTAAAATCCCTTATTATTTAAGCTCACATCAACCCCTTTTGGAAGGAGCATTCTACAAGTATATCCTCGTTAAATGAAAGATACACCCCAATTATATTTTTTATACTTATTTCAAAGTATATACTCAGTATCTTATACCTAGCACCCAAACCCCTATGGGCAATGCCTATTATTCAAATTCAGCAGCCAATATCCTTAGCACATCCTTTACAGTCTCCTCTTCAAGGTCTGTGCGTTGCATAAGCTCTTCAGGGCTAAGTTCTAATACACTCTTAGCTGTATCCAAGCCTGCTTTTTGCAGCTCTTCCAATACCCAGCCTTCTATCTCATCGTCAAACTCTGTAAGTTCTATATCCTCATCGCTTATGCCTTCGCGGTACACATCTATTTCATACCCCGATAGCTGGCTTGCTAGGCGTATGTTATACCCCGATTTACCTATCGCTTTTGATACCTCTTCATTAGCCAAAAACACATCAGCACGTTTTTCCTCTTCGTGTAATGTTACCGAGCTTACGTGTGCTGGTGCCAAGGCGCGTGAAATAAGCAGTTGGGTATTATTAGTGTAAGGTATTACATCAATATTTTCATTTCCTAGTTCGCGTACTATACCGTGAATACGTGATCCACGTACACCTACACAAGCTCCCACAGCATCAATTCTATCATCAAATGAATCCACTGCTACTTTAGCCTTTTCACCAGGTATGCGCACTACTTTATTAATAGTAATAAGCCCATCAGCTATTTCAGGTATTTCTTGCTCAAATAAGCGCTCCAAGAACAAAGGCGAAGTCCGTGACATTATAATCGTTGGCTTAGTGCTTTTCAGCTCTACCGATTCTATTACCCCACGTACATGGTCTCCCTTCTTAAAGAAGTCCGAAGGTATTTGTTTCTCTTTCGGTAGGATAATTTCATTCCCATCATCGTCCAATAAAATAATAGCTTTATGGCGAATATGGTGAATCTCAGCCACGTGTATCTGTCCAATAATGTCCTTGAATCGTTGGTAAATATTCATGCTATCATACTCGTGTATCTTCGAGATGAGGTTCTGGCGAAGAGCCAAAATAGCACGCCTACCCAAATCATTAATTTTAATTTCTTCCGAAACGTCTTCCCCTACCTCAAAGTCAGGCTCTATCCTTCTAGCTACCGAAAGGGCAATCTCTTGGTTGTCATCTGTAACAGCACCATCCTCTACCACTACACGGTTCCTAAATATCTGCAAGTCACCTTTGTCAGGATTAATGATAAAATCAAAGTTATCGTCCGATCCGTACTTCTTTTTCAAGGTATTGCGAAAAACCTCCTCCAAAATAGCCATCAAGGTTTCGCGGTTAATCAATTTATCATCTTTAAATTCTGAAAATGATTCAATCAATTCAAGACTATTCATATACGTAAAATTAAAATTTAATGATTACTCTAGCTTCTTTAATATTATTCAAGTCAAAAAGATGCTCCTTTTTAACAGTAATTTTGCCCTTACCTACAGGCTTAGGCTCACGGGTCTCAGTCTCCAGCACCACTTTGCCATCACTTAGCCCCTTCAAAAGTCCTTCTTGCACTTTCCCATCCAAGGTCGTAATTTGCACTGTCCTGCCTGCATTTTTCTTATACTGACGCTCATTTACAAAGGCTTCCGTAGCCCCGAACGACATCACATCAAGTGAAAAATCTATAGCCTCACCATCCAAATTCCCTTCAATAGCACGGCTCAAATCAATACAATCATCTATAGTAACACCCTCATCGCCATCAATAATAACACAAATGGCATTCGCTGCCGATACTGTAAGATCAGTCAGAAATAAATTCGAGTGCTCCTCTAAGTGCTTGTCTATAAGTGCTTTAACTTGGTCTTTTAAGTTCATTTGTTATAAAAATAGGGGACTTGCAGTCCCCTTCAGAATTACTTTTTCGGTGCAAAGGTACAAACTTTTTTTTAAATAGCAAGAAAAAAAATATTTTTTTACACGCCTATGCCCCCTCCCAACCCCTTTTTACCCACCCCCAAAACCACCAAAACCACCATAATACACCCCTCTTCTCCTCTTCCCAACCCACACCTTCACACCCCCAAATTAACAAATTCGCAGCCTTTTCCCATTTTCATTGCCAATCTTTCAAAATTTCATCCCCCTTCTCTCCTGCCTCTTCCCTTTTATCTCTTCCCTAATAATCAGCCCTTTCCGTCCCACTCTTTTACCTCTTACCCCTTATCTCTTACCTACTTTAAACGAACGATGAACGAACTATAAACGAACTGTAAACGAAGTATAAACATTACTACGCTGGTAATCAGCCCTTTTTTATCCCCATCTCCTCATTGCAAAAAATACAACAAAACTCCCCCAACACTGCATTTTTCACAACCACCCCCTTGCCCCTTATCTTTTGCCTAAAATAAAACAAAAAAAATTTGGCAGTTTCAAAAATAAGTTGTACCTTTACCACGTGAAAGAATAAAACCGTAATTCAATAACAAAATTAAACATTTTACTCTTATGAAAAACATCTTAGTAACCACCGATTTTTCCGAAAAATCAATCGCTTCTCTACACGTAGCATTGAGTTTCGCCAAGCAACACAAAGCCAAAATATTCTTGTTGCACGCCATCGAATTGCCCGTCCGTATGATTACCGAAAGCCAAGTGTCAATACCCGAGGCAATGTACTTCCTTAACCTCACCAAGCAACGCTTTACCTCTCTTAAAAAAGATTTAGATACTTCGGTAGAAATTACCGAGCTTATCGAAACAGCACCACTGCCCGAAGCCGTCGACGAAGTCGTTAAAAAACACAATATCGACCTCGTATTTATGGGATCCAACGGCGCCTCAGGAGCCAAAGAACTATTCATCGGTTCCAATGCCGAAAAAGTAATACGCTCCGCCACAGTACCCGTATTAGTAATTAAAAATCCCAATGAAAAGCTCAAAATCAAACACATAATGTTCGGTTGCGACTTCTCAAAACGCTTCTTGAAACCCTTTGAAAAAGCCCTTAAACTCGCCAAGCTATTCGGCGCCAAGGTCGATTTGGTATACGTCAATACACCCTATCAGTTCCTTACCACCCACGAAATTAACCACCGTATGCAAGAGTTCCTCAAAGAAGCCGAACACTCCAAACAACGCTTTGAAACTCATGTATATAACGACATAAGGGTCGAAACAGGTATCTTGAACTACGTCAAAGAAAATAAAATAGACCTCATCTGTATGTTCCCTAACGGCCGCAAAGGTATCGCCCACTTCTTTAACGGCAGTATCAGTAGCGACTTAGTGAACCACTCCAATACTCCTGTACTAACCATTAAGTTAGAAAAATAAACCCACAACCCTAGGTCTTATTCTACTTTTAGGTTTTAGGTATAGCATTACGCCAATACCTAAAACCTAACTTTTTTTACTTGCAATTCAAAAATTAAATACTATTTTTGTAGCCCCAAATATATCGTAGCCAATACACAATACCACAAATTTAAAAACCAAAGTAACTCATAACCAAACAACAAAAAAATCCCTGCCACAATAACTCAAACTATAAAGTACAGCCTACTTATAGCAATTAAAACACTATGCAAACAGAAATCATTTGGAAAACAACACTTAAAAACGGTATTTATGGAGGTCTTACCCCTCCACTTGCCGACCCTTTTAATCCCGACCATTTCTATATAGCTGATGGTTGGGGTTCCAAGTATGCCTCAATGCGATTGCACAAGCTCTCCTTCTCTACGGGTAAAGAAGTAGCCAATGTGTTGATACGCAACAGTGTGCGCTGTATGTATTTCAGTGCAGATGGGCAATATATATTTGCTATTACTGATAATAAGATATTTCAACTCAGCAGAGAGACTTTGGCAGTAGTCAAAAAACACGAAAAAGGCATACCTAAGTTTTCTGATTATGTAGCCTCTAATGACCAAGACACCCTTATACTAATGAATTTCAACAGTATAACTGTTACCGCTTACAACTATTTAGAAGGAAGTACAAGGAAAAAGAGAATCAAAGGAGAAGGCTGTGCCTTGATAACACGAGAAAAACCAGATACTTACCTCATAGCTTCTTACCAAAATGGGGTAATACAACGCTATGATACCACAACTAACAAAATAGAACTCCTTTTTAAAACAGACAGCTTTCATTCTGTTTGCCGAGATAGTAAGGGCAATTGGTATTTCCATTTGGGGCAGTATATTCCGCCAAGGAGCAATACTACAGGGATTAAGAAGCCTTTGTACATCATACGAGTACTGAAAACAGATGTAACTCAAAAGCACTATCCTCTGGGGCTACCTTTTAAAAAACGTATACAACTTTCGGGCGATGAGCAATCACTCTTTTTAAGCAATGACCACAACCTATGGAAGTTCTCTTTACAAGAAGAAAGGATAACAGATACAACTGTAATTTCAGGAGGCGAGAAACTCATTCATTTCTTTGAAAAACAGCAGTTTTTATTATGTGTAGAAGCTGATAGTGATTATAAAAAATTGGTAGGAAGAAGAGTTTTAGCATTGTAATTTTTAATAAAAATATAATATGATAAGAATTCTTATACTTTTCGTTTTATTCACTTTATATAGTCAGGGACAAGATCTAAATATTAATTTAAAAAAAGATAAAGTTATGGAATATTTTGATGTAAACAAATATAAAGACTGGGAAATAGACCCTGATTATTATCCCATTACAGGAGCTAAATTTTTTAAAAAAGGAGATGAAAGGGTTAGTATACACTTTTCTAATGAAAATATTATTGAAGTTAAAAGTAATTATCAATCTCCTATTAAAACTAAGAATATTTATTATTCATCAAATAAATTATTATGGAGTTCTAAGAAAACATTCTATAATTGTATTATTGGTATAGTTATAGAATATAATGAGATAGGGAAAGCTATTAAAAAAACTAATTATGATAAAGAATATGCATTTACAATTGATGAATTATGTGATTTTATTCAAGATGAGTATAATGTAAATATAAGAAGGATCTCTGATGGATATATTAAGTGGGATGTTAAAAAAATATATGAGCCAATCTTAAAAAAAAGTTGTTATAGAGTAGATTTCTATACCCCTAAGCCTCAAGTAGGGGAAATCTATGCTAGAAAAGAAATCTACATAGACAGTAAGACGGGAAAAGTACTATATGAAGAAAATTCTTTTCTGTTTTTAGAAGGAGGTGATCTATTACCTAAATCTAAAACGGACTTTCCTAAAAAAGATGATATAAATAATAATTCAACTTCCCTCTTCATAGAAGAAACAAAAGAACCTAAAGAATTAGGAGTTCCTTATAAACAAGAGGGGTATTACCCTCCTGATACTTACCGTTTATATGATGGTAGAGCCTATAACAGAGAAGAATGGGCTGCGTATGTTAAAAGACAAAATTGGCTGGTTCGTTGGTGGTTGAGTTAAATGTTTAAAATGTATAAGTTATGCCACAAATCATCACTAATACTGCAGAACTCAGTTGCAATCAAGGTACTGCAACAAGTAATCTCACTGTTACAAGTCAAGATTTTGTAACTATTGAGGGCAAAGCTATGGCTACTGAGGAAGATAAACAGGCTAATGCCAATATACTGCCTTTTAAGCAATGACCACAATCTATGGAAGTTCTCTTTGCAAGAAGAAAGAATAACAGATACAACTGTAATCTCAGGAGGCGAGAAGCTCATTCATTTCTTTGAAAAACAGCAGTTTTTACTATGTGTAGAAGCTGATAGTGATTATAAAAAATTGGTAGGGCGTAGCTTTCAATAGTAACAATTTATTACCCACAGTCAAGCACTAATAATTATTTTAGTATGAAATTATTCAAGCAAAAAACGTGGCAGTTTGAAACCTCAGGAGTAGAAGGCGAGGTAAAACTCTTTGGCGTAAATATCTTTGACTACCAGTGGCAAGAAACGGGAGAATATATAAAAGTAACAGACCCTCTCTATCACGCCGAAAGGTCTTTTTGCCTTTATAAAGTAGTGATAAACGGCGATACACATAGCTTTGTAGCAGGAGAATTTAGCAATATGATATGGGGCTTTTATTTATTGAAATATTGATATGGAAAACATCAAAAAACTATACAACCTCACACCCAAGGACTGCAAAGGCTTCTCGGAAGCACAGTTATTAAAAGCTGAAAAACGCTTACACATCACCTTACCTGAAGAGTTCCGAGCGTATTACCTACAATTAGGGGCAACCAAAAGTGTAAACCAATCCTATAACTCGTTGGCAACACCCCAGCAATTGTATTTTGCAGGCGATTACTTATGCTTTTGTGAAGAAAACCAAGGAGTAGTGATGTGGGCTATCCGCAAAGAAGATTTAACCAACCCCAATCCGCCCGTTTGGGGTAATTACGGCTCCGAAACCGACCCCAATTGGACACAAGAAACTCAAAGTCTCTCCGACTTTTGGCTCTACCTTGCCATTTACAATGGTGTGATGGGAGGCTTGCCCTACAATGCCAATGCAATGGGCGGTTGGGGTATGGAAAACTTTGAAGTACCCGAGCAAGCAGTTGCCCATATAGAAAAACAATATACCGAGCTTACCTCTCTCAGTTGGGAAGGACAACGCACCTTTACCGATACCGATTTTCAAATAGTCATTACCCTTGCCATACACCAAGTCACAAACCGAGCCACTGCTATTTTTACAGGTAGCACTCAACAAAAGTTATTTGATACTCTTTTAGATGCTATGGAAAACTTTGGCTTACAATGGGATTACACTTCCTACGACGATGATGATGATGACGATGATTTTCAAGTAGTCTCAGAAGCTGAATTAAATGAACTAAAAGCCAAAGGCTTATGGACACTAAGTTAGCTATTTTTGCACTACCAATGATAGAAGGTAACGATTTTGAAGAGTTTTAGAGAAATCTATTTTTTATGAAAAAGAAAATACTCACATATATTTATATCTTTTCCTATGCAGCTTTACTTGCTATGATTATTGGAGGTTTGATATTAATGATCATTTCATTTGTACAGCATCGTGATATGATCTTTAATCCCGATACCTATACCAAAAGGTTTGTAACACTTGATTCTGTCATATATTCTACTACAAAAAGGGGCTCACACTACCCTCAGAGGGCTTATTCAAACCAAGTGAATAAGGGTAAAACTATTATTGAAATTGTGAATATCGAAAAAGGTACTTTTTATAACTATGTTCAAAAGGAAAATGATAAAAACTATATATACATTTGGTACAAGCCTAATCAGGAGTATGCTTATTTAGCTAAAAAAGAAGAAACTATTTTTCCAGTAGAGGAATATTTGCGTGATCATAGAAATCTGATAATTGCATTTTTGGCAACAATTATCCTCAACAGGGCACTCCACCGATACCTGTTTAAAAGATGGTGGTCTTTACCACCCAAATAGCTTTATAAGTCCCTTTAAATATTTTAAATTATTAAAAAAATATGACCGAAGCAGTAGCAAAACACATCAAAAAGCTCCATCAGTTGGAGAAAAAAGGCAATTTAGAGGTAGAACACCTCCTAAAAATTCTCAAAACACCTAATAAGGAATATATTACTCCCTTGCGAGAAATGGTAGCGCAATACCATTGGCAACCACTGAACGATGAGCTTATTGTGCCTTTCGCCTCGTGGGTAGATGCCATTTGTATTTATTTAGAAGAAGGGGTACAAGGCTTGGTAAAATCAATACACAAAACAAAAGACTTTTTTAGCATCGTTTTTGGAGTATTGAAAGGGTTACCTACTGAGGAAGCGCTCCCTGCCTTTTTAGAAATTGCCCAAAATTTTTCTGCTAAAATCACCGATGAGCAACAGGATTTTGTACAAAAATATGCCTATTCACTTTGTAATATATCACACCAGCTCAAAGGCGAGAACGTTAGTAAAGACCATCACGACACTTTTGTGCCTATCTTAAAGCAAATTATCAGCTTTGCACAGTCTAAAAAAGACGAAGTCCTAATGTGTAGTGCTACTGTATGCTTTCAAGCCTTTGGCGACAAGAGTGATATACCCTACCTCAAAGCACTCTCCTTTACAGAAGCCTATTACAAAAACACAGGAAAAACCATCGCCAAAAGAATAGAGAAGAAATATGCTTAGTTTTACAAAAGACGATATAAAAGCCCTACACCAAGCCGGCATTACTGCTGAGTTGCACCCTCCTCAACCCCACCTAATGAGCCTTGACGAGGTACTGCAAAACAAGTTTGCCCTCCTGAACGACTATCCACAAATGGGGTTTTACTTCATTCGCTTTCCCGATGAGCTTATACCTATGCAACAGCAAGGGCAACATTTCCAGTGTTTTGGAAAATGTTGTTATGGTTATTTTGCACTGAATGCTAAGAGGAATGTATACTTACTCTCTACCAATAACGATTATACCGATGCCCCTGCGGTATGGGTGAATCATTCGCTGGAGGAATTTATCAAAAGTTATAGCCTGTTGATGGCGGGAGTATTTCAGCTCAAAGGTAGTGATACATCTACCCAAGAAAAACTTTTTGCAGTACTGGATAAAGTTGCCCAGCAAGTAACCGAGGCTCTCCGCGAACTTAATCCTGAATTATTAGAAGAAGGAAGCCTTTGGAGTCAATTTATTTATATGATAGAAGACGGCTGGTTTAACATCGCTTATCACGAAATATTCTATATCAGAGAAGGAAGAAGAAATCTGTAATAATTTGTCAATTAAAAATACTCCTATGGAAAAATACAAGGAACTATTTCCATCCACAGAAGACTACCATCGCTATATAGAACAATTGGAAAAGAAAATAAGCACTTTTGCCACTTCGTATATGAGCAATGCCAAATGGCGCAAGCTCTTTACGGCTATCATCGCTCATAAAAATCTTATCAAGCAGTGCGAAATATATGATTTCTTTGGCTATTGTGTGAACGAAATTGCTTGGCACAAAGTAGGCAATGACAGCGATTTGTACATTCAAGAAGATTATATTTCGGAAAATATTACCACTGGTGAATACCCTACTTATTACCGCGAAATTGAATATATAGAGTTCAAAGCGCGCTGGCAAAAGGCATATATTGGCAAGTTAGTCCCTCCTATTTACGAGACACAAGACCTCAACACTATCGAAACCTTGCTCCATAGCATAGGTCAGTTTCAGTTATTAAAAACAGAAGAGAGTTTGAGGGTATTGGGGTATGGTAATTAAAATTACAGCCAGCGGCGTACTTTCAAGCAATAGTTTTCGTATTCTTTGCCAAATTTCAGTCTGAGAGCGCGCTCTTCTGGAATGATTTGGAAGCGTGTCATATAAGCTATGAATAGCGGTATCCCTATCCAAGTTAAAAGATAAGAGAGCCATATCGCCCAAGCGAGCAAACAGCAAGCCAAGCCTACGTACATTGGGTTACGACTCAACTGGTATACCCCTTTTGAAACAAAATGAGTAGCCTGCGATGGCTCAAGAGGATTGATAGTAGTGCGAGCTTTCCTAAAACTCCAAAGACTAGCTAATCCAACTCCTATACCTATCCCTGCAACAACCATAGCCACTACAGGCAAGTGAGGCAATGCGCCAAAAGGCAATAAACGAGCAAACACCCACATTATCAAAGCACAGATAAACCATACTGCAGCAGGTGGGATTTTAAGTTCTAAATTCTTCATTTATAAATCAACTAATGTTTTTTTTAGAAAGGAGCATACACCCCCAAGTCTTTTCCCCAATCCAATTCGGCAAAACGAGTACTAAAAGCCTCATACACTTCTTTGGAATTGATTTGTAAAGCGGTGTAGTTCTCAATTTCTTGTAGTTTTGAAATATCAGTAAATGATACAAAAATAGGTAGGTTGCTATGTTTTAATAAGCTTTCTACCTGAGGTTTGGCTTTAACAAGCGCTGCCATACACACTTCAAGCATAGTTTTCCTATAGTTATCACAATCGCTTTTGATAGCACTCGCCTCTTCCCTAAGTTTTTTATTAAAGGCTTTCAACTGACTATCTTCTAAATCATAACTCATACACAACCATTCATTAGGCGACCATTTAAAATATAGAAAATCGTCTGTATTAGTAGGTGTCACCTCATTTTCTGAGAGTATACTCTCCAAGTCTTCAGTATTGGCTAATGCTAAAAAGAAATGTTCCATAGCATCATTGCAAACCAATGCCAAGGCATAAGGTTGTTTGTGAGTGTCCTTCATTTGGTTCAAATCGCTCACAATACTATTGCACAAGGTACTGGTGAGTTCTTCTATTTTTTGTTTATCCATAACGTTATTATTTTAAAGGCAAAGATAATTATATTTTGGTAATATTTAATTCGTCTGCAAAGATATCTATACAACCCACTTTACCGATAAGTTGTATTTGCCAATGCTGGTGCTGTTTTACTTTTTCTTTGCACAAAACAGAAGCAATATACATACTATCTCCCTCATAATTAATAGGATAAACCGATTGTTCTCCTACTGCTACTCTTACATTAAAGCTGCTGGTATTGGAAAAAACCAATTGATACTGCTCTATTTGTTCCTGCAATTTGCTCACTGTTATCACTAAGTCTTGCGAATGTTGTATATTTTTAGCATCAAAATCAAAAGAGATAGTTTGGATTTTGGCATCGGGCAGGAGGTTTATAAAATCTTGTAGGGTCATTATTTTCTTTCTTTACAGAGCAAAAGTAGTGATATTTTGGTAATTAGCAAATTATCTATATCTTTGTAGCCTAAAAAAATGAAAAGGTGTCATCAGTGAGTTATCCCGATTTGCACTTTTCAGCTTATAAAATTAATAAACTAATGAATACACTAAGAAAAGAACTACGCCCCGATTTTGCAACAGCAGAAAAGCTGTATCCGCTTGTACTAAAACGTTTGGAAGACTACGAAGCCTTTCATGATGCCCAAAGTGAAGACACTCCTGAGGAAGTATTTGACAAAGAATACAAGGCAATGAAGCAGTACCTCAGTAAACTCACGGGTAAAGACCTTTCCGATACTTGGCTATGGGAATGGTGGGAAGGCAATGGTATTGAGGCTTTTGCCTTTGATTTGGCAATGCCCGACCCTATAAAGCACAACGACCTCACTCGTGAAGATATTGCTGCTTTTGTGCGTATCATCATAGATAGTGAATTTGAGTGCGAAAACGATTTTCAGGAGGAGTTTATGATGGATATGTTCTACGAAAATCAATACTTTTATAAGTTTTTAGAACTCAACTGTCCGCATTTCGACCCTTCTGTATTCAATACCACCAAGGATAAAAAAGGCAATTATCACGAGCCTACTGTGGAGGAGGTAATGAAAAAAATATGGAAATAGCCTAACCCTTACATATCTATACAAAATAAAATTAATAAACTAATGAATACACTAAGAAAAGAACTACGCCCCGATTTTGCGACAGCAGAAAAGCTGTATCCACTTGTACTAAAACGTTTGGAAGACTTCAAAGCCTTTTGCGAGGCTCAAAGTGAAGACACACCTAAGGAAGTATTTGATAAAGAATACAAGACGATGGAGCAATACCTCAGTAAACTCACGGGTAAAGACCTTTCCGATACTTGGCTATGGGAATGGTGGGAAGGCAATGGTATTGAGGCTTTTGCCTTTGATTTGGCAATGCCCGACCCTGTAAAACACAACGACCTCACTCGTGAAGATATTGCTGCTTTTGTGCGTATCATCATAGACATTGAATTTGAGTGCGAAAACGACTTTCAAGAGGAGTTTATGCCTTATATGTTCTACGCACATCAGTACTTTTATAAGTTCTTAAAAATCAACTGTCCACACTTCGACCCTACTGTGTTCAATACCACAGAGTATAAAAATGGTAAGTATCTCCAACCTACTGTGGAAGGGGTAATGGAGAAAATATGGAGATAAAAGAGTTTATCAGTTATAATACTTTATTTCTATAATTTCTAAAAGCCATTAAAGCATCACGCAAATATAAATTATGATGAGAACATAGTAGGTTTATAGTTGTTAATTGTTCTTTATTTTGTATCTTTGCACCCGAAAAATAACATCTCTTAAGCAATGAAAAAGATAGTAACAATTGTATTTATTATGATAGCTGCGGTAGGCTGGGGGCAAATACGGAAAGCAAAACCGCGTTATGCACCCATCAAATCATCACCAGCTAAGATTATTGAGGATAAGAATGCGCTGAACTTCACTTTTAGTCGTGTAAAACGAGAGCAAGAAAAGTGGTATAAATTCAACCAGGTAAACCTTAATATGAGCGAAATGTCCTTCTCCAATTGGAGTGCCGGAGGCGAAAATTCTATCTCTGCAATTATGAATGCAAAGTTCAGAAGACGCTATAATGAGCGTACTTTTTTCTGGGATAATGAGCTGGAAATTAACTATGGGGTGAATGCACAAAGTGGGCGTGCACCACGAAAAACGGATGATAAACTCTCGTTAATTTCGTCATTTGGGTACAGAGGTAACTCACAATCATTTTGGTATTATACAGCACGTTACCAGTTTCTCTCACAGATGAATAATGGGTATCGTTACCCTAATACAGAAGAGCCTATTTCAAAGTTCTTAGCACCTGCTTATATTACTTTTGGTTTGGGTGCCGAGTATGCACCTTCCAAGATAGATTTTAATTTGTTTATATCTCCTGTAACTCTTAAAACAACAGCTGTACTGGATAAAAAACTATCCGATAAAGGTGCTTTTGGGGTAGAAAAGGGAAAAAAGACAAATTCCGAAGTGGGTTTTTCAGTATCAGGGAATTGGCGTAAAAAGATGATGGAGAATATGCACCTTAGTACTAATTTCAATTTCTATGGTGATTACTTAAAGAAATTTGGTAATATAGATGTAGACTGGGAAACTAATTTGAATTTTAGAGTCAATAATTACGTGCAGGCACGTATAGGGTTTCATATCAAATATGATGATGATGTGAAGTTCTATTCATATAAAGATGGTGCTGGCGTTACACATAATTATGGGGCACGTACTCAGTTCAAGCAGTTGTTAGGTATTGGAATGTCGTATACTTTTTAAAAGAAATGTTTTTAGAAAATACTCTTAATAATACTGAAAAAGCAGGTTGGATAGAGGTTATTTGTGGCTCAATGTTTTCAGGCAAGACAGAAGAGTTAATACGCCGACTGAGAAGGGCACAATTCGCTAAGCAAAAAGTGGAGATATTTAAACCATCATTTGACACACGTTATGATGATACTAATATCGTCTCACATAATGCTAATGAAATACCTTCTACACCAGTAGAGGCTGCTGCAAGTATCCTTTTACTTGCCGATGGCTGCGATGTAGTAGGTATTGATGAGGCTCAGTTTTTTGATGATGAAATAGTAAATGTGTGTAATACACTTGCCAATAATGGGGTGCGTGTAATAGTAGCTGGCTTGGATATGGACTATAAAGGTAATCCTTTTGGGCCTATGCCCTACTTAATGGCTACTGCCGAGTATGTTACTAAAGTACATGCTGTTTGTACACGTACAGGTAATTTGGCTAACTACAGTTTTAGGAAAGTACCTAATACACAGCAGCGTATGTTGGGTGAGGCCGATAGCTATGAGCCACTTAGTAGAGCGGCTTTTATCAAGGCAATACAAAATAATGAACACCAATGATTTGTATAATTGTTGATGATGAACCTATGGCACTACAACTATTAGAAAGTTATGTGCTTAAAACACCTTTCTTGCAGCTTGTAGGTAAGTTTTCTAACGCCATTGATGTACTTGATTATTTTTATAATAGAGGCGATGCTGAGCTTATTTATATGGATATACAAATGCCTGAACTCACAGGCTTACAGCTTTCAAAAAAACTGCCTCCTCATACTCGTATTGTATTTACCACAGCCTTTAACCAATACGCCCTTGATGGCTATAAAGTGAATGCTATAGGGTACCTACTTAAGCCCTTTAATTATGCCGAGTTTTTAGAAACAGCACAAAAAGCTATCCAGTTGGAGAGTTTATCAGCTAGCAAGCCTCTTCAGGCTACTGATGATTATATCTTTGTAAAAGTAGATTACAAACAGGTAAAAGTACTCTTTAGTGATATTTTGTATGTAGAAAGTGTTAAGGATTATATTAGAATATACCTTACCAGTACTGCAGAGCCTCTTCAAACACTAATGAGCCTTAAAAAAATAGAAGAATTACTGCCCCCAGATCAATTTATGCGTGTACATAGGTCATTTATAGTAGCGTTGAATAAGATAGAAATAATGGAGCGCAATCAAATAATATTTGGGAAGCAGCGCATTACCATTGCCGATGGGGTTAAAGAAGACTTTCTAAACAGAATGAAGTTGCCTCACTAAAACTAATATCCTGTGAGATGAAAGTATCGGGGAGGTGAATAGTTTTGAGAGGAATACTATACTGATGGGCAGCAGAAAACTCGGCTATTGCACTTCCTAGGCCGCCAGTACTGCCTTCTTCCACTGTAATAACAGCTTTATAAGTAGTAAAAATATGATGTAGTAGATTTTCATCTAAAGGTTTTAGAAAAATCATATCATAATGAGCATAGCGTGCAGGCGTAGAGCTTGCCGCTATTTTTTTTTCTACTTCGGTAGCTATAGCCCCAATGGATATGATAGCTACCTCGGTACCCTCTGTAAGCAGCTCACCTTTACCTATAGTAAGCTCTTTAAAAGGTTCCTGCGTATTAAAGGCAGAGCAGTACCCGCGTGGGTAACGAATGACAATAGGGTGGGAGAGGGGTAATTGTGCTGTGTATAGCATATTGCGCAGCTCTGCACCATTACGTGGTGCTGCTATAATAAGATTGGGAATAGCACGCAAAAAAGCCATATCAAACACACCGTGATGGGTAGCCCCATCGGCACCTACTAAGCCAGCTCTATCAATACAAAAAACAACAGGCAGATTTTGCAGTGCTACATCGTGGATAAGTTGGTCATAAGCACGTTGTAAAAAGGTGGAATAGATAATACAAAAAGGAATGAAACCTCTTGCAGCCCAGCCTGCGGCGAAAGTAACAGCATGCTGTTCGGCTATGCCTACATCAAATACACGATTGGTGAAGGTGTGTTGTAGGGCATATAGGCCGCTACCACTGCTCATAGCAGGAGTGATAGCTATGGTTTTATTATTTAGCTTGAAGAGTTCAATAAGTGTTTGCCCTACTACATCTTGGTATTTAAGAGGGGTGGCAGAGGAGGTTAGTTCGCCTGTTATTTTGTTAAACTTAGCTGGTGAGTGGAAAGATATAGGATTTGTTTCGGCCTCGGCAAAGCCTTTGCCTTTCATAGTTATTACATGTAGTAGACGCACCCCACGCTCTTCTTTTTCGGTTTGTAGGGCTGTAATGAGTTCTTCCAGATTATGCCCATTAACTACGCCTTTGTAAGCTATATTTAAAGCCTTAAAAAAGGCACTATCAGTAGCTTGAGTTTCACGTAATCTTTTTAGTTCCTTAGTGAAAGCCCCTACAGTAGGATCAATAGCCATACCATTATCATTGAGAATGATAAGCATATTGGCACTAGTAGTACCTGCGTGGTTTAAGGCCTCAAAAGCCATTCCGCTTACCACTGAAGCATCGCCTATGACAGCTATGTGTTGTCTATTACTATTCTCTTCTAAAGCTGAAGCCATAGCCATACCCAATGTAGCCGACAATGAGGTAGAAGAATGCCCTGTGCCGAAGGCATCAAACTCGCTTTCTTCCCGTTTGGGAAAGCCGCTAATGCCACCTTGCTGTCTTATATGTTCAAATTCGGCATTTCGGCCTGTAAGTATTTTATGAGCATAACATTGGTGCCCCACATCCCATACTAGTATATCATCGGGGGTGTTAAACACATAATGTAAGGCAATGGTAAGCTCTACCACGCCAAGGCTTGCGCCTAAGTGTCCGCCCCGAGTAGCAATTACCTCAATAATTCGGTTACGCAAGGTTTGTGCTAAAGCAGGTAGTTCGCTTACAGGTTTATGTCTTAATGCTTCAATCATAATTTCATTAACAAATTAGCCAATATGCTAACTTATTAATTATTTCTTTCCTTTATTTACTAATTTTACTACTAACATAATCAGTGCACCCATAGCTACAAAAGCTACTAAGGCATAGTACCAAAAGCTGATAAACGATCCCTTTAATATAGCGGCAAAAACCACTACAAAAAGAATGATAGTAGCCACCTCATTAAGCATACGCAGTTGTACTGAAGTGAAAGTGATTTCTTCTTTTTGTAAGCGCTTCATTATTCGCCAAGAATAATAGTGATATACATAAAGAAAAACAATAAACAGCAGCTTTACGTGCATCCAACCCTGCTTGATAAGACTTCCCCATTGTTCCCACAACATATATGCCCCTGCAAGGGTCATTAGGATAAGGGCTGGTACGGTAATGATATTCCATAAGCGTTCTTCCATAAAGCTAAGTTGCTTGTGCAATATAGAACGCTCGGGTTCTGGTTTTTCCAACGCTTCGGTGTGGTAGATAAAAAGTCGTACCATATAAAAAATCCCAGCAAAGTAGCTTACGACGAAAATAATATGTATACTTTTGGCAATAAAATAGTCCATTTTATTAATTGTTGATTACTGTTTTCTAATTATCAATAGAAGTGTTAATCCATTTTGAAAGGGCTTGTACCCAAAGAGGTGAATCATTCAAACAAGGTATCATCTTAAACTCTTCTCCTCCATTTTCATAAAACACCTCGCTGCCAGCTATCTCTATCTCTTCCAACGTTTCGACACAATCGGCAACAAAGGCAGGTGTAATTATAGCGAGCCGCTTTACTCCTTTTTTTGCCAATTCGGCAATCTTATCGGTAGTGAAAGGTGTAAGCCATTTATCTATACCCAAGCGAGACTGAAATGACTGTGAGTAGCTGCCTTCTTCCAAGCCCAGCTTTTCTGCCAATAAGCGTGTGGTTTCAAAGCAATGGCTGCGGTAGCAGAGGGCTCCTTCGGTACTGTAAGGATCGCAACAACTTACCCCCTCTTTTATATGCTTGTGGGCAGGGGTAGGAGTAGTTTTGCGCAGGTGTCGTTCGGGGACACCGTGATAGGATAATAGCAAATGATCGAACGGAGCGGTAGCAGCGTGTTCTTTCACTATAGCTGCTAAAGCCTCAATGTATTCGGGGCGATGGAAGAAAGCTGGAAACTTGTGGAGTTTCATTGAGGTAAAGCGTTCTTTTATCAGCTTTTCGGCTAGTACCTCAATAGTTTCGGTAGTAGCCATAGCATATTGGGGGTACAGCGGTACAAGCAGCACCTCGGTAACGCCTTTAGCGTGCAAAGCCTCCAATCCGCTCTCAATACTTGGATTCCCATATCGCATAGCCATTACCACTGGAGCTGACACTTCAGCCTGTACCTTATCGGTAAGCCTTTGGCTAATGACTATTAAAGGAGATCCTTCCTCCCACCATATCTTTTGGTAAGCTTTACTAGTTTTAGGCGGACGCACGTTAAGGATGATGCCATTAACTAGCAAATAGCGCAGCCAATAAGGTAGGTCGATAACGCGCCCATCCATTAAAAATTCTTTTAAATAGGATTTAATATCCTTTACAGCAAATGAATTAGGCGACCCTAAATTCACAAGTAAAATTCCCTTTTGCATTCTAATTTGTTAAAACGAGGCAAAGGTACTAATTTAATTTGTATAAATAGGGTTTCTTATATAGAAAAATCTTATAGCTAAAAAACAAGCCTAAAAAGCCTAGCTTTATTCTGTACTTTTTTTGATAAGGCTATCAATTTGAATCCTATATTAAAAGATTTATGTGCGCCAAAGGATAGAGGAAAGAGCCTTACAGCCTGAATGAAGAATGCTTGGCAAGGGGGATATTATATAAGAAACTGTTTTCGAGGTGCTGAAAGAACACCAAGAAAACAGTTTTGTAGAAGTTAATAATATTGCCTAAATATGTTTAAATTCCTGTGTAGTTTTCGGGGGTAATAGCTTTAAGTTCAGCTTTTACTGCGTCACTTACTTTCAGGGTATCAATAAATTGGGCAATGGTTTCGGCAGTGATAGCTGTATTGGTACGGGTGAGCGCTTTAAGAGCTTCATACGGATTGGGGTAGCCCTCACGGCGCAAGATAGTTTGAATAGCCTCGGCTACTACAGCCCAATGGTTGTGAAGGTCTTCCCGTATTTTATCCTCATTGAGTAGTAACTTATTCAGTCCTTTTAGGGTAGATTGCAGGCTGATAAGGATATGCCCGAAAGGCACTCCTACATTGCGTAATACAGTGCTATCGGTAAGGTCACGTTGTAATCTTGATACGGGCAATTTGGCAGCTAAATGCTCTAATAAAGCATTGGCGATGCCTAAGTTACCTTCGGAGTTTTCAAAATCAATAGGGTTTACTTTGTGAGGCATAGCTGAAGAACCTACTTCGCCTGCTTTTATTTGCTGTTTGAAGTAATCCATTGAAATGTACGTCCATATATCACGATTGAGATCTATAAGGATTGTGTTGATGCGCTTAAGGGCATCAAAAAGAGCTGCTAAATGGTCATAATGCTCTATCTGTGTAGTGGGGAATGAGTGGTGTAGTCCTAATATACTTTCGACAAAATGGGTGCCAAAGGCTTTCCAGTCGGTAGTAGGGTAGGCTACTTTATGAGCGTTATAGTTACCGGTAGCCCCTCCAAACTTAGCGGCATAAGGTACTGCTAATAGGGTTTTGAGCTGCTCTTCCAAGCGGGTTATAAACACCTGAAACTCCTTACCCAAGCGAGTAGGAGATGCAGGCTGACCGTGGGTGCGTGCTAGTAGCGGAACGTTTTGCCACTCGGCTACTAAGCTGTATAGCTTATTGAGAAGCTGCTCGGTAGCGGGTAAATATACTTGTGCCACGGCTTCTTTTATGCTAAGAGGTATGGCTGTGTTATTGATGTCCTGTGAGGTGAGCCCAAAGTGAATGAATTCTTTAAAGGGCTCTAAGTGTAAATAGTCAAAGGCTTCTTTTATGAAGTACTCGACAGCTTTTACATCGTGGTTGGTGGTTTGTTCTATTTCTTTTACTTGTAAGGCCTCTTCTTCACCAAAGTTTTGGTATAGTTTTCTCAGCTCGGCATATCTTTCTTTGGGGAAAGATGCTAATTGGGGCAAAGGCAGTTCGCAGAGGGCTATAAAGTACTCTACTTCTACTTTTACACGATAACGAATCAGTGCCATTTCTGAAAAGAAAGGCACAAGGGCAGCCGTTTTGCTGGCATAACGCCCATCGATGGGGGAAATTGCGTTTAACATAAACTCTGAAAATTAGCAAATTAGCAAATTATTTTGTTACCTATTTGGAGTGTAGCAAGCGGGTGAGCTTGATGGCTAAATCGGTAAAGATGACTTTGCCGTTACCATTACGCTCGACGTGCAGTTGTGCTTCTTCAATAAGTTGGTATATGGCTTCGATGTTATTGCCGTGAATGAAAGGGGCAAAGCGCTCTAACTGAAAGCTAGGGTCGGTGAACTGGATGTATACCAAATTGCTTGCCTTGTAGTTTAGCAATAATGCCTGCCTGAAAACTTCGGCACAATACTGCAAAAACTGTTTTTGAGCTTCGCGCCCTACGGTGTTAATCTCATCACTCCACGCTAGTAGTCCTTGTATGGCGGCTTTGTTCCCTTTGGCGCGGTAGGCGCTGCGTACCCAAGCTATGAACCAACGCTCAAAAAGGGCGTCTTCTCCTTCTTTATTGTCCATTAGTTGGAGTGCTTTGTTATAGTTGCCTTGTGCGCGTAGGGCTATTTTGGTAGCTTCGGTTTCGGGTACGCCACGAGAGATAAGAGCGCCTCGGATGGCGTTCTCACTTAGGGGAGGGAAGCGCAGTATTTGGCATCGGGATTTGATGGTATCGAGCAGGGCGTTTTCATCTTCGACTACTAATATGAAAACTGTTTTCTCGGCTGGTTCTTCGAGTAGTTTTAGCAGCTTATTGGCAGCTTCGAGGTTCATTTTTTCGGCCATCCAAATAATCATCACTTTATAGCCACCTTCAAAGGATTTGAGGGCGAGCTTATTGGTGATTTCTTTGGCTTCGTTGACGCCTATATTGGCTTGTTTTTTTTCGATTCCTAAGAATGTGAACCAATCGAAGAGGGAGCCGTAGGGCTGTTCCTTTACAAAGGTGCGCCACTCGTCCATAAACAATGAGCTTACGGGGTCTTTCTTTACCTTATCGTTGGTGGAGGTGGGGAAGGCGAAGTGGAGGTCGGGGTGGGCGAGTTGTGCGCACTGTGCGGCTGCCTTGGGGTTGGCTTGTGATAGGATAAGCCCAGCATAGGCAATCGCCATAGGGAGGGCGCCTTGCCCTTCGGCAGCTACAAACAGCTGTGCGTGGGGGATTCGGCCAGCGCTAACACTTGCTTGTAAATAGTTTTTTATGGTATCGTATCCTAAAATATTGTCCATTGTTAAGGTGTATGGTGTTAGGAGTTAGTAGGTTTTTAGTAAAGCAATGGTAGGGAGAATAGTACTGCCCCTAACAAGAATAGTATTGCTAAAAAGTGAATTACAAAACTATTTTTTCAGAATAGGCATTTGATTTATTTCTTCTTATCCAATAGGTGAGTGTTTCATCAAGATTATCAATAGCATTATCTGTCCAAAATAATTCCATGTTTTTCTTGTATTAATTTGTGAACTTCTGAAGTATGCTTGTAAAGTCCTAATCTTTTTTGCTCTTTAGATTTCTCTATATTTTCTATATCTTCTGCCGACAAATTGTAGTAGAAATCATCGTTTTCTAGAACTGTTGTTTTTATTTTAAACCTATCAAACAAAGGTTGGAACAACAATAAATCGGCATTGTTGAAAATTATTTTAAGTGTTGTTGTGTCCATTGTATTAAACTTTTAAGTATTAGTTATTGTTTTTTTTTCGCATTCTCATATTGAGGAACTCAACTCCTAATGAGAAGGCGATGGCAAAGTACAAGTAGCCCTTAGGTACCGCCCCTACGGTTTGCCCAGCGAGTACGGCTTCGGAAAGGTGCATACTCTCGGTGATGAGCATAAAGCCGATGAGTATCAGGAATGAAAGGGCTAATATTTGTATTGAAGGATTGCGGTTCACGAAGTTGCCTACGGGGTTGGCAAAGAGCATCATTATGGCTACTGAAAGCACGACTGCTGTAATCATTAGGTACAGAGCGCCGTTAATTCCATTGGTCATACCTACGGCGGTGAGGATACTATCGACTGAGAAGATGATATCGATGAGTAGTATTTGTATAATTGTACCGCCAAATGAGGCGTGCTGGCGAGCTTGAGGCTCATCGGACTGGGTAACGTGTTCGATATGGTTTACTTTGGCGTGGATTTCTTTGGTAGATTTGTACAGCAAGAAAATACCACCGGCGAGCAATATGAGAGCCTGTCCGTTAAAATGAGCTGAGAACCAGCCCCAATCGAAACTGATGAGGGGGTCTTTTAACTTTATAAGGTAGGATACGCCTAAGAGCAACCCTATGCGCATAAACATAGCTAAAAAGAGCCCTAAGCGGGTGGCGCCTTTGCGCTGATGCTCGGGCAGCTTACCGGTAACTATTGATATAAATATCACATTATCAATCCCTAAAACTATTTCTAAAAAGGTTAGGGTAATGAGCGCCACAAGGGCATCGGCTGAAAAAAGGAATTCCATTTATTAAATCTTTAGTTTTTAGAGTGCAAAAGTACAAAATAAATATCAATTAGCAAGATTTTTTACTTAGTTTTTGTGGAGGTTGTATTGGGAGGGCTAATTCTTTTTGGGGGAGGCTATTGGACAAGGGGAAAGAAGAGAGTTGCGGGGAGGAGCATTGGCTATTGACAGTAATAGGGAGGAGGGGAGGGGAGATGAAAATAATGCAATGTTTTGGCGATTTGGTTGCGAATTATGCAATGGAAGGTGTGGGGTGAATACAACTGATAATCAGCAAGGTAATGTTTATCCTTCGTTTATAGTTCGTTTATCCTTCGTTATAAGTTCGTTTAAGGTAGGTGATAGATAAGAGATAAGAGGTGAGAGAGTGGGGTTGGGAAGGGCTGATTATAAGGGGGAAGGAGTTAGGAGATAGGGGATAGGGAGGGAGGGAGTGGTTTTGCATTATTCGCAAAGAAAATGGATTTTTGATGAAGAATAATAAATGAGAGAGGAAAAGAGGGTGAAGGGAGGGGGAGGACTGGTTACTTGTAGGCTTGAGGCTTACCTCTTTTTACACTCTTTTTGGGGTGATTTACCGGTTATTGGCGACTAATTTCACGGCATATAGCTGTTAAATTTTCATCTATAAAACGTTAAAAAAATAAATAATTGTGAGGTTTGGTGGGAGGTTATTTTTATTTGTATATATTTATAAATCAGTATTTTGGGTTGTGTTTTGTGGTGTGATATTCGGTTACTGTGTCCTTAAAAAATTAACATTTAACTTTTTTATATTTTGTCACCTCGATAAAAATGTGTACTTTTGTGCATTAAAGTATCTAATAACAGACAGTATTTGTTTCAAGAATAGCATATAATCATTATGAAAAAGTTTTTTCTAACAATTCTTTTAGTAATAACAACAATCTTCACCGCTTTGGCACAAATGCCTCTGAACCTCAATGCTTTCCAGCATCAGGTTACTAAAGGGCAGTGTATGGGCGATAGTAAACTGAAAATTACTCTTCCTCCGGGGATGGGTAGTGCCGGTACCAAGGTGCAAGTGAAATTGGATATACCTAACGACCCTGTAGGGCGTACCGAGCCTATGGAAATAGGAGTTTCGGGGAAAGACGTGTATGAGTTTCAAGGGCTGAAAGTGGGTACTTACACTGTTACTCTTATTGAGGTAGAGACTAATAAAAGATCTAATGCCCGTACGGTATCAGTTACTTCTAATTATGTGCCACCTATCTTCACTGTATTTAAGTCATACCCACCATCTTGTGCTGGTGCGGGGGATGACGGGCGAGTGGAATTCACTATTCAGAAAGGGGCTAAAGGTCCTTTTGAGGTAGTACTTAAGAAAGGAAGTACTACTGTGTATAGTAATAATAATCTTGTTAATCCTAATGTAAATCAGCCTTTTGCTGTAACTATACAAGGTACGGCAGCACAGCCTATTACTGCAGGTAATGATTATACTCTTTCTGTACACGACAAAGCAGGAGGGGTATCTTCTTGTGGTGATACCAACTACCGTGCTTTCTCTGTAAATCAGCCTGAGCTTACGATTGATTGTATGGAGTTTGAAATAGAAGGCGATCGTAGTACATTAAGGGTTGATAAGAACTGCAAGTTCTTTATGTCGTTTCGCCTAAAACGCAAAGACAATGTAGATATCTATGGCTTAGAATCACAGATAAAAGCACGTGCCAATACAGCTGTTCTGAGACGTTATAACAGTGCTGGAGTGCTACAAGGTACTTATGATATTACCAATAAATACCAGAACCAAGAGCGAGCAGGTGAAGCAAATGCTTATTCATTCTCTACTAAAGGCGTAGTACAGTTTGAAGAAAATGATATAGTAGAATTGACGTTAAATTTGGGTAAAACTACTGTAGTAAAGAAATTCAAACTTGATGAAAACAAGGTAGATGTACTTAAAAATAGGACTACAGAAACTAATGTACCTGCTAATGAAGGTCATTACATATTTTTGCATAGGGGAGGTTCTTCGGCTATTGAGGCTACGAACCGATCAGACTTAAATGTAAACCCTGCTGATCCTTGTCCGACACCGAATACTAAAAGGTATTTGTTGGTAAATACTTATTTTAGGAAAGTAAAATTGCCTAATCCTGATAATGCTTCGGATACATTTAATTTTGGTTATTATGATTGGCAAGGCTTTACAATAGCCGATTGGTTATCTAACCCTTCTGTTGGTACTCACGGTTTTTATTATGAGGTGTACCAATATACTGGTACGAAGCAATATCCAGGTTTTGAAGCGGGTTCATATACAGGTGGTGAAATTAATGATAACACCAAATGGCAATTATTAACACCTGGTTCTGATTATAACTGGATAAATAACAATGGTACGCTCTATGCTGATTTATCAGGGCGTTCTGATGGATATTATAAAGTAAAATTTAAAACCAAAGGGTATTCAAACTGTTATGAGCCTGTACGTATTGCTGAAGTTAAGACAGCCCATAGCAAAATAGCAGAGCGCTTTAACGGTATTGAAGTTGATAGAGGTGCCTATAAAGGTACAGTAACCTTGCGCAAATGGGTAGCAGGGTACCATTTTAATTATCCTATTACTGTAAAATTGGACTATGTGGATGACGGAGGTACTGGTACCCGTACTTATGATTTCCAAACAGCCTTGCCATTTGAACCATTGCGCAAAGTAACTTATACCTTCCCAATGGTTAAACAGGTATGGAATCCTGATATTTCAAATGATGCATACCGCTTTGAGTTTGGTGATATACCGCCAGGGCAATATGATGTTACCATTACTGATGCTTGTGGCAATGCTGCTACCAAGAGAATTAACCTTGATACACCTATGCAATATGATAAAGATGAACTGAAGGTAGTACAAGGCTGTCAAGGTACGTCTAAAATATCATACGCATTGGAAGCAACCCCTGTAGGTACTATACAGTATACAGCTTTCACTCTGTTCAAAAAAACAAATGCAGGTACTTGGCAACAAGTAGAGCGCTCTCGTGACAGAACACATACCTTTAATAACCTTTCGGATGGTGAGTATAAGTTTGAATCTACTTATTATTATCATGCTCGTATTAAAGAAATTGATAATCCAGGGTCGGCAACTGAAAAGGTTACCATGATTACCAACCCTCTTGCTGCATTAGGGGGCTATAGTATGGTGCCATCAGAAGATGCAGATAAGCTATCTTATGATATTGCCAACAGGAGCCGAATTACTAACCACGTAAGCCGTGTGTACCTGACTATTAGTCCTACAGGAGCTTTGCAGCGTGATGTAGTAGGGACATCTTGCTCATCGGCTGGAGGTACAGGGTTGGTGGCTGTACGTGTGAAAAACCCTGAATATATTAACTATCCACTTCAGTTTGTACTGAAACGTCCTGATGGCACAGAGGTGTCTTCTAGTCCTCAGTTTCAAGCTGCATCGGGAGAGACTGGTTACGTATTTAAAAACGTACCTAATGGCACCTATGTAGTTGAAACTATTCATAGCTGTGGTAGTTATCCTGATAATAATATAATTGTAAACTCTAATAACTATACTGCTCCTAGTATTACCTATATATCAAAATCTACCAACCCTTGTAATGGTGATGAGGTTGAACTTACCTTTGGGGGCTCTACTCAGCTGTTTGATATTGAGTGGTTCCGTGTAGAGACTGATAATACTGAAACTTCTTTAGGTATAACACAAACAATTACTGATACAGTTAAAAGAGCTACTCGTTACTTGGTACGCTATAACCTTGCTGATACTAGTTTGTGCGTAGTGAACCCTTCGGGAGTAGCATCTATAACGCCTCAGTTTACTCCTGATACTACCCCGCCGGTAATTACAGGTTGCCCTACAGGCACTATTACTGTAAATACTCTTGTAGGGCAGTGTTATGGTGTAGCTAGTTGGGGTGTGGTAACTGCTACTGATAATTGTAGGGTAGGGGCTTGGAGCCAAACACACCAAAGTGGACAACATTTTGACGTTGGCTTGCATACAGTTACTTATGTGTTTGAAGATACATCGGGCAATGTGGCTACTTGCACCTTTAATGTAGAGGTGAAGAGCAATGCTATTGATATGCAAATGAAAGATGACTTTGTAGATGGTACCAATGGCGTAATCACGCATAACTTGGCTACTACTGAAAGTTTCTACTACCGCATTAAGTATAAAAACATAGGACAGGAAAATGTTACTTCGGCTACTATGCAAATAACCTTGCCTAATCACCCAGGTGTGAAGATAGGTGAGCCTGATTTCTCTGGAGCTATTGAGACGACTTTCCGCCCTGTAGTAACTGAAAAGACTTCTAACACCTTTACTATTCATATCCCTGCGCAAACCTTGCGACCAGGGCAAGCTGAACGTGAAATACGTATCCCTTTACAGCTTAACGGTGATTGTGATGAGTTTGGTAAGCCTTGTATGAATATACTACAAGCATCTTACACTTTCTCTTACGAAGGAGGGCGACCTAACTGTATAGTGCCTAAGCAAACCAAAACAAGCTCGACTACTATACAAGTTTCTACTGCTTCGTGCAACCGTTCGGAGTTGTATTGTGTAAGTGATCCTGCTATTACTACACGCCTTACTGCTATTGCTGGTTTTGATCGTTATATATGGTACAAAGATGGCTTACAACAAGCAAACCCATTGAATCTTAACTATATTGATGCAACAGCTACAGGAACTTATCGTGTAGAAAAAATAAAAGAGTGCAATGGCACTACTTATACTACTACTGAACAAATACAGCTAGTAGATGGCGAGAATATTACAGATCCTATCCGCTCACAAGCTAATGGAGGAGATAAATGTGCTTCGGAAGATATTTATGTAAGCCACATTATTTTGTGTAATGAGTCGTCTAGAACGTTGAAGGTTAACTTCCGTAACTCAAAAATAGAATGGCAACAGTTAAATAATGGTGCAAGTCCTAAAGGGCAAAACTGTCCTAACACTACTGATAGTGACTGGCATACTGTTTCTACAAATCCAAGTTTCACAGTAAACTCTACAGCACATTACCGCTTGCGTGTGACTAATGCTGGAGGAGATTGTGTAAGCCTATTCCATTTTGATGTATTTAACAATGCCCTTTCAGGCGAAGTAACTAATTATAATGATATTGACAGCTATCGAGCAGGTAACATTTCTATTAAAATGGCTACCTCGGGTATAGCTTATAAATATGTGATAAAAGATAACAGCGGTACTGTAATTCCACAGAACGGACAGCTCTCAATCACTAAAAACTCGCCTATTCATTCATTCACAATTACTAATCCTGGTAATTATGTAATTGAGGTAACCTCACCTTCTTTGCCACAAAGCTGTAAGTGGACATATTCTCAAGAAATTAAGAGAACCCTAAAATTCACAGCTAAAGCAACAGCTAAAGCATGGAAAAATTGTAATCTACGTACTATTAATTTCCAAGCATCGGGTGGTGATCCTACCTTTAGCTTTGCTATTTGGAGTATAGATGGCGTGATACAAAAAGGTTATACCAATTATAGTGATGTACAGCCTTCTGATTATATTGTTAATGGTATCCCTGTTGGTATTATAGGACAAGATCGAGATGTACAAATAACCCAGCCAGGTAGTTATGTATTCTTAGCTAAAGATGCACAAAATGCATACGCTCTTACTCCTGCGATTGATATTTTACCTGAAGACTTTTTAGGTTATAAAATTAATATTCGTGATGTAGTTTGTGGGGCATTGCCTAACTCTGGACAAATATCAGTTACCTATAACACTCAGCAAAATGTGAAGTCTATACTTTATCGTTTTGATTCATTAGGCAATAAAGTATATGTAGATGAGAATACAACAGGTTTCTTTAATAACCTTATTGCTGCTAAGTATGAGCTTGAAATAAGGGTAACTATGGGTAGCAGTGCTAGTGCTGTTTGTACTTATAGTAATCCTAATCTTGAAGTTAAGAGTATGGATAGCACCATTCGTGCTTATGCTGGGGTAGCTGAAGATATTTCATGTGATACAGCGACCCCTACCAAGCAGTACAAAGTAATTATTAATAATGTATCTGGAGGTACTGGTAAGGGCTATGAGTTCAGTGCTAATAATGTGAACTATAGTACTAATCCGGTGCTTATGGTAGGTTCTACTGCTTCAGTAGTATATGTGCGTGATAGTAATAAGTGTGTATTAGAAATTCCTATCCAAATAAAACCTATAGTGCCAGCTACTGTAACTACTACAGCAGTACAGTATGATTGTGAAGGTAAAGGTACCTTTACAGTTACTACCAATCCTACTGGTAACTATAAATTCCAAATTACTAATGCTGATGGTACTCTTAATGAAACACGTACCTCAAATGTGTTTACACTTTCACCAGGAGTATATAGCATTTATGCTATCTACACTCCTGCCAATGTGACAGGTACTACACCTAATATATTGTTTAAAGAAAATTTTGGCACAGGTTTAGATACTTGTGATTCTGATGTTATATTTATAACTTGTAATTCCAATGGTACAGCACTGACTAATAATCAATATATGATTACCCGCCAAGTGCCTACGTTACCTATCTGGGTAAGTCCAACTCCTATTGATGCCTCAGGTGTTACTGATGGTCGTTATTTGGCTATTAATGGTGGTGCTACTGCTAATGATAGTGGAGTAGTGTATAAACGCACTATTAATGGTGTGGTAGTGAATCAAGAGCTGAGTGTATCAGTAAACTTATTCAATCTGATACCTGCTAGCTATATAGGAGCAATAAATCCTAACTTGGTAGTACGACTTTATAACCCTGGTAATATGAGTCAGTATGTAGAAAAATCATTAGGGGAATTACAACAGGCTGGTGCTTGGGTGAATAAGAAAGTAACCTTTGCTGCTACACAAGTAAACTATAACTCGGTAGTATTTGAAATTAGAAATATAGCTAATGACTCTCAAGAAGGTTCGGACTTTGCTGTAGATGATATTGAAATATGGCAACCTACTAAAGTATGTGAAGTACGAGCAGAGGGAGTATCAGTAAATATAGAAAATAATCGTAAATTTGCAGCTCGTGGTACTGCAGCTGATGAAAAATGTGGACAGAACGATGGTTCTATTTTCCTTACAGTAGATAATCCAGGAGGTAATAGTGTTGAGTATCAGCTTTCAGGTACTAATAGCTGGACAGCAGTAACCCTGTCAGCTACTACTATTACCCAAGGGGTAGCTACTATAACAGGTTTATCAGCTATAAATAATGCTACAATTTATATACGTAAACCAGGTAATGCTAATTGTGTAACAAGCTTTAATTACACTATTAAGAAACCAGTGCCATTAACAGTTACAGCTACTATTCAGGCTCCTGTAAATTGCCAAAATACGTTTGCTTCAGTACGCTTTACTGCGGAAGGAGGTGCGCGTCCATATACTACTTTCCGTTATAGTCCTATAGGAGGTGGTACAGCCCCAGCTTCTAAAGCAGCAGTAAATAATGAAGCCGATTTCAATCTGGAACAAGGTACTTATCGTATAGAAGCTGTAGATGCCAATGGTTGTGTGGCTTCAGCTACCTTTGTAGTTCCTAATGTTAAACCTCTGCAAATAGAAGTAGTTGATTTAGAACCTTGCTTTGCAGGAGGTACTAGTGGTAGACTTCAAGTAAATGTGTTAAGTGGTAATGGTGAGTATCAGTTTAGTAAAGATAATATTACTTATGAAAATGCAGCCACTGCAAGTAGTACATCGTTTGCTTTTGAAAACCTAACTGCAGGTTCTTATACTATATATGTACGTGATGGTGGTTCTTGTACAACTCAAACTACTTACACTATTGAAAACCCATTACGTATCAGAACTGTATTACATACAGCTAAAGATTGTACGCCTAATAGTCAGGCAGAGTTCAAGATAACTCACTCTGGTGGTCGTGTAGGTACACGTCAGTTTTTGTGGAGTAATAATCCAACATCGGGCTTTAGTGTAGCTATACCTACAGGTATGAGCTTAAGTACATCAGGTAACGAGTATACTTTCAAAACTAGTATAGAAGGAGATTACTATTTTAAAGTACGTTATCGTATGGATAATGGTGATTACTGTGAAGTATTATCGGATAAGCAAACTGTAAAGATAGTAGCTCCTGCGTTTACAACTACCCCAACAGTTGAAAATGTAAATTGTGCAGGTATTAATACAGGTAAAATACTACTTAATAGTAGTAGTATTACTGGTGGTATACCTCCTTATTCTATATTGCTCTTTAACGGAATTACTACAGCACAATATGGTGTTGGCGATATAGTGGGATTACCAGCTGGAACTTATACTCTTACAATAGAAGATTCTAAACATTGTACTTCAGAACCTATGCCTGTAGTTATTACTCAAGTACCTGCTATGGTAGCAACAGTAACCCATACTAACTTGAAATGTACAGGTAGTAGTGGAGGTACTTTATTATCAACAATTACAGCACAAGTAACGGCTGGCGGTACAGCTCCGTTTACTATTACCTTGCGTAAGAATGGTTTTGTTGATGAAATCCGTGCTAATGTACAAACAAATGATGCTGAGCAGTTTACTAATAAAGATATTGGTAGATACCAAGTGCTTGTTGAAGATAGCAAAGGCTGTAAGTATATAAATGATTTTGTCATAGCTTCAGAATCTGACAATCTTGATGTACGTTCAACCACAGTTGTAGCTTGTGGAGGAACTAATGGTGAAGTAGCAGTATCAGTATTTGCAAGTTCAGGAAATACAATAGCTAATGGTCAGTATATAGCAGTGTACCACGCAGGCATGACAATGCCTGTAGGAGCAACACTACCTATACATACAGTGGGTGGTCATAATTGGTATCGTATGGGTGACGTAACAACTACAACCCTTTCTGACGGTACTATAGCACAAGCTTCTACGTATACCTTTACAGGCTTAGCTCCTGGAGTACGTTATACTTTCATAGTATACGACACTAACACTGGCTGTAGTTTTACAAAAGAAGCTAAAATTAAGGTGCCTACTACATCAAATTTAGAGGTGACTATTACAGGAACAAAACCTACTACTTGTGCTGATAACAATGATGGTAAATTGAATTTATTCCTTAAAAACTGGAATACAGCAGGTAGTATAAATTATAATGTGTACAAATATCCACCTTCTAACCCTGTGCTTACCAATCCTGTAGATGCAGCAGGAAATAATCTACCTGTAGGAGGTGCATTGCCTCTTACGGGGACATCATCAGTAGGTGAAAATGTTACTATACAAAATATACCAGCAGGTCGTTACTTTGTACTATTTACAGATCCAGTAACTCTTTGTACAATGGGATCAGAAGAGTTTACTATAGGTAAATCTTCTTCATTGCTTACAGCTACTGTAACAGTAACTAAAAATGCTAACTGCCAGCAGCCAGCAAATAATGGGTTAGGTAAGGTAGTAGTAGATGCTGCCGGAGGTACGGCTCCTTATCAGTATTACTATGAGGTTTATACTCCAGTAGTACTTACAGGTAATGCCTTAGATAATGCATTTAATATTAATAATCACCAAGCCTCACGTGATTTGCCTTCAGGTACTTATCGTGTATATGTTCGTGATGCTAATGGTTGTGATAAGAACTATCAGGTAACTGTAGGTATGGATAGTACTCCTGCTATAGCCTCTGTAGCTGTACACGATGCTTGTAGTGAGAATGCTGATTACCCTATAAGTGTAATATTCGCTACTAAAGGTGTGGGACAACATCTTTACAAAATAGATGGTATTACTAACTGGCAAAACTTTACTGTACCTACTTCAGCTACTGATAATGAGGCTTTATTGCCAATCCGTTTAGCTCCTAACGTAGCATCATATACCTTGTCAATACGTGATGCCAATGGTTGCGAGACTGGTACTACTTTCCGTGTGAATGAAATGATTAAGTTCAAAGCTTCTCACACTCCAATAGTACCTTGTGGTAATGGTACTGCCGATATTAATGTTACTAATATCACTGGTGGTTCTGGTGCTTATCGTATAAGCTTATATCGTTTGTCTAGCCAGCCTGATAATACACAGCGTTCTGTTCCTATTATTACTGCTGATAATGTAACAGGTAACTCATATAATGCAAATGGAGCTACTTATACCATTACTGCAGGTAACTACCGTATTAATGTGTATGATGCAGCTACCTTTGGTACTTCGGCAGAGTGTGCTCAAACTATGAACTTTACTGTTGCACAACCTCAGATGCCTACTATTGAGGTACTTTCAATAACAACCCCTTCGTGTGCTAATCAAACAGCTACTGTAAGGGTGAAAGTAACTCCAGCATCCGATGCGCCTTATGTATTTGATCTAGTTGATAAAGTAACAACCTCATCAGTAATAGGTTCTCCAGTAGTGAAAACTGATAACTTGAATTACGTTACTTTTGAAGGTGTGCCTTCAGGACCTATCTCATTAGGAGGTGCTAAATACATTGTTAAGGCAAAATCAGCTTATGGTTGTGAAGTTACAACAGAAATAGCAGTAATCGCTCCTGATGCAATAACTATTAATCCTAACGCCTTAACTAAGGAAGATTACCGTTGTGAACGTGATAGTGGTTATCTCACAGGAGAAACTACTTATCCAAAGCTTGAACTAGATCTTTCAGGAGTTACGGGTGGTACTTTACCATACTCACGTGTTGAGTTCCGTGAAGTAGGTTCTAATGTAGTTATTAATCAGCAAACAGTAGAAGATAATGTAAATAAATACACTTACACTCTACCTAACTATTTAACTGCCAATACCAACTACTATGCACGTGTGTACGATGCTAATGGTTGTGAGGCTTCAACAGGGGCAGTAACAATCTCATCAACTCTTGCAATGAGCAGTCTTACTGCTAGCCAAACACAAGCCCTTACTTGTGTGAATACTGGTGAGATATTTAATGTAACTCTTAGTAGTACTACGGTATATAATAATGAGCGTATTGAGTATATCATTACTAAAGCAGGTTATTTAAATCCTGCAATACCAAATCAGATACTCAATAGTATGACTTATAATAATGTTACCCTTACCGAGACTGGTAACTATGTAATTACAGCTCGTAATCTATCAACAGGTTGTGAAGTAAGTACTAACTATACTGTTCTTGATCCTAGTACCTTGCTCCTAGAAGCTAAAGATATTACAAGGGTAACTTGTAAGGGTGGTACAGGTCAGGTAACCCTTGAACTTACTGATACTCGCCTTACTGATGGCGACCAAGTGGCTAACGGCTTTAACTATGTAATTTACGATATAGCTACTAATAGTGCTGTAGTAAGTGGTACAACCAATGGTACTCTTACCCCAGGTAAAACACAGCAAACTCTTAATGCTGGTAAGTATCGTGTTGAGGCTTCCTCACTTATTACAGGTTGTGCCGCCAACACCACCTTTGAGCTTATTGAAGCTGAGCGCCCAATAACTGTATTTGCACAAGAAACCGCTAGTGTAACTTGTGATAATAACCGTGGTGAGATTCTTGTAACAGTTTCAGGTGGTTGGGCTCCTTATAGGGTCGATATCCAAGGCGGTGCTATTACAGGTCAAAAGGATATTAGTATCGATGGTGATAGCACTCTGTTCAAGAACTTAGTATCAACAGGTACACCAGGAGGTGTGGTTACCTATACGATAACCATTACCGATGCTTGGGGTTGCCAAATTGCTTCAGGTACTACCCAAGTAGGCTTGTTGCATCCCGATACTATTACTGGTACCATTACTGTAACCCAGCATGCTACTTGCTTTGGTAGTTCCGATGGTATTATCGAGGCCATACCAAGCACTATCACAGGTGGTTCTGGTAACTATTACTATTCATTAATAGATGCCAATTATAATACCCTAACACAACGTGATAACGGTCGTTTCGATAACCTCTTACCAGGTATTTATACCTTCGAGATTATGGATACTTGGGGCTGTAATGTAAAAGTTGAACAGCTTGAAGTAGTAGAACCTAAACCTATTACAGTTTCCGAAACTACTTCCAATCTCTTAGTATGTTACGGAGGTAATGATGGCTCGTTTGATTTCCATGTGGCAGGAGGCCGTCCTCCTTATACTGTCGAAATAGTTGATAAGTATACCAATATCACTTATCACTATGAAACCAATGTGTATAGCACTACCCTGATAAATTCACCTAATACCCCACCTACAGGGGCAGGTTATCCAGCAGGTACCTATAAGATAATTATCACCGATAGTGGTCAAGGCGCAGGTGTAGGTTGTACAATGTCACCATCTTATGAGTTCACTGTTTACTCATCACCAGATCTTGATGCCGAAACCGTTCAGCGTTATAATTGTGATAATAATGAGTTCACTACTTATATTGAAGTACGCTTTAAAGATGAAGTTAACTTTAATAATATGACCTATAAGCTCAATGGTAGCAGTGTAGCACAAACCTTCTCACGTAATAACGGAGTAAATATTGGTTATATAGACCAAACTCGTTTTGACAGAAGCATCGCTACCCAAACCCTCGAAATAGAGTATACCAGCGTACACTCTGTAACAGGAATGCTTAAGGTTTGTAACCAAGTACTTACCAAACCAATAAGTATTGAAGAGATTTATCAAATCACAAATATAGTAAAAACACCTACTACAGTAGTTAATACCCTACAAGTAGAAGGTGTAGGAGGACGAAAACCTTACCGCTATGAGTTCAACGGAGAGTATTATGACGATAAAAATATCTATGAACTCAAGCTTACCGACCCCGACTATACCGATCCAGTAAGTGGAAAAACCTATAAAATAGTAAAAGTAAGAGTCTTTGATAGCGCTAGTGAAAACCCTAACCCAGGTAATGGTTGCGTACTCGAAAAGATTTTCTATGAAGAATATTTCGACGTATTCATACCTAACTTCTTTACCCCTAACGGCGATGGCACCTATGATACTTGGGCACCTCGTAATGTAGAGAAGTATCCGTTCATCCGAGCTACTATCTTCGACCGATACGGACGCCGCTTAGCAGTACTTAACCAGAAAGAAG